>CANJVX010000020.1 GCA_947478405.1 Beijerinckiaceae bacterium | reverse complement strand
CCCGCAATGACATCACGCAGGGCCGGCAGATGTACCAGTCCGGTGACCTCAACCCTTGCTCCCCAACGCCCGATCATTCCATTGGTGCGGCGCGTTTGGAATCGGAATGCAGGCACTCCACCGCTGCGCATGAAAGGCGGACGACCGGTTTCGAAAGAGAGCAAGAGCGCCAGGGTGAGGAGCAACGGAAGCGTGAGGCAGAAGGCCAAAACAGAGCCTGCTTGAAGCACAAAGACCGGGAAGTCCAAGATTCGAAACACACGACCACCGAATGGTTTACGCAACAGGGTGAACTCGAAACCTCACGTAAAAGATGAAGGAGAGGCAGGTCAATGATGCTTTGGGTTGAGCATTGCGCTGAGGAGAATTAACCAGCTCTCAACCATGTTGCTGTCTACTCAAGCCATCGAGTCGTGGAGTTTGGCATGAGCCGCGTAACGCCTTCGCATCCTTTGGAATTTGGGGCCACCGAGCCCCGCACTGAAGGATTCCGCGAGCATGGTTCCCTGCTGAGCGGGCTGTTGAATATCGGAAAAATTTTCGGCAATGCGTCGTTGCCGGCTTCGCCTGCCGACCTGTCTTTGCCCCGGATAATTGGCGAGCTGCCGCGTCCTGCCTCATTGCCTATGCCGCTTGCTGAGGAGCCTGCCGCGGTTCCCGCCCGCCATGCTGAGCCGGCACCGACCCCCGCCGATGAGATTGAGCGGCTGGTATTGCATGTGGCCGCCTCCGATCGTCCGGCCCGTGCCAAGCGCCTGCTTGTGACCCATGCACCGGGGTCCGATCATCCGCTCAGTCACCTTGATTGCACGGCCTTTGCCTCGCAATTTGCTCGCGCACTGGCGCTCGAGGGCCGCGCTATTCTTGTGGTTTTCGGTGCTGGATCGGCGTCCCGTCCTGGTCTGTCTGAGTTGATCGACGGATCAGCCTCGTTCTCGCAGGCCATTCATCGTGAGGCGGGTTCGCGCTTGCATATCCTGCCCGCTGGCTATCGAAGGTCGGCGGCCGGAGACGGGCTGGCCGTGGTCATGGATGCTCTGGCCGAGACCTATGATTTCGTTATTCTTGCCGTTCTGGACGAGGATAGTGTTGCACAGGAGCTCCTCGCACGTGCTTTGGCGCCGCGCATTGATCACGCTGTCATTGGCTGTGTGGGGCCAATCGGCAGTCCTGAGACGGTCGCCATGCGTGATGCCCTGCGGCAGGAGGGCGCCGCCGAAATCATCGCCGCCCGGATCGGCCTTTCGGCGCGCGGGGAAATGGCGGCCTAGGCTTCGTCGGGGTCCGGCCGCTCCATCCAGGTGATGAGCGGCATGATCGGGATGATCCAGCCCATGCCAAGCCCTGCATAGATCAAGCCCTGAGCAATCCCGGAAGCCTCTTGCACGAAGCGGGCCTGCGCCAGTGCCATGGCGACCAGCGCATAGACCACGACGAAGATCATGATCACAAAGGCGCCGATCAATTTGCGGGTGCGTCTGGTCATCGTGATGGGCGTCCTTGGGGTGCGACAGGGAGAAGCGTTGTCATGAGCCTGCCCGCAGCTATATGTCTCGGCGTCTCGCGAATATCAATGCGGGCCAAGAATATGACATGATCACGCCTCGAGAGACAAAATGACCCTGGCTGCCCATTTCTCCACCTCTGACACCACAGCAGCTGATCCGATGCGTCCCGTGCGCTTCTGGCTTTTTGCAGTCGCGGGGCTCGTTTTTCTGATGGTGATTGTGGGCGGGGCCACGCGTCTGACGGAATCGGGCCTGTCGATCACCGAGTGGAAAGTGGTGACGGGCGTCATTCCGCCGCTGAGCGATGCGCAATGGCTCGTGGAATTCGAGAAATACAAAGCCATTCCCCAATATACGCAGCTCTTCCCGAATATGGATGTGGCTCAGTTCAAGATCATCTTCTTCTGGGAATGGGGCCATCGCATGCTTGGCCGGGTGATCGGTTTGGCCTTCGCGCTGCCGCTCGCCTTTTTCTGGATCACGGGCCGCTTGCAAGGCGCGTTGAAATGGAAATGCTTTGGCCTGTTGGCATTGGGTGGACTGCAAGGAGCTGTCGGTTGGTGGATGGTGACGTCAGGTCTGACGGGCCGCGTTGAAGTCGCCCAAGAGCGCCTCGCCGTGCATCTGCTGCTCGCCTCGCTCACATTTACATTCTTGCTTTGGCTTGCAGTCAGCCTGAAGCCCAAAGCTGCAGAAGTTCTCGGTGCCGCCGTTGGGCGTCTGCGCGCCACATCTATCGCACTGGTTGTGCTGACGCTGACACAAATTGGTCTGGGTGGTTTGGTGGCAGGCCTGCGCGCTGGATACACCTACAACACATGGCCGCTGATGGATGGACACTTCATCCCGCCGCTTGAAAACCTTGGGCGCCTTTCACCCTGGTGGGCCAATCTGCTCGATAATGTGACGACGGTTCAATTCAATCATCGCATGACGGCCTATGCGCTTTTGGCGCTGGCTCTGTTGCATGTGGTGGATGTGATGCGCCATGCGAAAGGCACATCAGCTGCCAAACGCGCGCGCGCCATTGCAGCTTTAGTTTTGACGCAAGCGGTCATCGGCATTGTAACGCTGCTCAGCGTGGTGCAATTGCACGCTGCACTTTTGCATCAAGCCTTTGCGATGGTGGTTCTCGCCATGTGCGTGGTGCATGCACGGCGTGTGAGCGAAGCTTGACCTTCTCCCAGAGGGAGAAGGTGGCGCGCGTAGCGCGACGGATGAGGGGTTACAATTTTGCAGGTGAGGGCGTAACCCCTCACCCGGCTCGGGGCCACGGGCCCCGAGTCCACCCTCTCCCTCTGGGAGAGGGTGATTAACCAGCCGCTGCCAGCGCCTGCTCCAGATCAGCGATAATATCTTTCGTGTCTTCCAAGCCGACCGACAGGCGCACCACATCGGGGCCTGCACCTGACACAGCCTTTTGCTCATCCGTCAGCTGGCGATGTGTGGTGGAAGCGGGGTGAATGACCAGCGAGCGTGTGTCGCCGACATTGGCCAGATGCGAGAAGAGCTGCAGATTGGACACAAGCGAGACGCCTGCATCAAAGCCACCTTTCAGACCGAAAGTGAACACTGCGCCACAACCCTTCGGGCAATATTTTTGCGCGAGATTGTAATAGCGGTCACCCTTCAGGCCCGGATAGCTGACCCATTTCACAGCCTTGTGGTTCGACAAATATTCGGCAACGGCGAGCGCGTTTTCCGAATGGCGCTGCATGCGCAGAGGCAGGGTTTCAATGCCGGTCAGCAGCATGAAAGCATTGAAGGGAGCCAGCGCCGGTCCCAGATCGCGCAAGCCCAGCACGCGGCAGGCAATGGCAAAAGCGAAATTGCCAAAAGTTTCGCCCAGCACCATGCCACCATATTCTGGACGCGGTGCCGAGAGCATCGGATAGCGCTTGTCAGCCATCCAGTCGAATGTTCCGCCATCGACAATGATACCGCCGATGGAATTGCCATGGCCACCGAGAAATTTTGTTGCCGAATGCACGATAATATCGGCGCCATGTTCAAACGGGCGCACGAGATAGGGCGAGGCGAGTGTGTTGTCGACAATGAGCGGCACGCGCGCACGCTTGGCGATTTTGGAAATCGCTTCAATGTCGCAAATCACGCCACCCGGATTGGCGATGGATTCAATGAAGATCGCCTTGGTGCGCGGAGTGATGGCGGCTTCGAAGGTCGACAGATCATCGGGATCAGCCCATTTCACATTCCAGCCGAAATTTTTATAGGCTTGATTGAACTGGTTGATCGAGCCGCCATAGAGCTTGTTCGACGAGATGAATTCATCCCCCGGCTGCATCATCGTGTGGAAGCACAAGAATTCTGCTGCGTGACCTGAGGCCACAGCGAGCGCCGCGGTGCCGCCTTCAAGAGCGGCGACGCGCTCTTCAAGCACAGCATTGGTCGGGTTGGTGATGCGTGTGTAAATATTGCCGAAGGCCTGCAAGCCGAAGAGCGAGGCGGCATGGTCCACATCATCAAAGACGAAAGAGGTCGTCTGATAGATCGGCGTCGCACGCGCGCCGGTCGCGGGATCGGGCGCCGCGCCCGCGTGAATAGCCAGAGTGTTAAAGCCGGGCGCCTGGTCGGTCATGGGAGTGCATCCTGATGAATGTGATGGCTTTATCTACGCTCGCCCTCTCAGGGGCGTCAATTGAGCCTCGTCATTGCGAGGAGGCCCAAAGGGCCGACGCGGCAATCCATAGCGCCCATCTCCACCATCATGGCGCTATGGATTGCCGCGTCGCCTTCGGCTCCTCGCAATGACGAGACGGGGCATTCCACATTTAAACCAGGTGTTTATTTCACAAAAAATTATGTTGAATTACTTTTGCACTGCGATAACAGGGTGAAAATCCGCAGGAGCAAACATGAGTTTTCTCGATCTCGCCCTCGGCAATCTTCTCTCGCCTGTTGTCCTTTTTTTTCTGCTCGGCGTGGGCGCGGCCATCGCGCGCTCGGATCTCAGCATCCCCGAAGCGGTCGCCAAATTTCTGGCGCTCTATCTGATGATGGCCATCGGATTGAAGGGTGGGGTGGAGGTCGCCAAACAGGGCCTCACCCCCACCTTGCTTCTGGCTGTTCTTGCAGGTCTGGCGCTGTCTTTCCTGATCCCGCTTCTGGCCTATGCGGTCTTGCGCGCCATGACGAAACTCTCGGCACTCGATGCGGCAGCGGTGGCGGCTCACTATGGTTCGATCTCAGCGGTGACGCTGGCCGCCGCACTGGATGTGCTCAATCGCGTCGGCCTCACTTCGGAGGGTTACATGGTCGCAGTGGCGGCGGTGATGGAAACGCCCGCCATTATTTCCGCGCTTCTCATCGCGCGGCGCGCAGTGCCCAAAGCCTCGAGCACCACCACCCGCGAACTTCTGCACGAAGCAAGTCTCAATGGTTCGGTGATCACGCTGGTTGGCGCTTTCTTCATCGGCTGGATTGCGGGGCCTGATGGTGTGAAGCCCGTGTCGCCACTCTTCACCGATCTCTTCCGCGGGCTTCTCTGCATCTTCCTGCTCGACATGGGATTGGTGGCGGGGCGCGGTCTTGCGCGTGCCAAAAAATATCTGGATCTGCGGTTGGTGGCCTTTGGCATTCTCATGCCGCTGGTGGCGGGTGCGATAGCGGCTGTCATGTCGCTTGGCATGGGTCTGTCGATTGGCGGCACAATGGTGTTCATCACGCTGGCAGCCTCTGCCTCTTATATTGCTGTGCCGGCAGCGATGCGCATTGCGCTCCCGCAAGCAGAGCCCGCCATCTATCTCACGCTCTCGCTTGGTGTGACCTTTCCCTTTAATCTGACGCTGGGCCTGCCGCTCTATCTGGCTGCCGCGCAAATGCTGAAAGGATGATGCGATGCAGACCTTTATCAAAAAGCGGCTCGAAATCGTCATCGAACATCCGGCACGCAAAGGCCTGTGCGCCATTCTCGATGCGCAAAAGGTAACCGGCTATTCGGTGGTGCCCGTCATTTCGGGCTCGGGCCAACACGGACCTTGGGAAGAAGCAGGGCAGGTGACATCAGCCGAGGGCATGGTGATGGTGATTTGCATCGTCGATCCCGCGCAAGCCCTACGCGTGATGGAAGCCGTTTATGAGTTCGTGCAGCCCCGCAAGGCGATTTTGACAATCTCGGAAGTGCAAGTGGTACGCGGCGAACGTTTTTGAGCCCCGTCATTGCGAGCGAAGCGAAGCAATCCAGAGGCCTCACGTGTGGCTTCTGGATTGCCGCGTCGGCCTACGGCCTCCTCGCAATGACGACGCGGTATGTCGTTACTTCTTCGCACCAAATGGATTGGCGCCTGGCGCCAGTGCGCGCTTTTGAAATCCCTTGCCCGACATGATCTGGCGCTTGGATGAAATGATGCGCGAGTTCACGCCCGTCCAGCCGATCTCACCTGACAGGCGCCCATATTCAATCTTCGGGCAGCGGTTCATGATGACCGTGATGCCTTTTTCTTCGGCGCGGGCGGCCGCTTCATCATTGCGCACGGTGAGCTGCATCCAGATCACTTTGGGTAAAGGGTCGAGCGCCAGCGCTTCGTCAACAATGCCGGAGGCCGCTTCCGAATTGCGGAAGATTTCGACCATGTCCACCGGCTCAGGAATGTCGGACAATTTGGCATAGAAGGGGCAGCCCAAAACCTCTTGGCCGGCCAGACCCGGATTCACACCAATGATCCGAAAGCCGCGCTGCGAGAGATATTTCAGCACGAAATAAGACGGCCTTACCTCATTGGATGAGGCGCCAACCAGCGCAATGGTCTTGACGCTGTTGAGGATGCCGCGGATGAGTTCGTCAGGATATTGATCGTGGGTCATAGGCGCCTTCATGCCAAAGGCGATGTGAAAAGTCGATTGGAGGTTTTCGTGGTGAAGATGAGCGTGGCCGAGGTCGAGGCCTTTTTGGCGCGGGAATTCCCGCAGATCGCGGCATCGGGTGATTTCACGGTTCTTGAAACCGGCGACATGTCCGCCAAATTGCGCCTCAATCACGGCCACCATCATCTGCGCCCCGGAGAAACCGTCTCAGGCCCCACCATGTTTGCCTTGGCCGATATCGGCATTTGGCTGGCCGTGCTGGCCCAGATCGGTCCCGTGGGCATGGTGGTCACCACCAATCTCAACATCAATTTCCTGCGCCTGCCCGGCGCCACCGACCTCGTCGCCGATTGCACCATCCTGAAACTTGGAAAAAGACTCGCCATCGGCGAATGTTCCATTCGGCCAGCCGGTGGCGGTGATATGGTTGCACATGCGACGGCCACTTATTCAATCCCGCCGGTACGGTAATATAATACCTTAATTATTTTAGCCCTGTTTTTATTTAACTTTCTCAAAATATGGTGTGTAGAAATCGTTTGACGGGGGTGATGGCGCGGCTCTATAAGCAGCCATCCTTTGGGAGAAGCGCTTCAGTCGTGCATTCTCCCCACCAGACGGAAAGCGAACATGTTCGGCAAGACCACTTCGACCAAGACCGCCGAGGTCCAGAAGAATTGGGTGTTGATCGACGCGAACGGCCTCGTTGTGGGCCGCCTCGCCACGATCATCGCCATGCGCCTGCGCGGCAAGCATAAGCCCTCCTACACTCCCCATATGGACGATGGCGACAACATCATTGTCATCAACGCAGACAAGGTGGTGTTCACGGGCCGCAAGCGCGACCAGAAGATCTATTATCATCACACCGGCTTTATCGGTGGCATCAAGGAACGCTCCGCCAAGTTCATCCTGGAAGGCCGCTTCCCTGAGCGCATCGTCGAAAAGGCCGTGGAGCGTATGCTTCCCCGTGGCCCGCTTGGCCGCAAGCAGCTCGGCAATCTGCGCGTCTACAAGGGCGGTGAACATCCGCATGTCGCCCAGAACCCTGTGACGCTCGACGTCGCGAGCCTCAACTCCAAGAATGTGCGGAGCGCCTGATCATGGCCGAGACCCTGAATTCTCTCGCTGACCTGGCGGGTTCTGCGCCCGCGCAAGATGCTGCCCCCATCCATGTCCAGAAGCTCGACAAGCTCGGCCGCGCCTATGCCACTGGCAAGCGCAAGAACGCCGTCGCCCGTGTCTGGATCAAGCCCGGTTCGGGCAAGGTGACCATCAACGGCCGTGCGCTCGAAGTTTACTTCGCGCGTCCTGTCCTGCGCATGATCCTCAAGCAGCCGTTGGAAATCGCCAAGCGTGTTGGCCAGTATGACCTCATGGTCACCTGCGCTGGCGGCGGCCTGTCTGGTCAGGCGGGCGCTGTGCGTCATGGCCTTGCCAAGGCGTTGACCTATTTCGAACCTGAGCTTCGCCCGTCTCTGAAGCGAGAAGGCTTTCTCACCCGTGACTCGCGCGTTGTCGAACGCAAGAAGTACGGCAAGAAAAAAGCTCGCCGCAGCTTCCAGTTCTCGAAGCGCTAATTGGAGTAGGGGCCTTCGCCCCAACTTCAGAAGTTTTGACGGCCGCGCCCTTCAGGTGCGGCCGTTTTCTTTTGGGAGATGTTATTCACAAGCACGGCACGCTTGGGACCACGCTTGGATCGAGCTAGGTCATGAAGACATTGAGGCTGGAGCTTGGCCTGAGACAAATTGTCCTTGGCCTGCAGCAGCTTGACTCACTTTGTCTGTTTACTTGGTAGATCTGCTCGGCTAGTTTTGGGCTTCGCTGCCCCGATTGGGTGCAATTCAATTCCCGTGAGTACCAAATGGATCATGATCCCGCCGGCGCCGATGATTTCATTCATCTGGCGGCTGAAGTCGTTGCTGCCTATGTGGCTAATAATTCGCTGCCCGCATCTGATCTGCCTGATTTGCTGAAGTCGATACATCAGTCTTTGCACACCTTGGCTGGATCGGCAGCACTCCAGGGGGCAAAACCTGCGGCCGCCGTTAAAAAGCCTGCCGTGCCGATCTCTGAGGCGGTCCACCCCGACCATATTGTCTGCCTGGAAGACGGGCAGGCCTTTCGCTCGCTCAAGCGCCATCTCGGGACCGCGCATCAGATGACGCCACAGGATTACCGCGCAAAGTGGAACTTGCCGCCCGATTATCCGATGGTAGCCCCGAATTATGCCGAGGCGCGATCTGCCATGGCGAAGAAGATTGGTCTTGGCCAACGTCGGAATCCATCCAAGTCGTGAACTGAGTGGGGGCTGATCTGCATCGGTCCTTGCTTGGGTTCTTGCGCCAGCCGGCCCTGTCCTGCATGTTGAGCTCACATTTGGGCTGGGATTCTCATCAATGCTGCGTTTGACCAAAATCCGTTTCGTGACGGCTGCTTTTCTTTTGGCTTTTTCCTTTGCCCCGGCCTTGGCTGGCGATGTCGTGCTGGAAAATCTGACTATCAACGAGGACAAGGGCGTCTTGCGCATTGCGCGGGTCGAGGCGCTCAACACCAATCTCTCGAGCGATGAGATTCGGCGTTTGCTGGATACGTCAGCGGACGGAAAAGAAGCGCTTGCGATGCTGATGCGCTTTTCCGCCGACAAATTCGCAATCAGCGGTGCGTCGTTTTCTGGGGACGAGGGAACAATGATTTTCGCCCCCATTCTGGCAACAGGGATTCAGAAGGGGCGACTCGAACGGCTGATCTGCGCGGGCGTTGACGTCGATCTGAAAAATATCGAAGGCGCGGGGGCTGTCTCTGTTAAGTTCAAAGCGCTGGAGATGGAAAAGGCGGATTTTGCTCCTCTTATGAGTGCCTTGACGCGCGGCGATGCGGAAATCGCGGGCTTTCGCGCCGAGCGCTTGGTCTGGGGCGGTTTTGAGGCTTCGGTGCCCGACGCGGATTTGTCAGCTAATGCAGCCGGCGGCAACCGCATCCGCGTCTCACTGGGCAAGTTGATCAGCACCAATCAATATGCGGGCGACACGCTGGTGCGCTCCGTTGGGGAGATCGGAAACCTCGTCATTGAGCTGCCACCGGCATCCGAGGGTGGGCGCACGCTGGCAGGGCTTGGCTATAGCAAGCTCGACCTCTCCATGTCGGGCGAAGCCCGCTATGATGCCGCCACCCGCGCGCTGGTGCTTGAAAATTACATGCTGAAAGGCATTCAGGCTGGACAGCTCAGGCTTTCTGGCAAGTTCGGTAATGTCGATCCAGCACTTTTGGGCATGGCCGTGCCGAATGAAAAGTTGGCAGCATTGTTCTTAGCCAATGTCTCGGAGCTGGAAATCCGCTTCGTGAATGAGGGGCTCGTCGACAATGGCTTTGCCTTTGCTGCGGTTCAGCAGGGCAAGAGTGCAGCCGCCTTGCGTGCCGAGACCTCGGCACTGGCAGTGCAATTCCTCCCCATGCTCTTGGGCGGTGATCCCTCGTCGCTTCCGTTGGCCCAGTCGGTTCAGACCTTCCTGAAAGATTCGAAAAACTTCACGCTGACGCTGAAGTCGCGCGGTGCGCCTCTCCCCTTGGGGCGCCTGTCGGCCATTGGCGATCCCGCGACTTTCTTAGCTTTGGTCGAAGTGACACTGAAATCGAATCAATAGACTACAGCCATGCTTAAACAGCATGCGGGAAGTCGATTCCTTTCTGAAAATTAACTTTCCATGCGCATAGCGCATGGCTGCCCCTCGATCTCAGCTCTTGTTGATCGGCTGATCCGGTTTATATGCAGTGCACACAAGCAATTCTGCACCGCAACAGACCGGAGACTAAAATGGTTGAGAACCGCGTTGAACTTTATGCAGTCGGTACTGGCATCGTTCTGACCGCCCTTGCTGCTCTGGTTCCCTTCTTCGCGTAAGAAGAGATCCGGATTTATCTGAAAGAGCCCCGGCATGCCGGGGCTTTTCTCATTTGCGGGTTGACTGCGACGACGCAAAGCGCGACGAGGCGGCAGTTGAGAGCTGGAGGCAGAGATGGCGCGGATTTTCATCGATGGAGAGGCAGGCACAACGGGCCTGGGTATCCGCGAGCGTCTGGCCCATCAGGCGGGTGTGGAGCTCGTCAGCATTGATCCGGCCCAGCGCAAGAACCCGCAGGCCAAGCGCGACCTGATGGCGGGCGTCGATGTGGTTGTGCTCTGCCTGCCAGACGATGCTGCCAAGGAAACCGTGGCTCTGGCCGACAGCCTGCCGGGTGGCGGGCCGCGCATTCTGGATGCCTCGACCGCCCATCGTATTGCCCCGGGCTGGACCTATGGATTTCCCGAGCTCGTCAAAGGGCAGGGCGCAGCCATTGCCGCGGCCCGGCGGGTCGCCAATCCCGGCTGCTACGCGACAGGCGCCATTGCGCTGCTGCGCCCGCTTGTTGACGCTGCTCTGATCGCCCCTGCGATGCCCCTGACCATCAATGCCGTCTCAGGCTATTCGGGCGGCGGCAAGGCCATGATCGAGGCTTATGAGGCAGGCACAGCCGCGCCTTTTGAGCTCTATGCGCTGGGTCTGGAGCACAAGCATATTCCGGAAATCCAGGCATATAGCCGGATGGAAACGCGCGTACTTTTTGTGCCCTCCGTTGGCAATTTTCGGCAGGGCATGATCGTCTCGATCCCGCTGCATCTGGCTAGCTTGTCTGGAAAACCAGCTGCAGCAGATATTCAACAGGCGCTTGCAAAGCATTATGAGGAAAGCGCATTTGTTTCTGTGGTGGCGGCAGAGACGAATGGCAAGCTCGATGCCGAGGGGCTCAACGACACCAACCAGCTCGACATCCGCGTGGTGGCTCAGGCCACGCATGGCCATGCCGTCTTGATCGCCCGGCTCGATAATCTGGGCAAGGGCGCATCTGGTGCGGCGGTGCAGAATCTCTCCCTGATGCTGGGGTTGGATCTCGCCTGAGCGCTGTTCGGGCGGGTCCTGTCTTCAGGACAGTGTGACATAGTCGCGACAGGCTTGTGATAAAGCGAAATGAGTGCGGTCGGGGCTCGGCTGCGCCTGACACGAGCAAATTTCAAAATTCCTTTTTTCTTACCGAGGCTTCGTCTTGGCTCAGCGAGCCTGGCGGAAGTTTTGCCTTCGCTCGTTCGTATATTTTCTGAAAACGTAACGATTGCATCGTAAATAGACACATTGATAGCTTCGCTCAAGATTGTTGGTTTGCGGGGTTTGAGTCCCGGCCGACGACTTGGGGGGACACGATGCGCAATTTCAAATCTCTGCTGGCGGCTGGCGTAGCGGCCGGTGTTGTGTGTGCTGGAATGGGTTCAGCACAAGCGGGCGGTTTTGCCCTGCGCGAGCAAAGCGCGGTGGGGCTGGGCAATGCCTTTGCGGGCGCGGCCGCTGGCGGCTCGGGCCTGGGCTCCATGTTCTGGAACCCGGCCACCATGACCAATTTCGCGGGCATCCAAAGTTCGCTGGCACTGTTTGCCATTATGCCCAATTCGAAGATCACACCGACAAGCGGGACGTCCGCTGCTCTGCAATTGTCGAACGGCCTGACAGACTCGGGCGACATGGCGCAGGACGCCGTGATCCCGGCGAGCTATGCCAGCTATCAGGTCAATGACAGTGTTTGGCTGGGTATCTCGATCAACACGCCGTACGGATTGGTGACGCAGAATCCTTATAATTCGGCAGGCCAGCTTTTTGGGCGCACGTCCAAGGTGATGTCCATCAATGCGACGCCGACACTAGCCTACCGCTTCAATGACCAGTTCTCGGTGGCGGCCGGTGTGCAAATCATGAAATTTAAAGTGCGTCTGACAAGCGCCACAGGGGTCACGGCTGGCGCGTCAAGCGCCACACTCGAAGGCGACGATGTGGCGTTCGGCTATACTCTGGGCGCGACTTATAAGCCAATGACGGGAACAGAAATCGGTATTGGTTATCGCTCACAGGTGAAGCCGAAACTCGAAGGAACATTGACGACAAGTTCTGCCCAGGACATTCACTCTGATTTGACATTGCCGGATCAAGTGACTGTCGGACTACGTCAGACTATTACCGATGATTTCACCTTGCTGGCTGGTTTTGAGTGGACGCATTGGAGCAAGTTCTCGCGCTTCCCCGTTCTGACCACCAGCGGTGCAACAGCCACGACACTGACATTTGATTATAAAGATGGATGGTATTCGTCACTTGGCGGGGAATACAAACTCAACAATACATGGACTCTGCGGGCAGGTCTGGGCTTCGAACATTCACCGATCAACAACGATAATCGTAGCGTGCGTCTGCCTGACAGCAACCGCACGTGGACGACCATTGGTGCAACTTATGCACTCAATGACATGATTTCTTTCGATGCATCTTATGCGCATTTGTTTGCGAAAGAGGGCACAATCACCTCAACAACGTCAGGACTGACGCTCTACGCCAACACCAAAGGCCGCGTCGATATTTTTGCCATCGGCCTGAACTTCAAGCTCGGTGCTGAGCCCAAGAAGGTGGCGACCAAAGCGGCGATGATTACAAAGTAAAGCCGTCATTGCGAGAGCAAGTGAAGCCATCCAGAACACTTGCTGCGTCAGGGACAAATAAAAAGGCCCGCATCTCGCGGGCCTTTTTTGTTTCATGCTTTCACACGCACATAGTCGCCTGGCGCATCGCACAATGGCGTCAGTTTTCCGCCGCCCGGTTCGCGGGCGGGCACGCGTTCTGGCTCTTGTGCACTGATCCAGTTGATCCAATCGTTCCACCATGAGCCCTGTGTCTCGGTTGCTTTTTCCAACCATTCATCAAACGAGCCTGAAACCGCGGGGCCAGACCAATATTGATATTTTGGTTTCCCTGGCGGGTTCACAACACCCGCAATATGGCCCGAACCCGCCAGCACATAGCGGACATCTCCGCCAAAAAAGGCTGCTCCCATATAGACCGAGCGGGCAGGGGCAATATGATCTTCTTTGGCGGCCAGATGATAGACGGGGATTTTCACTTTTTTCAGATCAAGTCGCTGTCCGCCGAAATCCAATCGGCCCTGCGTGAGATTGTTTTCGAGATAGCAGTTGCGCAAATAGAAAGAATGATTGGCGGCCGGCATGCGTGTGGAATCTGAATTCCACACCAGCAGATCGAAAGGCATGGGTTCTTTGCCCTTCAGATAATTGTTCACCACATAATTCCAGATGAGCTCATTGGGGCGCAGCATGTTGAAGGCGGTCGCCATTTTCGACCCCTCCAGATAGCCCGTCTCTTTCATCTTCTCTTCGATGGCTTTGATGCGCACCTGATCGACGAAAAGTTTCAATTCGCCCGCGTCGCTGAAATCGACCTGCGTGGTGAGGAAGGTGATGGCATCAATGCGGTTATCGGCGGTTGCGGCCATCCATGCGGCAGCGATGGCCAGCAAAGTGCCGCCCACGCAATAGCCAATGGCTGAAACTTGTTTCTCGCCGGTGGATTCTTCGATTTGGTCGAGCGCGGTGAGGATTCCCTCGCGCATATAATCTTCAAAAGATTTGGCCGCCTGGCGCTCATCCGGATTGACCCAGGAAATGACGAAGACGGTCAGACCTTGGGCGACGCACCAGCGGATAAAACTCTTTTCCGGATTGAGATCGAGAACATAGAATTTGTTGATCCACGGGGGACAGATCAGCAGGGGGCGCTTGAAAACAGTTTCGGTTGATGGCGCATATTGAATCAGCTCCATCAGATCATTGCGATAGATGACCTTGCCCGGTGTTGCCGCCATATCGCGGCCGAGCACGAATTTCGATGCATCGGACTGGCGGATTTTCAACTGGCCATGGCCAGCCTCAATATCCTCAGTCAGCATTTGCATGCCGCGCACGAGATTGTCGCCGCTTTGTTCCAGTGTCGTGCGCAACAATTCGGGATTGGTTGCAATGAAATTCGAGGGCGAGACGGCGCCTGCAATCTGGCGCAAATAAAATTGCGCCTTCTCGCGCTCGAACGGCTCAAGCGTGTCAGCGCGCGCAATGAGGTCATTCGCCCAATCGGTGGTGATCATATAAGCTTGGCTGAGGAAATCGTAGACGGGATTTTTCGTCCATTCCGGATCAGCGAAGCGCTTGTCGCCGGGGTCTGGCGCGCGCACGGGCTGCGTTTCTTCGCCCGACATTTTGCGCAATGTATGCGACCAGAGTTCGAGCATATCGCCCGAGATTTTGCTTTGTGCTTCAAATGTTCGGGCGGGGTCGGAGAGCCAATGTTCGGCGACATGGCCGAGCGTCTTCACCGCATCCTCAACCTGATCGGCGACATCCGTATTGGTGCGGCCCTCTTCGAGAGGGCGGAAATAGGCCGCCGCTGCCTTCCCACCCTGTTCGACGAGCCGCGCGAGATTTTGCGATAAGGCGGTGAAGTCAGGTATGGGCATGGCGGGGTCGGGCGCCGGTCCGGCGACCGGTGGTGCTGGCGGCACCGCCGGGGCGGGGGCGCTGGCGGGGCTTTTGGGCGCCCTTGCGCCTTCGGCTCCCGTTGTTTTGTCACTCATCTCTCGCGTCCCGCTTCAATTGGCCCAGCCAGCCAGGCCTCGGATTTTCAGATTTGATGTCCTGTTCGCCGAATGAACACTGGCGCCGGTCCCGTTTCGGACATAATAGGTCTTTATTCATTGTTCGTACCAATGATCAAAAGGATTGAGGCCTGCGCCATTGCGGCGCAGGTGCCACTTGAGGAATAGGTGAGACGGGCTCATGACGGCTTTTCTCGGCATGGATCGCAAGGCTTTTGCGCTGGCTCTTGGGCTGGCGACTGTTTTTATCGCCCTTTCTGGGCCTGCGCGGGCAGATGAGGGGCCAGGCTGGCTCACCAAAGTGCTTGGTTTGCGCACAGATGCGCCTGTGAGCCCGGCATTCGTGCAAAAGACACGGCCGGCCAAATCAGATTACGTCCCTGTTCATACCCCCCGCATTGGGCCTCAGAGCAGGCCAATGTCACGTGATCAGGTGGTCGCCCAGGAAAAGTCTCTCGATTCGTCGCTCAATACCCATAACAAAATTGTCGGTCGCGCGGGTACCAAGACCGGGAAATCGGTGGCAGACGGGCCCGCCGATCAGAAGCAACGCGGCAAGAAGCTGGATAGTTGCGAGGGCTTGACCTGCGCCAATCCTAGCCTGCTGCCAGCCCAGCCGGGTCGCGAATACCGGTAAAAACTTCAGAGCATGGACCGTCCGCCGGCAATGAGATCATTCCGGAGGGGTTTGGGAAGAGGAAAAGGACGATGTCGGAATTCCACAGGGTGCGGCGCTTGCCTCCATATGTGTTCGAGCAGGTGAACCGGCTGAAGGCCGCCGCTCGTGCCAATGGTGCCGATATTGTGGATTTGGGCATGGGTAATCCTGATCTGCCAGCCCCAAAGCACGTCATCGAAAAGTTGGTCGAGACAGCCGGCAAGCCGCGCACCGACCGCTATTCGGCCTCCAAGGGAATTGCGGGCCTGCGCAAGGCGCAAGCTGCCTATTACGAGCGCCGCTTCGGCGTGAAGCTCAATCCCGACACGCAGGTTGTGGCGACACTCGGCTCGAAAGAAGGCTTCGCCAATATGGCGCAGGCCATTACGGCGCCCGGTGATGTGGTGATCGTTCCCAATCCGTCCTATCCGATCCATGCCTTCGGCTTTTTGATGGCGGGCGGTGTCATCCGCGAAGTACCGGCTGACCCGACGCCCGAGTTTTTTGTGGCGCTTGAGCGCGCGATCCAGCATTCAATTCCAAAGCCAATTGCGGTGGTGTCCTGCTATCCCGCCAATCCGACGGCCAATGTCGCTTCTCTCGATTTCTACAAGGATCTGGTGGCTTTCGCTAAGAAGCACGAAATCTTTGTGCTCTCGGATCTGGCTTATGCCGAAGTCTATTTCGACGACAATCCGCCTCCCTCCATGCTGCAGGTGAATGGCGCCAATGATGTCTGCGTGGAATTCACCTCCATGTCGAAGACCTTCTCCATGGCCGGCTGGCGCATGGGTTTTGCGGTGGGCAATGAGCGCCTGCTGGCGGCTCTGGCGCGTGTGAAGTCGTATCTGGATTACGGTGCATTCACTCCGATTCAGGTGGCGGCCGCGGCCGCCTTGAATGGGCCGGAAGATTGTATCCATGAAATGCGGGCCATCTACAAAAAGCGTCGCGATGTCTTGGTCGAGAGCTTTGCGGCGGCTGGCTGGGATATTCCTGTGCCGCAAGCAACCATGTTTGCTTGGGTGCCGCTGCCTGAGAAATTCCGTCATCTGGGCAGCGTGGAATTTTCGAAATTGTTGATCGAAAAGGCCGATGTGGCAGTGGCGCCAGGCATTGGCTTTGGCGAGCACGGCGATGGTTTTGTGCGCCTAGCGATCGTTGAGAACGAGCAGCGCATCCGGCAGGCAGCCCGTGGCATCCGCCGCTTCTTCGATGGGGCCGACACAGCCCTCCATAATGTGATCGAGCTGAAAAAGCCGGCTTGAGGGGCTTTCCCTCTCCCGCTTGCGGGAGAGAGGTGGGTGTTGGCTATTGTTCATCATTCGTCCCCGCGCCTTGAAACCCCCGCAGAAACATTGCAGAAGAGCGCATCCGGTCGCCGGGCCCCCTCAGGGGCCTGCGGCGGCCCACGTAAGGCCCGGAACCCATCATGGCTGAACCTTTGCGCGTTGGCATTGCCGGTCTTGGCACCGTTGGGGCTTCTGTCATCCGCCTTCTTGAGAGGCAGGCTAGCGCGCTGGCTGCTCGTGCCGGGCGTGGCGTCAGGGTCACTGCCGTTTCGGCGCGTGACAAAGTGCGTGATCGCGGTGTCAATCTCGCAGGCATCGCTTGGTTCGATGATCCAGTCGCGCTGGCCAATAGCCCCGACATTGATCTCTTCGTCGAATTGATCGGCGGCGATGAGGGCCCCGCACGCGCCTCCATTGAAGCAGCACTGTCGTCCGGCAAATCTGTGGTAACCGCCAACAAGGCCTTGCTCGCCAAACACGGCATGGCACTGGCCAAACTCGCCGAAGACAAGCGCGTGGCACTCGCTTTTGAAGCCTCGGTTGCCGGTGGCATTCCGATTGTGAAGACGTTGCGCGAAGGTCTTGCCGGCAATGCGATCAGCCGCGTCTATGGCATTCTCAATGGCACCTGCAATTACATTCTCTCGCGCATGGAACTTGAAGGCCTCTCGTTTGAAGAGTGCCTCGCTGATGCGCAGCGACTTGGCTATGCCGAAGCCGATCCTACTTTTGACATCGGCGGTTTCGATACCGCACACAAGCTCGCTATTCTGACCGCGCTGGCCTTTGGCACGGCGGTCGATGCGGAAGCCGTGCATGTCGAAGGCATCCAGTCGATCACACTGGCCGATCTGAAGGCCGCTGAAGAACTGGGCTATCGCATCAAGCTTTTGGGCGTTGCGCAGCGCACGAGCAAGGGCATCGAGCAGCGCGTGCATCCGACCATGGTGCCGAAATCCTCGGCAATCGCAGAAGTGATGGGTGTCACCAATGCGGTGACGATCGATGCTGACGCGGTGAAAGAGCTCACTCTTGTTGGTCCCGGTGCTGGCGGTATGGCGACAGCTTCTGCTGTGGTGGCGGACATTGCCGATATTGCCAAGGGCATTCGTTCTGCGCCCTTTGGCCTGCCATCTGCGTCCTTGGAGAAGGCAGAACGCATTCCCGTGCAGCGGCATGAAGGCGGCTATTACATTCGCCTCACCGTGCACGATCGTCCCGGTGCGGCTGCCGCTATTGCAACCCGCATGGCCGAGCGCCAGATTTCTCTCGAGAGTATCATGCAGCGCAAGCCTGTGACGAAGCGGGGCGCAACCGCTAGCGCACATGCAGAAGCTGTGCCTGTGGTTCTCATTACCTATGCAACATCGGAATCCAGCATTCGTGAAGCGCTCGAAGCCGTTGTGAAAGACGGCTATCTCGCAGGCACGCCGCAAGTCATCCGCATCGAACGCGAATAATTTCTCAAAGGCCCAGAAGGACCGACCATGACTGATCTTGTCATCAAGCAGAAGGATATCATCGAGCGTATCCTTACACTCGAACTCGTCCGCGTGACCGAGCGCGCCGCTGTGGCGGCTGCGCGTCTGCGCGGGCGCGGTGACGAGAAGGCAGCAGATCAGGCAGCGGTGGATGCCATGCGCCGCGAATTGAACCGCCTGCCCATCGATGGCACGGTGGTGATTGGCGAAGGTGAGCGCGACGAAGCGCCGATGCTCTTCATCGGCGAAAAGGTTGGCACGGCCACAGGCCCGAAGGTCGACATCGCCGTCGACCCGCTCGAAGGCACGACGCTTTGCGCGAAAGATCTTCCCGGTTCGATCGCGGTTATGGCGATGGCACCTGCTGGCTCGCTGCTGAACGCGCCCGACGTCTATATGGACAAGATTGCCATCGGCCCCGGCTATGCCAGGGGCACCATTGATCTCGACATGAGCGCGGAAGAAAACCTTCTCTCTCTGGCCAAAGCCAAGGGCGTGAAGCCCTCAGAGATCACCGCGCTCATTCTGGAGCGTCCGCGCCACCAGAATCTCGTTGATGCCTGCCGCAAAGTGGGCGCGGGCATTCGCTTCATCACTGATGGCGATATCGCTGGCGTGATCTTCACAGCGCAGTCTGAAACGACCGGCGTCGATATCTATTTCGGTACGGGCGGCGCGCCCGAGGGCGTGATTGCGGCTGGCGCACTGCGTTGCGTGGGGGGACAGATGCAGGGCCGTCTCATCCTCGACACGGAAGAAAAGCGCGAGCGCTCACTTAAGATGGGCATCAAAGATCCGAAGAAAAAATACGACATGACAGAACTGGCCTCCGGCGATGTCATTGTCTGCGCGACGGGCGTCACCACAGGCCCGCTGCTGCAGGGCGTGAAATTTGGTCGCGAGATTATCGAGACCGAAACCGTGATCTATCGCTCGGTCACCGGGACAGTGCGCCGCATCATGGCCGAACATCGCCAGATGGAAAAATTCCGTCTCGATTGATGTTTGGCTCAGGCCAGAGAGAACAGGGGCGTCGCATCAGCGGCGCCCTTTTTGTTTGCATCTCACGCACTCAATGGGAGCGATGCGAAGCAATCCAGAGGCTGCCATCCCCATGATCCCATCTGCGCATGCTCACACCTGTCATCTGTCTGTGTCATAAAAGGGCATGAGCCAAGGTGCCGATTCCAATCCCGGGACGTTGCCGCGACGCCTTTTCCTAGGCGTGGCGCAATCGGCTTTGGGACGGGCCTGGCGTGACCGGCTTGATCTGGAAGCGCAGGGGCGGGCGGAAGCCATCGTCCAATTGCATGGCCACCCCGATCTTCTGGCGCGGGTTTTGGCTGGGCGCGGTGTGACTCCCGACGATGTCGGGTCCTTTCTCGATCCTACCATTCGCGCCTTAATGCCCGACCCCAATATTCTTGTTGGCATGGAGGTGCTGGTCGCACGTCTCATGCAGGCGATCTTGGCTGGCGACAAAATCGCGATCTTTGGCGATTACGACGTCGATGGCGCCTGTTCGTCAGCCTTGCTCGGTGATTTTCTCACCGCTTGCGGAACGCCGTTTGTAATCCATATTCCAGACCGGATTTTCGAAGGCTACGGGCCCAATGTAGAGGCTATCAAAAAGCTCAGTTCCGAAGGCGCCAAGCTTCTTGTGACAGTTGATTGCGGGACCACATCTTTCGAACCGATTGGGGAAGCCCAAAAACTGGGTCTCGAAACCCTGGTCATCGATCACCACCAAGCGCCTGAGATTCTTCCCGAGGCATTTGCCATCGTCAATCCGAACCGACAGGATGACTTGTCTGGCCTTGGCCATCTGTGTGCTGCAGGCGTCGTCTATATGGTCATCATCGCGCTCAACAGAGCGCTGCGTGACAAGGGCTTCTGGACGCCAGACAGGCCCGTCCCCGATCTGCTCGCCGAGCTTGATCTTGTTGCTCTGGCAACCATTGCCGATGTCGTGCCGCTGAAAGGCTTGAACCGCGCTTTTGTCGCAAAGGGTCTGGCCGTCATGCGCGCGCGCGGACGCGTGGGCTTGCGCCATTTGTTCGATGTGGCGCGCGCGGATGGCCCGCCGCGTCCCTATCACCTGGGTTATCTTATCGGCCCGCGCATCAATGCGGGTGGACGCATTGGCGATGCGGCACTGGGCGCCAAATTGCTCATGCTGCATGATGAGGATGAGGCCGCACGCATGGCTGCCGAATTGCACCGGTTGAATGGCGAGCGCCAGACGATAGAAGTGGAGACGGTCGCGCAAGCCGAAGCCGAAGCACTTGCCGCGGGCCTTGATGAAACCGGCGCCTGCGTGGTGACAGCGGGCGAGGGATGGCATCCCGGTGTGGTGGGGCTGGTGGCCTCGCGGCTGAAAGAAAAATTCCGGAAACCCGCTTTTGCCATTGCAATGAATGGCAAGCTCGGCACGGGCTCTGCGCGTTCCATCCCTGGCGTCGATCTAGGCCGCATCGTGCGTGCCGCGGTCGATGAGGGTTTGCTGGTGAAGGGCGGTGGACATGCCATGGCGGCCGGGCTCACGATTGAAAAGGGAAGGCTTGTGGATTTCCGCTCGTTCCTTGAGGCGAGGCTGGGCGAGATTGTGGAGCGCGCCCGAGCCCATGATGCGCTCTCGATTGATGCGGCGCTGACGGCGGCCGGCGCAACGCCCGATCTGGTGCGCATGCTGGAGGCCGCAGGCCCCTATGGCGCGGGTAATCCGGAGCCGGTTTTTGTGCTGCCCGACCACCGTATTGCCAAAGTGATTCCCGTGGGAACCAATCACCTTAAAATCCGCGCCGTTGCGGGCGATGGAGCAGGGATTGATCTGATGGCCTTTCGGGCCGCAGACAGCGCTCTGGGGGCCGCCTTGCGCGCGCGCGAGGGGCAAAGCGCCCACTTGGCTGGAACACTCTCACTCGACAGCTGGGGCGGACGTGAACGCGTGCAGATGCGGCTCATCGACATGGCTGTGCCCGAACGTCGCATGAGCTAGCGAAAAGTGAGCGTTTCGAGGCAGAAAGTCAGGGCTGAGGCTTGCCAGAGAGCGGACGGCCTACTATACCCCAACCCGTCCGCGAGCTGTGTGAAACGGCTTGTTGGACGTTCCGCGCGACCTTCGTCTATCGGTTAGGACGGCTGCCTTTCACGCAGCAAAGAGGGGTTCGATTCCCCTAGGTCGCGCCATTTACGTACAAAACCACGAACATTTCCCGCGTGTGTCTGGCGTCCCGCGATGACGTCGACCAGCGAGGCTTTTTCTCCGATGATACGGACAGTTTTGTCGTCGACTTCAATCCTTGAGATGACGGACCTGAGATAGGCCTTGCGGGCTTGTGTGTCACCGTTATCGAGCTTTTCACGCATGAGCTTGGAGAAGGCCTCGATGTGTTCTGGCGTGACCCTGAAGCCTTGACGGGCTTGGATCTCAATCCGCTCGAGGGTGGAATGGACGATGTCTCGTTCGTTCTTCAGGGTGTTGATACGTTCTTTTAGGTCGGCGTCGAGATCTGCCACCCCTTCTTCAATCGCGCGGTAGAGGCGGGCGAGTTTGTCCTTCTTTTCGCTTAACTCGCCTTCCAGAGATTTACGGCGATCTGCAACGGCCTGATCTTTTTCAGAGCGTCGTTCCATGAGCGCCTCGAGGATACTTGTCAGGCGTTCGGGGACGAGAAGTTGTTCTTTGACGTTTTGAAGGACAAGTGCGTCAAGCTTAGGCATGGGAACGTGGCGTCCCTTGCAGACAGACTTGCCCTTCCGCTGACAGCCGCTGCAGCTGTAATATGTATAGCTCTTATGGCGGCGCGTTGTTCCTGTGCGGGTCATGCTAGCGCTGCAGGTGGCACAAGTTGCGAGGCCTGAAAGCAGGATCGGGCCGTTCACCACACGCGGCGGGGTCACTCGGGGATTATTCATCGCAAGACGGGCTTGAACACGCTCAAATAATTCCATCGAGATAATGGGCGGAACGGGAACGTCGACGATGAGCGAGGGGTCGTGCAATTGCCCGGTGCGGGAGTTGAGTTTGCCAAAAGGCCACTTGCCGGTCGCATAACCTGCATTGGTCAGGATCTTGTGCAGTGGACCAACACCAAATGTGGACCCAAGGCGGGTTCGGTAGCCATGGCTGTTGAGCCATTTGCATGTGTCTTTGATCCCGAGTGGGGCTGAATGCCCGTCGCCCTCTGTATAGAGCTGATAAATCAGGCGAAGAGTTTCAGCCTCAACCGGATCAATATCGAGCCGTTTCTTGATTTTGGAGCCCCGTTTTTCAGCATCAACGATGCGATAGCCCAGAGGTGCGCGGGCTCCGTTCCAAAAACCTTGTTTGGCAGATTCTCTCATAGAGCGAATGACATTCTTGCCGTTTTCACGTGATGTGTACTCGTCGAAGACGCCTATGATTTTGCGCATTAATTCTTGAGAGGGATCGTCGCCGGTCGGCTGGGTCACTGAGATGACCTCAACCCCCATTTTGCGCAGGCGGCGGATCGTGAGCTCCATTTCTGCGCCATTGCGATAGAAGCGCGAAAAGGCGTGAATGCAGATTATATCAAAGCGACGGTCTGGGGATGCTGCTTCTTCCAGCATTCGTTGAAAGACCGGGCGCCTATCATCTGTCGCCGATGCTCCTGGCTCTACAAACTCTGTCGCAACGACCCAGCTCTGCGCATCGCAATAGCGTTTCGTCAGGTCTCGCTGTGAGGGGATGGAGACATCCCCTGCCGCTTGGCGGCCTGTGCTAACGCGCAAGTAAAGAGCCGCCCGCTTGGGTCCGCTCTCATTCGGGATGGAAGACGTTTTGAAGCTCATCGGATCACCTTCTGGACGAGCCTATCACTCGGCAGATCCAGCAAAAGCCTCTTGCTCGTGATTGCTCCAATCAATCCCCCGCTTTCCTCAGTCTCGTAAGAGGCGCTCAAAGTCTTCCCCCAAAAGCTGACAGACAGCATCCAGTTCGGCAGAGGTGACCGGACTTGTCGCGCCCAATTCGCTCTCGACATCTGGTAGCCAGCGGCATTCGATTGTGCGGTTACGGGCGCGTTGATTGAGGGCGCGCGGCAGGGCATTTGGAGCTCCTGTTTGTGGAGTTCCGTTGTTCTGGGTTTGAGCCCGATATGTCTTTTTTGCCCTCGGCATATGGCAGACATTGCACGGTCTGCGAGGTAACTCGATTTAGGAAGTCCAAGAAAATGGCCGGGGTATTTTACACTTTCTGGGCTCATTTCTTCTTTGCCCCATTTGTGCCAGTAGCGGAGTAGAGCTCTTCTACCAATTTTGGTATCGATGGGCCGATTGTCATGCCTTGAAGTCCACATGCAGTGAGAACTTGTTCGCATAGAACAACGAATTTCCCGTTCGGGCTTTTGGCTGCACGCTTGCCCAAAATATCTTCTGAAAACAGGATCAATATTCGGACGAGATGTTGGCGATAGACGAGGGTAGGGCGTTTTTTTGAGCTATCAGCGTTCAAGAGCCGCCAGGTTACGAGAGTGGTAAGCAGGTCGCTGATATAATGCTCAAACAGCTCCGGTCCATGTTTTAATCCAACGGCTTGCAAAATAGGATGCAAGAAGGAATCGATCTTCATAAGATCGACTTTATCTTTCTCTGCAAACTCAGAACTGATTTGACGGTCAATCGATGGAGAGATGGATTTTTCACCCAAAACCTCTTTCACAAAAGCTGGTGATGAACGGGTTCCAATCATCTCCAGAGCATCAAAGGGTAGATAGTCGCTCATATAGCTTTTGCTTCGGGTGATTTCATAATCGAGTTTGGCTAAGACTTTTTCAAGATTGCGCATCCGGGCAATCAGGTCTTTCCTCTTCTGAGGAGAATGATTTCTTTGCTTATAGAGATTGATCTGTGAAAAAGCATGATCAACCGCATGGTATAGCGCTGTAGCCTGTTGCGCGGTCAGCCGCATATCCTGCGCAATTGCCCCGATTGTTCCTTCAGATGGGCGTTTAATTTCGTAATCTACTTGCGTTTCACTTTTCTTGGTCGAAAGTTTTTTATTATTCGTCTTCATTAGGGCCTCCCAGACTGCGGATGACATTAACAAAATTGCGGTGCGCTTGCATGGCCGTTGCTTGCTGGTAATAGCGCTCGGTTGTTGCGAAGGTGCGGTGCCCTAATAGAGGGGCGGCAATCCGCACATGGGCTGGATCGGCTATTGCCATGAGGGTTGCTGCAGCATCACGGAATAGATGCGGGTTCATGGGTGTCCCAAAAGCCTCTCCGGTACGATGGCAGATGCGATCGTAAATGGCGATCTGGGTCATGGGCGAGCCGTCTTTGGATACCCAAAGTTCATGGCTGACAGGTTTTGTCCAACGCCCCGTGCGCGACATCAGATAAGGGCGATATTTTTGGAGATATTCGTCGAGGGGCTCGATGAGATCTTCGGCTACATAGAATTCCTGCTCGTTGTAGGTTTTGGTTTCTTTCTCATTGAGGATTAGTAGATAAATGCCCCCCATTGGAATGAGGTTTTCGCCGATTTTGCTTTTGGCAATGTTGCGTCGTCGGAATGGGACATAGGCTGTCATAGCAATCATGAGCCCATCTCGAAAAAGAATGGCAGCCTCAAGCTCATCGGCTGACTTTGCTTGGTCCATAAGGCTTTTGCCGAGGCCCACCAATTCGTCAGAGAGTTTGAGGTGCTTCTTGGAGCGCGCCGGCTTATGGTGGGCGCGGACTTTGGCGGCAAGCTTATTGATAAATGACCACTTACGATCGGGATCAAAGACTTTTGCGGCTTCCCCTAATTCCTGCAGGCGGCTCATGATCGTCTGGGTGCTATTACCTAGCCCTTGTAGGCATTGCACATAGGCGATGACCCGCCCGCTCGTAATGCGATCTGCCGCTTTCAACGAGAGTGCATCTTTGTCGTTAAAGTACAGAAAGGTCAGCCAGCGCCCATAGCCTTGTTGTGCTTTGAAATTGGAAATTTGGGCATGATTGGCCCGGAGGCCTGCATCAAGCGACAGAATATCTGCCGGCTGGCAGGCCTGTTCCCAGATCTGCCTATCATCGTCTGGCCAGTCCTTCGGCTTCAGACATGCACGTTCCGGCGCTTTGCCGCGCCCGTAGGGACCACCGCTCATGTGTCGCCTCCTTTATTACCCTTGTCCTTTTTTGTCTTTCGACGAGGCGGGCGCAGGCGTTCCGGCAATTCGCTCGACTTGCGGCGTTCGTTGAGAACTGCTGCGAAGTGCAAGCCCGCAGTTTTGTTCTCTGCTCCAGCATAGGTGGATGTTGTTGTGTTGATGGAGCGGTGACCCAGAACACGGCGCATGACTTCATAATTTCCGGGGCGCACATCCAGATAAATCTTTGTTCCGGCGTGGCGGAACAAGTGCATGTTGAATTCAAGCCCAAGGTAATCATGGATGATCTTCTTGACCTGGCCGGATAATGTGCCGGCACTTTTTGGGCCAGCGCCCTCTCCAGGAAATAAAGCGCTTGTCTCAGCGCGCAGCAGGTGAGGCCGATATTCGCGTACATACCATGCGACCAATTCCTTGGTTTCTAGCGTAAATTCAAAGTCAACGGGCTCCTCATTCTTCACGTCATCGTCGTCGAAGACGAGGTAGAGGCGCTTACCGCGCTGAATGAGATGTTTGTTCATATCGATTTCGTGGATGTTTTTACGTCGCACGGGCATGATTTGGAGGATTGCGATTGCGGCAGCCATCTGGGCGCGAATTGCGCGGCGTTTGATCGGGCTCTTCTTGTCTTTCTCCACGTCCTCCCGGATTTTGAAGGGCAAAGACAGAAATTTTTGAACCATCTCAGGATCATCGAACGGGCGAAGGCGCTCGCGGTTCTTTGTGGTCATTTTCCGACGGCGGTTTTTTTGATTGAAGCGGCCGCTGATTTTCTCATATGGGCGCAGGGCGTCTTCATCCAGTTTGAGCCAATATTTAGCGACCGTTTTTAAGAACGAGGCCATATATCCAGACTGTGGGGATGGTTGTCCGCCATTCCGGTCCAAGAAGAAGCGCAAAATCTGTTGGAAGCGATCGAAGCGAACGAGGGCTTCAAGGGATACAAGTTCTTCACGCGGTATGCCTTGATGGACAGCGGCGGAGGCTGCCATGCGCAATTGACGTTCGCGCGTCTCAAGCGTCGAGGGGCGCGCTGGTTTGTTGGGGCCATCCTCTTCAAGGCTCGTCATAGCCAGACGTCGAAGATAGGCTTTGGCGTCGTCATGCAGAGAGGCGGGGAAGTATTCCCAAGGAAAGGTGTAGACTTCGCGTTTAGCAAGGCGCGGGACTGAGACCTGCGGCCAGCCAGGGATCTCTCGCACGCAAGCGTTCCACGACCAGATAAGCGTATCCCACGTTTTTTCTGGGTTCGTGCGGAGGCGGTCTTCGCAGATTGCAACTTGATAGGCCTCAAGATCCGCGAGGGTCAGCTGATGGGGCGCGATGTTGAGTTCGCTTAGGCGGCGCATCATCGGCAGAAGACGAGTGCGGCGGCCGAACTCCAGGCGTTCGGCCAGCGCCAGCCATTCTGGCATGATGGGTGTGAAGCTGCGGCCGGGGAGGATGGGGGTGGCTAACGCTAGGGCCTTCCCGAAGAGTGAACGGATATTATTCCAGCGACCCCGACTGACCCCGGCCATTTGATGGGAGATCCCGTCCAAGCGGCGTCTTAGGCCTGGCGGATCGATGGGGAGTAGACTTGGGTCGGTTCCAATAACTCTTGTGACCTTGCGGACTGCGGAGGCCAACTCAGCTTTCGCTTTTTCCGCGATATCCGATTGGGAAATCAGAGGAAAAAGGTCCGCGATGGTCTTTCGTGAAGGAGGCTTCGTGGTCATCTTTGGTCTCGTTATGCCTTGAGGGGCCAAGGTTGAAGAATCGTTATTACAGCAAACAGAAGAACAATGCGGTTCTGATGAAGGCCTAATAACGAAAAATAGAATAATTAGTCATTGCCATCCTCCTCTGCTGAGATTTGGGTAGTGTCGGTGGGGCAGCAGGCCGCAGCGATGAAGCGGTCAATCTCGTTAGGGGTGATGCGGAGCATGCGGCCGATGCGAATGACCGATAAGGCCTTCGCCTTGATCAGACGGCGGACGGTTTTTTCTGAGACGTTTAGGTGGAGGGCAGCTTCATCAACCCGTAAAAGCTCGCCGTTGTTGGCTGCATGTCCTCCCGTGCCTGAACGGCCGCGAGGCCGCGCGACGTTATCCAAGGCCCAGGTGGGGACCTTTTGGTTCGGGAAGGGGGCTTTCTCAGCGCGTGTCATGGCGGTAGCCAACGACAGGGGCCAGATCCGGTAAATCTAATTAGGAGGTTAAAAACCGTAGCGGTTTTTAGATTTGAAGGAGATTAGCATAAATGCCGCATAGAGAGCCGGTGGTTCCGGTGTCACTGGCAAAGAGCCACGCCCTGTTGATCAGCTAAAGGCACCCGGCGGTTAGGGTAATTGCGTTTGGGCAGGGAACTGCCTGCGTGAATTTAACCCTGATCAATATGGCGCAGCCGTTAGCACACATCCGTCCTCGTAATGCATGCATCAAATTGGACATGTTGACTTAAGCTAAAAGGCAAGATCTCATTAGAAACCTTGTTTCTTTAAAGGAAACATTTTGGCTTAGACGTTTGAGAGGCATATGTGGCCACCGAACCGAAGCATGCAGTATCGCGCACGATAGATCGGAGTTTCGTTTCCAGTTCGGGCTTGCGGCTGGCGGCGAGAGTATATCTGCCTGCTCCCGAAAGAGACATTAAAACAGGCATAGTTTTTTGCCACGGCTTCGGGGGTGTGAAGGAAGGAACGCCCCTAGGGTTGTGCGATAAACTGGCGCTCGCCGGTTATACAGCTTTGTCGTTTGATTATCGTGGTTTTGGTGAAAGCGAGGGCCCGCGCGGGCATCTTGTTCCGCAAGAACAGACGGAGGATGCAATCCGTGCGGTCGAATTTCTTTCTAAAGATTTTGGGGTAGATCCCGATAGACTCGGTGTTTACGGCACGAGTTTTGGTGGCGGGATTGCTTTGATGGCGGCCGCAGAAATGCCGAAAATCAAAGCGGCTTTTGTCACTGTGCCTGTCGTCTCGGGTAATCAATGGTTGCGAGCAGTCTGCCGTTATTATGAATATATAGATCTAAAAGAACGCGCGCACACAGCTCTCCTCGAGAAAGAGCAAAACGGCCATATGACTATGGTGGATCGTTTCGATCTTGTTCCGCCAGATCCTAAATCACGCGATCGCCATGTGACCGCGCAGCAATTTAGTCTCGAGACCTTTATCCATGTCGTTAATCATGATCCTTTGGCTGTAGCAGGAAAAATAAAAATACCCGTAGGTGTTATTGGCATCAAAGGCGACATGCTCGTGCCGCACGAGCAGACCGAATGGCTTTATGAAAAACTTGCTGGTCCTAAAAAGATATTTTTCTTCCAGCACGGCTATCACCATTCGGTCTATGGAGACTTGCTGGAACCCGTCGCCGAACAAGCAATTGCCTGGTTCAATCGGCACTTGGTCGACTGCAAATGATAGATCGCGGAGAAGACCGGGGCGTCTTGTTTCTATCCTATGAGGAGACTATATCCCTCTTCAAGGCTAAAGATGCTCTCGATATTTGTGAAAATGTCTATCGCATGCAGAAAAGGGACGAGGTAGTTTTGCCAAATCCGTCGAGCCTAAAGCTCGATATCGGTGCACCCTTCCACAATCACTGGCATCTAAAAACAGCGTTTCTGAAAGATCCACCGATAACCGGTGTGCGCGTTTATAATTATATCGATGATGGTCACCAGAATAATGTCGGGTCGCTCGAACGTTTGGGCTATGTAATTCTTTCAGATCCTTTCAACGGACGTCCCCTCGCCATTATCGATGATCACTGGACATATGGTCTTCGCAGTGCGGCCGCTCCTATTGTTGCAGCCAAATGGCTCGCGCCGGCTAAACCCAAAATACTGGCTTTGGTTGGTATTGGCACAATGGGTGCAAGTGCTTTGATTTGCCTGATGGAGCTCTTTTCATTCACCCAGATTCGCTGCACATCCAGACGAGAAGAAACGCGTAACGCTTTTACAAAAAAAACAGAACAGGATTATGGCGTCGAATGTGTAGCCTGCACAAGCGTCGAAGAGACAGTGTACAATGCCGATATTGTCATAGGCAGCACGACATCGTCTGATGTCATGTGTCGCGAATCTTGGCTGAAACCGGGTGCCTTGTTCATCTCTCTTGCGCGCCGAGAAATGGCGCCGCACGACTGGCAGAAAATGGATAAAGTCGTGGTCGACAGTTGGGATCTGAACATGACACAGCCCGTCTTCCGCAACATGGTTGAGACTGGTTTATTCTTAAGGGAGTGGCTGCACGGCGAAATTGCCGATGTCGTGTGTGGCAACAGGTCGGGGCGTACTCGCGAAGACGAGAAAATTCTAATCCATACAGGTGGGCTCGTGTCGCAGGATATCGCTTGCAACCATCATGTCTATCTGCGTGCCTTGGCAGAAGGTAAAGGTCTCTGGCTCCCGCGAGCGCATCCAATAAATCAGTCTGGAGGCCGTCATGATTATGTCTGACCATCGCATCATCTCAACTCGCCGGGTTTTTCTGCAGGGATTGGGGGCTCTTTCTTGTTTCAGTGCAAACGGGCATGCGCAGGAAACATGGCCGAGCAAGACGGTCACCATTCTTGTGCCTTATGCAGCTGGCGGGATAGCTGATTTGCTGGCGCGCCTGAGTGCGGAAATGCTATCGAAAAAATTCGGGAAGCCATTCATTATTGAAAATCGGGTGGCAGGCGGCGGTATTATAGCCGCTCATGCGACGGCAACTGCGCGAGCAGACGGCTATACGCTTTTACTAAGCCCGCCGGGACCTATTGTAACCGCACCTTTCATGCAGAATGTCAATTATACGCCAGAGCAATTCAGCCCGCTTGCGATTGTGGCGCAATTCCCTCTCTTTCTAACGATCAATGCGAAACTGGGGATAAACAATTTTCAGGATTTTATAGAATATGCGAAAAAGAATCCGACGAAACTTAATTATGCTTCTGGCGGTTCGGGATCAGTCAGCCATATTGTTACGGCATTGCTGGCAAAGCGCGCCGGCATCCAGATCGTTCATGTTCCCTACAAGGGTTCGGCGCCAGCCACCAATGATCTGATCGGGGGACATGTCGATCTGTTCTTAGGTACGCCCTCGGAGCTCCTCCCCCATATTGAAAGTAAATCAATAGTTTTGCTAGCGACATCGGGAAACAACCGTTTGCCGGCTTTCAAGGATGTGCCGACCATCGCGGAATTCATTAAGGGCTTTCAGGTCAGTGCGTGGAATGGCCTGCTTGCGCCACCTGCCATACCGGAGGCAATTGCCAATATGATTTCTGAAACTATTGGAGAGGGATTGAAAGATCCCGCCACTATGGAACGTCTAGCACAGCTTGGCGTATATCCGGGAACTGCATCGCGAAAAGAATTTTCAGAGATTATCAAGGCTGATCAAGGGCTATACAAAGATGCTCTAGAGGCGGCAAATTTAAGCGCGCAATAATCTTTGTGAGACAGTGCTCCTGGTTCGGTAGAGCGGGATGAAAAGATGACCCAACGCAGGATGATTATAGTCGAAGACGATTGGTTCACGCGCATGTTTCAGGTTCTCCTTGATCCGGCCTGTGATCCCGTGCGTATCGCCGCCTTCGCCGACTTTTTCGCGCATGATCTGCCCGATTTCGAAGGGTATTGCTCGACAATTCGTAAAAGTGCGCCTTCGGTTTTCCCGGCGTCCATCCGGCTCGTAAGTGATATTGCTGCCATGTATCATGCGTTGCCCGATGCGCATGCTTTGATTGTCGAATCGTTTATCGTCAGTGCTGAAGATCTCGCACATGCTCCGAATTTGCGACTCATACAGAAATTTGGATCCTCATCGCGCGGGATCGATATTGAGGCATGCGAGAGGCGCAAGATTCCTGTTTTGACCATCGACAGAAAATCAACCGCAGCGTGCGCTGAAATGGTCATCGCATTCATGCTGGTGCTTGGAAAGCAGATCACGCGTTGGGCGGGGCATATCAGTGTCAGCAGAATGGAATCTGCAGGTAAAACTTTCAGGCCGTTTGACAGGCGGCATACGGCCAATTCGAACTGGGCGCGTATTCCAGGCTTTCAAGTTATTGCAGGAAGTAAGGTCGGCATTATCGGCGTCGGTGAAATAGGCAAACAGGTTGTGCGTCGCCTCTCCGGCTTCGGATCGCAGCTTTTTTATCACCAGCGCACGCGGCTACCGCTGGCCGAAGAGCTAGCATTTTGTCTGACTTATAATGATCTCAACACATTGCTGCGTGAGTGCGATTGGATCATTCTCACCTTGCGATCGGATACCGATGTGCGAACCTGTCTGTTGGGGCCAAGGGAACTAGCGCTTCTTAAAAAGGGTGCATTTCTTATCAATATTTCGCGGGCCGATTTTATCGACCGCGCGGCGCTGATTGATATTTTACGGAAAGAGAGGCTTGGCGGTTTTGCTTTAGATACGCAATATGAAACACCGGGCAGCTCAGATGATGAATTATTGTCATTCCCGAATGTTGTTCTAACTCCGCATATTGCTGCGCAGCCTCGGACGAATGTATTGTCTGATCTGCAGCATATGGTCGCGGATATACAAAAATATTGGTGATTGCACCTAACAGGTATGCATCCGATGGCACGTGTCCCCTATCTGGAAGAAAGCGATTTATCTGAACATGCTGGTCTATTAGACCGCATCAAACGAGGTAGGCGAGGCAAATTACTCAATCCCTACAAAGCGCTTTTGCATGCACCTGAGTTGGCGCGCGCCTGGTTTGAATTTACCAACACGGTTCGAACAGCAGGCTCTCTTGATGCAAGATTGCGTGAGCTGATGGTTGTTTTAATCGCTCGTTTAACAGCTTCCGCCTACGTGAGCGGACAGCATATTCCGACGCTCGCAATAGCTGCAGGTGTCACGCTTGAAGAATGCTTTGAAATTCAAGATTGGCGCAATCTTATAAAGTTATCTTTGCGCGAGCGTGCTGCGCTTTGTTGTACCGAAGAAATGATGAAAAACGGGAAAATATCAGATTCAACCTTCAACGAGGTAAAAGATTTATTTTCCCTGCCGGAGCAGATTGAACTGATGATCGTTGTCGGGATGTACGATATGGCGCGGCTGGTCTTTGACACTCTGGAGATCGATCCGGAAAAGAATGGTGCCTAAGTAGTAGTTATTTACGGATGGTGAAGGGTGCACGATGAAATTATTTTTCAATATTATGCAACAGATTAAACCTAGAGTTACAAAACTTGGTACTTTTTCCCTGTTATATTTTGGAACAATATATACACCCGCGCTGGCGCTAGAAAGCGTATCCGCACGGCCGCAGCAGATCACTATCTCAGTAGGCTTTGGTCCTGGTGGTGGCTTTGATCTTTATTGCCGCTTTCTTGCCCGCTATCTCGGTCAACATCTACCGATGCTCCCGACAGTGATAGTGCAGAATGTGCCAGGTGCCGGTAGTATCAAGCTCGCAAATATTCTTTATTCGTCTTCTCTTAAAGACGGTAGTGCGATCGGGATGGTGGCGCAAACTCTTCCGGTTGACCAATTGCTTGGCGGGCAGGGAATTAGTTTCGATTTTTTTAAATTCGGAATGATTGGTCGTATTGCAACCAGTCAGACTCTGATTATTAGTAGAATGGATTCTCCAGTACGTAACTTACAAGATGTGACACAACACGAAGTCGCAATTTCGACTACTGGCCCTTCATCAGAGGCTACGATTTTGCCCGCAGTACTGAATAATTTACTGAAAACAAAATTTAAGCTCGTAATGGGTTATCCTGGCACAAATGAAATGGTAATAGCGCTCGAGCGAAATGAAGTAGATGCGACATCAGTCATTTCATCCTCTTATGTGTCACAGTTTGCTCGCTTGGCTGAGAGTGGTCTAGTTCGGCCGCTTGTTCTGAATTCCATGAAGCGTAGTCCATTGTTCAAGGATGTGCCAACAACGATTGAGTTGGCTACAGACGACAAGATGCGCGAGGTGATGCGCATTTTTGCCATCGGCGGCGATGTGGGTCGTTCGATCATAGCCCCTCCCGGATTGCCACCTGAGCGTCTTGATGAGTTACAGCGAGCTTTTATGGATGTGATGCACGATAATGCTTTCATTAATGACATTGAGAAAGCAAAGCTCGATCTTGATCCTCTTGACGGAAAGTCTCTGCAGAAAATGATCGAGGGTGTTGGAAAAATTCCTCCTGATATTTTAAAAAGTGCTTCGGCGGCAAGCAAGTTCTGAAATCGATGGAGGCCCGCGGTAATCCGAGCCTCCAGCTTTTTCTTGTATGGAACCTGTGTGAGGCTCAGCCGATGGGATCTGTCTTTGAAAAGCCGGGACCCATTTCCCAAGAGTTAGAACGATAGGGTCGATTAACCTCACGGCACCAATTTTCCCAGCCGCGTTCCCAGGTGAATCCCGCACGTCCCCGCGTGTTTGCAGCGACTTCGCTATCATGCAGATAATGAACCTCGCCCATTTGCAGCGCCTTAATGAGCATTTCCGCGTTGATTTCCATAAAAATAGAGGTGAAGACAGCTTCACGAACCGATCGGCCGCACACTACACTGCCATGGCCTCTCATTAATGAGACCGTATTTCTGCCGAGGGTCTTCGCAAGATCGCGGCCCATATCCATATTGGTTACGAGCAGATTTGTCTCGTCTCCGAATTTTGTAGCTATGTCCCAATTGGGAATATCTGTCCCGATAGGTGCGCACATATGCATGATCGGGCGCATTTTTCGTCCAGTTACCGTGAAGGGTACAACGTTAGGGCTGTGATTGTGCACGACCGCCTGTACGTCTGGCCGCGCTTCGAGAATCGCCCCGTGGATAAATCGCTCCGAATATGGTTTTCCAACTTCGGTTCCGATCACATTGCCATCGAGAGTGAATTCCATGATGTCTGAATCTTCAACACAGGCTGGCGCTCGAGCGCGTGACATCAAAAAATGATTTGGATTCTCAGGGTTTCTTGCGGAAATATGACCGAAGGAATCGACAACGTTGTGATGAGCAAGAATGCGGTTTGCCGTCGCCAGTTCTTCTTTGAGCTTCTCGATCGTAGACATTAGTTGCCCCCACAGTTCTATTTTTTGAACGATTGATTGTTGTAAAGGTGGTTCAAATTATATCTTAGTGTCTTATTTTTTCTTCACGATTCGCCATTCTGAGTATCATGATTGTTAATAATAGCATTAGAGTGCCTGTAATAAAAAAGCTATTTTCCAAACCGGCCAGTTCAACGATAAGCCCCATGGCCGGCGGCAGCAAAGTCTGGACCAGTCGGTTGATGCTGATCCGTAGGCCAGCCACCGATCCATGTGCGCCATTCGGAACAACTCCTGCTGGAATGGACATCATGAGAGGCTGTGCTGCGCCCATCCCCCATCCACGCAGACTTCCGAGCAAAAGAAGTGCAGGAAATTGAACGAAGATAGGGGTTAGGCAAACGACCAGGCTCGATAACATGACGACATAGACCAGCATCTTCACGTCGCCAATTTTACGAACCGCATTTCCGATTCCCATTGCGCCCATAACCCCGAGAAGATTTGGAGCAGCGACAAGAATAGCGATCATCGTTCCGGTCATCCCCAGTTTTTCGAGATAAACAATATAGAAAGATTGCTGCACGGTTCCAACGGCGACATTAATCACCGAGGCCAGCGAGGTCAGTAACACGGCTGGAATGGACAGGAGTAACAAAGCGTCGCGATAATCTGCCAAGCGTGGAATAAATTCTGCGGATGTAAACGAGCGTAATACGAGCTTGGTCTCCGGCTTAGGGAGAAGGAATGAGGAGGTCAGTGCAATGACACTCATTACAAACATGGTAACAAATCCGGCGTTTGAGCCCCAGACATCCCAAGAAAAGCCGGCAACCAGAGGGCATATGAAAACCCCCGTTCTGTTCGCAAAACTGAGGCGCGAAAAATAATGCCTTTCGCCTTTGAGGCTCTGGCTGATTAATGTTTGCACTCCAATCCAGCTGATGGTGATAATTAATCCGCTAATCATTTGAAGAAAAATTGCAGCCCATAGATTGGGGAGAAGCGGAAAAAAAATAGGCAAAAAAACACCAACCAGAGATGCAGCACGCAAAATGCGGTCAGCACCAAAGCGGTCCATCAGCACACCGCCGTGAATTGAAAAAAGCAGTGGAAGGAGGCCCTTTGCACCGATGACAATGCCGAACATTGCTGGCGTCGGATTTAGGCTGAGTACCCAGAGCGGAATGACTACCGTCCCTGCGCCTTCTGCGAGGAGAGCGATCGCATATATGGCATAGATAGATAGGTTCGAAGGCTTTCCGATATCATCATTCATAGGTCACAGGCTTTTTCCATCCGAGGTCGAGAAAGGCGCAGAAAACGCAACGCAGGACAGGATTCATTGCAAATATTCAAAGGAATTCTGGGAAGCGTCAATGTTGACCGGGGTGGCAAATTATGTTCATATTGAAACACTGTTTCTTTATAAGAAACTATGGAGCTTTTAAATGGCCTATGACTACACCCCGTCGCGATACGAAGGCTTATGCATCCCGACAGTAACACCTTTCGATACTAGCGGAGAATTGGATCTAAAAAGCCTTGAACGTTTGTCTCATTCTCAGGCAGCGGTTAACGGTGTTGCATCGCTGTCATCTTGCGCGCGGATCGGTGAGGGCACTGTTCTCACGCCCGACGAAAAGATGAAGGTTCATGAAGTCATGGGCCGTGTAGCGCATGAGCATGGCAAGATTCACACCGCGACCATTGCCCCGCAATCGACGGCCGAAGCGATCCATCTCATTCGTAAGCTTGAGAAAATGCCGGTGGATGCAGTGATGATCTTCCCGCCACTACTCTTTGCCTGGGGCAAGGTTAGTGCTGATTTGAAAGTCCGTTTCTATGAAGACCTCGTCAAAGCGACGCAAATGCCGATCACGTTGTTCCAAATTCCGGTCCAAAGCTATTGGTATGATGCCGACACAGTTTGCCGGATCGCACGTTTGCCACATCTAGTTTCTTTCAAGGAAGCATCTTTCAATCTGGAACTGTATACGGAAATCTGCCGCCGTCTGAAGGAAGACAATGCTTCGATGCGCATGCTGACAGGCAATGACCGCTTTGTTGGCAAGAGCTATGAGCTGGGTGCAAGAGGCGCTTTGATTGGTGTCGCCAATGTAGCCCCTGACCAGTGGGCTGAACTCGACCGCGTTGGTCGTGCTGGCGATTTCACTCGCGCGCTCCAAATGCAGGAAGAGCTTAAACCTATAAGTGATCTGATCTTTTCTGAGCCCATTGTTGAAGCAGTTTCGCGTATCAAGACCGTGTTGAAAAACGAGGGTTTGATTGCAAATGATTTAGTGCGTGCACCGCAGATGGGCATCGGCGAAGCCGAAAAAGCGGAATTGCTGAAACGCTATTCTCAGCTGCGAGCCAAAACGGGGACAACTGTTAAATCGGCCTGATCGAGCGATGAAGAGATAGAAACGAGGCGCTCATCTGAGCGCCTCTTTTTTTTGGGTCAGGGTGTCGGCCGTAGAAGTGCAGTTAGTTTGCAAATATTATCGATCTTATCGAAGCTTCTGATAAATTCGATAATGTCGTTCGCTCGTTTAGTTGACCAACCAGCAAAATCTGCACACCCTAAAAATTTTTCTGAAACATCGTCGAAGCGCATTGGATTTCGAGGATTACCTTTTCCAAAATCGGCTCGAATTTCAAAATGATGGCCGTCGGTGAGTTCGACCTGGATAAGAGTTGTGACGTTAGTATAGTTTTCCTCACGTTTGTCATAAGCCGTGAATTCTACTTTTTTTATCAGCTCTTGTATCATTGGCTCATTCACTACTTCGTCCGTATAATCACCTAAACTGGCGCGACGTCGTTTTATCGCAATGGCAACGGCAAAAGGCATGCTGAACTTCGCCTGAAGCGCTATCGTCGGCCTATTATGAATAAGCGTGTTGACGAGATTCCGGTTCGTCTGGACTTTCACAGATTTTATTTTTTCAGGCATTATGTTTTCACGAATCGTCAGATCAATCAGCGCGGTTAAGGCTGGGTGGGTCAGAGCGCCGCAAGGATAAGGTTTGATCCACATGCCTGGATCAATAAAAGCCCAGGGCTTTCCAAGTTTGTTCATGATGGCATCGGCATCAAAGGTGCCACCTGTTGCTTTTAAAAAGCCGATTTCGGGATGTTCGAGCATTTTTTTTGATGCTGTAAATCCACGCCTGGCCAGTTCCGTAGAGACAATTGCGCATTCGGCAACATGCCCAGCGTGAAAAGGATTCATCATCGATCCGAAATTCAAACGCAATCCTGATGATTGGCTGGATACGATATTGAGCGCTGTTGCTTGCTGCTCTTTGTTAAGTCCTAGACACAAGGCAGCAGCAGCAGTTGTACCAAACATGCCAATTGTTGCGGTCGAATGATAGCCTCGACGGTAATGCTCTTCGTTGCTTGCATGGTTCAGCTTGCAGGTAATTTCAACACCCGTATGTAACGCTGTTATAATCTCGCGCCCGGTTGATTTCTTCTCCTCCGAGAGTGCGAGGAGCACCGAGAGTATTGGAACTGTCGCATGAATGCCTCCATTGCGTGCAGACGAGGGTTGCGGACCTGTATCGTCGAAGTCATCAGCATGCATAGAGAGGCCATTTATGAAGGCAGCAAAGCGCGGTGCAAGCCTCACCGGGGCGCCAATTACTGTGCTACTTCCCAATGCCCCGCCACCATTTTCCAAGTAATCTAGCGCAATTTTTGCTGCCTGGGATTTTGCGCCGGCAATGCCACATGCGATTGAGTCTAGGATGTGTGTCTTGCCTAATTCTATCATTTCTTGAGGCAGGGACTCATATCGAACAGAGCCCATAAATTCCGTTATCTCTTCGGTGAGTTCGATATCGTCATTCGCCATTCGCGTCCCCTTTGTTACGCCCGCGTTTTCTGTCATTTATTAGGTGAGGTTTTCCGACTGACTTTAGACGTAAATTCTCGCAATCGGAGCTTGCGGGGAGATCAAACACCTGTCAATATTTGGCTGAAACACTGTTTCTTTATAAGAAACCGCCGGGAGCTTGCAATGAAATGTCTGAATGTGATCGGGGCGTGGATTTGTCTCGCATTAATCTCAACACAGTCGATTGCAAAAGAGCCAAGTTTCAAGGATCAAAAAATCTCAATATTGATCGGATATGGGGTCGGGGGCGGATATGATGTTTACGGGCGGTTGGTAGCCCGCTTCCTTCCTAAATATCTAGACGGCGCGCCAATCGTCATTCCACAGAATATGACCGGTGCAGGAAGTCTGCGCGCCGCGGATTTTATCTATAACGTTGCTCCGAAGGACGGCACCACCCTTGGTGTTATTGGCCAAACTATTCCGATCGACGAATTGATGGAGGATGGCAAAAAGACATTCGATTCTGCAAAATTTACCTGGATTGGCCGAATGGCTTCGGGTGTGGAGACTATCACAACGTGGCACACGAGCCCCGTGCGAAGCATGGATCAGGCCCGCTCTACAGTTGCAGCTATTGCGGCAACGGGTCCATCTTCTGGTTCAGCTATATATCCGATCGTTTTGAACTCATTGATAGGTACTAAATTCAAAGTTGTCAGCGGCTATGCTGGTACAAAAGAAATGCTACTTGCGATGGAGCGCGGCGAGACCGATGGCTGCGGTGCGATTAATGTTTCGACATTGACATCTGAATTTCCGCAATGGCTGACTGAAAAACGGGTGACAGTTCTGACCCAAATATCAATCGAGCGTCATCCCGCTTTTCCAGATGTGCCAACCTTCGTCGAGCTCGGAACAACGGAGCGACAGAAGCAAATTCTTAAACTTTTTGCTGCGTCGGGTGATATTGGCCGTGCGTTAATGGGGCCCCCCAGTATGCCGCGCGATCGCACGGATGCTCTTCGCAAAGCATTCATGCAAGTAATGGCCGACAAAGAGCTGGTTGAAATTGCAACCAAGCAAAACATAGATATTTCGCCGATGGAAGGCAGTGTCCTCCAAAAGCTTGTGGTCGAAATTGGCTCGACACCTGAAACCGTAATAGCTGAGGCGAAGGCCGCCAAAACCCCTACTCACTGAAGTTTCGTCAACAGCGGAGTTAGGAACAAAACCATGATTACAAACAAAAGCCCTATACGGCGAGGTTTGAGACTGACTTTACTCGGTTTCTTTTTTATCAATCTATATTTTTGCAGTTTATATTCTTCCGCTTCACAAGCCGCTCCGGAAATTGATAAATTTTACGAAGGGCGCCTAATCAATCTTGTTGTTGGTTTTAATCCCGGCGGCGGATATGACGTTTATGCTCGTTTGTTAGCCCGCCATATGGGTAGGCACATTCCAGGTGCACCCACAGTTACTGTGCAAAATATGCCAGGTGCCGGTAGCCTTAAATCGGTTCGTTTTCTGAATTCTTCTGCTGGAAAAGACGGGACTGTGATAAGCACTTTTAACCCCGGCTTAATTGTCCAATCGATTGTAGCACCAGAGAAGGTAAATACTGATTTTCAGAAATTTGCGTGGCTTGGTAGTGTCAGCGAAGATATTCGCATGTGTTTTACTTGGCAAACACGCAAATGGCAGAACCTCAAAGATTTACAAAGTCAGAAAGAGATGCAGTTCGGCGGCACATCTCCAGGTACTCTCGGCTATATCGAAGCGCGGATCATCAAGGAATATCTAAAGATCCCGCTGCGATTGATTGTTGGTTATCCAGGTAGTGCTGAAAAACGAATTGCGATTGAAAGTGGTGAGCTAGAGGGTGATTGCGGTGGTTGGGTCAATGTGCCCGAGGAATGGATTATAGGCAAAAAAGTTAAAGTCATTGTTCGATTCTCGCCGAGCCTAATTCAAGGGCTTGATATTTCGATGCCCTATGCGGGCGATCTGATAAGCGGCAAGTTGGAACGTAGTGCCTTTGCACTCTTGATGGCGCCTGAGGAAATAGGCCGTCCTTTCATTATGTCTTCTGAGGTTCCACCAATGCGTTTAGCGTCAATGAGAGACGCTTTTCAGAAGACTATGGCTGATACAGAATTTCTTGCAGATGCCAAGAGACAGCGTCTAACGGTTACACCGATGTCTGCAGCGCAGGTCGATTCTCGTTTGATGCAGGTTTACAAAAGTCAACCAGAGGTTGTTGCTGAAGCGAGGCGTATTTCTGGTGAAGATTAGAAGAAAATCTAGGGAGATTTCTTATGCATGACGCGAATGATGAAAAACACTGGCATGAACCAGAGAAAGATAAAAACGCTGGTTATGGCTCGTGGAATCGTCCGAATACTCCTTATGATGATTTCATGGAGTCGCAGGGCATCCCAATTTATCGTTCCATTGGTGTCAATCGCATTCAGGATCTAGATTTGAAGCCGTGGCCGCGTATGGGTGGCCGAGGATGTTTCATTCAACTTCTTGGCACAGAGGGATTGTGGGGTTCTTATGTCGTAGAAATCCCGCCCGCTGGCTCCGTGAATCTAGAAAGACATTTGTATGAGGAGATATTTCTTGTCGTAAACGGACGTGGAACCGTTGAACTCTGGAATGACGGTCAACAGAAGCCTTCACGTTTTGAATGGCAGGAAGGATCTCTTTTCTCGGTTCCAATCAATACGCATCATCGCTTAATAAATGCTGGGTCTGCACCAGCATTGCTACTTGTAGGAACAACCGCACCTAACATGATTAATCTCTTACGAAATACGGATGTAATTTTTAATACTCCCGCTACTTTTAAAGATCGATATGACGGCGGTACGGATTATTTCAAAAGGCGTGATGAAATTGAGGCCGACCCTTTACGCGGTCTAGCTATGCAACGGACGAATATAATCCCTGATGTATTTACCACCGGTTTGCATCTCGATAATAGGCGTTCTCCAGGTTATCGACGCGTCGAACCAAGAATGGCAGGTAACGTCTTTTATCAGTTCATCGGCGAGCATGAGAATGGTCGCTATTCCAAAGCACATGCACATGCCTCTGCTGCTGTTCTCATTTGTATCGGTGGAAAAGGATATACGTATACATGGCCTGTCGAACTTGGATTGACGCCATGGAAAGATGGTAAGGGCGATCAGGTGCTACGCCAGGATTATGAATGTGTTGGGATGGTTTCTGCCGCACCTATGAGCGGTGACTGGTATCATCAGCATTTCGGTATCAGCTCTCAGCCTTTACGTTTACTAGCATGGTACGGCCCAAATAATCATCGCGCACATAAAGCGGGTCGTCCTGGTGAAAAAGCCATTGACGAAGGCGCAATTGATATTCGGGACGGTGGTACGGCTATACCTTATTGGGATGAAGATCCATTTGTTCGCGAGGAGTATTTGCGTATGCTCGTTCGGGAAAATGTTCAGTCTCGTATGGAGGACTCACTCTTTGATAAGCCCGATAGCGGAAGTTAAAAATTATATTTTCAAAGGGGCGAAAGATGAGCGTTTCTAAGACAGAATTTTCCAAAGTCGAAGCCTTGCGGCCTCGGGCTGTTGCTGCTGCACCCGAGAAAATCGCAAGCAATGTAATGAAGGCTGTTCAGTTTTATAGCCCATACGGCTATCGCGCGAAAATCGGAATTATCACACCGGGTGTTAATACGGCTCTTGAGCCGGAGCTTTATCAAATGGCACCAAAGGGAGTTTCGTTCCATGCCACTAAGCTTCTTCTAACAGGAAAAGCGACTGCGGAATCCTATTCAACAATGTGGACTGACACAGAACGTGCTGCGCGCGAACTTGAAACGGCTGACTGCGATATCATTGCTTGGGCCTGTACATCGGGGAGCGTTCTCACGCCCCCTAAAGCAATCGAAGATGCCATCACAAAAGTGGCCGGATGCCCATCATTCTGCACAATCACGGCTGTTCTCGCTGCATTGAAAGCTATGAATGTTCGACGAATTGCATTGGGTACGCCATATGTGAGTTTTATCAATGAAACGGAAATCGAGTTTCTTGAGAGAGAAGGATTTGAAGTTGTTTCCATGTATGGGTTGGAACTCGGAGTGACACAGGAAGAGCGACGTGGAATCGGTCGTGTTCCGCCGCAATCGTTGCATCGTTTCTGTCGCCACATTGACAATCAGAAAGCAGACGTCCTGTTTATCAGTTGTGCTAATATGGCTGGTGTTGGGGAACTTGAAGCGATTGAAGCAGAACGGGGTAAGCCCGTGATCACCAGTAACCTTGCTACTTTCTGGCACGCTCTCCGTCAAGTTGGAATCAATGACCGGATAGAGGGGTTCGGGAGCCTTCTGAGCAGGCATTAGAAAAATTGAAAGGAAAAAACATGCTTCGCGTTCTAGTTGAAGACGATTCTTATTTGCGCATTGTTCCAGTTCTTCTTGACCCTAGCATCACGGGGGAACACAGGGCAGCACTGAATGATTTTATGGCTCACGACATACCTGATTTCGAAGCTTGGCTACGCAAATTTCAGTCAGAAATCCCTGGGCTTTATCCAGCAAAAATAGAGTTAGTCAAAGATCAAGCCGATCTTCAGGCGAGATTGCCTGGGGCCAAAGCTGCGATTATTGAATCGCTGCCATTTGGCGAGAAGGAAATTGTACTGGGTAGAGATCTCGCTATCGTCCATAAATTCGGAACATTGAGCTCGAATATTGATATTGCTGCTTGTGCACGGCATAATCTCCTTGTGCGTATCCAGAAGCGGCGTGTGAATATTGCCGTTGCCGAACAGGCCTTCATGCTTATGATCGCCCTTGCCCGCAGATTGTGTGAGACTAATCACATCACTGATTCAGCTTCGCTCGACGCTGCTGGGTTCAATTCCCGTCCCTATGATCGCCGCTATACGACGAATTCAAATTATGGCCGGATTTCAGATATCAAGGTTCTTTACGGCGCAACTTTTGGCGCTCTCGGCATGGGTGAGATCGGGCGCGAAGTGGCTTCGCGTGCAGCAGCCTTCGGCATGAAAATTATATATCACCAGCGTAATCGTATGAGTCTAATAGACGAGACGATTTATAACGCCGAATACGTGTCATTCGATGAATTGTTGCAGAAATCAGATTTTCTTTCGATTCATCTGCCGCTAAGTGATCTTACCCGCGGTATAATCGATAGTGCCGCTCTACAAAAACTAAAAACAGGAGCGATTGTTATCAACATTGCACGTGCGCAACTAATTGATCGCGATGCACTTAACAATGTTTTGGAAAGCGGCAAACTTGGCGGCTATGGACTTGACGTTGGATATGAAGAGCCCGGACGGGTAGACGAGCCGCTTAAAAAATTCAAAAACGTCATCCTGACACCGCATACGGCTGTAGCACGGAGAGATCTGGGGCTAATCGATATGGCTGAAATTTGTAAGCGCATTTGGACAGCCGTCACAGCACAAGCCTGAGCGGAAGTAAAAACGACATGCGTCAAATCTCTGTTTCCGATCTGGTTGCCCTAGTTAAGGGTGATGCGGAACACGCTATTCTTGATCTACGACGCGAGGGTGATTTCGCCAAGGGACATTTGTTTTTTGCAACAAACATCCCGCGCTCTTTGTTGGAATTGCGCATTGAAGGTTTGGTTCCCCGCAAAAAAACGCCGGTTGTTCTTGTCGAAGCAGGCTCTTCGATTGAGGACGCAGAGACTGTCTTCGCGCAGTTTGGCTACAGTGATGTGTGTTTGTTGAATGGCGGCTCTCGGGCATGGGAGGAAGCGGGGTTCCGGCTCTATGACGGCATCAATGTTCCTAGCAAGGCTTTTGGTGAATTTATTGAAAATACAGCTGGAACGCCGCACGTCTCGCCCGAAGAACTACATAATTTTTTGGAAAAAGATCCACGGCTCGTGCTAATTGACGCGCGGCCCTATGATGAATATCAGGCCATGAGTATTCGGGGCGCCGTTAATTGTCCCGGGGCGGAACTTGTATATCGCGTTGGAAGTTTGAATCTAAAGCCCGATCAAAAAATCGTAGTCAACTGCGCCGGTCGCACTCGCAGCATTATCGGGGCGCAAACGCTAATTGATTCAGGACTTAAAAATCCAGTTTTTGCGCTTAGGGATGGTACGATGGGCTGGCATCTTGCCGGGTTCAGCCTCGAAAACATGCAGCAGAACTGCATGGCACCGTCATCGTCTATGCAACTTGAATCAATTCGTGAGGGAATTCGCGAGCGGGCCGATCGGGTAGGGGTACGTTTTGTCGGTTCTTTAGAAGTTGATAGCTTTTTGTCGGACCCAGAACGCACTACCTATGTATTTGATATTCGCGACCCCAATGATTACAGAAAAGGTCATCGTGCTGGAGCTGTTTCCGCGCCAGGCGGACAGCTAGTGCAAACATTTGATACATTTGTAGTCGTGCGCAACGCGCGTGTTATTTTGTGCGATCAGGAAGGGATTCGTGCGCTCATGGTCGCTTCGTGGTTGCGGCAGATGGGCATCGTCGATGTCTTTTGTTTAACTGATTGCGACACATCGAGCCGTGACCTGCCGCCATCTCAGCTCGCCGATGCACTCGTTGCGCAGGCGCGGCTTATCGAGGTCGGCGATCTCGAAGCATACAGTTCGCGCGGCTATGCCCTTTTTGACCTTTCTTCCAGCAAGGTTTTCCGGCGCGGTCATATTGTGGGTGCACTTTTTGCCGAGCGAGCTGCTCTGGCGCGAGATCTTGCCGCGGGAAGCAAAATTATTCTCATATCCCCAGATGGGCGGCTCGCGCAAATCGTAGCGCATGAACTGATTTCGAAGGGATTCAATGCCTACGCGATGAAAGGCGGGATGCATGCGTGGCGTGAGGCAGGCTTACCAGTGGAGCAGGGCAATGGAAATTTACCCTCTAATCCGAATGATGTTTTTTACCGACCGTATGATCTTACTAATGCGGCCGAGGATTCCATGCGTGCCTATCTCGACTGGGAGAAGGGTCTGATGGACCATGTTGTCAGCGAGCCGGGCGCAGCTTTCCGGCGTTTATGATTTTTAACCCGAATGTAAGCAGGAGTTTCGCATGCCAAACGTTATAATTCCGCCGCAAACAAAAGATGCCTCTCGGGACAGTGTTGATCGTGTTAAGCAAATCATGATGGCGGGTCTTTCGCGCGACACTTTAAAGTTGGTGACTGACGAGCTTGCTGCTCTTGCTGCCATCAAAGGATTGTTTCCGCGGAATGTTTTTCTGCCGCCTGAGGGTCCGACAAATATTCTTTATGAAATCGTTTCGGATCCTGATGGTCAAAATACGTTGTATGTCTCTTCGGCAAATAAGGGTAAGGAAACGCCTCCCCATAATCATGCAACTTGGGCTGTGATTGTAGGTATAGCCGGTGACGAATTGAATAGGATTTACCGCCGCGCTGACGATGGATCGAGCAATGATACTGTGGACCTGGTCCTGGACCGTGAGCATGTGGTGCGCGCGGGCAGTCCGATCGCGCTTATGCCAGATGATATTCATAGCATCCATGTCCACAGTGAAGAGGCCACGCTGCATCTACATCTTTATGGTAGGCGATTGTCAGACTTGAAGGATCGTCTTCAGTTTGATCTTACAACGCGTAAAGCCAAATGGTTCCCGCCTAATCCGAATATTCGTTGATCGGCTGTGTGGTTTAGCTGGCGAGTTTTTTTCTTAAATTTGGCGAGGAATTCTTTTTTCATCGAACTTGAGCTTGTCAAAGGTATCCCGTTTCTATATGGGAAACAGACCGTGGTTTCTTAGGATTTGGTTATGAAAGCACTCGCCTCTGCGCTAAGAATTTTGGATGAATTTGCGTTGCGCAATGAACCGCTTGGGGTGACTGAGCTGGCCGAACGCCTGGGTATTCAAAAGAGCAATGTCTCGAAAGTTCTTAGTACCTTTCGCGACAACGGGTATTTGTATCAAGATCCTATCACCAAAAAATATCTTGTGGGCTTGAACGCTTTCGCGCTTGGAAATAATTATATTAATTCTAATCGACTCTCTCGAGTGTCTTTGCCAAGCATGCGTAAGCTTGTCGATGATACAGGTCATTCTGCCGTGGTCAGCGTTATGCAGGGAGGGGATGTGATCCATGTTCTTGCAGTTGAGGGTAGACTTTTTGTCGACGGCCGCTGGCGTGTAGGTTTGTGGATGCCTTATCACGCGACATCGGCAGGTAAGGTATTGCTGGCTTTTGGCGCGCCCAACCAACTTGATTACCTACTGAAGACGCGGGGCCTACCTTATGTCACGGCTAAGACGATTACGGACCAGAGAAAATTCCGTAATGTGGTCCAGAAAGCGGAGAAAAACGGTTTTGCTATTTCGCGCGGCGAAACTCTGCCCGGGTCTTCGGCGCTTGCGGTTCCACTTTTTGACGGATCCCCCTTTGCGGTCGCGACTTTGGGACTCATTTGTCCCGAACATCTTCTGACAGACGAGGAAGCAGATCGGCTTCTGCCTGCGTTGCAGAAGTGTGCCCGCGAAATATCGCTTCGACTTGGTGCGGGTACATATCCTTTCGGGCACTGACTGCATTTCAGCTACTCTGTCAGAAAGAGTCCACGGCCGCTGGCAATGAGGGGTTGGTTGGCTGAAAAAATCTTTGTCTCTGCAGTCGATAAGCGTTTGCCAAACCGCAGAATGGTTCCCTCTACAAAAAGATTTTCCTCATAGCTTGGGGCATGATAATCAACACGTAGATCAATAGTAGGAACGCCGTGTTTGACCTTTGTTGCTATCGCCCAGTTTGCTCCAATGTCGATCAAAGCGCAGAGAATTCCTCCATGTGTATGTTTCCGTTCTGTATTTGCGATCCAGTTTTCATTCCATTGTGCTTCGAGTTTGACGCGTCCATCCTGAACGTCCAGAACTTTTAAGCCGAGCCATCGGTGAAAGGGTGCTTTCAGTATCATTTGTTCTAGGTCATTGGGCTCCATTAGCGATCGTCCATTTGCATACCCCAACGCCGAACCGTCCTATTTTCAATGGTCCGGAAGAGCCCGTATTCGAAAATAACACCGAACAGCATTATGGTCACAAGACCGGCAAAGACATTCGGTATCTCGAGCTGGTTACGCTCGTTATAGATGAACCAACCCAGTCCGCCGCTGCCCGAGCTGACGCCAAAAACAAATTCAGCGGCAATAAGTGTACGCCATGCGAAGGCCCAACCAACTTTAAGGCCTGCTAGAATACTCGGAAATGCTCCGGGCAAGAGGATAAGATAAACAAATCGTATAAGCGACAGACCATAATTTTGTCCAATCATTCGCCATGTCGGCGATACGGATCGGAACCCAGAGTTCATGTTCAGTGCTACAGCCCATAGAACAGAATGAACAATAACAAAAATAATGCTTCCCTCGCCTAGCCCAAACCAGATTAGAGAAAGGGGTAATAGCGCGATGGCTGGCAGCGGATTGAACATGGCTGTCAGTGTTTCAAGCAATTCACGCGCGAAGCGGCTGCTCATTGCTAAAGTTGTTGCCACGAATGCCAGGCCGACGCCAAGTAGATAGCCCTTAGTTAAAGTTGCAATCGAATGCCAACCTGCAGAAATAAGTTCGCCTGATCCTATTTTGTTCACTAGTGCAACTATTGTTTCGCTTAGAGAGGGAAAGAGTAAGGGGGAATTCAGCCACCGCCCGTATATTTCCCACATTGCGCAAATTAAAATGACAGAGATCAACCGACGCTTTGTATTTTCTTTAGATTTTTTGACTTCAATACGCGTTGTTTCCCCAATTATCGGTTCGTCAGTCACAACGGCCTCCTGCGTTTCCGAACAGGGATTGACCGATTTCGTGCACAAGATCTGTTGCTTCGCTTCCGGTCGCAGAATTCGTTAATACAACGCCTTTTACCCGACCTGGATTTGCTGAAAGCATTAGAATTCGGGTGCCAATTTTCACAGCTTCCGATATCGAATGCGTAACAAACATAACCGCGAAATTCATTTCTTTACATAAAGCTAATAATTCATCCTGCATGCTTTCTCGCGTCATTGCATCTAGTGCTGCAAATGGTTCGTCCATTAGCAGAATATCGGGTTCCATTGTCATGCCACGAGCAATGGCTACACGCTGCTTCATTCCCCCTGAAAGAGTATGGCAATAATTGTCAGCATATTTAGCGAGTTGAACCTTGGACAGGCAGGCCATGGCACGATGATGGGCTTCGCTCTTTTCAAAGCGGCGCGTGGCTACAAGAGGAAACATTACGTTTTCTACGACCGTCTTCCACGGAAGAAGCTGGTCAAATTCCTGAAACACCATCATTCTGTCAGGCCCAGGTCCTTTGATTTCCTCACCCTTGAGCTTGATGGATCCCTCTGACGGATGGATAAAGCCGGCTACTGCTTTCAGTAGGCTTGATTTTCCACATCCGGACGGTCCGATAAGAACAAATCTCTCCTTTAAAAAAATATCGAAAGATATCTTGTCCGTTGCCTGAACGCGTCCCTGATGTGTGTCATAGCTCAAATTGACATTGCGAAGTTGCAAGAGCGGAGCCTGGTCTGATATAATCATGTCCGTAACCAGGTTACTTACCCGGACGGTTGTGGATTTCAGGAAAAAAGAAATCTTTCCATGATAGAGGAAGCTCTTTGATTGTCCCAACTTTGTGCATAAACTCAGCGAATACATAGATAGCAGATGGGGTCATTGTAAATTCTGACCCGGCCTCCGATAAAATAGCGACGAGTTCTTCGGGCGTGGCTTTTTCTTTTGTAAGATCGAGGTAATCTTTCGATGCTTGGAGCTTATCTTTATTAATAATGTCGATTGCTTCCTGGAGGCTGTCGAGAACTACATTGTAAAGTTTTGGATTTTCGTTATGAAATTTTTCGGTTGTATAGAGAAGACCATTCGAGATCGGGACGTCGATGATGTCACTTGTCTTTATGACAGTGCGTACATTAGGATCGCGCAACTCAGCCTGAAGATAGGGTGGCGATGAAAAATGACTATTGATCTCACTGCCTGAAAGCATTGCTGCCATTCCGTCGGGCATGGAGCGTGAAATTGTTAGATCATCAAATTTTGTATAATTCTCTTTTCCGTACATTTTGGTGGCAATCATCTGCAGCAAAACTGCTTGTGCAGAAATTTTTACAGCTGGTAGTGCAATTCGATCTTTAGCGCTGATATCAGCCATAGTTTTTAGGTTAGGATTGCGCGTCACAAGTGCATAGGGAATTGTCGCAAATCCCGATGCCGCTTTGACCGGGAGAACTTTTCGAGCCTTGTCCCAAAGAACAAGAAAGTTAGTGATCCCTGTTGTCGCAAATTCAATCTGGCCTGCAAGAAGTGCGTCGTTCATTATATTCCCGCCCGCAAATTCGCGGTATTCGGCGGTTACGTCACCCAGTCCTGCTTCTTTGGCGCGGCGTTCAATAATCTTTTCCCGCTTCATCACGACATATGGCATCCATGCAAGCCCCCACTGAAGGGCGAAACGAACATTCTTTGTTGTTTCTGCACGAGCTACTCCGGTCGCGGTAATGGCGAAAGCCATCAAGGCTGCAGCGACAAGGCATGGTTTGGGATTGCGCATCAAGATCATTTGCATCCTCCTCGCTGTCCGTTTCTTTAAAAGAAACTATGTTTCTACAACTAGATGGGGCATTCGCCCCCGTGTCAACCGTAAGATATCGGATTTTCTGAACTTGACAGTTTGGACACTAACGTCATTATTGAAACTGTGTTTCCTATTGGAGAACATATCGTTATGTCTCGAAGAGAGATGAAAGCGGCAGTGATCGAGGGGCATGGGGATGTCGGTCATGTTCACATCCGGACGTGGCTGCGTCCGGAGCCCGAACCCGGTCATGTGCTCGTCCAGATAGCTGCATGCGCGCTTAATTATCTAGATATTTTCGTGAGGCGTGGCATGCCGGACTTGCCCGTGATTTTGCCACGCATTGGTGGCGGCGATATTGCGGGAACTGTCTGCGAGGTTGGGAGCGGTGTTGATAGCGTTTGGATCGGAAAGCGCGTCGTTTTGTTTCCGCGTCTACCTTCGGGCGGAATTCTCGGTGAACATGCGAATGGGGGCTTGTGTGAGTTCATCTCGGTGGATGAACGCCAGCTCATCGAAATCCCCGCATCCGTAGATTTCAATCGTGCGGCTGCACTGCCGATCGCTTATGGCACCGCTCACAGAATGCTTTTCACCAAAGCGCAGTTGGCTAAAGGGGAACGGATTTTTATTTTGGGTGCGAGCGGAGGCGTTGGAGCAGCCTGTGTTCAACTGGCAAAAATGATTGGCGCGGAGGTTTTCGCCGGTACAAGCTCTGAAGAAAAAGCCAAAAAATTACGAATATTGGGCGTTGATCATGTAATCGTGCACGGCAATAGTGATGATTTTTCGAAAGAAGTCTGGACACTCTCTGAGAAAAAAGGTGTCGACGTTGCTGTAAATTTTACCGGTGATACTACATGGATCCCGACATTGCGCGTGATGGCACGCAATGGTCGGATTGTCACTTGTGGATCTACAGCCAACCATCTCTCGATGATTGATATCCGATTTGTTTGGCACCGGGAATTACAGATCTTGGGGTCGCGCGCTTATTTACCGAGCGATACCAAAGCAATAATAAATTTCGTTTCGCAAGGCCGTCTCGATCCAGTTATTGACAGCATTCTTCCTTTGGAAGAGATCCGCTATGCCATGACCTTGCTGGAAGATAGGCATGTTTTCGGAAAGGTGATTCTCAACCCATGATTGACATCAAAAATCTCGGCGATTTGTTCGCTGTGCACCGACAGTCCGATCGTACGGTCATTATAGATTTGCATGATGGAGATCATCCCCATGAGGTCAGCTATCGTGAATTTGACGCCAGCTGCAATGCGGTGGCGCGGGCGCTCGTTAAACGCGGGCTGAAATCGGGTGACCGCGTCGGCTTGATTTCGTCGAACAGGCTTGAATTTCTAGAAGTTTTTTTCGGGGCCATGCGTGCAGGCTTTGTGCCTGTGCCGATTAATATAGAAGTTCCAAAATCGACCATCGAATGGATCATAACAGATTCATACATAAGTTTGGTCTTTTGTGGCCAACGCTTTGAACCTCTATCTCCGGATTTCTGCGAGAAAATAATTTTCGAGACGGATTATGAGGCCTTCAAGGATCCGGGTTCGTTCACTGCAATCGTTCCTCAAAGTGATGATATTGCCTTCCAGCCATATACATCGGGGTCAACTGGCCGACCGAAAGGGGTTCTACTTTTGCATAAGGCGCACGTATGGGTGTCGCAGACTATCGCGCGTGATCGCCGTATTTCGCCAGCCGATCGGATGATCGTTTCCGCCCCACTTTATCATAAGAACGCTATGAATGCCGTTAAATCTGTCTTTGTAGGTGGTGCTAGTCTTGTATTGTTGCCGCGTTTCAACGCGCGACAATATCTGAATGCTTTGCATCGCTATAAGGCGACAACACTCTCGGGTGTGCCTACTATCTACGCCATGCTCTTGCGGGAGCGCGAATTACTTATCAGCGATGATGTTTCGCAGGTCAGGCTTTTGACTGTCGGTGGTGCGCCGGCGTCAGATCCATTGATTGATGATCTTGCGGAGATCTTTCCTAGTGCGGAGATCGTCCAGATTTTTGGGATCACTGAAACGAGTGCTGCGTTGTTTGGCCCCCATCCAGAAGGCAAGCCGCGCCCGCGGCATTCTATCGGCTGGCCGATTGCCGGCAATGAATTCAGTCTCATCGACGGCGTCGACGATCATGAAGGTGTTTTGTTTGTCCGCAGTCCGGGCATGATGCTGGGTTATTACAACAATGCTGAGGAGACGAACCGGCGTCTGAAGGACGGCTGGTTTGAAACTGGCGATATATTACGGCGTGATGCGGAAGGGTGGTATTATTTTATCGACCGTGCGGATGATATGTTTGCTTCGGGTGGCAACAATATTTTCCCAGGTCAGGTCGAAACGGTTCTTGAGCGTCATCCCGGGATTCATCAGGCCGTTGTCGTGCCGGTGCCTGATGAATTGAAGCACCGACTACCCTATGCGTTTGTGGTGCAAGTTAATGGTGCAGGGCTCACCGAAGAAGAAGTGAAAAATTACGTCCTAAAAAATGCCGCTCCTTACATGCATCCGCGCAAAGTATTTTTTGTTTCAGATCTGCCGCTGACAGGCGCGGGTAAAATCGACCGTAAGGCCTTGATTAAGCGCGCTGCGGATCTTGCAGCCACACCGTCGTAAATCGAAATGGCGCAGCACCCGCCGGGTCTGGTTGTCCCCGCAACAGCAGACGTTGTCGTGATCGGTGGCGGCGGTGCCGGTTTAGCTGCTGCAATAGAAGCTGCTGGTTTGGGTGCGAAAGTTATTCTGGCAGAAAAGGCCGAGCAACTCGGCGGATCGACCGGCTGGTCTGTTGGTTCTCTCACTGCATCCGGGACAGTCTACCAGACGCGGCGCGGCATTGCTGACAATGTCGCTGCGCATAGCGAAGATCTGTCAATCATGAATGCGCGTGTTAGGCCGGAGACTGAGCCCGAATTACGTGAATTTCTTGTTCGTAAGTCGCCGGAAACACTTGTGTGGCTACAGATGCTCGGTGTTGAATTTGTTGGACCTTTTGAAGAGCCGCCTCATCGCGTGCCACGCATGCATAATGTTATTCCTGGCTCACGGGCCTATGTCGAAAGACTATCGCGGCGTGCGCGTGAATTAGGTGTCACCATTCTCTGCAACACGGCTGCTCAGTCCCTGCAGCGCAAAGCCGAGGAAGTCTGCGGCATTAATCTTAT
>CANJVX010000019.1 GCA_947478405.1 Beijerinckiaceae bacterium | reverse complement strand
CTTCGGCCGACGAGCGGCGCGTGTCACGGTATTTGAGTACAATGGTCAGGCGAGCACTGTTGCTGGTTGGGTTGAGTGGGCCGATGCCAGCAACCGATGTGATGGCCCGCACGTCGCGATCTTTGAGAAAAAGCTCACTGGCTTGGGCCTGTAGCCGTGTAACTTCACGGAATGAGGCTTCGGGTGCAGCGTCGAGAACGGCGATCATCACGCCTGTGTCTTGCGGAGGCAGGAAACCTTTGGGCATAAAAATATAAAGCAGCCCCGTGAGAGCGAGAGTGCCAAGGGTTGCGCCTAGAACAAGGCGTCGTCGCGTCAGCGCGATAAGTAGCGATTTTTCATAGGCACCCAGAAGTGCTGCAAAAGGTTTTTCAGTGAGTTGCAGCCATCGGTCAAAGAGGGGCGAGATATCCTTGCGTAGAAATTTGGCGCAGATCATCGGCGTGACGGTGAGCGAGATCACTGCCGAGACAATGACAACAAGGGTCAGCGTCAAAGCGAACTCCCGGAACATGCGCCCGACAATGCCCGTCATGAACAGCAAGGGAATGAAGACAGCGATGAGCGAGAGCGTCAGCGAAACGATGGTGAAGCCGATCTCCCGCGCGCCAGATAGAGCAGCCTCTAGCGCGGCCTCACCCTGTTCCATGCGTCGCTTGATATTTTCAATCATGACAATGGCGTCGTCCACGACGAAGCCCGTACCTATCGTGAGTGCCATCAGTGAGAGATTGTCGATGGAAAAGCCCATGGCCCACATGCAGGCGAATGTGGTCACGATAGACATTGGCAAAGTGATGCCAGCAACAATCATCGCTCGGACATCACGCAGGAAGAGCAGCACGACCAGCACAACCAGAAAAATAGAGAGGAGCAAAGTCAGCTGCACTTCAGTGAGAGAGGCGCGGATTGATTGCGTGCGGTCGTGCACGATTTCGACGCGCGCACCCGCTGGCATGAGCCGTTCGATGCGTGGCAATTCAGTGCGTAATTTATTGAGTGTCGCTACAACATTGGCACCGGGCTGTTTTTGCACATCGAGAATGACGGCATTTCGACCTTGATACCAGCCGCCGACACGGGCATTTTCTAGCCCCTCGATAATCTCGGCGACATCATGCAGGAGAACGGGCGCGCCATTGCGCCAGGCAACAATGATATTGCGATAAGCCTCAGCCGCGCCAAGCTGATCGTTGGAGGCAATTGTATAGGCTTGGGTCGGCCCATCGAGTGCGCCTTTGGCCCCGGCAACATTTGCCGCAGCAATGGCGACCCTTAATTCTTCCAGTCCGATTTTCATCACACTGAGCCGTGCCAAATCTGCCTGTATGCGCACGGCGGGCTTGATGCCGCCTTGCAGAGTCACCTGTCCTACCCCGGAAATTTCGGCGAGACGAGGCACCATCAATGTGTCGGCATAATCTGACAAAGTGCGCAGCGGCAATGTGTCCGAATAAAGAGCCAGCGTGACAATGGGCGGATCAGCAGGATTTACTTTTGAGTAGATTGGCGGATAGGGCAGGTTGCGCGGCAGCGTCGATCCCGCGGCATTGATCGCTGACTGCACATCCTGTGTGGCGGCATCAATGTCGCGGCCTAAATCAAATTGCAACGTGATTTGTGAAAGGCCGAAAGAGGACTGCGACGACATGGCCGTCAATCCTGGAATTTGCCCGAATTGTCGCTCCAGAGGCGCTGTGACAATGGCAGCAATTGTTTCCGGGTTGCCGCCGGGCAGGCGCGTTGTGATCTGGATCGTTGGAAAATCAACTTGTGGCATCGCCGATACAGGCAGGCGCCAATAGCCGAGAATTCCGCATAGCAAAGCCGCCACCGCCAGAAGCGAAGTGGCTACAGGGCGCAGAATGAAGGGCGCGCTGATGCTCATCTTGGTGCCTGGCCACCGCCTCCAGTGCGGCGCCGATCACGATTTGGCGGCGTTTCTGGTGCAGCCTCATTGGACGCATCCGCGGGTTTCACCAGCGAGCCGTCATTCAGCAACATGAAGCCCGAGGTGACGACGCGGGAGTTTTCATCAACTCCAGATGCGATGATTGCCAAGCGTTCATTTTGCCGAACGACGTTGATGGTCTTGAGAATGACCTTCGAGTCCTCGCCAATAACAAAGACATAGGGTCCGTTCGGTCCGCGCTGGACGGCTGCTGCGGGCACAGTCAACACATCGCGATCGACATCGAGTTCCAGTCGTATATTTACAAATTGTCCCGGCCAGAGCTTTTGCGCATCATTGGGGAAGACAGCTCTGATACGCACTGTGCCGGTCGCTGCATCGACGAGATTGTCGATCACTTCAACTTCGCCTTTTTCGATCAGGCTGCGATTGTCGCTCTCTAGTGCATTGGCAACAAGCGGTCGGCGTGCTTTGGCGGCATTGACAGCGCGCAAATGTTGTTGGGGTAGTGAGAAGAGCACCCCCATCGGGTTCATCTGTGTGATGGTGACCAAACCACTTGGGTCAGACGCCCGCACAACATTGCCCGCGTCGACATTTCGCAGGCCCGTGCGCCCGTCAATGGGCGCGACAATGGTCGCATAATCGAGCATGACTTTGGCATTATCAATCAATGCCTGATCGATTTGCTGCAAGGCTTCGAGCTGTGCCACGCTGGCGCGCTGCGTATCGGCTTGCTGGCGAGAGCCGAAATTGGATTGTGCGAGGCGCTCATAGCGTTCCAGATCAATCCGTGCATTGGCAAGCTGGGCGGCATCCTGCGCCTTGCGGGCGATGGTCTGATCATATTGGGCTTGCAAAGCGCGGGAATCGATGCGCGCCAGTACGTCGCCTTTTTTTACATCCTGTCCGTCACGGAAGAGGATTTCATTGAGGCGGCCCTCCACTTGTGCGCGCACGACAACATTATTGAGGGCTTGGACTGTTCCCACAGCATCGAGGGTCACGGGAACATTGTCGCGTGTCACGCGCGCGGTGAGAACAGGTATCTCTTCGATGTTTTGTGCGGCACGACGGCCGACAAAAACGCGCGGGCCAGTTGCATCGCGGCCAAAAATACCAAATTCATAAGCGAGAAATACGACAAACAGAACCGCCACAGCACCGCCTGCAATGCGCCGCCCGTGTTGCTTTATCAGATTGAAAACACCTTCCCGTGTCATGGTGTCTCCGCCATTGCGTTAGCCATGGCCGGGCGTGACCAGCCGCCGCCCAAAGCCTGGAAGAGGCCCACATAGGCCTGAAAGCGCTGCAACCGTATTTGCGTCAACTGATCTTGAGCCTGGAACAGCGTGAGCTGTGTGTTGAGAAGTGTCACCACGTCAATCGTTCCCTCGCGCAGGCGCTCAGCCGTGATGCTTTGCGCGCGCCGTGCCGTTTCTACCACTTTAGCCTGCAGGTTTTCATGTCTCGTGCTCTGCTCAACGGCTATCAGTGAATTTTCGACGTCCGACAGGCTAGTCAGGATGGCCTTACGATAATCTTGTAACATTTCGATTTCGCGGCCCTCCGCTTGGCGCAGCTTACCCGATAAAGCTCCTCCATCGAAGATCGGTTGCGTCAGGCCTTGGGCCAAAGAGCTGGCCAGCGCATCTGGTTTCAGAAGATTTCTCAGGACTCCGCTTTGCAGGCTTCCAGAGGCGGTGAGCGTGATCGTGGGTAGAAATGCGCGGCGGGCGGCCTCTACATTGGCGCGTTCGGCACCAAGGCGCACTTCAAATGCTGCGACATCGGGACGGCGTGTGAGCAGAGTGGCTGGCAAGCCCGGCTGTACCTTGGGCGTGCGCAACGTCCGCAAACTGCCGCCAGATATAGCAATGCTGTCAGGTGTTGCGCCTGTCAGCACGGCAATCAGGTTACGATTTTGCGCAATGCTTTGATCCAGCGCCGGGATGGAGGCGCGTTGTGCTGCGACCACGCCTTCCTGTTGTGCCAAATCAAGAGCATTGGCTGTGCCGACATCGGCGCGCGCTCGAATGGCATCAAGCACTTGTTCGGCAGTCCGCGTATTGTCGATTGCGAAGCGGCGGCGATCCTGAGCCGCCAGCAATTGGAAATAGAGATTGGCGACGCTTGCGGTTGATGCGAGCGCGACAGTCTCGCGGTCAAAAAGCGCGGCCAGCGCATCGGCGCGGGCGGTTTCTGCCAGCAGACGTTCGCGGCCGAAGAGATCGACAATGTAGGATGCTGACAGGCCGAGACTGAAAGAATTCGTAGCGGTGCGCGTGAAGGGCGCGGATTGTGTGCGCAATGTACCAGGTGACAGGCTGCGCGATGCGCCTTGCGAACCCGACAGATCAGGAAACAAAGCGGCACCGACGGTCTGTGCAACGCCATCTGCTTGGCGGATACGAGCGGTGGCTGCCGCAATGTCGAGATTGCCTTGTGCGGCGGCGCGGCTGAGTGCAGATAATTCTGGCGAGCCGAACAGGTCGGGCCAGCCCGCAATCTCACTGGTCTCGCTCGAGCGCGTGGCAGAAAAAGATTCGGGGAGGCTCGGGGCGTCCGTTGCCAACGGCGAGAGATCGGGCGCACAACCCGCCCCGAGCCCGCCCACAAGCAGTGCTGCCAGCGCCCATAATCGGCGCAAAGAGGCAGGGCGGGGAGGGCTTGCTGGCATGATCTTTCCGAGGCGGCCTTGAGAGAGATTCGGGGCCTTTGAGCGTGACCCCTTCTCTACCCTGTTCTGCCCCCCATCAGGCGTCTGTCGGGCCCTTCATCCCCAGCGACTTGCGTAGCCATAGGGCACCCTTTGGCCGGCCCCGCCTAAAGTCTCGACAAGACCGCCCGCTTTGCCTAGAGCAAACGGGACAAATGGGGCCCGAAAGCCCCAAGCGCCCTCAAGGATCAGACGCATGAGCCTGCTTGCCGCCCTTGCCGAACTCGTCGGCCAGAAGAATGTCCTGACCGGTGAGGAACTCGCACCTTTTCTGACCGACTGGCGCAATATGGCGACCGGCAAGGCGCAATGCGCCGTGCGCCCCGGCTCGACGGCAGAAGTCGCGGCAGTCGTGAAGCTTTGCGCTACGCACGGCGTGCCCGTGGTGACGCAGAGCGGCAATACGAGCCTCGTGGGCGGTGCGACGCCCGATGAGAGCGGCAAAGGCATCATTTTGCTGATGAGCCGCCTCAACAAAGTGCGCGCCCTTGATGCGGACAATGCCACGATCACGGTGGATGCCGGCGTGATCTTGCAGAATCTGCAGGCGGCGGCGCGAGATGCGGGCTTTCTTTTTCCTCTATCGCTGGCGGCAGAAGGCTCCTGCATGATCGGTGGCAATCTTGCCACCAATGCGGGCGGCACGCAGGTGCTGCGCTATGGCAATATGCGCGATCTGACTTTGGGCCTTGAGGTGGTTTGCGCCGACGGCGAGATCTGGGATGGGCTGCGCGGTTTGCGCAAGGACAATACGGGCTATGATCTGCGCGATCTGTTTATCGGCAGCGAAGGCACGCTGGGCATTATCACTGCCGCGACGCTGAAGCTCTTCCCTCAGCCTGCGGCCAAATGCACCGCCATGCTGGCGCTTTCATCGGTTGAAAATGCTGTGGCCGTCTTGCGCCGTGCCCGCAAAGCCTTTGATACGGCGCTCACCGGTTATGAGCTGATGGCGGGCGTGTGTCTCGACATGGTTCACCAATGTTTTCCGCAACAAAAGTTGCCATTTGTCGAAAAGCCAACTTGGTATGCATTGCTTGAAATCTCGGATTCCGAGGGCGAGGAACATGCGCGCGCCATGTTTGAAGCCATGCTGGGTGAAGCCTTTGAAGCCGGCGAGATCGATGATGCGGTGCTTGCCGGAAATCTCACACAATCGAAAGACCTCTGGCATCTGCGTGAAAGCATCACCTTGGCCCAGGCGCAGGCGGTAAAAAGCATCAAGCATGATATTTCGGTGCCGGTGTCGAACATGGTTTCTTTCATTGAAAAAACCGATGCCGAGCTGCAGGCGAAATTCCCGGGTCTTCTTAACATGACCTTCGGCCATCTGGGCGACGGCAATCTGCATTATAATGTTGGCTCCTCTGATCGCTTCACGGGCGAAGACCTGATGAAACATTATGATGCGATCTATAATCTGGTGCATGACAATGCCCATGCGCATCAGGGCTCGATCAGTGCCGAACATGGTATTGGCTCATTTAAGATCGACGAATTGCCTCGCTATAAGCAGCCGCGTGAGCTGGAGCTGATGAAGCGGATTAAGGCAGCGTTCGACCCGGCCAATATCCTCAACCCCGGAAAAGTGCTTCGCTGATGGCGCTGAGCGAGAACAAACCACGGATTCTCCTTGTCGAAGACGAGGAAGCACTGGCGACACTTGTGACTTATAATCTTGAAGCGGAAGGGTTCGTCGTTGAGCAAGCGGCGCATGGCGATGACGCAGATCTGATGCTCATTGAAAACCCGCCCGATCTCTTGATCCTCGACTGGATGCTGCCGGGCGTCTCGGGCATTGAGATCTGTCGTCGCTTGCGCGCGCGTGAGCAGACCAAGACTTTGCCTGTTATAATGCTCACCGCCCGCGGGCAGGAAGATGAGCGTGTGCGCGGTCTCTCAACGGGAGCGGATGATTATATCGTCAAACCCTTCTCCGTGCCGGAACTTGTGGCGCGCATCCGCGCTTTGCTGCGCCGGTCTAAGCCCGAACGTGTGGCCGATCAGCTGATTGCGGGCGATCTGGTGCTTGATCGCGAGACACGCCGTATCCACCGGGCTGGCCGTGAAATTGATCTGGGCCCGACAGAATTTCGCCTGCTCGAACATCTCATGGAAAAGCCCGGTCGCGTCTATACGCGCGCGCAATTGCTCGATGCGATCTGGGGCATGAGCGCCGAGATCGATGAGCGCACGGTCGATGTGCATGTTGGCCGTTTGCGCAAAGAACTGACAACGGGCCGCGAGATAGACCCGATCCGCACAGTGCGCGGAGCGGGCTATGGGTTTGATGACGCTTACGGCAAATAAATCTTATGCTTTGGCCAATGCGCCCAAATGCGCGAGGACATCTTCCACATGCATTACGTCGGCATATTTGTGATGCATGTCGAAAAGATTGACCTTGTGGGTCAGAGGCGCGCGGTCAAAGGTGCATTCTTCAACGACATTGATGTGATAGCCCGCCGAAAAACCTTCGACGACGCTGGCGCGCACGCAGCCTGAGGTGGCCTCGCCCAGCACGATCAAAGTGCGCACTCCCATCAAGGCAAGATGTGACTTCAGCGGCGTGCCTTCAAAAATGCTGGCTCGCTGTTTGCGGATGACAATGTCTTCCTTGTGCACTTCGAATTCGGGATAAATATCGTAGTCGTCAGGCCCCGGCGCCCATTGGCGGCGCTTGGTGGAAATGGCATCGGCAGGGCGATTGTTGGGCGCGATATCTTTCGTGCAGAAAATGATCGGTACACCGGCAGCGCGTGCGGCAGCCAGAACTTTCTTGGTTGGCTCAATCGCCTGATGGGCATAGATGCCGCAGGAATTGGGGAATTTCTCTTCCAATTCGTAGGGCGAATGAGGCCCGCCGCGATAGACGATATTGTAGAGGTCAATGGCCAGCACGGCGGCATCAAGCCCGATGTAAGTCTCGCGGACATAGGTCTCGTAGAGTTTCAGATCTTGTGCGGGGACGATATCCTTCCAGCAATGATCCTCGAACCGTTCCTTGGGAACCCTCACCATGCCCTTTGCCTCCTCGGCTTGTTTTGCTGATCCCTTTTTAAGGGGGACAGGCGGAAAGTTCTAGCCGCCCGCCCATAGACAAGCACGGTGCCTGAGATGACAATCGCGACAAAATGTAAATTGGGGGAGGTTGAGATGAATTTTCACGCTCTGGGAATGGGACTTGCTTGTGCGGCTCTGTCGGTTTTTGGCGCAACTGCGCAGGAAAAGGTTCACACGATTGATCGCCTCGTGGCGCATGTGTCGACCGTTCCAGCCATTGCCGGTAAGCCGATTGATCTGTTCGTGCGCGAAAAAGTGCCGGATGCCATTTTTAAGCGCGCGGATGGCAAGGCACCGTCTGGTAAAGTCGTGCTCATGGTCCATGGCGGCTATTCGCCGTCAACGTTGGCCTTCGATGTGCCGTTCAAGAATTATTCGTGGATGGATTATCTCGCCCGGCGTGGCTACGACGTCTTTGCGATGGATATGACCGGCTACGGTCGCTCAGGCCATCCGATGATGGATGAGCCGTGCAATCTTGATCCGAAACAGCAAGATCTGCTGGTCCCCAAAAATCTGCCGGCCAAATGCGAACCGAAATATAAATTCGATCTCGTCAACAGCGATAGCGAGAGTGACGATATTGATCGTGTAGTGGATTATATTCGCAAATTGCGCGGTGTCGATCAGATTGCGCTGATCGGCTGGTCGGGTGGAGGCATCCGCACCGGGACTTATATCGGGCGTCACCCTGAAAAGATCGACAAATATGTGATCTTTGCCTCCTCCAATTATGATCGCAAAAATTCCTCAGCCAAGCCCGCTTTGCCCAAAGCTGGCGCGCCCATGACCATTCAGACGCGCGATGTTGGCATCGACAAGCGCTGGCTGGGAACTTCAAAATTCCCACAAACAATTGAACCGGGCATGCCGGAGATGATCTGGGCGATGAATACCCAGCATGATCCATTAGGTGCAACATGGGGCACGGGCGGATTGCGCGCACCCACGCGCACTTATTGGGGCTGGAATGCAGAGGGTGCTGCCAAGGTAAAAATCCCGACGCTCATTATGGTGGGCGAACAGGATGATCTGACGCGCTCAAACAATGAATTGTTTGATGATCTGGGCACACAGCACAAAGCCTTTATCGGCATTTCGCAAGCCACCCACTTTATGGTCTGGGAAAAGCAATCGCGTGTTTTGCATGCAGCCTCTTACGAATGGCTGCAATCATTAACGGTGCGCGGCCAAAAGACGGGCCGCTTCCGTGCGGATGAAAATGGCACTGTGAAGCCGGTGAAGTGAGATGAGCCTGCCGCCGCTGGAAATTGCCGAACAGGGATATTTTTTCTGCGGCGGCAGCTATTTTGATGCGCCTGACGGGCGGTTTCTGTCCGGGCAGATGTATGTCGAATATCAAATTCCGCATCAGCGGACACAGGCTTTGCCCATTGTTATGTTTTCGGGCGGTGGGCAGAGCGGATTGAATTATTCGGGCACACCGGACGGGCGCCCCGGCTTTCGTGATTACTTTCTGCGTCGGGGCTTTGCGGTCTATCTCTGCGATCAGCCTTCGCGCGCCCGCTCTCCCCATCAGGCCGAGGCTGGCAAGCAATCGCGTCATTCTACAGCGCGTGTCGAACAGCAATTCACAGCGCCCGCGCGCGCGAAACTCTGGCCGAAGGCGCATTTGCACACGCAATGGCCGGGTGAGGGTATGGCCGGAGACCCCATCTTCGATCAATTCTACGCTCAGAATTTTCCCTCGCTTGCGCGTTTCGCGCAGCAGCAGGCGCTCAACCGCGATGCTGGGTCTGCTTTGCTGGATCGACTTGGTGAGGCAATCCTGCTCACCCATTCGCAATCAGGCACGTTCGGTTGGCTGATTGCCGATGCACGTCCGGGCAAGGTGAAAGCTATTGTTGCGCTGGAGCCCTCTGGCCCACCCGTGCATGACATGGTGGCCAAAGGTGCACCTGATTGGGTGCAGGATGGCGCATTCACGAAGCCTTATGGCCTGACCGCCGAGCCACTCGCTTATGATCCGCCTTTGCAGACAGGCGAGGCGTTGACGTTTGTGCGTCAGGAAAAAGCGGATGGTCCGGGGCTGATGCCGGGGTGGTTACAAGCCGAGCCCGCACGGCAGCTAGCTAACCTCACCGATGTGCCTGTCCTCGTTGTGCAGGGCGAGGCCTCTTATCATGCCCCTTATGACCACAATACGGTTGCTTATCTGCGCCAAGCTGGTGTGCCGGTTGATTTCCTCCGTCTCGCTGACAAAGGCATTTGCGGCAATGGCCACATGCTCATGATGGAGAAAAACAATCATCAGATTGCAGGCGTTGTGATCGACTGGCTCGAAAAACTTTAGAGCGTGAAGCCAAGGAGAGACATGTTGGGCGCTGCGAGGCAGATCGCGGCTTGCGCATTTTCAAACGGGGTGAAGGCATGCAGGGTCCAGCTTGCGGCGGCTTGAACATCGCCATCTATGGCCTTCAAGCGCGCCTCTTCATCTGGCAGCAAGGACACGTCAAAGCGATGAAGACCACCTGCAATGCCCTCGCCGGTCGCTTTTAGAAACGCTTCCTTGCGTGTCCATGCACCGAGAAAAGCCCTTGCGCGATCCTCTTCATCAAGGCTTGCCCAATCGCGGGCTTCAGCCGAGGAGAAATAATCAGCCACCAGTTGGTCTAGTTGGCGCACCGGGCGGGGAAATTCGAGATCAATGCCCACCGGAACGCGAGCGACCGCGACAAGAGCTTTGCCGTGTGCATGCGTCAGATTGAAATGGGGTGCGTGCGCAAGATCGAGATGCGGCTTGCCTTCTGTGGCCGTTGCCAGCGGTATATCGGCTGGCGACAGGCCCGTATATTTGGCCAGGATCAACCGCAAAGCAGAGCGGGCGCGGATGAAATGCCTTTGCTTTTCGGAATGGCGCATGGTCTGCGCACGTGTCTGTTCGTCGGGGCTCAGAATCGGATCGCGGGCCTCCTCCAGATCCACCTTCCAGACATGGGCAATCCTTTCTGCAGGCAAGGGCAGAGTGAGTTTCGGGCAGGGGACAAAGGCAAGAGCAAGCGTGGCCATGGCGTCTTTTATCATCGGGCATGCTCATCGGCCAAACCAAGGCTTCCGTATGTCATTTGAACGTGGGAAAACCTGAAACCTTCACCATGGAGACAAAGGTGGCGCCTTGGACAGATCATAAGGGCAGGCTTGTGCCGCTGAAGCTCGCCACCTTTCTCGCGCTCTTTGGGCCTGCCTTTTGGGTGCTGTGGCAATGGTCGCAGGACGATCTTGGCCCCAAGCCAGTCACCGAAGCGCTACACCAGACTGGTACCTGGGCTGTCTATCTTCTGTTGGGCTCGCTGGCTGTTACGCCCCTTCGGGCGATAGTGTACTGGCCACGGCTGATCGATATCCGCCGCATGGTGGGAGTTGCGGCCTGCCTTTATCTCATCGGTCATTTTGCGCTTTATATCTATGATCAAAAGGGCGACATGCTGCGCGTCGCCTCCGAGATTGTGCTGCGCTTTTACCTCACCATTGGTTTTATTGGCCTGTTAGGGATTGTCGCGCTTGGCGTCACATCAACAGATGGTTCGGTGCACCGGCTTGGTTCGATGCGGTGGAGCAAGCTGCATCGCACGATTTATTGGCTCATGCTGCTGGCCTTCATCCATGCCTTTTTGCAATCGAAGATCGATGTCACCAATTGGGTGATGTTGAGCGGAATTTTCTTCGCGATGATGATGTGGCGCTTTGCTAGCCGTCGCGGGCAGGATGGTTATGCTGTTTTGGTGGTGATTGCTCTGCTGGCCTGTTTGTCGACTGCGTTGATCGAAGCCTTGTGGTATTTTGGTAAAACGGGCGTGGTAGCCTCGCGCGTGCTAGCAGCCAATTTTGATTCCGATCTGGCGTGGCGCCCAAGCCAGATTGTGCTTCTGGCGCTGCTGGTCTGCATCCCATTGCGGCTGATTGGCCAGCGGCGGATGGCGGATCGGCGTAAAAAGGCGCCGCGGGGCGCTTGAACCTCCCTTTTCGGTGGCCTTTTGCCCCTCTGGCGCTTACAAGGGCTCATTCACCGGGCCTGATGCTCGGCCCGACGCGCCTGATGCCAAATCTGGCTCAGTGCTTTGACGAAGGTTTCCCTTGCCCTTTCCCGTGACGACCCCGAGCCTCGCGCGCGCTCTTGCTGCGCGTGATTACAATGAACCCACCCCCGTGCAGCTGGCTGTTCTCGAAGAGGCCACGCAAGCGCGCGATCTTCTGGTGTCCGCCCAAACCGGATCGGGCAAGACCGTGGCCTATGGTCTGGCCATTGCGCCCACGTTGCTCGGAGATGCCGAAATCTTTGGCTATGTCAGCGCGCCTTTGGCGCTGGTTGTCGCGCCCACGCGCGAACTCGCGCTGCAGGTCCATCGCGAATTGTCCTGGCTCTATAGTGAAGCACGAGGGCGCATTGCATCCTGTGTCGGGGGCATGGATCCAAGCCGCGAGCGTCGTGCGCTCCAGCAAGGGGCGCATATTGTTGTTGGCACACCGGGCCGCTTGCGCGATCACATTGAACGAGGTGCGCTCAACCTCTCCGCTATCCGTGCCGTCGTGCTTGATGAAGCTGATGAAATGCTCGACCTCGGCTTTCGCGACGATCTGGAACATATTCTGAAAGCCATGCCGGCAGAAAAGCGCACGTTGCTCTTCTCGGCCACATTGCCCAAGGGCATTGTTACATTGGCGCGCGACTTCCAGCGCGATGCTTTGCGCATCGAAGTGGGCGCGGGCGAACAGGGCCATGCCGATATTGAACATCGCGCCATTCGCGTTCTTCCGCATGAAATCGAACATGCCACTGTCAATCTCTTGCGCTACCACGATCCGGCCGGCTGCATCATCTTTCTGAACACGCGTGAAGCCGTGCGTCATATGCAATCCGCCTTGATGGAGCGCGGCTTTAATGCTGTGGCGCTATCGGGTGAACTCAGCCAGAATGAGCGCAATCATGCGTTGCAGTCTTTGCGTGATGGGCGTGCGCGTATTTGCGTGGCGACCGATGTCGCGGCGCGCGGTATTGATCTGCCCAATCTCAGCCTCGTCATTCATGCTGATTTGCCCCACGATTCCGAAGTGCTGAAGCATCGTTCCGGCCGTACGGGTCGTGCAGGTCGCAAGGGGATTGCAGCACTGCTGGTGCCAGTCTCGCGTCGCCGGAAGGCTGAGCGCCTCTTGGTTGATGCCGGGCTTGTGCCCGAGTGGAGCGGCCCTCCGTCTGCCGATGATATCCGCGCGCTTGATCGCGAGCGTCTGCTTGCAGATGATCTTTTCAAGGAAGAAAACACCGAAGACGAATTGGCTGTAGCGCGTGCTCTTCTTGAAGGCCGTAGCGCTGAAGATATTGCTGCAGCCCTCGTGCGCAGCTGGCGCGCGCGTCTGCCTGCGCCTGAAGAAATCACCGATCCAGGCTTCCGCCAGGATCCGCGCCCGTTGCGCCCCAACGAACCACGCCGCGAAGCCACCGGTGAGCGTCGTGAAGCTGCACCCATGCGTCACAAGGGTGAAGGTGTGTGGTTTCGCATCGACATTGGTCGGCGCAAAAGCGCCGATCCGAAATGGCTTCTGCCAGTCATCTGCAAGCGTGGCGGTGTGTCGCGCGATGCGATTGGCGCTATCCGCATTTTCGACCTTGAAACGAAATTTCAAGTTTCGTCGGACCAGGCCGAGGCTTTTGCGGCGGCTATGCTGACACCAGGCAAGCCGCGCAAGGGCGAGGCGGATATGGTCTTCTCCCGTGCCGATGGCGCGCAGGTGGAAGACAAGCCCGCGTTCAAGAAGAAATTCGACAACAAGCCAGGCGGCTTTTCCAAGCCCCCCCGTGGCGATTTTGCCAAACCACCGCGAGGCGATTTTGCCAAGCCACCGCGGGGCGAGTTTGCCAAGCCACCGCGGGGCGAGTTTGCCAAGCCTCCCAGAGGTGATTTTGCTAAAGGCCCCAAGCCGGATTTTGCCAAAGCTTCAAAAGGCGACTTTGCCAAGCCTGCGCAGGGCGACTTTGCCAAGCCTTTCAAGGCTGGCGAGGGCAAGCCGAAATTCAAAAAACATCGCAAGGGTGACTGAGCTAAAGCTCAGCCTGCCCCTGTTCTTGTGATTGCAGCCATTGTGCCGCCGCTTTGGTGGCGCTATAGGCGGGACTATGTGTGAACTTCTTGGCATGAACGCGAATGTCCCAACCGACATCCGCTTTTCCTTTGCAGCTCTGGCGCGCCGCGGCGGCGCGACAGGGCCGCACCGCGACGGCTGGGGCATCGCCTTTTATGAAGGGCGTGGTGCGCGCTGTTTCCACGATCCGCAGCCCTCCGCCCATTCTGAAATTGCGCGTCTGTTGCGGGATTATCCGCTGAAGAGCGAAACTGTCATTGCCCATGTGCGTCGCGCCAATCGTGGGCGTGTGGCACTTGAAAATACGCACCCGTTCACGCGTGAAATCTGGGGGCGGGCGATCACCTTCGCACATAATGGCCAGCTCAAAGGCGTAAAGGCAAAAAAGCTTGGCCTTTATCGCCCCATTGGGACGACTGACAGCGAATATGCTTTTTGCTGGATCATCGGGCGCCTGCATAAAAAATTTCCACAGCTCCCCAGCCATGCCCAATTGCAAGTTGCTCTTGAAAAACTGTGTCAGGAATTGGCGCAGCTTGGTGTGTTCAACATTCTGATCAGCGACGGGCGTTCGCTTTATGCTTTCTGCACGAAGAAATTCTTCTACATTGTTCGCAAGGCACCATTTGGTTTTGCGACCTTGGTAGATGAAGATTTGCGCGTGGATTTTTCCAAAGAGACAAACCCAAAGGATCGCGTGGCGGTGATCGCTTCCAACCCGTTGACGCGCGATGAAGTGTGGAGCGAATTGCCGATTGGCGCGCTCACCGTTTTTCGCAATGGTACTCCGTCATTGCGAGGAGCGTAGCGACGAAGCAATCCATTGGCGACGCGTGCGGCTTCTGGGTTGCTTCGCCTGTGGCGCGCAATGACGAAGCGGGACAAATAAAAAAGGCCCCGTTTCCGGGGCCTTTTTCTTGTGTGGCTTACACCACCGATTTGGTTGTATCGGCATCGTCAGCCTTGACGTACCACTTTTCATCCATCCGGCAATCGACGCCGTTCTTGCGTAATGTTTCTTCGTATTCGCTGCGGATATACGGATCTTCCATCCAGTACGGAATGGCTGTGCCACCCTGATTGACGTCAATGGCCGTATAATCTGTGTGCTTTTCGCCAGGAGCGCCGGGGTCACGCCCCGGATTGTGCGGGCCAAACCATGCGGAGAGGCGGAAGTCTTCCTTCGACACCGAGAAATGCTGGTGATACCAGCGCGCGCCACCCGGTGCTGCGGTCACAAGACCAACGGGCTCGTAATCGAGACGGTTGACCTGATCGGCCATGCCGTTTTCCCACGGGCGTTCGCCGCATTTTTCCGGCCATGAATAAGTGTAGCCCTTGCCCTTCAGGCAGACGAGCACAGCAGCGGACGTATGCGCATGGCCCTTGGAATAGCGGCCATTCTCGTGCTGACCGATCCAGAAATAAAACTGGTGGTTGGTCATCGCCGGTTCGACGCGGCGATAACCGACCGAGCGGCGGTTATCGAGCGGCAATTCGCAATTGATCACGTCGGGAATGAAGTTGGTCCTGCGCTGGGCAAGGCCACGCACGGGATCGGGCTCGATCTCATCCTTGGGCTTGAAGAAATCTTCGTCGCCCGAGAAGCGATCGCGGAAGACGAAGGGATTGTCGAAGACCGCGTCGGCATTGTTGAGCTGGTTCAGCACATTCGGTGCCGTATTGCCGGCCAGCAGCAGAGCGCCGCCCGACGTTGCATTGACGTGGCGATACCAAGCGTTCATCGGGATCGAGAACATCGAACCCTTCTGCCATTCGAAGGTGAGCTTCTTCTTGTCGCCTTCCTGCCAGACTTCCGTGGTGCCGCGGCCTTCGACGACGAGGAAGATTTCCTCATACATGTGCTTTTCAGGATTGAGCGCGCCACCCGGTGGCACTTCAATCACATAGCAGCCCCATTTGGTTTCGGTGCCGTAGAGCTGGATGAAATGGCCTTTGCCACCACGACGCTTCCAGTCGAAGAGGGGCAGATTCTGCACCTTGCTGATGCCAATCCCTCGGAACACCGGAATGCCTTCGGCTTCCATCCATGCATCATAGGGGGTCGGCTGTTTCTTGAACTCGCCGAAGCCCGCTTTGCGGGTGCCTGACGGCTCGTGCCAATGCTGGACGCCGTCCTTCTCGCCAGGATCATGGGGCATGTCTGTCTCCTCTTATCGTTTTTGATTGCGTGGGGAAAAACTGCCACAGACTGACCCGAAAGTCTAATCCAACCCAATAGAATCAAGGCACTTGTCCCCGCCATGTCAGGGACGAACGGCGGGCGTCTCGAGGTGGATGCCGGCGGCTCGCTCCATCAGGAAGAGCTCGAGCGCGATGGCTTCCTTTGAGCCGGCCGCAATTGGCTCGGCCCGCATCCCCGACAGGCAATTGCGAAAGCGCCGCTGGAGGGAGCCGAGCGCCTGCCACTCCAGCCGATAGAGCGGGTAACCGGTCGGATGGGCCTGGGGAATGGGGGCAGCGCCTAAATGTCCGCCTGCATTGTCATCGTGACATTGCGCGCAGGAGAAATTGAGCTGGCCCATGCGGGTGGAATAAAGCGCGGCCCCCTGCGCGCGGGTGCTGGCAAGGCGAGCGTCTTTTGGGGGTGCGATGGGTAGGTCGCGTGATTGATGTGCGACATAGCTGGTGAGTGCCAGCAACTCGCGCCCTTCGCGCTGGGGCGCGGGGGCACCTTGGCGCTCCGTGCGGCATTGAATGATGCGGCCTGCGAGATCGAGTGGCGCTTGTGTCGTCTCATCGAAAGCCGGGTAGCGTGCGGCGACCCCTTTTATGCTTTGGGTCGCATCATCATGGCAGGAAGCGCAGGATTTTTGCGATGTGCCAGCATTAGCTTTCCAGAGCGCCTCGCCCTCCAGCACTGACAGCATGCCCGGATTGGCGAGATCGTCTTTCTGCATGGCCTGCGTATCCGGCCCCATAAAATCAAAGCCGGATTTGCGCGCATCCTGCGCAAAGGCTGGCAGGGCTATGCCGATCACAACAAGATAGGCGAGCCTATTCAACTTGAATGCTCGCAGTCTGCACTTGCGTCTCGCCCTTATTATCTGTCCAGGAAAAAACCAATGTCCCGCTGTCTGTCGCAATGGTTGTGAAAGAGATGAAGGGATTGGCTGTGATGGCGGGATGAAGCTGCGCCGAAAAGACCACCTCGCCATTATAGGTGCAGACGAATTTCTCGATAATGTCGCGCGGGATCAGCTGGCCATCCATGCCGGGACGAAAGCCCGTTTCCATCGGATGCGACATCAGCGTCTTGATCTCGATGATCTCGCCACGCTTGGACTTTTGCGGAACATTGATGAGCGCGCGGGCCATGTCTATTCCTCCACACAAGCGGGCATGGTGACAATGACTTCGCTTTTGGCGCTGAAATAAGTCCCGTCAGACATTTCCGCGATAGCGGTGATGAATTGCGTGTCGTTGAGCCGCATGCGAGTGGCAATTTGTGCGCGCCCACTGCGTGGCGTCAGATTGAAGATCGCCACATCAGGCAGCGGGTTCTTCTCGTTGAAAATGCCGATGCGCGTGACGTGATTGTCCTTCGTCATCGGGCTGTCGACCAGCACGCTGAGTGGCACGGAATTGCCATTCTCGACCAGCAGGGAAATGTCGAATTTCACGCGGCCCTCTTTCACAGGCTTGCCGCCCGTGAAGGCTTGAATGGAGGCCTTCATACTGTCAGGTGTGGCGCGCGCAGGCGCCACCAGCGCGAAGCTTGCGCCTGCGGCCAGAAGAGAGAATTGGCGGCGTGTCGTGTTCATTTCTGCGTGTCGTCTTTCAGGCTGACGAGAAAGGCAATGACATCTTCGATCTCTTGGGCCGAGAGCAAAGTCTTGCCCTTGTAATTGGCGGCGACACGCTCAAGCCCCTCGGTCTTATAATAGGGCGGCATGATCGTTTTTTCATTCACTTTGGTGCTATCGACCATGCGCAAGCGAATTTCGCCCTCGCTCAGGCGCGATCCTGTGCCCACAAGGCTTGGCGCGAGATCGCCCTGAAAACGCTCTTCCGGAAAGGGGCCGGAATGGCAGAGCAGGCAGAGGCCCTTTTGTCGCTCGACGACAATGGCACGGCCTTTGGCGGGATCGCCTTTCACCCCCGTGAGCGGTTGTGCAATGGCGCCATTCTCGATGCGATAGGGCACAGGAGTCTGCGCGGTGGCGTCAAAGCTCACCAGCACCGCCAGTAATCCCAACACGCGCCACATCAGCCGAACACTTCCTGCGTGATGGTCTTGTACCAGCCTTCGGCATATTGCGCTTCAGCCGCACGCACGCTGGCAGGCGCATTGGCAGCACTTACGCCGCCAGCCCCTTGCACATCGGCAAGCAGACCTTTGGCTGGCGCATAAACGCCTGCAACCGAAATGCCATAGTCAGGCTTCACCAGCGAATAGCAGGTGTTGACGAGTTTGGGCTCGACAGGATTGTCTCCGCGCAACAAAGCCGCCACCGCTTGCGCACAGGCTTTGGCTTGTGCATTGGCCGAAAAAGCTGATTTCGGCATGCCGCCACCCACACAAGCATCGCCGATGACATGAATATGGGGCGCTAGTTTGGCTTCAAACGTTACAGGATCAATCGGGCACCAGCCTGTCTGGTCGGCAATGCCTGCGCTGATCGCAATTTTTCCGGCGCGTTGCGGAGGAATGACATTGCCCACATCTGCTTTATGTTCGCCGAATTCGGTGACGAAGATTTTCTCTTTCGCCTTCACCTCAGTGACTTTGCCGCCGCCCGAGAGACCGATCCATTCGACGCGGTCGCCATAAATCTCTTTCCACGCTGCAGTGAAGAGCGATTGTTTCGAAAAAGCATCCTTGGAATCAAGGATCAGCAATTTCGACCTCGGCTTGTTGTTTTTAAGATACCAGGCAATGAGGCTGGCGCGTTCATAAGGTCCGGGCGGGCAGCGGAAGGGATTGGCAGGCGCAGAAATAATGACCGTGCCGCCATCATCCATGGCTTCAAGTTGCTGGCGCAACAGCATGGTCTGTGCACCCGCTTTCCACGCATGCGGCATGAGGTTGCTGGCGGCTTCATCATAGCCGGGCAGGGCTTCGAAATTGAGATCAATGCCGGGTGCAAGCACGAGACGATCATAAGAAATCATCACGCCGTCAGCCAAAGTTACGCGGCGCACAGACGTGTTGATTTGACTCGCCATCTGCCGCACCAAGCGAATGCCTTGGCGCTCCAATGCCGCATAAGTGAAAGTCTGCTGAGACAGATCACGAAGCCCCGCAATGACTGAATTGCTAAACGGGCAGGAAATATATTGCGCATTGGGCTCGATCAGCGTGACGTCGAGCCCCATCCGGTGAAGGAAGCGCGCGGCAGAGGCGCCGCCAAAGCCGCCACCGATCACCACGATTTTGCCTTGCGTCTGCGCCAAAGCGGGCGCGGCAAGTGCTGCGGCGGAAGAGGCGAGAAGTGTGCGGCGTGTGAGGCTCATGGGGCGCGCCCCTGTGTGGTAAGCCATTGCGCGATGGCGCGCGATTCTTCCGGCGTGAAACCTTTGGCGATGCGGTTCATCAGTGTGGCGTCGCGCGCGCCAGTGCGAAACGCATCCATGGCGGTTTCAATGTCGAGCGCGGAGAGAGCTTTTAAAGAGGGTAGTTCTGTTTCGCCCGCACCGTGGCAGCTAAGGCAGGCCGATGCGCCGGGCGGCGATTGGGAAACATCTTGCGGCGCTGCAAGTGAAGAGCCGCAAAGGCAGAAGAGGAGCGCTGTAAGCGCTCCTCCTGTTGTCGTCGCGAAGCGAAATGTCTTTCGCTCCTTCATGGATCAAGCCTTGCGCAGGTCGAAGTTTTTCAACGGCACATCGCGCAGGCGCTTGCCGGTTGCGGCAAAGATCGCATTGAGCACGGCAGGGGCTGCGACGAAAATCGTCGGTTCGCCCACACCGCCCCAGAATCCGCCCGAGGGAACGGGGTAGGATTCCACTGGCGGCATGTCGGCCATTTTCATCACTTCGTAAGTGTCGAAGTTTTCCTGCTCCATGCGGCCATTCTTGACTGTCATTTCGCCGTAGAGAAGTGCGGACAAACCATAGGCAAAAGAACCTTCGATCTGGGCTGCAACTTGCTGCGGATTAACGACATGGCCGCAATCGGTGGCAGCAACAATGCGATGGATTTTCAACGCACCCTTGTCGCTGACCGAGACTTCAGCCACAGCGGCGACATAAGAGCCATAGCCCATATGTTGCGAAATGCCGCGGAAGACGCCCGGTGCTGTGGGTTTGCCCCAGCCCGATTTCTCCGCAACCGTATTCAGCACCGCCAGATGTTTCGGATAATTCTTCATCATCTTGCGGCGGAATTCGAGCGGATCTTGTCCGGCGGCATGCGCCATCTCATCGATGAAACATTCCAGATAGATCGAGTTCTGGTTGTTGTTCACACCACGCCAGAAACCCGGACGGAAGGGCGGGTTGCGCATCGCATGATCAACGAGCAGGTTTGGAATCTCATAGCCAAACTGACCTTCCGGCCCCTGCGCATTGAGACCCTGGAATGTGCCGGGATCACGCCCTTCGACAAGCGCTTCGGGACGAAGTCCTGCCAGAATGGACTGGCCGGAAATGCGCATATGCAGGCCCACCACATTGCCCTTGTCATCCAGCGCACCTGTGAGCTTGCACATAGTGGTGGGATGATAGGTGCCATGCGTGACATCCTGCTCGCGTGACCAGATGAGTTTCACAGGCGTGCCGGGCATTTCCTTGGCAACGAGCACGGTCTGGCGCACATAGTCGTGGCTCGAGGAGCGTCGACCAAAACCGCCGCCCAGATTCATGCGGATGACATCGCATTTTTCAATCGGCAGGCCGGAGGCCGGCACCGCTGTGGCAAGGGCAGCTTCGGCATTTTGCGTCGAGGTCCACACCAAGCACTTTTCAGGTGTCCATTGCGCCGTGGCGTTCATGGGCTCCATGGTCATGTGGTGCTGGTAGGGATAGCGATAGACCGCTTCCACTTTCTTGGTCGCGCCGGCAATGGCGGTTTCGACATCGCCTTTCTTGTTGCCGACAAATGCCTGCTTGGCATCGAGACCTTCGGTCAGCATGGCCTTGATGGATGCTGTCGAGACAGAAGCGTTCGCACCTTCATCCCAGACGATGTTCACCGCATCGAGCGCGGTCTTGGCGCGGTACCATGTGTCGGCGACGACGACGACGGCATTGCCATCAATCACCAGAACCTTTTTGACGCCGCGCATTTTCTCGGCTTTGGCGGCATCAAAGCTTTTCACCTTGCCACCCGGCACAGGTGTTTCCTTGATCGCAGCATTCAGCATGCCCGGCATTTTGAAATCGATGGAATAGATCTGCGAACCATCGAGCTTCATTTTGGTGTCAAGACGCGGCAGCGGCTTGCCAGCAATGGTCCAATCTTTCGGATCTTTGATCTTCACATCCTTGGGCGCTTCGAGCTTGCCCGCTGCCAGCGCCACTTTGCCATATCGCAAGGAGCGGCCCGAGGCCTTGTGCGTGATCACACCTTTGCTGGTGGTGACTTCGCCAACCGGCACTTTCCACTGATTGGCAGCTGCCTGCATCAGCATGAGGCGCGCCGCAGCGCCGCCCTTGCGCACGTAATCTTCGGAACCGCGAATACCGCGCGAGCCGGCTGTCTGGAAATCACCCCAGATGCGCTTGCGCGCCACATTCTGACCCGGTGTCGGATATTCGGTCGTCACTTTCGACCAATCCGCATCGAGTTCTTCGGCCACAAGCTGGGCGAGGCCTGTGAGTGTGCCTTGGCCCATTTCAACACGCGCCACACGGATCACCACCGTGTCGTCTGGTTTCACAACAACCCAGGCATTGATTTCAGGCGTGTCACCAACAGCCGCTTCGGCGGTGGGAATATGAAAGCCAATGGAGAGTCCGCCTGTGGCCACAGCAGCGCCGGCAAGAAAGCCGCGACGCGAAAGTTTTTGCGCAATCGTCATGTCATTCCTCCCCGTGTTCAAGCGCGCTGCGCTTTGTTGTTGCTCTTCGCACCCTTGGCATTTTTAGCGGCGAGTTTCACGCCCGCGCGAATGCGGTTGTAGGTGCCGCAGCGGCAGATATTGGTCATTTCTTCATTGATCTGCGCATCGGTCGGCTCGGGATGTTTCACAAGCAAAGCGGCAGCGGCCATGATCTGGCCGGACTGGCAATAGCCGCATTGGGGCACATCGAGTTCAAGCCAAGCTTTCTGGATGGGGTGAGTGACTGTCTTGGACAGACCTTCAATCGTCACGATCTTCTGCTTCTCGGTGAAAGAGCTCACAGGGAGCGAGCAGGAGCGCGTCGGCACGCCATCTACATGCACGGTGCAAGCACCGCATGCAGCAACGCCACAGCCATATTTCGTGCCGGTCAGGCCGATCTGTTCGCGGATGGCCCAGAGCAAAGGTGTGTCTGGCTCGACGTCAATATTATGAATTTTGCCGTTGATGTTCAGGCGCGCCATTCATCCCTCCCGATGGTGCTGGCTTGGAGGCGGAGTGCCGATTGTTCTGGCTGGCTCCACCGTTGGGCGTGAGATTACAAGAATTGCAGGACTCCGCCATAAAAATACGCGCCCGGAAAACCGGGCGCGTGTTTTTCCCTAAACGGAATTGTGAAGCTTATTGAAGCGGGGGCACCGTATCGCCGATGGTGACGCGCTTCATGAGGCGGCGTTCCTTATCGGAGAAGTCGGTGCGCGCATGGCTGGTGCAGCGATTGTCCCAGACGATAATGTCGCCAACTTTCCACTGATGCGCGTAAATCAGGCCCGTGTTTTCAATGTGATCGCAGAGTTCGTTGATCAGCGCGCGGCTTTCGTCAGCTGGCATGTCGACAATATGGTCCGTCATCAGGCGGCAGACATAGAGAGACTTTTTGCCGGTTTCTGGAATGCGCCGCACAATGGGATGAATGGCATGGGGGCCGAGTTCATTCTTGCCATCCGGCTTGGTCGCGCCATAGGTGAAAGTGTTGAGCGCCTTCAGGCCTTCAATGCGCTTTTTCGTCGCCTCGGGCAGCGTCTCATAAGCGCGCACCATATTGGCAAAGCAGGTGTCGCCACCCTCCGAGGGGATTTCCAGACCATGTAGCGCCGCGCCCTTGCAGGGCTGGACCTGATGGATGCGATCAAAATGGAAATCCATCTCGCCATCGGGAAGGGAGCCAACCAGCTCGCCGTTTTCGCGGATGTTGGAGATCACCATAATATCGTCGCGGTGCGACAGAGGCGACTTCTTGCGGGCCTTTTCGATATGCCCGAACACCTTGCCGAACTCAACGAGTTCATCGTCATTGATGGTCGGCCCGTGGACGACGAGCACATGATATTGGTTGAAGGCGTCCAGAATGGTCTTGGAATCTTCGGGCGTGATGTTGCGCACGTCGAGCCCGACAATCTCCGCGCCAAGAGGTGCGTCGAGGGGCTTCACCGAAACTGTCATAATTTCCTCCCGTTGACCGGATTCTTATTGGCCTGAGGATCAGGTTAGCGAGGCGCAGCCTTGCTTGCAACCCGGCGCACTCTTTGACCAGCCCAAAGACAAGGCCGGTATCCAGTTCTAAGCCATTGCTATTGCGGCACCTTGTCCTCGATGCCCTGAACATACCAGTTCATGCTGAGGATCTGCTCGTCTGAGAGGCCCTCGCCGCCCTTGCATTCGACTGTCTTGCCAGCCTGATCAGCGACCGGGCAGGCAAAGGGCAAGAGCGCGCCTGAGCTGATTTCGACAATAGTTTTTTCGGCCAGTGCCGTCACGTCAGCCTGCATATTTGTGAAGGGCGCCATGATGATCATTTTAGCGCCGATGCCGCCCCAAACGTCGCCGGTCTTCCACTTGCCGTCCAGCGCGAGCTGGGTGCGCTCGATGTAATAGCCCGCCCAATTGTTGGTCGTGGCGGTGAGCTGGGCCTTCGGGCCGAACTTGATCATGTCAGAGGCCTGGCCGAAGGCGAATTTACCGGCCTTTTGGGCTTCCTGCATGGGGGCGGCTGAATCTGTGTGCTGGGCAAGAATGTCGGCGCCCTGCGCCAGCAGAGCCTTGGCGGCTTCCGCTTCCTTGCCGGGATCATACCAAGTGTTGGCCCAGACGATCTTGATCTTGATGTTCGGATTGACCGACTTGGCGCCGAGATAGAAGGCATTGATGCCGCCGATCACTTCGGGGATCGGATAGGCTGCGATATAGCCGACCGTATTGGTCTTGGTGACCTTGCCGGCAATCACGCCCTGTACATAGCGGCCTTCATAGAACCGGGCCGAATAGGTCGCGACATTGTCGGCGCGCTTGTAGCCGGTGGCATGTTCGAACCGCAGGTTCGGATATTTGCGGGCCACGCGCAGCGTCGGTTCCATGAAGCCGAAAGAAGTCGTGAAGATCAACTTGTGACCAGCGCGGGCAAGCTGCTCGATGGAACGCTCGCTGTCATTTTCCGGCACGTTTTCGAGGAAGGTCGTCTCGATCTTGTCGCCTAAAGCCTTTTGCAGGGCCAGACGTCCCTGCTCATGCTGATAGGAATAGCCGTGGTCGCCGATGGGGCCCACGTAAACGAAGCCGACTTTTAGCTTTTCGGCAGCCCCCGCGCTGCTCGCCAGACCCACACAAGCAACGACCGCTGCAGCGAGTTTGATTAAGCTATTCATGGAACCTGCCCTTGGCTCGATTAGGTGAAAGAGCCCGACCAATCAGGGCTCGTTAAAATGCTGCGATAATTCTGCTGCATTCAAATGCTGTTTGCCATTGGCAAAACTTGCGTCAGTCAAACTATCACCAACGAAATAACACCGCGCCACCTGAGAGGCCAGCACCCACCGCACTCATCAGGAGCAGGTCGCCTTGGTTGAGCCCGCGGTTACGCCCCGCAGTCGAAAGGGTGAGGGGAATGGTGGCTGCGGAACTATTGCCGCAGGTTTTCAGGCTGGAGAGGCCCCGCGCCGGATCAAGCCCGAGACGGCGCTCGACCGCTGCTGTGATACGCAAGTTTGCCTGATGGGGCGCCCAATGGGTGATGTCGTCAGCGCTCACGCCCGCTTGTGCCATCACGCGGGCGGAACTTCCCACCATTGTGTCGACCGCTTTGCTGAACAGGCCGCGACCATCGGGCATTTGCATGTAAAGCTCATCAGCGCCGAGACCTTTGCCAAAGGGCTTGCGGCTGCCGCCGGCGGGGATGTTAATGAGATCATAGCCTGCGCCATCCGACACAAGATCAGCCGCGATCACGCCGCTGTGTCCCGATGCTGGCGAGACGACAACGGCGCCTGCCGCATCAGCAAAAAGCGCGGAGGTGGAAGGGTCCGCGGGATTGATTCTGCGTGACAAAATATTGGCCGCGACAACAAGCACGCTTTTGCCTTGTACGCGCACGAGACTATCAGCCAGAGTCAACGCATTGATGAATCCAGCGCAGGCGCCGGCCAGATCGCTCGCCCCGCAAGACAGACCAAGCCGATGTGCGAGCAGAGGGGCAGATGGTGGCAGGAGGTGATCGGGGGTTGATGTCGCCAGAATAAGAAAGCCTATGTCGGGACAGCCTGCTTCATCGAGTGCCATGCGTGCGGCAGGTAGGGCCAGATCGGTGAGGGCTTCATCTTCGCGTGCGAAATAGCGCGCGTGGATTCCAACACGTGACTCGATCCATCCCTCTTCAAGACCAAGGCGCTCTTCGATCTCGCGATTGGTGACGAGGCGCGCGGGCAGGTGATGCCCCAGGCCGGAAATGCGTGTGCCACTCATATGCGCGCGCCAAAATGATCGGCGGCATCGCGTATTGCATCATAGATCCTCGATAGCTCATCGCGCGTGATGCAATAGGGCGGCATGATGTAAATCGTATTCCCAAGTGGGCGCAGCAACAGGCCGCGCGACAGGAAGTAATCATAAAGCTTTGGTCCGATGCTGGCGAGATATCCTTCATCTGCGACGCGCAGATCAAAGGCTGCGATGGTTCCGCACAGGCGCATATCGGAAAAGCGGGGATTCGTCTGAAGCCCCTCGCTCATCTCGCGCTGCCATTGTGCGATTTGTGTGATGCGTTCCTGAACGGGTTCCTGATCCCAGACATTTAAATTGGCGACAGCTGCCGCGCAGGCGATGGGATTGGCGGTGTAGGATGAGGAATGGAAGAAAGTTTTTCGGCGATCTTCCGAATAATGCGCTTCAAAAATGGATGTGCTGGCGAGCGTGACAGCCAGAGGTAATGATCCGCCTGTAATGCCTTTCGCCAGACAGAGAATATCGGGCGTGATGCCCGCCTGATGGCAGGCCAGCAATGTCCCCGTGCGACCAAAGCCCGTCATCACTTCATCGGCGATGAAGAGCGTCTGCGACTGCTGACAGATCGCAGCCATCGCGCGCAAGGTTTCTGGCGCATAGGTGAGCATGCCGCCAGCGCCCAGGATGAGCGGCTCGACGATCAATGCTGCAGCCCGTCCATCGGCTGTGGCTGCCTTGAGTGCCGTGAGCGTTTTGTCTTCGTCGCCGCGATTGGGAAAGGGCAAGCGGATAACATCGAATAGCAGCGGATCGTAGGGCGCATTGAATATGCCGCGCGCGCCTGCCGACATCGTGCCAATCGTGTCGCCATGATAGGCATGTTCCAGCGCGATGATGCGCGTGCGATTGATCCCTTGATTGCGCCAGAAACCGAGCGCCATTTTCAAGGCGACTTCGACGGCCGTGGAGCCACTGTCGGAGAAGAAGGCATGGGGCAGGCCAATGCGTTGTGTTAGTCGCGCGGCCAGCTCTTCTGCCGGGTCATGGGTGAAGCCAGCAAAGATCACCTGATCGAGCGCGTCGGCCTGTTTCTTGATCGCATCTATGATGCGCGGATGGCGATGGCCATGCGTGACAACCCACCAGGATGAGATGGCATCGAGAATGCGTCGTCCATCTGTCGCCTCCAGCCATGCGCCCGCCGCCCGCGCGATGGAGATCGCGTCAGGTTGCAGCGCATGTTGTGTGAAGGGATGCCAGACAGGACCGCTCGTCACATCTCCACTCCGAAATCCGCCAGATTGAAGTTCTCACGGAATGCGTCTGTCAGTTTTTCCGCATCGAGCGAGGGAAGATGTGGCAGCCGTCCAAGCCGGCGCACGCCGCCCATAGTGCAAATGGTGCGCTCACTGTCTTCGTTGGCTTCTCCGATAAAGGCCATGCCGAGAATGGGAATGTCGCGCAGGCGCAGAGCTTCTATGGAGAGAAGCGAATGGTTGATTGTGCCAAGCGCGGTGCGTGCACACAGCACAACTGCTAAATGCCAATCGGCGAAGAGATCAATGGCAAGCCAATCGCGCGTTAGCGGCACCATCAATCCACCAGCGCCTTCAATCACCAATTGGTCGACTGCGGGTGGCTGCAGCAGGCGCTCGCGCCGGATTTCCACATCATCGAGTTCTGCGGAGCGATGGGGCGATAGCGGATGTGTGAGCTTATAGACTTCCGGTAGAATCTTGTGCCGCGGCAGGCCCGACAGACGCGAGACTGTCTCGCTGTCAGTCTCGTCATCCAGCCCCGCTTGGATAGGTTTCCAATAATAGGCCTGCAACGCGCCGGCGAGTGCGGCCGCAAAAACCGTTTTGCCAATGCCCGTATCTGTGCCGGTAACAATGAAGCCGGTCATGCCATGCGCTCCTCCAGATGATGGGCGAGTGCTGCACCCAAAGCATCAACGTGAGCTGGCGCAAGGCTGGCGCTCAATGTGATACGCAGCCGCGCCGTCCCTTCGGCCACGGTGGGCGGGCGTATGGCACGAATGTCAAAACCCTCCTGCACCAGCGCCTGCGCCATATCCAGCGCGCGGCGGTCTGCTCCCAGTATGATGGGTTGAATCTGCGTGCCGGTCACGGACAGGTCGAGCTTTTGTAAAAGGCTATCAAACTGTTTGATGCGCGCTTGCAAAGCTGCGCGCCGATCATCCGCCGCGGCGCAAAGCTTCAAAGCCGCACGCACGCCTGCCGCCATCAGCGGCGAGGGAGCTGTTGCATAGATGAATGACCGGCAACGATTGATCATGAAGCGCCGCAAAAGTTCCGGCATCAGGATCAGGGCACCCGAGACTCCGAGTGCCTTGCCGCAAGTGTGCAGTGAAATAAGATTGGGCGCGCCTTCAAGCTCGGCGGCAAGCCCACGCCCTTGTGGGCCTTGCACACCAGTCGCATGGGCTTCGTCCACCAGCAAAATGGCCTCATAGCGCGTGGCAAGTGCTGCAATGTCTGAAAGCGGGGCGAGATCTCCATCCATCGAATAGAGGCTTTCAATAGCAATGAAGCAACGCGCCTGCGTGTTGCTGGCGCGAAAGGTGCGCAACTTGTCTTCAAGCTGCATGATTTCATTATGCGCGAAAGAATCCGTCTGCGCTTTCGTCAGGCCCAGCCCCTCATGTGTGCTGGCATGAACCAATTCATCATATACAACGAGATCGCCCCGCTGTGGCAGGGTCGAGATCAGGGCTGCATTGGCGGCAAAGCCCGCTCCAAAGTAAAGCGCACTTTGCGCGCCGAAGAATGCAGAAGCCTCTGATTCCAGCGTCTCATGTTCGGGATGGTTGCCGCGCAACAGACGCGAACCGCCAGCACCCACGGGCACGCCCCGCGCCAATGCCTCTTGCAGCGCGATTTTCAGCGCGCCGGATTCGGCAAAGCCCAAATAATCATTCGAGGTGAAATCAATACCGGCGCGGCCTTCGAGGCTGCGCAGGCGCGCGCGACGGTTCAGGGCTTCAAGCGCTTGTTCATACCTCGACAGCATGACGGTCTTGGTTGAGCTGTGCATTCTTCAGGCCCAGACGGCGGAAGAGGGCGGCGTCCTCATCCTCACCCGGATTATCTTTCGTCAGGAGACATTCACCCGCAAAGATCGAATTGGCGCCGGCAAAGAAACAGAGCGCCTGCATTTCGGCGCTCATTTCCGTGCGGCCTGCTGACAAGCGAACGTCGGAGGCTGGCATCATGATACGCGCCAGCGCAATGGTTCGGATGAATTCAATCGGATCGATCTTGCCTTCCAGTTCGAGCGGCGTGCCCTCGACGGGTATCAGCAAGTTGACCGGCACGCTTTCAGGATGTTCCGGCAGATTGGCGAGCGTCAACAGCATATCGACGCGGTCCATCTTTTCTTCGCCCATGCCAACAATGCCGCCGCAGCAGACTTTGATGCCCGCTTCGCGCACATGGGCAAGCGTTTCAAGGCGATCGGCAAAAGTACGCGTCGTGATCACCTTTTCATAATGGCGCTCTGACGTGTCGATATTGTGGTTGTAATAATCGAGACCGGCGTCTTTCAAGCGGATTGTGTCTTGCGCCGAGAGCATGCCGAGCGTCATGCAGGTTTCCATGCCGAGCGCCTTCACGCCCTTGACCATGGCGACAATGCTTTCCATATCGCGCTCTTTCGGGCTGCGCCAGGCGGCACCCATGCAATAACGCGTGGAACCGGAGGCCCGTGCTTTTTTGGCTTCTTCTAGCACGCGCTCGACTTCGAGCAGTTTCGAAGCCTTCAGGCCGGTCTGGTGATGGGCCGACTGGCTGCAATAGCCGCAATCCTCGGGGCAGCCGCCTGTCTTGATCGACAAGAGCTGGCTACGCTGGATCATGTTGGGGTCGAACATGGCGCGATGGGTCAGATGCGCACGAAACAAGAGGTCGTTGAAAGGCAGATCATAGAGACCTTGAGCTTCCTCGCGCGTCCAGTCGTGGCGGATCTGCGGTTTGGTGTCGATGGGCGCATGCATATTCATGTTACGCACCAGCCTTTGCTGCCTTGGCCTCACGTCGACGCGCATGGAGCACAAATTCCGTATAGCCATTGGGTTGGGCACGGCCCTTGAAGACGAGATCGCAGGCGGCGGCAAAAGCCACGCCGTCGAATTTCGGGGCCATCGGCTTGTAGAGCGGGTCGTCTGCATTCTGGCGGTCGACAATGGCTGCCATACGCTTCATGGATTCCATCACCTGTGCTTCGGTGACCACGCCATGCAAAAGCCAATTGGCCATATGCTGCGAGGAAATGCGCAAAGTGGCGCGGTCTTCCATCAGGCCGATGTCATGAATGTCGGGCACTTTCGAGCAGCCCACACCCTGATCAATCCAGCGCACAACATAGCCCAAAATGCCTTGCGCATTATTATCGAGTTCCTGCTTCACGTCTTCGGGCGCGAAATTGGAATGGGCCAGCGGGATGGTGAGAATGTCATCCAGCGAGGCTGTCTTGCGCGACTTCAGCGCACCCTGCGTCGCAAACACATCGACCTCGTGGTAATGCAGCGCATGCAGCGTGGCAGCGGTGGGGGACGGCACCCAAGCGGTGGTTGCACCTGACTTTGGATGGCCAATCTTTTGGGTCAGCATGTCGGCCATGCGATCGGGTGCTGCCCACATGCCTTTGCCGATTTGGGCGTGGCCGGGCAGGCCGCAGGCCAGACCCACATCGACATTGTTGTCTTCGTAAGCCTTGATCCAGGCGGTGGCGCGCATGTCATTTTTGCGCACAACTGGGCCCGCTTCGATGGACGTGTGGATTTCATCGCCCGTGCGGTCAAGGAAGCCCGTGTTGATGAAGACCACGCGCTCGGCGGCGGCATGGATACAGGCGGCGAGGTTGATCGTCGTGCGACGTTCCTCATCCATAATGCCCATTTTCACCGTGTTGCGCGTGAGGCCCAGCATATCTTCGACGCGGCCGAAGAGTTCATTGGCAAAGGCTACTTCATCGGGCCCGTGCATTTTGGGCTTCACAATATAGACCGAACGGCTGCGCGAATTTTTGACCGCGCTCATGCCGTTGAGATCATGCATAGCAATCATGAAAGACACTGCCGCATCAAGGATGCCTTCGGGAATTTCGTGTCCAGCGCCCTCAAGCACGGCATCCGTATACATGTGATGGCCGACATTGCGCACCAGCATCAGCGAGCGGCCGTGCAGCGTCACGTGGCCCTTGGCGTTATCATAGACGCGATCAGCATTGAGCTTGCGCTCCAGTACCTTGCCACCCTTGTCGAAAGAGGCGGTGAGTGTGCCCTTCATCAGGCCAAGCCAGTTGCGATAGACCTCAACTTTGTCCTGCGCATCGACGGCGGCAACGGAATCTTCCATGTCCATAATGGTCGACAGGGCAGATTCCAGTACAACATCACTGACGCCCGCCTTGTCATCCTTGCCGATGATATGCGCGCGATTGATATGCACTTCGGCATGAATGCCGTGATTGACCAGAAGCACGCGCGTGGGGGCATCAAGCGAGCCCTGCCAGCCAGCGAGCTGCGCGGGATCCTTCAAAGCGGGAACCAGCGCACCGTCCTTGATCGCATAGCCCGTGACATCAGCATGTGAGCCCGCGGCCAGCGGAGCGATTTTGTCGAGCGCGGCTTTGGCGGTGGCGATCACCTTGTCGCCGCGGGCTTTATCATAGCCCTTGACGGGGGGCTCTGCGACTACAGCATCCGTGCCATAGAGCGCATCATAGAGCGAACCCCAGCGCGCATTGGCGGCGTTCAGCGCGTAGCGGGCGTTGGACATGGGTACGACGAGCTGCGGGCCAGCCATCGTGGCGATTTCAGCATCCACATTCTGCGTCTTGATGGCGAAAGTGGCGGGCGCTGAGCGCAGATAGCCGATCTCTTGCAGCATGGCTTTGTAAGCGCTCGTATCATGCGTTTGTCCCTTTCGGGCAATATGCCAATTATCGATTTTGGATTGTAGATCATCGCGGATAGTCAGCAGCGCTTTGTTCTTGGGCGCGAGATCGCGCACCAGACCTGAAAGCCCCTCAAAGAAAGCCTCCGCCGTCACGCCCGTGCCAGGCAGGGCTTCGGTGACGAGGAAATCATACAGGGTCTTGTCGACGGCGAGGCCTGAGATCTGGATGCGTGACATTGACATGGTCCCGGAAAAGGTAGCGGGCGAACCGGCTATTCAGGCGCGCGCCCTTCGTCACCTGACATGCACCTTCGTTGCCGGTGGATCAAGGCACCCCTTAGCCTCGCCCGCGAGCTTTGGCGCGATTTTGGGGTTTTCCGAGGAATTTTTGAACGAGATTTCGAGATCAAGGAGCGAATTTGACTATTTTAGCTTCTCCTGAATGACCAGCGCAACCAAGCCCTCTCGTTTCCCAGTAAGGCTCAACCCCGAGCGCAATCAGGAACCTTCAGAATAAGCAAACGTTGCTCTTGTGCCTTGGCCCATTTTCGCCCCCAGCCCCGGACCAAGGCAGGAAGCCCGGCCTTGGTCCGGGCTTCCTCTTGTGTGCCCTCACGCAGCCTTTTCAGGTCGCGCGATGGCCGGTTGTGGCCGCACCGCGTTCTTCGCCCGGCGTCACATGCACATCGATCAACACGACGCCGCCCTTGGCCAAAATTTCGGCGCCGCGTTTCATTGCAGGCCCGAGATCGGCAGGGTTGGTGATCGGGCCAATGCCGACAACGCCCTGCGCTTCGGCAAATTTGGCCAGATCCACATCGGGGTCGGAAATGCGCTGGCCAATCCAGCGGTTTTCTAGCGGACGATCGCGCTTTTTGGCGACCGTCTCCTGATGCAATTCATCATTGAAATAGGAGCGGTTGTTATTGATGACGAGCATCAGTGGAATTTGATGCCGCGCAGCCGTCCAGATGGCATGGCCACCCATGAGAAAGTCGCCATCGCCCAAAACGCCGACGGTCTTGCGGCCTTTGTCATGCAGCGCGAGCGCAATGCCGATGGAGATGGAAGGCATGCCGCCAATGCCGCCACCACCATCCTTGCCCATATAAGTCAACGGTGAATGGGCAGGCCAGACGTCCATCGGGAACTTTCTGCATACGCCTGTCAACGTCACTTCATCCTGATTGGGGAAGGCCTCGCGCAGAGCCAGCGCGAGCTGGTCAACATTGATGCGACTTTCATCACGCTGCGGGATTATGCGGATTTCTTCATGCCAGCATTTGTTTTTGCCAGGGCCAAGTTCGCCCACGAGATCGGCAATCACGGCATCGGGCGAGGCGGCCATGAAAATATCAAGCTCCGGTAGAGCCAGATAATTGGCATGCGCGCCATTGTGCAAATGCTGGTCGAGTGAAACATGAATGGCCTTGGCCTTCAGCTTCTTGCTCTTGATACGCAGCGCAGAATCGAGATCCACCCAATCAAAGGCGAGGATCACATCGGCGTCGGACAGCATGTCGCGCACATAGTCGGCAGAACGGCCGACCTGTTCTAGCGGGGCTGTCACATGGCAGGGATGATCGGTCGGAAAGGACGTGCGGTTTTTCAGATCGGTGAAGACCACAGCGCCCAGACGCTCAGCGAGCGCAATGCGATTGTTCCAGCCTTCTTCCGTCCAATCCGTCTTGCCGATCAGCAGGATCGGCTTTTTGGCGTTTTTCAGCAGTTTGGTGGTGGCTTCGATATCAGCCTTGGCTGCGCGCGGCGGGGCGGGCGGCCGCAAGCGCGACAGGTCTGGGAAGTCCGGCGCCTTCTCGAGAGCTGCTTCCTGCAGGCCTGCATCAAGGCAGATATAGACCGGCGCCTTGGGTTCCGCGCGCGTCATGATATTCGCGCGCGCCATAGCTTCTACCAGTGAATCAGCGGAAGCGGGCTGGTTGTCCCATTTCACGAAGTCACGGATCATGCCGCCCTGATCGGCGGAGGTGTGGATCCAGTCGATCCATGGGCGGCGCTGGCTGGCATCCACCGGACCGGTGGCGCCCAGCACGAACATGGGGGCGCGGTCGCACCAGGCATTATAGAGGCCCATCATGCCATGCAGCAGGCCGACATTGGAGTGGAGCACGCAGGCCATGGGCTCGCCGGTGGCCTTGGCATAGCCATGTGCAATGCCCACTGCGTGGTCTTCATGCAGGCAGAGTACCATGGAGGGGTTCATATTCCCAAGATGATTGACGATGGAATCATGCAGGCCGCGATAGCTGGCGCCGGGGTTGAGGCTCACATATTTGAAGCCGAAACGGCGTAGCATCTGAGCGGCGACGTCGCTGCCAAAGCCCACTTTTTCATCGATTTTTCCATTTGGGCGGTCGGTGCGCATCGGTCTCTCCCTCATCAGTCTTGTTTGCGCCCCTTAGCGGGGCTGTTGACCCAATGATTTGGGACGGGGCGGGGCCCCAAGTCAACTTGAGGTGTCGAGGCGAGGCTGGGCTTGCGGGGGCTATGATCTCTCTTTAGGAACAAGGGCGAGGAGACCCGGGACCACCGGGCATGAAGAAGAGGCAAGCCAAAAATGGGACAGTTCGGTATCGGCCAGCCCGTCCGGCGCAAAGAAGACGTCCGCCTTCTGACCGGCAAGGGGCTCTATACGGATGATGTGAATTTTGATGGCCAGGTCTGGGCGGCCTTTGTTCGCTCGCCACAGGCGCATGCCAAAATTCTGTCGATTGAGACGTCTGCGGCAAAATCTGCGCCCGGCGTTGTGGCTGTGTTCACCGGTTCTGATTTGAAAGCAGATGGTGTCGGCACGCTGATCACCGATGTCGAATTCAAGGATCTTGCGGGCAAAGACATGTTCCGCCCCAAGCGCGACTTCATGACGATCGATCGCGTGCGCTTTGTGGGCGAAATGGTCGCAGTTGTGCTGGCTGAAACGCAGGCGCAGGCCAAATCTGCAGCCGAACTCGTGATGGTCGATTACGACGCGCTGCCGCCCGTTGGCTCCACCGCTTTTGCCGCTTCACCCGACAGCCCGGTGATCTGGGAAGAGCATGGCAGCAATGTCGGCGTGCATTGGGAAAACCGTCCTGAAGCCGAGATCGAAGTGCAAATGGCCAAGGCCAAGACGCGCGTCATTATCGACATCGTCAACAATCGCGTCGTGCCCAACCCGATGGAGCCCCGTTGCGCGGTGGCCAAATGGGAAGATGGAGAACTTACCATTTATGCGCCAACCCAAGGCGGCCGTCGTATTCAGCAAGGCCTTGCCAAGACTGTGATGAATCTCCCGGCTGATAAGGTGCGTGTCATTTCAGCCGATGTGGGCGGTGGCTTTGGTATTCGCGGAAAACTTTACCCCGAACTGGGTGTCGTCTCTTGGGCGACGCGCAAGATCGGCCGTCCTGTCAAATGGCGTGGCGACCGTTCCGAAACTTTCGTGTCCGACTATCATGGCCGTGACCAGATCAATCACGCCGAGCTTGGCCTTGATGCCAATGGTCGCGTGGTCGCACTGAAAGTCTGGACCATTGTGAATTGCGGCGCTTACTTCGCAGAAAATGGCCCCCGCCTGCCCATCAATGGCGGTGGCCGCATCATTCCCGGCGTCTATGACATCGAGAACTTCTATTTCTCGGTGAAGCCCGTTCTCTCCAACACAGTGCCGACCGATACCTATCGTGGTGCTGGTCGTCCGGAAGCCAACTTCCTGATGGAACGCCTGATGGATGCTGCGGCTGATGCCACGGGCCTTGCGCGTGATGAAATTCGCCGCCGCAATGTCATCAAACAAGATCAAATGCCCTATCGCACGCAGATGGGCATGCTGATCGATTCCGGTGATTTCATCGGCAATATGGATATGGCGATGAAGGCCGCCGATTGGACGGGCTTCGAAGCGCGCCGCGCGGAAAGCGCCAAGCGCGGCAAGCTGCGCGGCATCGGGCTGTCGAATTTCGTAGAGCCGTCCGGTGGACGCCCGACGGAAGAAATGCGCATTGCCATTTCTCCGGACGGCAAGGCGACAGTTTATGCCGGCACCCATTCGCATGGCCAAGGCCATGAAACGGTCTGGGCGCAGCTGCTCAATTCTTTCTTGGGCATTCCTTTCGAGAATGTGACCTTGGTGCAGGGCGATACGAAAATCATGCCGAAGGAATCTGCGGGCACGTTCGGCTCGCGTTCATCCTGGATGGGTGGTGTGGGTCTGCAACGCTCGGCCAAGCGCATTGTCGAGAAGGGTACGAAGATCGCCGCCAATCTCATGCAGGCAGAACCGGAGAAAGTGTCTTTCGATGCGGGCGTGTTCCGCGCTGGCACATCGTCAGTAACTTTGGCCGAAGTGGCGAAGGCTTCTTATGAGCCCAAGAACCTGCCGGACGGCGTGGAGCCCGGACTTGATGAAAGCTATTTCCTCAAGCGCGATCCGGAAGAGTTCAACTATCCAAACGGCACGCATGTGATCGAAGTGGAAGTGGATCCCGATCTCGGCAAGATCGAAATGCTGAATTACATCGCGGTGGATGATTGCGGCAAAGTGCTCAATCCTTTCATCGTCCATGGTCAGGTCTATGGCGGTGTTGCGCAGGGCATTGGTCAGGCGATGACCGAAATGACTGTCTATGATGATGAAGGTCAGCTCGTCACCGGCTCTTTCATGGATTATGGCATGCCGCGCGCCCATCATCTGTCGATGATCGATGCGCTTTTCAATGAAGTGCCGTGCAAGACCAATGATCTGGGCGTCAAGGGCGCGGGTGAAGCAGGGGCATGCGGTGCACCGGGTGCTTTTGTTTCGGCCGTTTGCGATGCACTGAAAGATTTCGGTATCCGCCATATCGATATGCCGATGACGCCTGACCGTGTCTGGAATACCATTCAAAAGGCCAAGGCTGCGAAAAAAGCCTGATCCGAAATCAAAACCACAAGAGGTTTATCGTGCTCATCAATGTGAACATGACCATCAACGGGAAGGCCGTTTCGGGACAAGTCGAAGCGCGCACTCTCCTGGTTGAATTTATTCGCGACCATCAGCGACTCACCGGCACGCATGTGGGTTGTGACACCACGCAATGTGGTTGCTGCACCGTACATGTCGATGGCAAGGCGGTGAAGAGCTGCACCATGCTTGCAGTGCAGGCATCGGGCAAAAGCGTGCTGACCATTGAAGGTCTCGCCGCTGCTGATGGCACGCTGCACCCTGTGCAGGAAGCATTCCGCGAACATCATGGCCTGCAATGTGGGTTCTGCACGCCGGGCATGGTGATGGTGGGCGTCGATATTTGTCGCCGTCATCCCAATGCGGATGAGCACACTGTGCGCCTCGAGCTTGAAGGCAATATTTGCCGCTGCACGGGCTATCAGGGCATTGTCGAAGCGATTATGGATGCGAGCGCCAAAATGGCGGGAGGGAAGGCTTGATGGAAAATTTCGGCTATCACACCCCGACCTCTGTTGCTGACGCAGCAAAACTTCTCGATGCGAATGAAGATGCCAAGTTGATGTCGGGCGGCATGACGCTTTTGCCGACGCTGAAGCAGCGCCTCGCAGCACCATCTGATCTCATCGATCTCGCCAAAGTGCCCGACATCAAGGGCGTCTGCCGCGATGGTGATGAAGTTGTCATCGGCGCGATGACGACCCATGCCGAAGTGCATGAAAATGCGCTGGTGCGTGAGCTCATCCCCGGCCTTGCAAGTCTGGCTGGCCAGATCGGCGATCCGGCTGTGCGTCATCGCGGCACAATTGGTGGCTCTTGCGCCAATGCGGATCCGGCCGCCGATTATCCTGCTGGCACGGTTGGGCTTGGGGCGACCTTTGTCACCAACAAGCGCAAGATTGCGGCCGATGATTTCTTCGTCAGCCTGTTTGAAACCGCGCTGGAACCCGGTGAGATCGTCGTTGGCGTGCGGTTCCCGATCCCCGTCTGGTCGCATTACCAGAAGCTGCGTCATCCGGCGTCTGGTTATGCCGTTGTCGGCGTCTTCGTCGCGCAGACGAAGGCTGGCGTACGGGTGGCTGTGACGGGTGCTGGCCCCTCCGCCTTCCGCATGAGCGCCATGGAAGAGGCGCTGGCGAAAAATTTCTCGGTGAAGGCCATCGAAGGCATCACGGTTGATGCGGATGATCTCAACAATGACATTCACGCCAGCGCCGCTTATCGCGCGCATGTTGTGACTGTCTTGGCAAAGCGCGCGGTGGCAGCACGCTGACACATATTCGTCGCTTCGCTCGCTCCGTCATTGCGAAGAGCGAAGCGACGAAGCAAACTTAGGGCCGCGACTGTGGCCTTCTGGTTTGCTTCGCTTCGCTCGCAATGACGGCGGGAGGCGTTATGCAGCGTTGGTTAGTTGCGCTCCTCATTTTCCTCTCCGCTCTCCTCGCGCGGCCTGTAGAGACGCGCGCTGAAGAGGTCGATCTCGCCCTTGTGCTTGCTGTCGATGCTTCGGGCAGCGTCAACCAACAACGTTTTGAGATGCAGAAGCGTGGCTATGTGGAGGCCTTCCGCAATCCACGCGTCTGGCGCGCCATTCAATCGGGCATGCGCGGCGCCATTGCCGTGCAGATGTTCCAATGGACGGGCCCATTCCTGCAACGGGAGGCGGTGGGCTGGATGATCATCCGCGATCAGGCGAGTGCGGAGGCTTTTGCCAAAGCGATTGAGGAGGGGCCGCGCCAGCTTTATGGCGGCGGCACCTCGATCAGCGGGGCGATTGATCATGGTGTGCGCATGTTGGAAGAGGCACCCCATCAAGCTGCACGCCGGGTGATTGACGTCTCTGGCGATGGTGAGAACTCCAGCGGGCGGCTGGCGCGCGTGGCCCGCGATGCGGCGGTGGCGCAGGGGATCGTTATCAACGGCCTGCCGATTCTCGCCTTCGAGCCGTTCCTCGATCGACATTACGAGCAGGAAGTTATCGGTGGCGAGGGCGCTTTCATGATCGTGGCCAAGAATTTCGAGACATTTGGGGATGCCGTCTTGCGCAAGCTCATCGCAGAGATTGCAGATCTGCGCTGAGAGCATTTAAACTAAGCCATCGGCCGGAAGCCTTCCGGGGCGCAGCCAAAAACAAAAAGAAAAGGAAGAAGCGTATGTCCGGGGATGATTTCCGCTCTGTTGAACACACGTTGCGCGCGCGCTCGATTGCGCTGGTGGGCGCCTCAGAGCGGGGACGCTGGCCCGGACAAATTCTTGGCGCTCTGCGCGACAATGGCTATCCGGGCAAAATTTATTTGATCAATCCCCGCCAGGCCGAAGTCTTTGGCGAGAAGGCCTACCCTTCGTTACGTGAGCTACCCGAGCCCGTCGACCATGCCATCGTCATTGTGCCAGCCCCCGCTGTGCCGGGCGTGGTGGAAGATGCGGAGGCTGCGGGGCTACGCTCCATGACTATTTATGCGGGAGGTGTGGGTGATGGCGCTGATGAGGCCTCGCAGGCGCGTGGACGCGAAGTGCGGGCAGTTCTGGCGCGGACCAATCTGCGGCTTGCCGGTCCCAATTGCATGGGCGCGCATTCGTATCGCGAAAAGCTTTTTGCTTATCCCAATCCGGAACTGGCCAAGCTTGAAGCGGGTGCGGTGGCTTGTGTGTTCCAGTCGGGCGGCACGTTGCAATTTTTCATGAAGACGGGTGCCACGCGTGGCCTGCGTTATTCCTATGGCATCTCATCAGGAAATGAGCTTGATCTGGATCTTGCCGATTACATCAATTTTCTGGTCGATGACGAACACACCAAGCAGATTGTTTGCTTTGTTGAGGGCATCCGTCGTCCCAAAGCGTTCATGAAAGCAGCGGCCCGCGCGCTTGAAGCAGGTAAGCCGATTTTGACCTTGAAGACCGGTCAAACGCAGAATTCGCGTGATGCTGCCCAATCCCATACCGGCGCTATTGCGGGCGATTATGCCGCTTATCTGGCTATGTGTGAGCGTCATGGCATCATCCGCTGCGAAAATCTTGATGACATGGTTGAGGCGACACTCGCCTTCCAGTCGCCGCGCCGCCCCAAGGGTCCGCGGATCGGCTTTGTCACCACGTCGGGTGGCACAGTCGATATGCTCTATGATTACGTTGAGAGCGAAGGCGCGACGCTGGCACTATTCTCATCCGAAACCGATGCCGCGCTGCGCCCCTACATGCAAGACGAGATCAAGCCGCGTAATCCGCTCGATGTTGGTATTCCCTCCAATCTGAAAGCGGCGGCAGATCTTTGCGCGATTGTTGCGGCTGACAAGAATGTCGACATTCTCGCCTGGGCCGCGCAATTGCCGGGCAAACGCACGAAGGTTTGGGAAGAGACTGCGCTTTTGCGCGCCATGCATGAAGCCACCGACAAGCCGGTGCTGGGTTTTGCGCGCATGTCTTATCCGATGTCGCAAGATTCCCAAGTCATGCAACAAGAAGTTGGTTTTCCTTTCTTGCAGGAATTGCAGCCCTCTTTGCGGGCGATGAATGCACTCTGGTTCCATGCGCAGCGCACGGGCAAAACACCACTTGTGCTGGGCCTCGCGCCGGCATCCGATCTGACGCCTGATAATCTGCATGAGAAGCTCGCTGCCTTCGGCATCCATGCGCCACAACAAGCTTTGGCGAAGAATCCCCAAGAGGCTGCCATGCTGGCAGCTAAAATGGGCTTTCCGGTCGTGTTGAAAATTCGTTCCGTCGATATTCTGCACAAGACAGAAGCAGGCGGCGTGGCTTTGGATTTGCGTGATGCGGCAGGCGTTGAAGTGGCTGCGGCCCAAATTCTGGCCAACGCCAAAGCCTATCAGGCCGATGCGCGCATCGAGGGCGTGGAAGTGCATGAAATGGTCAGCGGTGGTGTTGAGGCCATTGTGGGCGCGCGCGATGATGCGCTCTATGGCCCGATGCTTCTGGTTGGCTCGGGAGGCATCCTCGTCGAATTGCTCGAAGATGTCTCACTCGCCATGTTGCCGCTCGACCCAAAGGAGATTGCCGCACGCGTGTCGCGCCTCAAACTGGGTAAGTTGCTGGCGGGTTACCGCGGCCGGCCTGCCGCGGATGCTGCCGCACTGGCGCAAGCGGCCGAAGGGCTGGGGCGCTTCTTCCTCGCGCATCGTGAGAAGATTGTCGACATAGAGGTCAATCCGCTGGTGGCGCGTGAGGCGGGCAAAGGTGTTGTTGCTCTCGACATTCGTGTTCTCTGGCGCTAGAGCCGCTCTACAAGCAAAAAGGGAGCGGGCGGGCAGATGGCTGAGGGCGATCCAAAAGGCGGGCGAGCGGTCTTCCGCTATCATGATTTTCGCGCCTTTGTTGCCTGCCGCTTTTTGTGGACGCTGGGTCTGCAGGTGCAGAATGTTGCCATTGCCTGGCTCGTCTATATCGTAACGAGTGACACTTTGGCTCTGGGCCTGATCGGGCTTTGCTCTTTCATTCCCACGGTGCCACTGTCACTTGTGACGGGGCCTGCGGCGGATCGCTATGATCGTCGCCGGATTATCGTTTTGTCCTGTTCGGTCATGGTGCTTTGCGGCCTTATTATGCTGAGCCTCGTGCTTGGCGGTGCTTTGGCGCCCGGCCGCATGTTGCCGATCTATCTTACCGTCGTCTTGCTGGGTTCAGCGCGTGCCTTTGCCAATCCGGCAGGGCAAGCCTTGATGACCAATCTTGTGCCTGACGAGGAATATCAAAGCGCGGTGGCTTGGAACAACACGACCAACCAGATCGCGAGTGTCGGCGGTCCGGCTTTGGGTGGCGTGCTGGTGGCGTTTGATTCAGCTGTACCATTTGCTTTTGCGATTGCGTGTTTCGTTCTTTCCGTTGTCGGTGCTTGGGTCATTCGGGCGCGTCCGCCGCGCGCTGAAAAAGTTCGTGCCACATGGTCGGTGATTGTCGCGGGCTACAAATTCATCTGGACGCAGCCGGTCATTCTGGGTGCCATTACGCTTGATCTCGTGGCCGTCTTGCTGGGCGGGGCGACGGCGCTTCTACCCGTCTTTGCGAAAGATATTTTCGAGACCGATGCCTGGGGACTTGGTCTGTTGCGCTCCATGTCCTCAGTGGGCTCCATCTGCACGGCTCTCATTCTTGCGCATTATCCTTTGCGCAGCCATGCCGGTCGCACCATGTTCATTTGCGTCATAATCTATGGCGCCTGCACGGTGGGCTTTGGCCTGTCGACGCATATCGTGCCTGCAGCACTCTTTCTGGTAGTTCTGGGCGCAGCTGACATGATCAGCGTGGTCATCCGCCAATCGCTCATTCAGAGCGAGACGCCCAATGAGATGCGCGGACGCGTGATTGCCGTGCACACAATCCTCACCGGCACATCCAACCAGCTCGGTGAATTTGAATCGGGTGCACTGGCCATGTTCATCGGGGCGGTGCCGACGGTGATCTTTGGCGGCGTCAGCGCGATTGTGGCCGCACTCGTCTGGATGCGGCTTTTCCCTGACCTGCGTGACCGCCAAAAAATCTGACGCGCCAGAAGTTCTGACGGATTAGACGGTCGGGATCATAAATGAACCGCTTGTTGGCTCGATCCAGATCAAATCGTCGGTCACGCTGATGACACCGGAGGCATTTTCGGCGCACACGCGGATTGCATCTCGTTCGCGCTCGTCGAAAATTGTGCCCGACAATGTGACATGTCCCTCGATCACTCTGACATGAATGGAGCCTTCAGGCGCCCAATCCTGCTTGTCGATAGAGGCATGAATCTGAGCGGCGATCTCTTCATCGGTGCCAGGCGTCTTCTCTCTCGCAGCTGCGGCTTTCAGAAAAGCGCGCAACAGGTCGGATCGTGTGATCATGCCCGCAACGCCACCATCACGCACCACGGGCACGCGCTTGATATGGCGTTTTTCCATCAGCCTGACCACGTCTTCGAGCTGTGCTGTCTCCTCGACGGTCACAACATCATTTGTCATCACATCCGTCACCCGACGAGAGTGGGATTGAACATAATCACTGGCGCTACGGCCGGGGCCGAGCAGAAAGTCCAGCCATTTGGAGCGGTGTTTCTCGGTTCCGATTTCGGAGCGGTGCAGAAGGTCGCCTTCGCTGATGAGGCCGACCAGCTGGCCGATCTCGTCAACCACGGGCAGGCCGCTGATGCGCTTTTCGAGCATCAGCTCGATGGCCTGCCGCAGCGTGGCGGCAGGTGAAATGGTGATGGTCGGGGACGTCATGACCTGACGGGCTTCCATATGAGGCTCCTGATGCTGTCAGAGCAAACCTAGCCGCTTTGTGCTCAGGTCCGCCTTGATAAATATCAAGTGCCGGTCAGGGTTTCATGAGGCCTTCGCTTCGTTTGTCCGGGCCGAGGGCAGGCGGGCGAGCAGATCGATCAGCGCGCGATCATGCAGCACAACCATGCGCTCTTTGGGCTTAAGCCAGTCAATGGCCTCTTCCAGTGTCTGGGCGTCGTTAAGCTTGGCTTCCGCCAAAGCGCGCTCAGTATCGATGTGGCCGCGCAGCCGTGGCTGGGCTGACGGTAGAAACAGGTCGTGGTTGGCGCGCAACGCAGCGTCCTCATGAATGGCGCGGATACCATCCGATTCATCTTTGCCGTCGGCCGCGAGCTGGCTCATGAGCGCATTTGCGCGCGTGGCAATGGCGGGCGGTGTGGCCTCTTCCGGCGTCAGCAAAAGGCCGATGCGTTTCAGGCCAAGGCCAATGCCCAATTGTCCGCTCGCCCAGGAGATCGGAATGGCCATGATAAGACCGGCAATGGTGGGCGACATCCAGGCTACCAGCGAGGGTGAAATCAGCATGCCCGCGATCAGCGTGACCACGCCCAAGCCCACATGCGAGCGATGGCGACGAATAATATCACGAAGCGGGATCGAGCCATCGTCACGGCGCTGCGGGTTCCAGCCCGTATCGCGGCCAAAGACGATCTGCATCACAGAGCCCGTCTGGATCACCATCATGATCGGCGCGAGCAACGCTGACATGAGCACTTCGAGCAAAGTCGAAACAATGAGACGCGCAGCACCCCCACAGGCCTTTCGTGTGTCGCTTTCCCACAGCGCGATGACGAGACCAAAAAGTTTGGGGGCCAATAGCACGGCCATAGTGACACCAAACAAAGCCAGCGCGCGCTCCGCGTCGAAACGTGGCCAAGCGGGGAAGAGGCGGAACTCGTCTGTAAAATATTCAGGACGAATATAAGTCGATTGCAGCACAAGGACGATACCGACGATCAATTGCGCCATCCAGAAAGGCGACGCGAGATAGCCCATAATGCCGGTCGCTAAATGCTGACGGGTCGGCCAGACAAAACCCTTAGCCGTGATGATGCGCGTATGCTGCAGATTGCCCTGACACCAGCGCCGGTCGCGCGTGGCCAGATCAATGAGCGATGGCGGGCTTTCTTCATAAGAGCCACCCAACACCGGTAGCATATAGACGGCATAGCCTGCGCGGCGGATGAGGGCGGCTTCGACAAAATCATGGCTGAGCACATGCCCACCAAAAGGCGGGCGCCCGCGCAGATCAGGCAGGCCGCAATGATCGGCAAAGGCCTTGGTGCGAATGATCGCATTATGGCCCCAATAATTGCCATCGCGTCCCGACCAGACGGCCAGCCCTGAGGCGATCACTGGCCCATAAATGCGCGCGGCAAATTGCTGGACGCGCGCAAACATGGTGTTGCGGTTGATAATCAGCGGCAGCGTTTGGATAATGCCAGAGTCAGGATCGGCTTCCATCGCAGCGGCCAGCGATACGATGGAATGTCCCGTCATCAGGCTGTCGGCATCAAGCACGACCATATGCTCGTAGGCGCCACCCCAGCGCGAGACAAAATCGCCGATATTGCCAGCTTTGCGCGCGATATTTTTCGGGCGATGGCGGTAGTAGACGCGGGCCTGATCGCCCAATCGGGCGCGCATGGCCATGAAGGCGCGCTCTTCCGAAATCCAGATATCAGGATTGGTCGTATCGGAGAGGAAAAACCAGTCGAAACTGTCACCCAGGCCCGTCTTCTCGACATCTTCGATCATCGCCTGAACGGCACCGAATACGCGGCTCGGCGTCTCATTATAAATCGGCATGACGACGGCTGTAGGCTCGGTCAGTTTTTCTGGCAGAGCAGGTGGCTTGGGTGCACTGAAGAGAAGCCAGAAGAAGCCCAGCACGCCACTGGTAAACGCAATGGCGATCCAGGAAAAATTGGCAACGAAGAGAATGAGCAGCGCCCATTTCAGTGTGGTGATCGCGCCGACATTCACGACCGCATACATTTCCATCGCGCCATAGACGGTTAGCAAAAGTCCGCCGCCGAAAACGAGCAAGCGTGAAGCCCATGGCGTAAAAGCGAGTTTTGGCGCGCGCAACTGGCGGCGCTGGCGCGTATCAAATGTGCGGAAACTTTGTACAGGCATGCCAAGCGGCACTTCCGGCGGCATGGGCGCGCGCGGTTTGTCTTGCGCGGATTTTTCGTCACGCAGATGGTCGGCTGTCGTCAGGGTGTCCATCGATAAAGCCAGGTTTCGCTGATCGGCTTGCCTTGCGCTTCGAGCACAAGACGCAATTCGCTCAAAGTGTCATTGCCGGCATCCATGTCGAAGACGACGCGCATGCTCTTGCGGTCCTTATCGAGGAATGTGCGCAGATTGGAAAGTGTACCGGGGGCTGCGGTCAAATTCGGGTTGATCTCGGACGCGCGTTGCGGGTCGGCGAAAATATCGCCCGAAAAATCGACCAGAAAACGACGGCGCTTTCCGCCCGCGGGTCCACCGGTTGCCCGTCCCGAGCGGGAGACTGCCACCTGCGCCAGAGGCGGGCGGTTGGGCGCTTGCCAGCACCAGAACTGCCGATAGGCGAAAGACGCTTCCGCCCCCGCAATCAGCGGCGCTTTTGGCCGCCAATAGGCAACCATATTGTCGTTGAGTTCCGACTCTGAGGGAATTTCCACGAGTGTGACTTCGCCCGAGCCCCAGTCACCGATCGGTTCGATCCAGAGCGAGGGGCGCCATTCCCAATGCGCGACATCATCCTGAAAGGCGGCAAAGGCGCGGTCGCGTTGCAGGAAGCCGAAGCCTTTTGGATTTGTGTCCACAAAGGCCGAGCCTTGCAGCGTCTCGCGATTGGCGACAGGGCGCCATACCCATTCATTATTGCCGTTGAGTATTTGCAGGCCCTGCACCTCGTGCACCGAGGGGCGAATGTCATCGCGGCGCCGGTCGAGCGGGCCATAGACATAAGTGCCAGCCATTGTGGCAATGCCGTAATGCTCGACATTTGTGCGCGCGAAGAGCGTGCATTCCGTGTCGATAATCGTCGCATCGCCCGGCCGCAGCGTGAAGCGATAAGCGCCCGTGACGCTTTCGGAATCCAAGAGCGCGTGAATGACAATCGCATTGGAGGCCAGATTGGGCTTTTCAATCCAAAGTGCGCGGAAGGCAGGCGTTTCTTCGCCGCGCGGATCGGCAGTACGGATCGACAGGCCGCGCGCAATCGCGCCAAACAGCTGGTAGCTGGCGCGTGCCCGGAAAAAGCTCGCGCCCTGAAAGATGGCGACTTCGCGAAGGTTACCCTCGAAGGGCACGAGCAGGCGTATGCCCGAAAAGCCAAGATCTCCTGCATTGGCAGGCGGCGTGATCTTGCCGAATTCGAAGAGGTCGGGCGCATAAACAAGGCGGCGTTCAAAACCATTTTCGATGACGTTGATGGACATGGCCGCCGAAAAGACCGAGCCGCGATGCAGCGGCTCGATCACAAAGCCCGTATTATCGGCGGCCCAGATCTGGTTTTCTGGCCGCGAACCAATGCTGCTATAGGCCTCGGGTGTCAGATTCGAAAAAGCCTCGGGCAGGGGCAGGGTGGGAGCTCGATAGGGCTTCTTGGACAGGCTGCGGGCCAGATCGACGATGCTAGCTGGATCGAATTGGGCGGGTGTCGGTTCCGCAGGGCCGCCGTTTTGCGCTTGCGCCAAGGCGCGCTCGGGACCGAGCGCCGAGGCGACCGCAAACGAGCCGGCGGCGATTTTGAGCAGGTCCCTACGCTTCAACATGGGCTCGGTTTTGGCTCCGCTACGCAGGAGCGCCCGAATACTCGGGGACGCGCCTTTCCTATCTAATCGCAAAAATGCCATTTCGCGAGCCGCATTTTATAAACACGAATGATTCATGATGTGTTTACGCTGAACCCCCAACGTGCCTTCGAGGAAGTCTTTTCTTCGACCACCTGACCGGAGCCTAGGGATGAGCCCGACCCGTAACTGCCTTGCCATAGTTCTTGCCGCCGGTGAGGGCACGCGCATGAAATCAGCCCAACCCAAGGTCCTGCATGAGGTTGGTGGCCAGCCGATGCTGGCCCATGTGCTTGATGCTGTGGGGGGGGCAGGCGCCCATTCGGTCGCCGTGGTTGTCGGGCCGGGGCGTGATGAGGTCGCGGCTGCTGCGCGCAAGGTCGCGCCTGCAGCGCAGATTTTCGTGCAGCAAGAACGACTTGGCACTGCGCATGCGGTGTTGGCGGCCAAAGCCGCTCTGGCGGCCGGTGCCGATGATGTGCTCGTGCTTTTTGCCGACACGCCGCTGGTCACGCCCGCTACATTGTCCCGTCTGAGGGGCGCTCTAGCCGACGGGGCGGCGCTGGCAGCACTGGGCTTCGAACCCGCCGATGCCACAGGCTATGGACGTTTGCTCGTCGTCAAGGGCGAGCTGGTGGCCATTCGTGAGCATAAGGATGCCAGCGAGGACGAGCGCCGGGTGGGTCTGTGCAATGCGGGCCTGATGGCGCTTTCGGGCCAGCATGCCTTGGCTCTTCTGGAGGCCATCGGCAATGACAATGTGCAGAAGGAATTTTACCTGACAGATGCGGTTGAGGCCGCCCGCAAGGCCGGTTTGAAAGCCGTACATGTGCTGGCCAGCGCGCATGAAGTGATGGGCGTGAATGATCGCGTGCAGCTGGCGGCAGCGGAGGCTGTGTTTCAGAGCCGCAAGCGCGAACAGGCCATGCGCGAGGGCGCAACCTTGATCGCACCGGAAACGGTGTTCTTTTCACATGATACAAAAATCGGCCGCGATGTTCTCATCGAGCCCAATGTTATTTTTGCGCGTGGCTGCACGATTGAAGATGGCGCTGTGATACATGGCTTTTCGCATCTGGAAGGCGCGCATGTGCGCTCTGGTGCGAGCGTTGGTCCTTTCGCGCGGTTGCGCCCGGGCACTGATCTTGGGCGTGGTGCCAAGGTTGGTAATTTCGTCGAGATCAAATCCGCGCAAGTGGGTGAAGGCGCGAAAATCAGTCACCTCACTTATATTGGCGACGCATCCATCGGAGCAGAGGCCAATATTGGTGCAGGCACAATCACCTGCAATTACGACGGGTTCAATAAATTCAGGACGGAGATCGGTGCCGGCGCTTTTGTTGGCTCCAATTCCTCCCTCGTCGCGCCGGTCAAAATCGGTGAGGGCGCCTATATCGGATCAGGTTCGGTGATCACCCAGGACGTTCCAGCTGGTTCTCTGGCTCTCGCGCGTGCCCTGCAAAGCGAAAAGCCAGGCTGGGCGGCGCGTTTTCGCACAGCTATGGCGGGGCGCCTGAAGAAACGCCCGTAAAGACGTAACGATCTGTTACGCAAAGTGTCTTGAGCCCCTCAGGGTCGAGGGATAGCAAGACGACTGCAATCGGAGTTTTGTTGAAGATGTGCGGAATTGTCGGGATTGTTGGCGCTTCACCTGTAGCTGGCGAGATCGTGGAATCTTTGCGCCGCCTCGAATATCGCGGCTATGATTCCGCCGGTGTTGCAACACTCGAAAATGGCCGCCTCACTCGTGTGCGTGCCGAAGGCAAGCTGAAGAATCTGGCCGCAAAACTGGCCTCCTCGCCGCTCACCGGCACAGTCGGCATCGGTCATACGCGTTGGGCAACACATGGCCGCCCGACAGAAAATAATGCCCATCCCCATGCCACGTCCAAAGTGGCTGTTGTGCATAACGGGATAATCGAAAATTTCCGTGAGCTACGTGAGGAGCTGACAGTCAAGGGTCATGTTTTTGTCACCGAGACAGATACGGAGACGGTCGCTCATCTTGTCACTGATGAAATGATGAAGGGCCATGGGCCGCGCGAAGCTGTGGCTGCGGCTCTGCCGAAATTGCGTGGGGCTTTTGCGCTCGCATTTATTTTCGAGGGCGCCAATGATCTTCTGATTGGCGCGCGGCAAGGTGCGCCTCTCGCGGTTGGTTATGGCGATGGTGAAATGTATCTGGGCTCTGATGCGCTGGCGCTCGCCCCTTTCACCGACACGATCACTTATCTCGATGATGGCGATTGGGTGGTGCTGACCCCCAAAAGCGCTGACTTTCATGACATGCACGGACGGCCAGTGCGGCGCGCCAAAGTGAAGACGCAAGCCTCTGCTTTTTTGGTCGACAAAGGCAATCATCGTCATTTCATGGCCAAGGAAATCCACGAACAGCCGGAGGTTGTCGGGCGCACATTGGCGCATTATCTCGACATGTCTGCCGGGGCTGTGCGCTTGCCTTTCGATCTGCCTTTTGATGTGCAGAAACTCTCGCGCATCACCATTTCAGCCTGCGGCACAGCCTATTATGCAGGGCTTGTCGCCAAATATTGGTTTGAGCGCTATGCGCGCTTGCCGGTTGAAATTGATGTGGCCAGTGAATTTCGTTATCGCGATGCGCCTCTGCCTCAAAATGGCCTGATGATTGTTATTTCGCAATCGGGTGAGACGGCTGACACGCTGGCATGCTTGCGCTACGCCAAAGAGCAGGGTCAGCACATTCTCTGCGTGGTCAATGTGCCCACCTCGACCATTGCGCGCGAGAGCGATGTTGTGGCGCCGACTTTGGCAGGCCCTGAAATCGGTGTGGCTTCAACCAAAGCTTTCACCTGCCAATTGGCCGTTCTTGCTGGTCTGGCCGTTGCCTTTGGCCGCGCACGTGGCGCGCTGGACCAAGCCCGCGAACAGGCGTTGGTCACGGAATTGATGGCCACCCCTGGCCTTATGGCAGAGGCCGTGAAGCTTGAACCCCAGATTGAATCGCTTGCCCGCGATCTCGCCAAGGCGACGGATGTTCTCTATCTCGGCCGCGGGACCAATTATCCGCTGGCACTCGAAGGCGCCCTGAAGCTCAAGGAAATTTCCTATATCCATGCCGAAGGCTATGCTGCGGGTGAGCTGAAACACGGGCCGATCGCGCTGATTGATGAAAAAATGCCGGTGATTGTTCTGGCGCCCTTCGACAGCGTGTTCGAAAAGACCGTGTCCAACATGCAGGAAGTGGCGGCGCGGGGTGGTAACATCATCTTGATCGGCGACCAGAGGGCCCAGCATGAATCGGCGGTGAATTTCTTCCGCGCCATCATCATGCCCGAAATGGCGCCCGATTTTGCAGCTATTCCCTATGCCGTGCCCGTTCAAATGCTCGCTTATCACACAGCTGTGGTGATGGGTAAGGACGTGGACCAGCCAAGAAACCTCGCCAAAAGCGTGACGGTGGAATAGATTAGGCCGTAGCGCCGTTATTTTCTGTGCGCTTGACGGGCGAAACATGAACCAGATTGAATTTCCAAATGTCGAAGCGGTGCATCGGCCCAGCTTCGGGGCGCTGGTGCGCGCGTGGTTTTTCACGGGTCTGATCATCACCGGACCCCTGACCGTGACGATCTGGCTGGTCTGGTGGTTTGTCGATACCGTTGATAATTGGGTGAAGCCGCTGATGCCGCCCTTTCTGTCGCCAGACGCCTATACACATTTTCATATTCCGGGCATCGGCGTTGTAGTCGCCTTTCTTGGGCTGACTCTTCTGGGCTTTCTGGCCGCAAATTTTGCCGGCCGCGCTTTGATCCGTATTGGTGAAGCTATGCTTGACCACATGCCGGTTGTGCGTGGCTTGTATAAAAGCGTGAAGCAGATTTTCGAGACGATCTTCTCGCAATCAGGCACGAGCTTCCGCAAGGTTGGTCTCGTACAATTTCCAGCGCCCGGAATGTGGACGATTGTCTTCATTTCAGCACCCCCTGCCGCATCGCTCAGCGATGCGCTGCCTGCGGGCGAGCATGTGTCGGTCTTTTTGCCATGCACGCCAAATCCGACGACAGGTTTTTATTTTTTCTTGCCCGTGAAGGATGTGATCGAAATTCCGATGACACCTGATGATGCTGCCAAGCTGATCATGTCAGCTGGGCTGATCCAGCCAGAGGTACAGGCAGCGCTCAGTGCTATGGCCGAAGAGATGAAGGCAGCGAAGGTGTCGGGAAAAACCGTGTCGTAAGTCCGTCATGATTGCGAGCATAGCGCCTTTGTGCGCGCAATAAATGTCTAGCCCGCCCTGAGCAATTTTACCGCTTCATCGCGGCCGAATAAATACAGCAAAGCCCGCACGGCCTGCCCGCGTCCGCTCGAGAGATCGGGGTCTTTGTCGACAATCATGCGCGCATCATCGCGGGCCACCGGCAGAAGCGCACTATGCACGTCGAGGCTGGCCAACCGAAAGCCCGGTGTGCCGGATTGGCGGGTGCCTAGCACTTCGCCTTCCCCGCGCAGTTTCAGATCTTCCTCGGCGATACGAAAGCCATCTTCCGTTTCGCGCATGATGGTGATGCGTGCTTCTGCGACTTCGCCAAGAGGGGTTTTATATAGCAGAAGGCATGTTGATCGCCCCGAACCACGCCCCACGCGTCCGCGCAATTGGTGCAATTGAGACAGGCCGAAACGCTCGGCATGTTCGATCACCATAATGGTGGCTTCCGGCACATCGACGCCGACTTCGATCACCGTTGTCGCGACCAGAATTTTTGTCACGCCGCGCTGGAATGCCTCCATCGCAGCATCTTTGTCGGCGCCTTTCATTTGCCCATGTACCAGGCCGACATGGTCCCCAAAGAACTGCCTCAAGACGTCTGCGCGCTCGGTCGCTGCTGCCAGATCGAGATCCTCGTTTTCCTCGACCAGCGGGCAGACCCAATAGGCGCGGGCGCCTTTTTGAATAGCCCGACCGATCCCCGCGACAACTTCGTCGAGGCGCTCAATTGGTAGCGCGCGCGTGTCGATGGGCTGACGGCCCGCAGGCTTTTCCCGCAACATGGACACATCCATGTCGCCAAAATAAGTCAGCACCAATGTCCGCGGAATGGGCGTGGCCGTCATGACCAGAATGTCGACAGCCTCGCCTTTGGAGCCCAATGCGAGGCGCTGATGCACGCCAAAGCGATGCTGCTCGTCCACGACGGCCAGTCCCAGATCGCGGAAAGCGACTGTCTCCTGAAAAAGAGCATGGGTGCCGATCACCACGTCGATGTCGCCGGCCTCCAGCGCAGCCAGCGTTTTCTTACGCTCGGCGGCCTTGTCGCGCCCGGTCAGGATCGCGAGTTTCACGCGCGCGGCTTCGCACAGCGGCAGCATGCGCTCGTAATGCTGGCGGGCGAGAATTTCTGTTGGCGCCATCATGGCGGCCTGGCGACCGGCTTCTACCATGGTCGCCATAGCCAGAAGCGCGACTAGGGTCTTGCCGGAACCCACATCACCCTGCACAAGGCGCAACATGCGCTCGTTTGAGGCCATATCGGCGCGGATCTCTTTCAGCGCCTCGATCTGTGCGCCCGTCAGCGAGAAGGGCAGGGACGCGAGAATTTGGTCAGCAATTTTTCCAGTGCCCAGGCTCGCGCGCCCGCCTTGTTTTTTCATGCGCGCGCGCACAAGGCCAAGAGCAACCTGACTTGCCAGCAATTCATCATATGCCAGCCGCAAACGCGCTGGATTTTGCGGATCGAAAATCTCAGGTCCCTGCGGACGATGCACCTGCTCCAGCGCATCATGAAATGTCGGCCAGCGCCGTTGGGCGACCAGCGGCGGATCAATCCATTCCGGCAGATCGGGGATTTTTGCCAAAGCGCCTTCGGTGGCTTTTTGCACAGCGCGCTGCGTCAGGCCTTCGGTCAATCCATAGACGGGCTCGACGGGTGGCAGTTTGGCCAGCGCTGCTTCATCCAGCACTTTGTCGGGATGGACCATTTGCAAATGGCCATCCCACAATTCAAGCTTGCCCGATACCCAGCGCTTGGCGCCCAGCGGTAGCGAGCGCTCGATCCATTGGTGGTTGGCCAGAAAGAAGACGAGCGCCAGATCTCCCGTGTCATCTTCCACCACCACGCGATAGGGGACTTTTGCCCGCGTATTAGGGGGGGGGCGATGTTCGACCACGGTGACTTCGAGCAACACGATCTGGTCGCGCGGCGCCTCCATGATCTTGGGGCGCGCGCGCCGATCAATACCCGAATGGGGCAGATGGAAGAGCAAGTCAGCCACGCGCGCCTCGCCGCCATGCGGTGTCGCCAAAGCGCGCTCGAAGAGTTTCGAGGTTTTGGGGCCAACACCGGGCAGGGCTGCCAAAGGGGCAAAGAGCGGATTGAGGATATCAGGGCGCATTTCACCTCTAGCTTTAGCCGACCCCCTGACAGGTGCAAGCGCCTGCTCTATATAGGGGCGAACGCAGGGTGGCAGGGCCGTCCGGCGCTGTCATCATTTTGAGGATTTTGCCCGTGACCGAATCCACGATCTCCAGCGCTGGTCTCGATGACCGCCGCCGCCGCGCCTTTTACCGCGCCTGGCATCGCGGCATGCGTGAAATGGATATCCTCTATGGGAAGTTTGCCGATGCTGAAATGGCCAAACTCTCGGATGTTGAGCTTGATCAATTCGAGAGCCTGATGGATTTGCCAGATCGCGATGTGCTGATGTTCATCACCGGCGAAGCGCCGACGCCCACCGAATTCGACACGCCGTTCCTGGCGCGGCTGAAGGCGTTCCATACCCACG
>CANJVX010000018.1 GCA_947478405.1 Beijerinckiaceae bacterium | reverse complement strand
CGGATCACCGTCGGCTTGGCCATCTGCATCAAAGTTCTCAGCCTCGGCAGTATCAACTTCGCCATCGCCATCATCAGCTCGCTGGGTGATGTCGCCACCGATTTCAGCCATGACATGCAGGCCGTCGTCCGAGGGCTGGGGCGCGTTGGGATCTGTCGGGCCACGTTCACGATCACCGCGACCGCGACCGCGACGACGGCGACGACGGCGGCGACGGCCATCGGCATCTTCGCTGTCACCGTTGGCTTCGCCTTCGGCGCGCTCTGATGTCTCCTCGGTCTCTTCGTCCTCGTCTTCGATCTCGACTTCGTCTTCGATCTCTTCGTCGGCCATCGGAATGGAATCGATGCGCACGAGCTCTTTCTTTTCATAAGAGATCGGCGGGGAGGCGAGTTCGCCACGCTCGAGCGCATGGTAGGCGGTGCCGGTCAGTGTGTCATCGGCTTCAACCGTGATCTGAACGGCGAAACGCTCTTCTAACGCGCGCAGATGAGCGCGCTTCTGGTTGAGAATATAGAGCGCAACATGGGAGCGCGTGCGCACGGTGATGTTGTGCATGGCATTCTTGACGAGCGCGTCTTCCAGCACACGCATGACATGCAATGCGATAGAGGAAATGGCGCGCACATTGCCGGAGCCTGCGCAATGCGTGCAGATGATGGTGGAGCCTTCAAGAACGCCGGTACGAATGCGCTGGCGCGACATTTCGAGCAGGCCGAAATGCGATATGCGGCCAACCTGAATGCGCGCGCGGTCATTCTTCAGCGCGTCCTTGATGCGTCTCTCAACTGCACGGTTGTTGCGGCCTTCTTCCATGTCGATGAAATCGACGACGATCAGGCCCGCGAGATCGCGCAGACGCAGCTGGCGCGCGACTTCGTCGGCTGCTTCCAGATTGGTGCGCAGCGCTGTGTCTTCAATATTGTGTTCGCGGGTCGAGCGACCCGAGTTCACGTCGATTGCGACAAGTGCTTCGGTTTGGTTGATGACAATATAGCCACCCGACTTAAGCGTGACCGCATTCGAGAACATTGCATCGAGCTGGGATTCAGCACCCGCCTTTGCAAAAAGTGCTTGGGGCTCGTTCCAAGGCTGCACGTTTTTGGCGTGGCTTGGCATCAAGAGGCGCATGAATTCCTTCGCCTCGCGGAAGCCTTCGTCGCCCGAGACGATGACGTCGTCAATATCCTTGTTGTAGAGGTCGCGAATGGCGCGCTTGATCAGCGATCCTTCCTCATAGACGAGGCAGGGCGCGGAGGATTTCAGCGTCAGCTCACGCACGGTTTCCCACATGCGCATCAAATATTCGAAGTCGCGCCGCACTTCCTGCTTGGTGCGGGCAGCCCCCGCCGTGCGCAGAATGACGCCCATGCCATCGGGAACTTCCAGTTCCTGAGCGATGGCTTTGAGCCGCTTGCGGTCGCCTGCATCGGTGATCTTGCGGGAAATGCCGCCGCCGCGCGCTGTATTCGGCATCAGCACGGAATAGCGGCCTGCGAGCGAAAGATAGGTTGTCAGCGCCGCTCCCTTGTTGCCGCGCTCTTCCTTCACGACCTGCACGAGCAGGACCTGACGGCGCTTGATGACTTCCTGAATTTTGTACTGCCGACGCAACCGCTGGTAGCGGTTGGGCACTTCTTCCATGGCGTCGCCGCCAATATGCTCGACATGCTGCTCTTCGTCGTCTTCGCCGTTTTCGTCTTCGTCGTCTTCGGAGCCCTCGAGGGCTTCAGCCCCAGCCTCAGCCTCCGCGCGCGGCGCATTATCCTCGGCCTCGACAGTCACATCGGGGTCAACGGCGAGTACTTCGTGGTGACGCTCATCGAGATGGGCGGGTGTAGCGTCCTGACCCTCGGTCACATGTTCGCTGGGCGCGACGACGTCTCCATCTTCGCGGGCGACGATTTCGCCTTCAATGATTTCGCCTTCGTGTGGCTCGCCGTCGCTGGCAGCGGCTTCGGACAAGGTGGCATCTGGTCGGGTGCGCTTTTCAGGGCGGCGGCGGCGCGACTGGCGGCGTTGGCGGTTGTCGTCTTCGTCCTCGTCGCGATGCTGACGGGCTTCTTCTTCCAGCAAAGCTAGACGGTCAGCAACCGGGATCTGGTAATAGTCCGGATGGATTTCCGAGAAGGCCAGGAAGCCGTGACGATTGCCGCCATATTCAATAAAGGCGGCTTGCAGCGAGGGTTCGACCCGCGTCACTTTTGCCAGATAGATATTACCGCGCAGCGGCTTCTTATTTGCAGCTTCAAAGTCGAATTCTTCGACCCGGTTACCGCGTAAAACCACCACCCGGGTTTCTTCCGGATGGCTGGCATCGATCAGCATTTTGTTGGCCATGTGAGACTCTTGTCCTCACGTCCGGCCTTAGAGAGACACGTCGGGAGCAATCGCGCGAGTGCGCGGAGACGGACGACGGTCCCAGCAAGGGCGGGGACGCGACATATGTTTGAGAAATACGAACGGACGCGGTCAGCCCGACTCGTGTGAGCCGACGAGCTTCAGCGCCTTGAAGGGAATGAGCAGAGCCAATAATGGCTCGCTGTTGGTGGGTACGCATGGAAGACGAAATGTCCAACGCGGCGCGGGCAGCGGCCTCGAGAAGATTCTCAAGTCCGGCAAGTCGACCCTCGGCCGTCATATGATCCCGTGCGGGACGGACCATTCGCTTCAATACCTTAAAGAGCGGCCGCGAGTGCGGCCAGATATCCCGGTTCCGGTTCTCGTTTCGGTTTCTTGGAACCCGCCGGATCCCGACGCAAAAGCCCTTTTAAGGGATGGCGGGGATGGCGGGCCCGAATGACCGTCGCGGGGGCGCACCTTGCAGGGCGCTGACCTGTCCCGGAAAGGGGACCACATAGTCATAGCGGTACGCAGACCGGTTTGGCAAGGATGGCTTTGGCCTCTCCGGGCCAAGCTATCTGCTACAAAAGCAGCCTTTCTGCTCCCGAGGGGACTGAAAACAAGGCCGTTTACCATTATAGAAGACGGCTGGTGGCATGATGTCGGCCGCCAGCCTACGAAAGTGCTACCTTGATCCTGCGCCCTTATCAGCTTTTGTGTCCCCTGCTTGCCCTTCTCCTCGCGGTCATGGCGGGTTTCGTCGTTGGTGCGGCTGAGGCTCAGCCTGTTGCCAGCGCGGTTCGGGTGGAGGTCGAGGGCAATGTTACAAGACTGATATTTGAGACGTCGGCGCGTGTTGAGGCCGAGGCCTATGTGCTCTCGGCCCCTGATCGGGTGATCGTCGATCTGCCTGAGGTCGGTTTCCACTTACCCCTCAAGGCCGGACTGGCTGAACCGGGTACACGTGGCAAAAAGCCTGTGATCGCCTCTTTTCGTTTCGGTCAGTTCGCGCCGGGCAAAGCGCGTATTGTGGTCGATCTGGGTCGCCCGGCTATTGTGAAGGCAACCCATGCCGTCCCGCGCATTGGTGGGTTTGATCTCATCATTGAGATGCAGGAGGCCGATGCAGGGGCTTTTACGGCCGCTGTGAAACGCGCTGCGCAGGAGGCGGTGGCCCGAGAGATACTCGCCGAAGGGCCGAAAAGGTCTGCGCGTCCTCCCAGCCCTGGGTTGCCCGTCATTGTCATCGATCCTGGCCACGGCGGCATTGATGTCGGAGCTCAGGCTGCCGGTAACGTTCAGGAAAAGGACATTGTCTTCGACTTCGCCAAGACGCTTCGCGCACAACTCGAGAAGACCGGCCGTTATCGGGTTGTGATGACGCGCCAAGCCGATGTGTTCGTGCCTTTGGGAGAACGGGTGAAGACGGCGCGCGAGGTGAATGCCGACCTGTTCATCTCGATCCATGCCGACATTCTCTCGGACCCGCAGGGTGTTTCGGGAGCAACCGTCTACACGGTCGCCGACAAGGCCTCGGATCGCGAGGCGGCGCGGCTGGCGGAGAAGGAAAATCGGGCTGACAGCGTTGCAGGCCTCGAGGGCAGTGATGATGCGGGCGATGTTTCCGACATTCTATTTGACCTGACCCGACGCGAAACCCGGACCTGGTCGCATGCCTTTGCCCGAACGCTTGTGAATTATTGGGGGGAGGCTGGCCCGCTCAACAAGAACCCGCACCGCTCGGCAGGTTTCCGGGTTTTGAAAGCGCCTGATGTGCCCTCAATCCTGCTGGAATTGGGTTACCTCTCCAGCGCCCGCGATACAGCGGCTCTGACGCGCCCCGAATGGCGTGGTCGGGCGGCGGAGGCCATGGTCAAGGCCGTAGATGCTTTTTTTTCAAATCGGTCCGGGACGTCGGCTACGGGCAAATTGCCGGGGGCAGGGAGTGTTCCTTGAGCTGGTGACAGTGTCATGATGTGCCATTGCCGCAGGGGTCATGCCCCATTAAGACCACAAAGCATGCGCATGGCTGGAGCCGCTGATCTGGCGGGAACTGCCTGCTGCAAACAGGGGACGAGTGGGTGCTTAGGCTGATCGCGCGCTTTTTCGGTTTTGCCTTCGCCACGGGTGCGATTGTTTTCGTACTGGGCGCGGTGGCCGTTGCGGGTCTTGTCTGGCATTACCAGCAGGATTTGCCCGATTATACGCAGCTGCAGAATTACGAACCGCCTGTGATGACGCGCGTGCATGCGGGCGACGGCTCTCTCATTGCCGAATATGCGCGTGAAAGACGCCTCTATCTGCCCTCGACCGCCATTCCGCCGCTTGTCAAACAGGCGTTCATCTCCGCTGAAGACAAGAATTTCTATTCGCATAACGGCATCGATCCCGAAGGCATTGCGCGTGCTGTCGTGATTATGGTGCAGGGCTCTAAGCGTGTTCAGGGTGCGTCCACTATCACGCAGCAGGTCGCCAAAAACTTTTTGCTGGGCAATGAGCGCTCATTCGAGCGCAAAATCCGTGAAGCTCTGCTCTCCTTCCGCATTGAAGCCGCCTATTCGAAAGAGCGGATTCTCGAGCTTTATCTCAACGAGATTTATCTGGGTCTTGGTAATTATGGAATCGCGGCTGCGTCGCTGAATTATTACGGCAAGGCGGTGCAGGAGCTGACGCTCTCGGAGGCCGCTTATCTGGCCGCTCTGCCCAAAGGCCCGAATAATTACCATCCTTTCCGTTATCGCGATGCTGCCATCGTTCGCCGCAATTATGTCATCGATCGCATGATGGCGGATGGCGCCATTTCGAGCGCAGATGGCGAGAAGGCCAAGACCGAACCACTTGGTGTTAATCCGCGCGTGCTCTCACCCAATTCTTATGCGGCCGGTTATTTCGCCGAAGAAGTGCGCCGCGAATTGCTCGACCGCTACGGGGAAAAGAAACTCTATGAAGGCGGGCTCTCGGTTCGCACGACACTTGATCCCAAAATGCAGCTGTGGGCGCGCAAAGCACTGGTCGATGGTCTCGTGCGTTTTGATGAGGCGCGCGGGTTCCGCGGTGCCATGCGCTCGCTGGATGTGTCGGGTGATTGGGGCCCGGCGCTGGCCGAGATTCCGGTTTTGGGTGACGTGTCGCCCTGGCGTTTGGCTGTTGTGCTCGACGCGAATGATCAAGCCGCGCGCATTGGTTTGCAGCCGGTGAAAGAGCGTTCGGGCGAGATCAATCGCGAGCGTATCGTGGCCATACTTCCCGCCGATGGCGTGAAATGGACACGCAAACCTCTGCGCCAAGCCTTGCAGGCAGGCGATGTGATTTATGTCGAGCCAGTTGAAGGCAGACGGGGTGAATATCGCTTGCGCCAGATACCGGATATCTCGGGCGCCATTGTTGCGATGGATCCTTATACCGGTCGAATCTTTGCCATGGTGGGCGGCTTCTCTTTCGATCAGTCGGAATTCAACCGTGCGACGCAGGCGCTTCGCCAGCCTGGCTCATCCTTCAAGCCCATTGTTTATGCAACTGCTCTCGACAATGGCTATACGCCCTCGTCCATCGTCATGGATGCGCCCATTGAGATCGATCTCGGCCCCGGTGTGGGCCTTTGGCGTCCTGAAAATTACGACGGAAAATCGGGTGGGCCGCGCACGTTGCGTTATGGCATCGAGCATTCGAAAAATCTGATGTCTGTGCGTCTCGGACGCGATGTCGGCCTGCCGCTGGTGGCTGAATATGCCAAGCGCTTCGGCGTCTATGACAATATGCTTCCCGTGCCATCCATGTCCTTGGGAGCGGGTGAAACGACGGTACTTCGCATGGTGGGTGCTTATTCCATGCTCGCAAATGGGGGCAAGCGTATTCGTCCGACACTGGTTGACCGCATTCAGGACCGATTGGGCAAGACGATCTATCGTCATGATGAACGGATGTGTGGTGCGTGTGATCCGGGTCAATGGTCCAACCAAGATGAGCCCCGACTTGTCGACAATCGCGAACAGGTCATTGATCCTCTGACCGCCTATCAGATCACCTCTATGATGGAAGGTGTGGTCCAACGTGGAACTGCACAGGTGGTGCGGCAGGTTGGCAAACATCTGGCCGGCAAGACGGGCACGACCAATGAAGCCAAAGACGTTTGGTTCGTTGGCTTCTCGGCCAATCTGACGGTCGGCGTCTATATGGGTTATGATCGTCCACGCTCATTGGGCTCGTCGGCAACCGCTGGTCAATATGCTGCGCCCATCTTCCGCGACTTCATGATGACGGCACTGAAAGACAAGCCGGACGTGCCCTTCCGTGTGCCGGCCGGCATCAAGCTGATCAGTGTGGACGCTAAAACGGGCATGCGTGGCTCGGGCGGCGGCACAATTATCGAAGCATTCAAGCCGGGCACAGCGCCACCGGATAATTATGCATATGCCGGCAGCGACCCGTTGTTGGGTGAACAGGCGATTGGCGCTGGTACGGGCGGCCTTTACTGATCCAGCCTCTGCCTCTAGGGTCCGGCCACGAATCCGGCGGGCTTGACCCGCATGTCATGAAAGATCATTACCATGCGCGCCGAGGCCGAAGCACTCGTCGAACAGATCAAGCAGTCGGTGGGACTGCTGAGGAGGCATCTTTGACGTTGATGCCGCAACACGCCGCCTCGCGGAACTGAACGCGAGGGTCGAAGACCCCGATCTTTGGAATGATGCCGATGCCGCGCAGAAAATCATGCGCGAACGTACAGATCTTGAAGAGCGGCTCAATTCGCTGTCGCGTTTCGAGCGCGAGCTTGAAGACGCGATTACGCTTGTTGAATTGGGCGAGATGGAGAGTGATGAGTCGACCGAGCAGGAAGGCATCGCCTCTCTAAAAGGCTTGAAGCAGGAAGCCGAGCGCCGCCACATCGAGGCTTTGCTGTCGGGTGAGGTTGATGCCAACGACACTTATGTCGAAGTTCATTCGGGTGCCGGCGGCACGGAGAGTTGCGACTGGGCGCGCATGCTCTTGCGCATGTATGTGCGCTGGGGCGAACGCCAAAAGTTCAAAGTTGAAATTATCGAAGAAACGTCAGGCGACGAAGCTGGCATCAAATCCGCAACGATCCTGATCAAAGGTCATAATGCCCATGGCTGGATGAAGACCGAATCTGGTGTGCATCGCCTCGTGCGCATCTCGCCTTTCGATTCCAATGCGCGCCGGCACACGAGCTTTGCTTCGGTCTGGGTCTATCCCGTCATCGACGACAAGATAGATATTGCGGTGAATGAAAGTGATTGTCGCATCGACACTTATCGTTCATCGGGCGCTGGTGGCCAGCACGTGAATACGACGGATTCTGCTGTTCGCATCACGCATATTCCCACCGGCATTGTGGTGGCCTGTCAGGGCGAGCGCTCACAGCACAAGAACCGCGCCACGGCCTGGAATATGTTGCGTGCGCGGCTCTATGAACGCGAGGTGGAAATCCGCGAGGCGGAAGCTAATGCTGCGGCGGCGTCCAAGACCGATATTGGCTGGGGCCACCAGATTCGCTCTTACGTCTTGCAGCCCTATCAGATGGTGAAAGACCTGCGCACCGGTGTCGTGTCGGGCACACCAGACGAAGTTCTCGATGGTGATCTTGACGAATTTATGGAAGCAGCCCTGGCGCAACGGGTCGAAGGCGGCGGGCCTGTGAATGTTGAGGATGTGGATTGACGGCGTAAAACGCCGTCATTGCGAGGAGGCCGTAGGCCGACGCAGCAATCCAGTGGCCAGGCGTGAGGCGTCGTGATTGCGTCGCTTGCGTTTGCAATGGCGGTTTTTGCCTATTCTGCCGCCGCTTTCTTTCCTTTCGGCTGTTCTTCCACCAATGGGCGGCGCGCCAGCACGTCCTTTAGAAAGCGACCGGTGTGACTGCGCTTCTCGCGGATAATGTCTTCGGGTGTGCCGTGGGCCACGATTTCCCCGCCGCCATCGCCACCTTCCGGACCCATGTCTATGATCCAGTCAGCGGTCTTGATGACTTCGAGATTATGTTCGATCACCACGACACTATTGCCCTGATCAACCAGCTCATGCAGCACTTCGAGGAGTTTCTTCACATCGTGAAAATGCAGACCGGTTGTCGGCTCATCAAGAATATATAATGTTCGGCCGGTGGACCGGCGTGACAATTCTTTCGACAATTTCACGCGCTGCGCTTCGCCGCCTGAAAGTGTCGTCGCCTGTTGTCCTACTTTGATATAGCCAAGGCCCACACGCGCCAGAGTGACCATTTTCTCGCGGATGGAGGGGACTGCCTTGAAGAGATCGCGCGCTTCTTCAACAGTCATATCGAGCACATCGGCAATCGACTTGTCGCGATATTTGACTTCCAGAGTTTCGCGATCATAGCGCCGCCCCTTGCAGACGTCGCAGGTCACATAGACGTCTGGCAGGAAGTGCATTTCAATTTTGATGACGCCGTCACCCTGACAGGCCTCACAGCGTCCGCCCTTTACATTGAAGGAGAAGCGGCCGGGTGCATAGCCGCGCGCTTTGGCTTCGGGCAGGCCCGCAAACCATTCACGAATGGGCGTAAAAGCGCCCGTATAGGTAGCGGGATTTGAACGCGGTGTGCGACCGATCGGTGACTGATCAATGTCGATCACCTTGTCGAGATGCTCAAGTCCTTCGAGTTTGTCATAAGTGGCGGGATGTTCGAGCGCGCCATTGAGTTTTCGCGCGACCGCTTTGTAGAGCGTATCAATCACCAACGTGGATTTGCCGCCGCCGGAGACGCCTGTGATGCAGGTGAATAGTCCGAGCGGAATTTCCGCCGTGACATTTTTCAGATTATTGCCCTTGGCGCCTATGAGTTTTAGCTTGCGGCCGGGCAAGACTTTGCGCCGTGCGCGGGGAACGCTGACAGATTTGCGCCCCGTGAGATAATCGCCCGTGAGCGAGTTGGTGTCCGCCATGATTTGTGCAGGCGTTCCCTTCGACACAATCTTGCCGCCGTGAATACCAGCACCCGGTCCGACATCGACAACATAATCAGCGGTCATGATCGCGTCTTCATCATGTTCGACGACGATCACAGTATTGCCCAGATCGCGCAAACGGCGCAGAGTTTCAAGCAAGCGCTCATTGTCGCGCTGATGCAGTCCTATCGATGGCTCATCTAGCACATAGAGAACACCCGTCAGGCCGGAACCAATTTGCGAGGCCAAACGAATGCGCTGGCTCTCGCCGCCGGACAATGTACCAGACGCGCGCGACAAGCTGAGATAATCGAGCCCGACGTCGACCAGAAAATTCAGGCGGTCGCGGATTTCTTTCAAGATGCGTCCGGCAATCTCGTTGCGTTTTTTGTCGAGGGCCTTGGGTAGAGTTTCAAACCATTTGGCGGCTTCGCGCACTGACATTTCGGAGGCGTGGCCAATATGTTTGTCGGCAATTTTGACAGCCAAGGCTTCCGGCTTCAGACGAAAGCCTTGGCAGGCTTTGCACGGCGTGTCGGACATGAAGCGGCCGATTTCTTCGCGCGCCCATTCGCTTTCTGTTTCCAGATAGCGGCGTTCCAAATTGTTGATCACGCCTTCAAATGGCTTCGCCACTTCATAGGCACGCATGCCATCATCATAAGAGAAGCGGATTTTGGTTTCATCCGTGCCATAGAGAATGGCGTCCTGCGCTTTTTGTGGCAGTTTTTCGAATGGCATGTCGAGGCGGAATTTAAAATGCTTGCCAAGCGATTCCAGCGTTTGCGTGTAATAGGGCGAGGATGATTTCGCCCACGGCGCAATTGCCCCTTTCCGCAAAGTCAGCGAGGGGTCCGGCACGATCAGTTCTGGATCAACCGTTTGTTCCGCGCCAAGGCCCGAGCAGACAGGGCAGGCGCCAAAGGGATTGTTAAAGGAGAAAAGGCGCGGTTCGATTTCGGAGATGGTGAAGCCTGATACAGGGCAAGCGAATTTCGACGAGAAGACGACCCGCTTGGGGCTGCCGTCTTTTTCCTTTTCATCTGCATATTCGGCAATGGCGATGCCATCTGCCAGTTCAAGTGCTGTTTCGAAACTATCTGCGAGCCGCGCAGCAATATCACCCCGCACGACGATGCGATCCACCACGACATCAATGTCGTGTTTCAGTTTTTTGTCGAGTGTCGGCACATCGCCGATTTCATAATATTGACCATCGATTTTCAGGCGCTGAAAACCGCGCTTCATAAATTCTGCGATTTCTTTGCGGTATTCACCTTTGCGTCCACGCACGGCGGGTGCCAGCAGGAATAGGCGTGTTTTCTCCGGTAATGCGAGAACGCGATCAACCATCTGGCTGACAGTCTGGCTTTCAATCGGCAGGCCGGTGGCTGGCGAATAGGGAATTCCCACGCGCGCCCAGAGCAGGCGCATGTAATCGTGAATCTCGGTGACTGTGCCCACAGTAGAGCGCGGATTTTTCGACGTTGTTTTCTGCTCGATTGAAATGGCCGGCGACAGACCATCGATCTGGTCGACGTCCGGCTTCTGCATCATTTCCAGAAACTGGCGGGCATAGGCCGAGAGGGATTCCACGTAGCGGCGCTGGCCTTCGGCATAGATCGTGTCAAAGGCGAGCGAGGATTTGCCTGAGCCCGATAGACCCGTGAAGACGACCAATTTGTCGCGCGGAATAGTGAGATCGACATTCTTCAGATTGTGCTCGCGCGCGCCACGCACCGAAATCACCTTGTCATCGAACAAGTGGTCGGCGGATTGGATTGTGTCGGTCTTCGTGGTCTTGCGGGCCATGATTTGGTTGCTTCTTTCCTTGAGCGCCGTGACGCCTGCCGTCCTTGAGTTTACGGTGCAGACAGCGGGCCGGTTTCACGCAGCGCAGCGTGTTCCAGATAGGCAATTGCGCGGCCAATTGCGACCGGGGCAGGGGGCGTCATCCAGATGCAAATCGTCACGGCCGGGTTTCGCTTTTGGCTTGCTATGCCGCTGGTGGCATGTTACGAACAAAACATGAACAAAAGGCTTCGGCTTTGGTTTCTCTGCCCTGCGCCTTGTGGACAGTGTCTCTTTAAGCTCCGGGGCGGGGCGCAATGGCGGGTCGGCGCGTTTACTGTGCCGTGGAAAGTTCGGCGGGGCCTCGTGAGTCGGGGCCTGTTCCGCCGGTAATGTGTTTCAGGAGAGCCTCATGTCGGGCAGTGTGAACAAAGTCATTCTTATCGGCAATGTCGGGCGCGACCCCGAAGTGCGCCGTACGCCCAATGGCGATGCAATTGTTAGCTTTTCTGTCGCCACGTCAGAGAGCTGGCGCGATAAGGCGACAGGTGAGCGCAAGGAAAAGACCGAGTGGCACAATGTGACCATCTTCAACGAGCAGCTAGGCAAGGTCGCCGAGCAATATGTGAAAAAGGGAACAAAGGTCTATCTCGAGGGCCAGCTTCAGACCCGTGAATATACGGATAAGGAAGGCAATCAGCGCAAGGCGACCGATGTTGTTCTGCAGCGGTATCGTGGCGAGCTTACCTTGCTCGACAGCCGCAATGGCGGTCGTGAAGGCGGCGAGGCTTTTGCAGGCGGCGGTGAGCGCCAGAGCCTTGGCCGCCCCTCCGGCGGTGATACGCGCCCGGCGGTAGCCGGCGCGGGTCGCACATCAGCAGCGATTGACGATGACATTCCGTTCTGATCCGCGTCCGGCGGATTTCAAGCCGCTCTATCACGCGCGGGGTCGCCTGAACGCGGCCTTGCGCCGTGTGCGTGCGCAAAGCGTTGGCTATCTGCGTCCGGGCTTCCCGGACGTTTTGGAGGATTTGTCAGTCCTCTTTCCCTCAGCTGAAATTGTCGATCTTGCTGCTGCGCGCGCGCAGCGCGGCGGACCTCTTGAGCCAGTGCATCAAAAAGCGCTGACGGCTGAACCTGCGGCCTCGACCTCACAGATGGTGGGCTTGCTGACGCGCTTGCTGCTCAGTCTGAAGCGCTAATTCCGGTTCGAAATCCTTTTTTAGCTAGGAAAGCCTCGACTATGGGCTTCCATGCGTCTGGGTTTTGGCTGAACGAATTATGCCCATCCGATCCAGAGGCCGGTAATACAATAAACTCCGCCTTACCGCCGTTGGAAATATAGCTCTCAACCCATTTTTTGGGATGTTCGGGTCCCCAGAAAGCGTCGTTAGATGAATAGAGCCAGAGGGTTGGTGTCCTCCCCCTGGCACCATATTGGCCGTAGGTTTCGGCGATCCGATCTGCTTGGCATGGGTTCCAGGGACGCCCATTCGGATCACCGCCGGCGCCACCTGCAAAATTGATCGCCAAGCGAACTCCCGGAAGATTTTCGGCTGCAGCACCAATCGTGGTGAACCCGCCAACGGATTGGCCGAGCAAGATACCCCGCTTTGGATCAACAAAGCTTTGCGATCTTGCGTAAATGACAGCGGCCTTGGCTTGGGCAACAGCCGGGACAAGGCTGCGTAAATAATCCTTGTTGTTGTAGGGACCGGAACTTTCGAGATCGGGTCCCTCAGTGACGCCATAGCCAATTCGGGTCGGCATGAAGACGGCAAATCCGAGCTTGGCAAAATAGCGGCTTTGTTCGGTAAAGCGCGCGCGACCATAATCCTTGCGCTCTTGCGGTGTCACCGCGCGCCCATGGTTAAGGATCAGGAAGGCGCTCTTTTTCCGGGCATCGTCGTAAACCACAGTGAGGGTGATGCCATGAACAAAAGGAGTGCCATCAGGACCCGTGACGAGGACCGGAATTTTCACGACGCGCTCGCGGATTTCGGCAAAGGCTGGATTGATAATCGTGCTTGAGATCAGACAGCAAGCCGCGCCCATGCGGGCGATTACCGGAAGGGTTTTCATCGGAATTCCTGCCCAAAACAAACGTCATGCTAGAGCTTATCAGTATGTTGGCAAGGTGTCAGTTGGTCGGAATTGCGGGGATCCCGTTTGCCGGGGCCATGCACCCACGTAAATTACTGAATCTACGATGCTTTGGCCGGTTAAGTCGGGTGCAGCAAAACTGGCTTCGGGAGACGGAATCGGATAGACATAAGGCTGATTCTAGAACCAGTCAGGAAACAGGCTTTGGCCGACAAAAAAGACGACCTTGCGGGCGCACCGGGTTCCGATATTCGCCCCGTTTCCATCACCGATGAAATGAAGCGCAGCTATCTTGATTATGCGATGAGCGTGATTGTCAGCCGTGCTTTGCCTGATGTGCGCGATGGCCTGAAGCCCGTGCATCGGCGCATTTTGTATTCGATGCATGAAAACGGACAAACGCCCGACAAGTCCTATGTGAAATCGGCGCGTATTGTTGGCGACGTGATGGGCAAATTCCATCCCCACGGCGACAGCGCGATTTATGACGCGTTGGTGCGCATGGCGCAGCCGTTTTCGTTGCGCGTGCCGCTGGTCGATGGCCAAGGCAATTTTGGTTCTGTGGATGGCGATCCGGCAGCAGCCATGCGCTATACGGAATCGCGTCTGACCAAAGTTGCTTTGTCTCTATTGCAGGATATCGAGCAGGACACGGTTGATTTTCATCCCAATTACGACGGGAAGGAAAGCGAGCCGGGGGTTTTGCCCGCGCGTTATCCCAATCTTCTCGTCAATGGGGCCGGCGGTATTGCGGTCGGTATGGCGACCAATATCCCCCCTCATAATCTGGCGGAAGTCATTGATGGCGTCTTCGCCATGATGGAACGCCCGGATATTTCTATCGAAGATTTGATGGCGATTATCCCGGGGCCTGATTATCCCACCGGCGGCATTATCCTGGGACGTAGTGGAATCCGCTCGGCCTATCTCACTGGGCGGGGATCAGTTGCGACACGCGCCAAGACGAAGATCGAGCAGGTCCGCAAGGATCGTGATGCGATCATTGTCACGGAAATTCCTTATCAGGTGAACAAGTCGACGTTGATCGAACGCATTGCGGAATTGGTCCGCGACAAAAAAGTTGAGGGTATTTCAGATCTGCGCGATGAATCTGATCGCGACGGAATGCGTATCGTTATCGAATTGAAGCGCGATGCCGTGGCGGATGTTGTGTTGAACCAATTGTTCCGCTTCACCGCGATGCAATCCTCCTTCGGCTGCAATATGATTGCGCTTAATGGCGGGCGTCCGCAAATGCTCAATTTGCGTGACTTCCTGGTGGCATTCATCGATTTCCGCGAAGAAGTTGTGACACGGCGCACGAAATATCTACTCAACAAGGCACGTGATACTGCGCATATGCAGGTGGGCCTTGCAATTGCTGTGGCCAATATTGACGAAGTCATCCGTCTCATTCGCACCTCGCCCGATGCAGCGACCGCGCGTGAAGCCTTGATGGCCCGTGAGTGGCCCGCCCGCGACATGGCGCCGTTGATTTTGTTGATTGCTGATCCCAAGCACAAACTGCATGAGGATGGCAATTATCGGCTCTCGGAAGCTCAGGCGCGCGCCATTCTCGATCTGCGCTTGCAGCGTCTTACCGCACTTGGTCGGGATGAAATTTCGGAAGCCTTGAACAGGCTCGCAACCGAGATCGCCGATTATCTTGCCATTCTTCGCTCGCGTGATCGGGTGTTCGAGATCATCCGCAATGAGCTTACTGCCGTGCGCGAGGCTTTTGCCACGCCGCGTCGCACCGAGATTGGTGAAAGCGATGCGGATTTTGATGATGAAGATCTCATCCAGCGTGAAGATATGGTCGTTACCGTCTCGCATGCTGGTTATATCAAGCGCGTGCCGCTTTCGACCTATCGTGCGCAACGCCGTGGTGGCAAAGGCCGCGCAGGCATGCAGACACGCGATGAGGATTTCGTGGCGCGATTGTTTGTGTCAAGTACCCATCAGCCTCTGTTGTTCTTCTCCTCGCATGGCAAGGTCTATAAAGAAAAAGTTTGGCGTCTTCCGCTGGCGGCGCCGCAAGCGCGCGGAAAGGCACTTGTCAATATGCTGCCGCTTGAACAGGGAGAACGCATTACAACAATTATGCCTTTGCCTGAGGATGAGGCCGCTTGGGAGAATATGGACGTGGTCTTCGCCACCACGCGCGGCACGGTACGCCGAAACAAATTGTCGGATTTCACGCAGGTAAACCGCGCCGGCAAAATTGCTATGAAGCTCGATGAGGGCGAGGGCATTGTGGACGTGCAGATTTGTTCGGAAGCCAATGATATGCTGCTGACCACGTCGCTAGGCCAGTGCATTCGCTTTGCCGTTGGCGAAGTGCGTGTCTTCAAGGGACGCGATTCTATGGGCGTGCGTGGTGTCAATCTGGCTGAAGGTGACACGGTCATTTCAATGGCAATCTTGCGTCATGTTGATGCCAATCCGGCCGAGCGCTCAGCCTATCTGAAGATGCGTCGCGCGCTACAGGGCGAAACGGGTGTGGAAGAAACAATTGAGGCAGCTGATCCTGAAGAAACAGCAGATGCAATCTCCTTGTCACAGGAGCGCTATGTTGAATTGTCGCTGCACGAGGAAACAATCCTTACAGTCAGTTCCAACGGCTATGGAAAGCGCACGTCGTCTTATGAATATCGTGTGACGGGCCGTGGCGGAAAAGGTATCACGGCGATGGCGGTCAACACCCGCAATGGTGATCTTGTGGCTTCCTTCCCGGTTGTGCATAGCGATCAGATCATGCTGGTGACTGATGGCGGTCAGTTGATCCGTTGCCCGGTAGAAGATATTCGCACGGCAGGTCGTGCAACGCAGGGCGTGATAGTCTTCCGAACAGCCGTTGAAGAACGGGTTGTCTCGGTGGAGCGCATCGGCGAGGATGATAGTGATAGTGGTGACGATGGCGAGGATGCTAGCGGCACGATAGAAGTTTGATCCTCTACACGGGTTTCAGGGGTTGGGAATGGCGCGTATAGGTCTTTATACCGGCACCTTTGATCCGCTGACGAACGGGCATCTCGATGTAATCCGTTCGGCGGCCGCTTTCTGCGATCGCATTGTTGTCGGCATTGGAACACATGCAGGCAAAGGGCCTGTTTTTTCGCCGGTCGAACGTGTGGCCATGGTGCGTGCGGCGACAACCAAGGGTGTTATGGCCGCGGTCGAAGTGATCACTTTTGACGGCTTGGCAATTGAAGCGGCGCGGCGCGTGAATGCAGATCTCATCATTCGCGGTTTACGCGACGGGACAGACTTTGATTATGAAATGCAAATGGCCGGGATGAACGGCGCCATGGCGCCCCGCACCCAGACAGTGTTTTTACCTGCTAGCCCGTCTGTGCGCCATATTACTGCCACTCTGGTACGCCAGATTGCTGCCATGCATGGCGATGTGTCGGCCTTCGTTCCGCCAGATGTCGCGCAGGCTTTGCGCGACAAATTCAAATCCTGATATTGGAGTTTTTGACATGTCGATCGACCGCCGTACGCTCGTGCTCGCCTTGCCCGTTGCGGCTCTCGCCGGTGAAGCATTTGCACAGGCACAGCCTGCCAAACAGAATCTGCTCTATCTCGACTTGAAGGATGGTCGGGTGACAATTCTTTTGCGACCTGACCTCGCACCCAAACATGTTGAGCAGATCAAGACGCTCACCAAACAGGGGTTCTATGATGGCATCGTTTTCCATCGCGTGATTGAAGGATTTATGGCCCAAACCGGCGATCCCACGGGTACGGGTACGGGCGGCTCAAAATTACCGAATGTTCCGGCTGAATTTTCGAGTGCGTCCTTCAAGCGCGCGACGCTCGGCATGGCGCGTTCATCAGCACCCAATAGTGCCAATTCCCAATTCTTCATCTGCTTCCGTGATGCATCCTTCCTGAATGGCCAATATACGGTCTTTGGTGAAGTGATTGGTGGCATGGAATTGGTTGACAAAATCAAGCGCGGCGAACCGCCAGCCAACCCCGATAAGATCATCAAGATGAGTTTGGCTGAATAGATTTATTCCTCACCGTTATTGCGAGTTCGGCACGCCGACCGGGCAATCCCAGCGAGGCGCATGTTGCTTCTGGATTGCTTCGCTTCGCTCCCAATGACGATTTTTGAATTGAATGGAGAAAAAAATGTCCGAGGTTGACCAGATTATCACGCTTGAAACCACACAGGGTAGCGTCAAGATCAAGATGCGTCCCGATCTTGCACCTGGCCATTGCGAACATATCAAGCGGCTCGTTGAAGAGGGTTTTTATGATGGTATTGTTTTCCATCGTGTGATCGACGATTTCATGGCCCAGACCGGATGTCCGAAGGGCACGGGCACAGGCGGTTCAAAATATCCCAATCTTAAAGCGGAGTTTAACAGCGCGCATCATGGGCGCGGAACCGTTTCGATGGCACGCTCATCCAATCCCGATTCTGCCAATTCCCAATTCTTCATCTGCTTCACTGATGTCGGCTTCCTGAATCGCCAATATACAGTTTGGGGAGAGGTGATCGAGGGGATGGATAATGTCGATAAGCTGAAGCGTGGAGAGCCTGTTGATGATCCCGACAAGATCATCAAGGCGACATTGGCCTGATTTTAACACGCGGGGGCGCTGAATCAGCGCTCCCGCTCATGCTATTCTCCGGGCAAGATTCGTGTGCCGGAGATTTTTATGAACAAGCATGTCCATTTCATCGGCATTGCCGGCATTGGCATGAGTGCAACGGCTCTCCTCATGCGCCAGCAGGGGTGGGATGTCACTGGCTCGGATGAGGGTTTTTATCCGCCAGCGTCAGAATTGCTTCCCCGCTTTGGCATTCGCGTGCAGACGCCCCACGCTGCGTCCAACGTTCCGGTGGAGGCTGATCTTATTGTCATTGGCAAACATGCCAAGCTGACGATGGAGAATGCGGAAGTTGCCGCCGCTTATGCCACTGGCAAACCGATCACCTCTTATCCGGATGTGCTGGCAGGCATTGCGCGTGAACGGCGCTCTCTGGTTGTTGCGGGATCGTATGGCAAGTCGACGAGTGCGAGCTTACTGACTTGGGCGCTCGCTGAGGCGGGTCGTGATCCAGGTTATTTTATTGGCGCGGTGCCAAAAAACCTAGGCCGCAATTCGACACTCGGGTCGGCGCCTGAATTTGTCATTGAGGGGGATGAATATCCGTCCAGCAACACGGATCCGCGGGCGAAGTTTTTACATTATGATGCGCGCTTCGTGCTGATGACTGCAGCAGTCCATGACCACGTCAATATATTTCCGACGCAAGAAGATTACGAAAGGCCTTTTGCAGACCTGATGTCGCGCATACCCGAGGATGGTCTGCTGGTTGTCTGCAAGGATGAGCCGCATGCCATGCAAGTATCACGTGCAGCCGCCTGCAACATCGCGACCTATGCGCTTCGGGATACATCTGCTGATTATTATCTGAGTGATATTGTCTATGGTGAGGTCAGTCGTTTTACGCTTGTCGCGCGAGGCCAAAGGCTTGGGACGTTTGAAACATCACAACTTGGCGCTCATAATCTTCAGAATATGGCAGGCGCTGCCGCCATGTTACTTGAACTGGGGCTCGTCACGACGACTGATTTGCAAAAAGCATTTGCCTCCTTTCTGGGTGTTGTCAGGCGCATGGATAAATTGTCAACGCTTTCCTGCATTCCGGTCTATGAAGGTTTTGGTTCATCACGCGACAAGGCTCGCGCGGCGATTGATGCAATTTCGCTTCATTTCCCGCAGCGTTCGATCAAAATCATCTTTGAGCCGCATACCTTTTCCTGGCGAAATCGCTCGACTATCCATTGGTATGACAGTGTTTTTGCAGGTGTGGATGAAATTTTTATCTCATCACCTCCCGATCATGGTGCTGAGAGCCATGAGCAGTTGAGTTATGAAGAGATAGCAGAGCGAGTCGCAACAACAGGCTGTAAGGTCGTGCGATTGAGTAAAGAAAATGCGCAAAATGTCGCTTTAATTACTGATTCACTGACGCATGATGATGTTGTGCTGGTGCTGACCTCTGGAGACCTTGGCGGCTTAATTCGCCAGCTCGTTGATGAAATGGAGACACGCTTTGCTTAAGAGCCATGATTCCGAGCACAGTGATTTTATCTTCGCTCGGTGTTTGCGATCGCTTTATGGTTTCATTCCCTCCAATAGTGTTCCGACACGATGAAAGTCGATCTTTTCGATTTTGATTTGCCCGAAGAATGTATTGCGCTGCGCCCGGCTGAACCGCGTGACAGCGCACGCCTTTTGCACCTGCCGCTGAATGGGGGCGCGTTGAGTGACCGCAGCGTGCGTGAGCTGCCCAATATTCTTAAAGCTGGCGACATTCTTGTAGTTAATGATACACGCGTTATCCCTGCGCGACTTGATGGGATACGCAGGCGCGGCGATTCTGTCGCGCGTATGGCGGTGATGCTGCATAAACGCGAGAGCGATTGTCGCTGGCGGGCTTTTGTGCGGCCAGCGAAAAAGCTGAAACAGGGTGAACGTATTTTGTTTGGAGATGATGATGAAAGTGGTGCTTGCCAACTCAATTCGTTCCATGCTGATATCGCCGAAAAAGGTGATGGTGGCGAGATACTTCTTGATTTCTCTCTTTCCGGCCCAGCACTTGATGATGCGATCCTGCGACATGGCCACATGCCCTTGCCGCCATATATCTCGGGCAAGCGGGCTCAAGATTCAAACGATATGGCTGATTATCAGACACTTTTTGCGAATGTGCCGGGAGCAGTTGCTGCGCCGACTGCCGGCCTCCATTATACGCCAGAGCTTGTTGTACGGCTCGAATCACGCGGGATCAAGATTGTGCGCGTGACGTTGCATGTAGGAGCTGGGACATTTCTTCCAGTCAAAGCGGCTGATACACAAGACCATCGCATGCATGCTGAATTCGGCACGATCACGCCATATGTTGCACAAGTGTTGAATGATGCCCGCGCGAAAGGGGGCCGTATTGTCGCGACCGGTACGACCTCGCTGCGCATTCTGGAAACTGCCACCAATGATGATGGAATTGTTCAGGCGTTCTCCGGAGACACATCTATTTTTATCACTCCCGGCTATCGGTTCAAAGCGGTAGATGTACTTTTGACTAATTTTCATTTGCCTCGATCGACGCTTTTTATGTTGGTTTCAGCCTTTGCAGGTCTTGAGCGCATGCGCGCAGCTTATGCCCATGCGATCGCAAATCACTATCGATTTTATTCCTATGGTGATGCCTGCTTGCTTGAGCGTGTTGACCGATGAGTATGGCTCGCGTAATAGCCCGTTGGGTCGACGATAGTTTGGAGAGCCCGTTTGCTGTTGATCTGACAATCGAGAATGGCATGGTCAGCGGTCCAAGCCTTGCATTTGGTTGTATCGATTATGACGGCACGCGCAGGCCTTTTGTGCTCGATGAGACGGGGCGCGTAGATTTCGGTGGCGGCTTCTTTTGGATCTGCGATCTTCGTCAGGCAATTATGCGTGTTGGTGTAACTTTTCGTATGGATTTTGGTCAGGGTGACGAGGGAATTTACAAAATCGTTAAAATTGCCATGCCCGGTAGCAAGGCTTGATCAGATTGCATGCAAAATATTTTGAGATTATAAACAAAGCGTAGACTTTTTCATTTGTCTGTCATTGCGAACGCAGCAATGCATTCCAGATTCCTCACACGCAAGACTGGGGTGCGTCGCTTTGCTGCCAATGTCAGATTCACGCATGAGCCGCTTGTGACTTCGAGTGATCGGTTTTCCTTTACCGTAAATGGCCGCGACGGCGCCGCGCGAACCGGCGCGATTTCTATGCCGCGTGGAAATATCCGTACGCCCGCCTTTATGCCGGTCGGCACCGCCGGTACTGTCAAGGCCATGTATATGGATCAGGTTCGTGAGCTTGGCGCGGATGTTGTGCTTGGCAACACTTATCATCTTATGTTGCGCCCTGGTGCTGAGCGTGTGGCCGATCTTGGCGGCCTGCATAAATTCATGAATTGGCCGCATCCCATTTTGACGGATAGCGGCGGCTTTCAAGTCATGTCTTTGTCGAAACTGCGGAAGCTTGATGAGAATGGCGTGACCTTCCAATCCCATATCGATGGCGCGCGTCATGTGTTGACGCCCGAGCGCTCGATGGAGATTCAGGCGCTGTTGGGCTCTGATATTCAGATGCAATTTGATGAATGTGTGAAGTTGCCTTGTTCGGACGAGGAAGCCGAGCGCGCGATGCGCCTTTCGCTTCGTTGGGCGGAGCGGTCGCGCAAGTCCTTTGCGGGAAAGCCTGGTCAAACGACGTTTGGCATTGTGCAGGGCGGGGCTGTTCCGGCTTTGCGGATCGAAAGTGCCAAGGCGCTGGCGGATATGGATTTCGGGGGTCTTGCGATTGGTGGTCTGGCCGTGGGCGAACCGCAAGACATCATGCTGCAGATGATTGAAGTGGTCGAGCCGCATCTGCCGCAAGACAAGCCGCGCTATCTGATGGGCGTAGGCACGCCTGATGATCTGATTGAAGCCGTGTCGCGCGGCGTTGATATGTTTGATTGCGTCATGCCGACACGCGCGGGGCGGCATGGTCTAGCCTATTCGCGCTTTGGTAAGATCAATCTGCGCAATGCGAAACACTCTAACGATCCGCGCCCGCTTGATCCCGAAAGCAACTGTCCTGCTGCTCGTGATTATTCACGTGCCTATTTGCATCATCTTGTTCGATCAGAAGAAATTCTTGGAATGATGCTGCTCACCTGGGTGAATCTTGCGTATTATCAGGAGCTGATGTCTGGTATGCGTGCAGCGATTGCTGAGGCACACTTTACAGATTTCAAACAACAGACCAAGCTTGCGTGGGCACTTGGCGACGTGTGATTTTCTTTAATTTGAGGGAGTAGATTTTTTCTGCTCAAATCCATTTGTCTGACATTCAGGTTTTACCCCGTCGGAAGCGTGATCAGCGGCTCGATTTTTTTCGGGGCGTGACGATGCTGGTCATTTTTATCGCCCATACCCCCGGCAATAGCTGGAATGACTGGATTCCGGCTCGTTTCGGATTTTCATCTGGCACGGAATTGTTTGTCTTCTGTTCAGGATGCGCGAGTGCTGGGGCTTTCGGGCGTGTCTTTCAAGATAAGGGTTGGTGGCTTGGGAGTGCAAAGGTTGTTCGCCGTATCTGGCAGATTTATTGGGTCCATATGGCTTTGATTTTGACTTCTGTAACGTTGGCCTATCACGCGCAGACGTTCATCGGGCTGGATGCGTTTCGACGGTTTTTACCTTTGGTTGACCATAGTTCCGTGGCGTTGGTTGCGCTGATTCAATTGTCTTGGCTGCCGGAATTTCTTGATATTTTGCCTATGTATGTTGGTATTCTTGCATTGCTGCCACTGATGGAAATTTTTAGTCGTGCACATCGGTATTTGCCATTGATGGCTTCCGCAAGCCTGTGGGTTGGGGTTCATCTGGTGGGTTTCAATTTCTCCGGCAACCCATGGACTGGTGATGTCTGGTTCCTCAATCCCTTCGCATGGCAGTTTTGCTTTATGCTGGGGTATAGTTTTGGCTTGAAAAGAATATACGCTCCGCCTTGGCGTCAGACGCGTTTCATCGGTGCTGCCATTGGCGTCTTGATCATCGGATTTTTGTTTTCTTTTCAACCTCTTGTCGATTCTGTTCCAGCGCTTCGCCATCTTCAGGCATGGCTCGTTCCGGAAGATGCCAAGACGAATTTGGCGCCCTCGCGCCTCTTGCATTTCCTTTGCTTAGCCTATCTTGTCCTCGGGTGGATTGATCCGTTTGCTGATCGACTCGATCGTGGGGTCGGTGCCTGGATTGTGCGCATTGGTCAGCAGTCTCTCGCGACTTTTGTTATGAGCATTGTGGCTGCTCAATTGTGTGGATTTGTTTTTCAATTTGCTGGAGCTGGTTTCTTTGTTACGTTCGGGGTCAATGTTTTTGGTTTTTCGATTTTGCTCGGCACAGCCTCGATTATGAATTTTATTAAACGGGAGCCCTGGTCGAAACCCCACACCAAACGAGAATTGGTGGTCCCGGGTCACTTGGTCATTAAGTGATTTTGCGCAGGAGTTTGAAATGTCCCTGTCCTTGAAAAATCTGTTGGCGTGGCTGGGTGCTGTCTGGATCTCGTTCGAGTTTTTCTGGTATGAGCAGTACAAATTGGCGGGTCCGACTTTGGTGTTTGAGCGGTTGTCGGACTGGTCCGGTATTCCTGAGCAACCCTTCCGTCTTTTTGTCGCCAGTATGGAGATTGCGGCAGGTGCTTTGGTTTTAATCCCGGCGACGCAGGGCTTTGGCGCTTTGTTTGCCGTTGGCATCATGGCTGGCGCGATTGTCTTCCATCTCTTCACGCCGCTCGGTGTTGACCCTTACGGTGATGGGGGGCAATTGTTTAAAGAAGCCTGCTTTACCCTCGTCGTGGCAAGCATTGTCGCGTTCTTACGCCGCGAGGGTTTGCTGGCGTTGCTCAATCATGTGCTGCAGCGAATGGGGTTTGCGCCATTCAGGTCGTCGTGATTTGGCCGCAAGCGTAGCCTTTAAAAAATAAAAGCAAGGCTCAACCCCCTCCGAGGTCGATACCTTGCTTTCAGGCTCCTTGTCTCGCCCTTTTCCGATTTATGACCACCCCAAGGTGGCTCACGAACCACGGCAGCTCATGTCCGCCTTATGGCCGCATCGAAAATGGTTCCTCCCGCGACTTGGACTGCAGCACGTCATCGGGACTGGTCCCGAAGACGGCCTCCTTTCGGATTAGCTTCCGGACTTTAGCCGAGGAATTTGGTGTTGTGAAGAGACTTTGGGATAAGCCTAAAGGAGAGCGCTTTCAGATACTTAAGTATTTGGAGTGGAAGTGTTTTTTAGGCTTGGGCTGGGCGTTGGATGAAGCTTGGCCAAAGCCGGTTAGCTGCCTCGCTTGTCTTTTCGGGGCGTTTGCGTTTGTTAGCCCGTAAACTGCCCCATGACGCGGCCCTATTCTGATTCTTCTCTCTTCTTTGGACTTTGTGATGCGCCTTTCCAGATTCTTCCTGCCCATTCTGCGCGAAACGCCTAAAGAGGCTGAAATCGTCTCGCATCGTCTGATGCTGAGGGCGGGGATGATCCGTCAGGAATCGGCTGGCATTTATGCCTGGCTGCCGCTGGGCTTGAAGGTGCTCAACAAGATCAACGCGATCATCCGCGAAGAGCAAAACCGCGCGGGTGCGATTGAATTGCTGATGCCTGTCATCCAATCAGCGGATTTGTGGCGTGAGTCCGGCCGCTATGATGATTACGGCAAGGAAATGCTGCGCATCAAAGATCGCCATGAGCGCGACATGCTGTTTGGGCCGACCAATGAAGAGATGATCACGGAGATCTTCCGCTCCTATGTGCGCTCTTATAAGGACCTGCCGCTCAATCTCTACCATATCCAGTGGAAGTTCCGCGATGAAGTGCGCCCGCGTTTTGGCGTGATGCGCTCGCGCGAATTTTTGATGAAGGATGCTTATTCCTTCGATCTGGATGCAGAGGGCGCACGCCATTCCTATTACAAAATGTTCACGGCCTATTTGCGCACCTTTACGCGCATGGGCCTGAAAGCCATTCCGATGCGCGCCGACACGGGCCCGATTGGTGGCAATCTGTCTCATGAATTCATCATTCTTGCCTCCACAGGCGAGAGCGAAGTTTTCTGTCACAAGGATTTCCTTGCACTCGATGCGCCGGCTGAAAATGTCGACTTTGAAAGCCGCGCTGCCATGCAGGGCGTGTTCGATACGTGGACGTCCAAATATGCTGCGACATCAGAAATGCATGATGCGGCGGCTTATGAAGCCATGCCCGAGACGGATCGCGTATCTGCGCGTGGCATTGAAGTTGGACATATTTTCAATTTTGGCACCAAATATTCCGAGCCCATGAAGGCCGTGGTGAATGGGCCTGATGGCAAGGATGTCACCGTACAGATGGGCTCCTATGGCATTGGGCCCTCGCGTCTTGTGGCGGCGTTGATCGAGGCGAACCATGATGAGGCGGGAATTATCTGGCCTGATGCTGTTGCACCTTTCAATTTTGCAATTGCAAATCTGAAAGTTGGCGATGGTGCAACGGATGCTGCGTGCGAGAAACTTTATGGTGAATTGAGCATGGCGGGTTTTGATGTCTTATATGATGATCGTGATGATCGTCCGGGCGCGAAATTTGCGACCATGGATCTGATCGGTGTGCCGCTGCAGATCATTGTTGGCCCGAAGGGACTTGCTGAGGGCAAGGTTGAAGTGAAGCACCGCCGCACAGGCGAGCGCGAAATGTTGTCGCTTGACGAGGTCGTCAATAAGTTTGCGACGAAGAAGGGTTAAGTCTTTTGCCGCATTTTTCATCCGTCATTGCGAGCGCAGCGAAGCCATCCAGCAGCCTCATAAAGAGGCTCAGGATTGCTTCGCCTTCGGGTCGCGATGATGGGGGAGAGGCGTGATGGTTGAGCCTACCGGAGCCAAGGCCTTTTCGCGCTTTGAATGGATGATTGCACTGCGCTATCTGCGTGCGCGTCGCGCGCAGGGGTTTGTGTCTGTCATTGCGGGCTTTTCTTTTGCGGGCATCATGCTGGGTGTTGCGACATTAATCGTCGTCATGTCGGTGATGAATGGCTTTCACATCGAGCTGATGAACAAGATCATTGGCATTAATGGCCATGTTTTCTTGCAAGGCGTCGAGCGCCCGCTGGATGATTTTGAGCAAGTGACTGAGCGTATCCGCAGGGTCAAGGGTGTGACTCTGGCTATTCCCATGGTCGAGAGTGCGGCAGGTGTGTCGTCACCCTATCAGCAGACGGGAGCCCTGGTGCGCGGCATTCGTGGTGCCGATATTCAGAAATTGCCCGGCATCGCCAATAATGTGCGGCTAGGCACCTTAGAAGGTTTTGATACGCTGGGCGGGGTGGCGATTGGTCAGAAAATGGCCGAGAGCTTGTCTCTACGCATTGGAGATAATGTCACTATTCTCACGGCCAAGGGTGCGGCAACGCCCTTTGGTGTAGCGCCGCGTATGAAGTCCTATCCGGTTGTGGCAATCTTTCAGATTGGCGTGACGGAATTTGACGGGCTCTTTGTCTATATGCCGCTCGAAGAAGCCCAGGCTTTCTTCAACAAGGATGGCGAGGCCTCGGTCATCGAGGCCTTTGTCGAGCAGCCCGAACGCATGGATGAATATCGCGTCGCACTTGATCGCGCAGTCCAGCGCCCGATGATCATGACGGATTGGCGCCAGCGCAACAAAAGCTTCTTCGATGCGCTCAAGGTTGAACGCACGGTGATGTTCTTCATCCTTACTTTGATTGTGTTGGTGGCCGCACTCAACATTATCTCGGGCCTGACCATGTTGGTGAAGGACAAGAGCCGTGACATTGCCATTCTGCGCACAATGGGTGCGACACGGGGTGCCATTCAGCGCGTTTTTCTGATCACCGGCGCGGCGATTGGTATTTCGGGCACGCTTGCGGGGTTCTTATTGGGCCTTTTGGTTGCACATAATCTTGAGCCCATCCGGCTGTTTATGAACCGGATGCTGGGCATGAATATTTTCGATCCCACATTTTATCTGCTCAGCCGCTTGCCGTCGGTTGTGCAAATGTCGGATGTTTTGAGCGTCGTGGCATTGTCGCTGACGCTCTCGGTTCTCGCCACCATCTTCCCCTCGCGTCGGGCTGCCAAGCTCGATCCGGTGGAAGCGCTTCGTTATGAATGAGGCGGCGATGAGCGATCCAGCCCTATACATCCAGCAGGTCGAGCGCCGCTACAAGCAGGGCGATAATGAGCTTGCCATTTTGTGCGGTGCCGAGCTCGCGCTCTGGCCGGGACAGTCGGTGGCGCTGATCGCGCCCTCGGGCGCAGGCAAGTCGACGCTTTTGCATATTGCGGGGCTTCTCGAAAAGCCGGATGCGGGTGAGGTCTTCATTGGCCAAAGCCCGACGTCTCATATGGATGACGAGGCCCGCACCGCTTTGCGTCGCCTCGACATTGGTTTTATCTACCAATTCCATCATCTGCTGCCGGAATTCACGGCGGCCGAAAATGTCATGCTGCCGCAGATGATCCGGGGCCTATCGACGGCTGTGGCCCGGGAGCGGTCTTTGGAGCTCTTGGCTTATCTGGGGTTGGGTGCGCGTGAGAAGCACCGGCCCGGCGAATTGTCTGGCGGCGAGCAGCAGCGTGTCGCCATTGCGCGCGCCGTGGCCAATGGCCCCCGCGTCCTTCTTGCCGACGAGCCCACGGGAAATCTCGATCCGCGCACAGCCGACCATGTGTTCGGAGCGCTGGCCGACCTCGTCCGTTTTTCGGGGCTGGCGGCATTGATCGCGACACATAATATGGAGCTGGCGCGGCGCATGGATCGACGTGTGACTTTGCGTGATGGCGTCATTGTGGAGCTGGATTGAGCCATGTCCATTGCTGGCGGCGCGGTTGTTCTCTTTTCGGGTGGGCAGGATTCCACCACCTGTCTGGGTTGGGCTTTGGAGCGCTATGACCGGGTCGAGACGATCGGCTTCGATTATGGCCAGCGCCACCGCATCGAGATGGAATGTCGGCTCGATGTTCTGGATTCGATCCGTGCGCGCTTTTCCCGCTGGGCGGCCAAGCTCGGGGAAGATGTGGTCGTGCCGGTTGAGGCTATCGGCACTCTGTCCAACACCGCGCTGACGCGTGATGTCGAGATGAAGATGGGCGCAGATGGTTTGCCCAATACGTTTGTACCGGGCCGCAATCTGATCTTTCTTTCCTTCGCAGCAGCATATGCTTATCGGCGGGAGCTCAAGCATATTGTGACTGGTGTCTGCGAAACAGATTATTCCGGCTATCCAGATTGCCGCGACGATACGATCAAGGCCATGCAGGTGGCGCTCAATCTCGGGCTGGAACGCCGTTTCGTGCTGGAAACACCACTGATGTGGATCGACAAGGCGCAGACCTTTGTGATGGCGCGTGAACTTGGAGGCGAGGATTTTCTGACGCTGGTCATTGAGGAGACTCATTCCTGTTATGCAGGCGATCGGACCGTGAAGTTTGATTGGGGCTGGGGGTGCGGGGCGTGCCCAGCATGCAAGTTGCGGGCTGAGGGTTGGCACCGCTTTGTGGCGGAAGGTCTCTAGAAATCAAGGGCGTTAACCTTGAGCTCTTGGCGCTTTTGACATTAGAACAAAACAGGAACATAGTTGTTTCATCGCTGATGGAGGTTGTCATGTTTCCTGTTGCTATGAAGAATATTGCGGAAGACATATTCGAAGCCGCTGCGGTTGGAGCTTTCTTGGTCGCCGTCATTCTCTTCGCCAATGCGATCGGCGGCGGCGCGCCGGTGTAAGCCTTTTCGGCTTAGTCTTGGGGATGCCGAGACGGCCTGTTGACGGTTCGTCCATTGCGCTTTCAACAATCCCCCGATTGGCCGATATTGGCACTCAACCCGCGGGAGCTGTCTGCTGTGAATGGTGTGATCAAAGATGTCGGCTTCGTCCATCTTCACGTCCACACATCGTTCTCGCTGCGTGAAGGCGCGCTGACCATTGCCAAGCTGGGCAAGCTGGCCGCCGCCGATAACCAGCCAGCGCTCGCCATCACCGACACGAACAATCTGTTCGGTGCGCTCGAATTTTCTGAAAAAATGTCCAAGGACGGCATTCAGCCGATCATCGGCATTCACCTCATGGTGGATTTTGCCGATGCCGCGGCTCTGGGTGTGCGCGGGTCCGATATTCACGGGGTGGCGCGTGGGGCGCTCGTGCTGATTGCCCAGAATGAGAAGGGCTATGAAAATTTGATGAAGCTTAGCTCGAAAGCTTGGCTTGATCCGGAACCAGGCGAAAACCCGCATGTGCCGCTGGCGCTCGTTCTGAAATACGCCGCGGGATTGATTGCACTCACGGGTGGGCCGTCGGGGCCGCTCGATCAGGCTTTGCGCATGGGCCGCCCGGAAATCGCCCGCACCCGGTTGGATGATTTGCGGCCAGCTTTTGAGGGGCGCCTCTATGTCGAATTGCAGCGCCACGATACGCCCGAGGAAAAGGCTGCCGAGCCGATCCTGATCGACATGGCCTATGAGGCCGGTTTGCCTTTGGTGGCAACCAATGAACCCTATTTCCCCGCACGCTCCGATTATGAAGCGCATGATGCCCTGCTTTGTATTTCCGACGGAACATTGGTCTCGGCCGGGGACCGGCGTCGGTTGACGCGTGAGCACCGTTTCAAGACGCGTGAGGAAATGCTCGAGTTGTTTGCCGATATTCCGGAGGCGACCGACAATAGCGTCGCCATTGCAATGCGCTGTTCCTATCGTCCGCTCACGCGCAACCCCATTTTGCCACGTTTCACGAGAGGTGGTGTGGCCTCTGATGCGGCGGCGGCTGAAGTGGCCGAATCCGAAGAGCTGGCACGGCAGGCCAAGCAAGGGCTGGCGGTGCGGCTCGCCAAACACGGTCCTGCACCGGGATTGTCGGTCAGCGATTATGACGAGCGTCTCGACTTCGAGATTTCCATCATTACGCGCATGAAATTTCCCGGCTACTTTCTGATCGTGGCTGATTTTATTCAATGGGCAAAGCAGCAAGGTATTCCTGTTGGGCCGGGCCGTGGATCGGGTGCGGGCTCGCTGGTTGCGTATGCACTCACCATTACCGATCTCGACCCGTTGCGCTTCGGATTGCTGTTCGAGCGATTTCTCAATCCTGAACGCGTATCGATGCCCGACTTCGATATTGACTTCTGCCAGACGCGGCGTGAAGAGGTCATCCGCTATGTGCGCCAGCGTTATGGTTCCGATCGCGTTGCACAGATCATTACCTTTGGCTCGTTTCTCGCGCGCGGCGTGATGCGCAATGTCGGGCGCGTGCTCGAAATGCCGCTTGGCCAAGTCGACAAGCTCGCCAAACTCGTCCCGCAAAATCCTGCCGCGCCGGTCTCGCTTAAGCAGGCGATTGAATCCGAGCCGCGCCTGCGCGAAGCTGCAGAAGCCGATCCTAATGTCGGAAAAATGCTTAAGATAGCCGAAACATTGGAAGGACTTTATTCCAATGCTTCGACCCATGCGGCGGGTATTGTGATCGGTGATCGCCCGCTTGATGAATTGGTGCCGCTCTACCGTGATCCGAAATCAGACATGCCTGCCACCCAGTTCAATATGAAATGGGTGGAGCCGGCAGGGCTGGTGAAATTCGACTTTCTCGGATTGAAGACGCTGACCACTTTGTCGACTACAGTCGAATTATTGAAGAAGCGCGGCATTGAAGTCGATATCAGCGAGATCCCGCTGGACGACAAAAAAACCTATCAAATGCTGGGGCGTGGCGAAACTATCGGCGTGTTCCAGGTGGAATCGGCTGGCATGCGCAAAGCGCTCGCCGAAATGCGTGCCGACCGGTTGGAAGATATTATCGCGCTGGTCGCGCTTTATCGACCCGGCCCCATGGCCAATATTCCGACCTATTGCGCGGTGAAACACGGCGAGATTGAAGCCGATTACATTCACCCGCTCATCGAGCCTGTGCTGAGAGAAACCTGCGGCGTTATCATCTACCAAGAACAGGTGATGCAGATCGCGCAGATTTTGTCGGGCTATTCGCTGGGCGAAGCTGATCTTCTGCGCCGCGCTATGGGTAAGAAGATCAAGGCGGAGATGGACGCGCAGCGCGAGCGCTTCGTGAAGGGCTCGCTGGAAAAGAAAATCACCCAGCAAAAAGCCGATGAAATTTTTGATCTGCTAGCGAAATTTGCCGATTACGGTTTCAACAAATCGCACGCGGCAGCCTATGCGCTGATTGCCTATCAGACGGGTTGGTTCAAGGCCAATTATCCGGTGGAGTTTCTGGCGGCCTCTATGACGCTGGATAAGGGCAACACCGACAAATTGTCTGAATTTCGCAATGAGGCGCGCCGTTTAGGCATTCGTGTCGAGCCGCCGTCATTGCGCTCTTCGGGCGTCGACTTTGACGTGCATGAAACCGAAGATGGCACGCTCATCATCCGCTATGCTTTGTCGGCCGTGAAGGGCGTGGGCGAAGGACAGGCGGCAGCCATTGTGGAAGCGCGTGGTGACAAGCCTTTCCGTGATCTGGCCGATTTTGCCGCGCGCATCAACCCGCGCGACGTCAATAAGCGCGTTCTGGAATCGCTTTGCGCAGCAGGCGCCTTTGATGAATTGGAGCCCGAGCGCGCACGCGCATTTGCAGCCCTTGAAACAGTCTTGGCAATCGCCAATCGCACGCAAGCCGAGCGGGCAGGGGGGCAGAATTCACTCTTTGGCGGCGCCCTGTCGGAGCCCGAAAAAATCACCATTCCGAAAGTGCCTGCCTGGCCTGCGGCCGAGCGCTTGCGCCGCGAATTTGATGCGGTGGGCTTCTTCCTCTCGGGCCATCCGCTCGATGATTATCAGAATGTGATGCAGAAATTGCGTGTTGAGCGCTGGGCCGAATTTTCACGCGCCGTGAAAAAAGGTGCCTCAGCTGCAAGGCTGGCGGCAACCGTGTTGGACCGCACCGAGCGGCGCACAAGATCGGGCAATAAAATGGGCATTGTCACTCTGTCAGATCAGAGCGGGCAATATGAGGCCATTATGTTTCAGGAAGGACTCAACCAATATCGCGACCTACTTGAAAAAGGCGCGGTTGTGCTGGTGGGGCTGCAAGCCAATGTCGAAGGTGAGGATGTGCGCGCGCGCATTGTCTCTGTCGAGCCTTTGGAGGTTGCCGCGCAACGCGTCCAAAAGGGCCTGCGCATTTTCCTGCGCGATGAGAGCCCGCTCTCCTCGCTCACCGCCCGCTTAGGCCAACGCGGCGAGGGTGAAATCTTCTTCGTGCTGATGCTCGACAAAGAGCGCGGCGAGGTCGAGGTGAAATTGCCCGGCCGCTATCAGGTCACATCGCAAATGGCAGGTGCCATAAAAGCGATTCCCGGCGTCGTTTCGGTTGAACACATTTAGGATTTTCAACCTCAAGTAGAGCTTCACCATTAATTTTCACACTGTCACCAAGAGGACACCCTGAATGGGTAGACCTCGGGCCGCGCCGTGATATTGTTATCTCATTATTAACAAACAACGTTGCGTCAGCGCCTCGTTGTTTGTCAAAATTCATTTTTCAAAATTCGGTCTTTGCCCATGAACAAGCCATTTGCGCCATTGTCTCGTGAAGAAATTGCTATTCGTGCTCTGGGTTTGCGGCGTGATCCGCTGGCAGGCGAATTGATCGCACTGGAGCCGCGCATGGTCTTTGACGGCGCGGGTGTGGCCATGCCTGGACTGATGAGCCGGAAGCGGTTTATCGCTATGGCGCTTTATGCCTATGCGATCTGGATTTATCGTTTCTTCTTGTTCCTCGGCATTGCGGTGCTTGTTTATCATTTCGCCTTCAAAGCGCTGGGCATCATTTTATTTCTGATTGAAATCATCTGGTTTGTTTTCCTCCCCATCGCGCAAGAGTTTTTGCGGTGGTGGAAAGGGCGCGATTATGTCGCGCGCTCACGCCGCGCCACGGTGACAGTTTCTGTGGTCGGGTTTGCCTTGCTGGCTTTCATCGTTCCGCTGCCGACATCTTTGATCGTTCCAGCTGTTGCAACAGCCCGTGTCGATGCACCCGTCTTTGCACGTGCGCCGGGCAAGCTCGTGTCATTGAGCGTGCGGGAAGGGCAGGCGGTGAAAGCTGGCGAAGAACTCGCCCGTGTGGATGCGCCAGACTTATCCGTGCAATTGCGCCAAGCTGAACTTCAACTCGACTTGAAGCGCATTCGTCTGGCGCGCGCGGCGTCCAATGCGGTGGAGCGCGCCGAATTGCGGGTGCTGGAAAATGAAGTGTCTTCGGGCGCGCGTCGGCTGGAGGTTCTTCACCGACAGGCTGAAGAGCTGGTCCTACGTGCTCCCCATGATGGCACCATACGGGATCTCAACCCCGATCTTCGTGCCGGCCAGTGGATCAGCCCCAAAGCGCCGCTGTTTCGGGTTTTGGCCCCGACCGAGATCGAAATCAGAGGGTATGCGGAAGAACCCGATCTGCGGCGTTTGCGGGTCGGGGCGCTGGGGCGGTTCTTGCCCGATGATGTGACCCGACCCTCAATGCCGGTAAAACTGGCCGAAATTGGCGCCACGGCGCTTGAGACGCTGGACCTGCCCATTCTGGCCTCGGTGAATGAGGGGCCGGTTCAGGTGGTGCCCGAGCGCTCGGAGCGGGCGCTCAAGCCCCTCCTGTCGCTCTATGCTGTGACCCTACACCCTGATGGGAAGCATGCCCCTGAACAGGAAATCCGGGGTCAGGTGCGCCTAGAGGGACTGGCTGAAAGCTTGGGCGCACGGGTCGCGCGGCGCGTGTTTGGCGTGCTCATTCGGGAATCGGGCGCCTGAGGGCGGTTTTTGCCTGTCCTGCCTTGCCTTTCCCCCCTTTCCCTCCTATAAGCGCGGCCATTCCACAGGCGGATCATGTGGCGGCCCTGCTTTAAGGGTCTGCTTCCGGTGGGTGTTCGCACCCCAAAAAATCCGCCGAGGTCAAACCGGAGAAGAATGACTATGGCACTTCCTGATTTTTCTATGCGCACGCTTCTTGAAGCTGGCGCGCATTTCGGTCACCAGTCGCACCGCTGGAACCCGAAAATGGCTCCTTTTATTTTCGGTACGCGAAACAACATCCACGTCATCGACCTCGCCCAGACTGTGCCATTGCTGCATCAGGCGCTGAAGGCCGTTTCGGATACGGTTGCCAAGGGTGGTCGCATCCTGTTCGTTGGCACCAAGCGCCAGGCGTCGGACCAGATTGCCGACGCTGCGCGTCGCTCAGCCCAGTATTATGTGAACTCGCGTTGGCTGGGCGGCATGCTCACCAATTGGAAGACAATCTCGGGTTCGATCCAGCGTCTGCGCAAGCTCGATGAGCAGCTCTCGTCAGGTGCGGCTGGCCTCACCAAGAAAGAGCGCCTTTTGCTGACGCGCGAGCGCGAGAAGCTCGAAAAGGCTCTTGGCGGTATCAAGGACATGGGCGGCACGCCCGATCTGATCTTCGTCATCGACACGAACAAAGAACAGCTCGCCATCAAGGAAGCCAACCGCCTAAATATTCCGGTGGCCGCAATTCTTGATACCAATTGCGATCCGGCTGGCATCACCTTCCCGATTCCTGGCAATGACGACGCGGGTCGTGCGATTGCCATGTATTGCGATCTCATTGCGCGCGCGGCCATTGATGGCATTTCGCGCAGCCAGGGTTCATCTGGTGTTGATCTGGGCGCGATGGAAGCACCTGTTGAGCCCGCGCTCGCAGCTGCTACTGCCGTGACCGGCGAAGCCTTTGAATTGCTGACCACCCCGCGTGGCGCGCCCGACGATCTGGCCAAGCTCCAAGGCGTTGGACCGCAGATCGTCAAGAAGCTCAATGACGCGGGCGTCTATCATTTCTGGCAGCTTGCTTCCATGTCGGAAGCCGATGTTACGAAGCTTGATGGCGAGCTGAAGCTGTCGGGTCGTATCGCACGTGACGGTTGGGTCGACCAGGCGCGCACGCTCGCTTCCGCCTGATTAATCGGCTGGTTCAGCACGAGATGGCGGCGGGCGTTGGTCCCGCCGTTGTCATTTTGTCATAAAATTCACGTTTTTACTTATTGGTCGCGGCTTTGATGCTGTGGCCTGCAAGAGAGGATGATACCCATGTCCAATATCACCGCCGCTTTGGTGAAGGACCTGCGCGAAAAAACCGGCGCGGGCATGATGGATTGTAAGTCTGCACTCACCGAAACAAATGGCGATATCGAGGCGGCTGTTGACTGGCTACGCAAGAAGGGCCTCTCAAAGGCTGCCAAAAAATCGGATCGCGTCGCAGCTGAAGGTCTCGTTGCCATTGCCGTCAAGGGCACGCGCGGCGTGGTTGTTGAAGTTAATTCCGAAACCGACTTCGTTGCTCGCAACAGCGACTTCCAGGTTCTTGCCAAGAACATTACCGGTGTTGTCATTGGCTCGGGCAATGCCGATGTCGAAACAGTAAAGTCAGCTGCCTATCCAGCCGGTGGCACTGTGTCTGATGCCATCAATAATGCCATTGCCACAATCGGTGAAAATATGACTCTGCGCCGCGCAGCTGTCATCGATGTGACCGCCGGCGCGATTGGCGCTTATGTTCACAATGCGGTCTCCGATGGTCTGGGTAAGATTGGCGTGATCGTCGCGCTTGAATCGTCAGGCAATGCTGAAGCGCTGGCGGATCTTGGTCGCAAGATTGCCATGCATGTGGCCGCAGCCTCGCCGCTGGCTCTCGAAGCCTCTCAGCTCGACAAGTCCGTTCTGGAACGTGAAGCCAATGTGCTGCGCGACAAGAATGCCGGTAAGCCGGCCAATGTGCTCGATAAGATCGTCGAGTCTGGCCTGAAGTCTTATTACAAGGAAGTCTGCCTGCTTGATCAGCCCTTTATTCATGATCCGTCCAAGACCGTGGCTCAGATCGTTATCGAAGCTGCTAAGTCTGCTGGTGCGCCGGTCGCTCTGAAGGGCTTTTTCCGCTATTCGCTGGGCGAAGGCATTGAGAAGCAGGAAAGCGATTTCGCTGCCGAAGTCGCCTCGATGAGCAAGACCTAATCGCGTCTGCTTTGCTGAGATTCGGATCAGGCGGCCTTAGGGCCGCCTTTTTCGTGGTGTCCACAGGTTGGCGGTAGACCCCGACTCGCACTAGACATTGCTGGTTGAGTATCTAATTAGGCGGGGCTGAGGTCCCGGCCCATGGAGGTGACATGTCCGGTTCCAGCCCGAAACCCAAGTGGAAACGCGTCATCGTCAAGCTGTCGGGTGAGGCTTTGATGGGGCCGCTCACCCACGGACTGCATGAGGCGACTGTTGCCCGGATTGCAAAGGACCTTGCCTCTGCGCAGGGCCTTGGGGTCGAAATAGGCGTGGTGGTTGGGGGTGGCAATTTTTTCAGGGGCATTCAGGGGGCTGACAAGGGGATTGAGAGGGCGCGCGCCGATTCCATCGGCATGTTGGCGACCGTCATGAATGCGCTGGCGCTTGAACAGGCGATCGAGGCGGCTGGCCAATCGGCACGGGCGCTTTCAGCCGTTCCTATGCCTTCCGTATGCCAACCCTTTTCGCGTCAAGCGGCACTCAACCATCTGGCCAAAAACCGTGTCGTTATTTTGGCAGGTGGAACCGGCAATCCCTTTTTCACCACCGACACGGGCGCGGTGCTGCGCGCGGCCGAGCTTTCCGCGGATGCCGTTATGAAGGCAACGCAGGTTGATGGTGTCTATACAGCCGACCCCAAGAAAGATCCGACGGCTACCCGCTATGAGCACCTCACCCATGATGAGGCTATTTCCCAACACCTTGAGGTGATGGATACAGCTGCCTTCGCACTTGCCCGTGACAATCGGATCCCGATAATCGTCTTCTCTATAGCGGAGGCTGGTGCCATCCGCGGTGCATTGATCGGGGAAAGCCGCGCGACGCTCGTCGTGCCATAGGACGTCGCCGCCGTGACAGGCGACAAATGTCTCGGGGTATGAGACAGTTTTTTAGGGAATACACATGAGCGCTCAATTCGATCTGGCCGATATCAACCGGCGCATGCAAGGTGCCATCGCCTCGCTTAAACACGAGCTGAATGGTCTACGCACGGGCCGTGCCTCGGCGAGCCTGCTCGATCCGATCATGGTCAATGCCTATGGTTCCATGGTGCCATTGCAGCAGGTGGCCAGTGTTAGCGTCCCCGAGCCACGGATGATTGCCGTTAACGTTTGGGACAAGGGCACTGTGTCGTCCGTCGAAAAAGCGATCCGCGATTCAAATCTTGGTCTTTCGCCAAATGTCGAGGGACAGGTTCTACGAATTCGTATCCCCGAGCTGAACGAGCAGCGCCGCAAGGAGCTGGTTAAGGTCGCGCATAAATACGCCGAGGAAACGCGCGTCGCCGTGCGCCATGTCCGCCGCGATGGCATTGATATCCTGAAGAAGCTACTGAAGGACAAAGCGATCAGCGAAGACGATGAAAAGCGGCAGGCTGATGATGTGCAGAAGGCGACCGATGCGCATATCAAAGAGGTTGACGTCGTTTTGGCGGGCAAAGAAAAAGAAATTATGCAGATCTGACTTGGTGAACGAATAGGCCTCCGGAGTGTGCCCAATATGACCGTCACTGATCCGCGTAAAATTAAGTCGAGTTTCGATCTGCCCCGCCATGTTGGGATCATCATGGACGGCAATGGTCGATGGGCGGCTGCGCGGTCTCTGCCGCGTCTGGAAGGTCACCGGCGTGGCGTAGAATCCGTTCGCCGTGCTGTGCGGGCGGCCGGCGATCTGGGGATTTCCTATCTGACGCTTTATGCCTTCAGTTCAGAAAATTGGTCACGCCCCCCCCAGGAGGTGGACGATTTGATGGGTTTGCTGAAGCACTTCATCCGGATCGATCTAGCTGATCTTCATAAGAAGAATGTTCGTGTTCGCATCATTGGCTCGCGGGATGATCTTGCCCTCGATCTGAAGGGGCTCCTGCAAGAGGCTGAAGCGGTTACCCGCGACAATACGGGTCTAGCCCTTATTATCGCCTTCAATTATGGCGCCCGTCAGGAGATTGCAGACGCTGTTCGCGAGATAGCTCTGCGGGTTTCCAGGGGCGAGATCGATCCGTTGACGATCGATGCGACGACGATCAGCGAACATCTTTACACGGCTGATATTCCAGACCCCGATCTGATTATCCGGACATCTGGCGAACAGCGCCTATCGAATTTCCTGATGTGGCAGGCAGCCTATGCGGAACTTGTCTTCCTGCCGCTCCACTGGCCTGATTTTGATCAGGTCGCGCTAGAGGACGCCCTCCGACAGTATAGTTCGCGTGATCGGCGCTTTGGTGGGCTCGCCACCACCCAAAGCGCGATGACAGGATCATGAACCTTCCGCCCCCTCTGGCGGAGACAGACGCTCCGAAGAAGGCCAGACTTCTTGCCGATCTGGGTCCGCGTGTGGTGTCCGGCGTGGCGATGATCGCGGCAGCGCTGGGAGGGCTATATGTAGGCGGCTTCGTCTTTGTTGTTTTCTGGACTGTTGCCGCCGTGGCGGTCCATTGGGAATGGCAGCGCATCACCGGCGGGCAGAATCAAGTAATCAGGGTCTATGGCGGTGGACTTGCCATAGCCCTCTCGGGTGGGCTTATGGCTCTGGGCCAACGAGATGCGGCACTCTTTGTCCTCTTCGGTTCGGCGCTGTTGGTGCTGGCTCTGGTGCGCGGCCCCTCGCGCATATGGAACGCGGGCGGAATATTATATGCAGGTGGACTGCTTCTATCGGTGACCGTTCTGCGCCTGTCGATTTTGTCGGGTTTCGAGGCGATCCTTTGGCTCTTCGCCATCGTCTGGGGCACGGACATTATGGCTTATTTCGGTGGTCGTCTGATCGGTGGGCCCAAGCTTTGGCCGCGGGTTTCGCCTTCAAAAACCTGGTCGGGTTTTCTGGTGGGTATTAGCTCGGGTGCTTTGCTTGGGCTGGGCGCACTCACTCTCGCGGCTAGTCAGGTTCAACCTCTGCCAGTGCTCTTGCTCGCTCTTGTGGCGGGTGCCATTGCGCAAGGAGGAGACCTGTTCGAATCCTCGATTAAGCGGCATTATGGTGTGAAGGATTCCAGCCACCTTATTCCAGGGCACGGCGGCGCGATGGATCGGCTGGATGGCTTTATTGTCGCTGCCGTATTTGCAGCTCTTTTTGGAACGATCCATGCTGGGGCTGCTGCGGCAGCCCATGGACTTTTTGTCTGGTAACGAAAGTAAATCAACGGGATGATACCTCAAGTTCAATCAAAACTTGAAGCCGCTGTGGGCCCGGGCCGGCGTCTTGTCATCCTAGGGGCGACAGGCTCCATTGGTCAGTCCACGGCGGACGTGATTGATGGCGCACCGGGCTCGTTCTCGGTCGAAGCGATTGCGGGTGGGCGAGATGGTGCCGGCCTTGCCCGCATGGCCATCCGGCTAGGCGCGCGTTTTGCTGCAGTCTGGGACGAGGCAGGGTTTGGCGATCTGAAGGCTGGCCTTGCAGGCACCGGAATCAAGGCGGGAGCAGGACCTGCTGCGGTCAGAGAGGCCGCACTGCATGAATCTGATTTGGTGGTTGGGGCGATTTCGGGAGCCGCGGGCGTCGAGCCCACCCATGCCGCTTTGGCCGCTGGCCGCCAAGTGGCGCTAGCCAACAAGGAATGTCTTGTTTGCGCAGGTGATCTTTTCATGCGCACAGCCGCCGAGCAGGGTACGCGACTGCTGCCGATGGACAGCGAACATAATGCAATCTTTCAGGCTCTCGGCACGAGCCGCATCGATGAGGTCGAGGAGATGATCCTCACGGCCTCGGGTGGTCCCTTCCGGACTTGGGAGGCGGCGCGGATTGCCGCGGCGACCCCGGAGCAGGCTTTGGCCCATCCCAATTGGTCGATGGGCCCCAAGGTGACAATCGACTCAGCAAGTTTGATGAACAAAGGCCTTGAACTTATTGAGGCTCATCATATTTTCGGAATTCCGGCCACCAAGCTTGGGGTTCTGGTTCACCCGCAAAGTATCGTCCATGGACTTGTAACTTTTGCCGATGGCGCGGTGGTGGCAGGCATGGCCTGTCCGGATATGAAAGTGCCTATCGCTCATTGTTTGGGTTTTCCTGATCGCGTCGCCACTGTTGCCCGACGCCTTGATCTGGCGAGCATCGGCTCTCTGACTTTCGAAAAGCCCGACTTCGATCGTTTCCCGGCGTTGCGTGTGGCCATGCATGCGCTTGAGCAGGGTGGCGCTATGCCCACAATTCTCAATGCCGCCAATGAAGTGGCTGTTGCGGCGTTCCTCGAGGGGCGAATTGGCTTTATGGAAATTGCGCGCTTGGTTGAGGCCTGTTGCGAGGCGGCGGCCCGCGAGACGAATAGCCGCGCGCCTGCCTCGGTTGCAGAGGCGCTCGAGATTGATCATATGTCGAGGGAGCGGGCGCGTTCGCTTCTCAATTGAGCGGCGTTGCAGCTTGGCGGAGGCCTGATGGGTATTTTTGATTCTATATATTTTTATGGAAGTTACATCGTTCCGTTCGTGTTCGTTCTGAGCATTGTTGTGTTCTTTCATGAGCTCGGGCATTTTCTGGTCGGGCGCTGGTGCGGCGTTAAAGTGGATGTATTCTCCTTGGGCTTCGGCCCAGAGCTTTTTGCGCGCACTGACAAGCACGGGACAAAGTGGCGTGTCGCGGCGGTACCGCTGGGTGGCTATGTGAAGTTTCATGGGGATGTGAATGCGGCCTCAATGGCCGACCATGAATTGATTGCTCATATGCCCGCTGAGGAGCGGGCCATTTCCTTTTTCGCACAAAAGGTCTGGAAGCGGGCAGCGATTGTCGCAGCCGGCCCGATGGCCAATTTCATTCTGGCCATTGTCATTTTCGCGGCAACCTTCTTCGCCTTTGGCCGGGAGGTTTTGACGCCGCGTGTTCAGGAGGTTCGGTCTGGTGAGGCGGGGGCGACCGCTGGTTTCGAGCCGGGAGATCTCGTCATCACCATTGACGGGATGCCCATTTCGAGCTGGGCGGCTATGCAGCGGATGATTCAATCCTCGGAGGGCGTCGCCCTGGCCTTTACGGTTCAGCGCGGCAATCGGGAGGTCTCCCTGACCGCCACGCCGACGATGCGGGAATTAAAGACGCCATTCGGGACGCAGCGCATCGGCATGATCGGCCTGACGGCTGCCGCAAAGCCTTCCGATTGGCGTCTCGAACGCTATTCGGCGGGAGAATCAATTGCGCTGGCCATCCACGAAACCTGGTTTGTGGTCGAGCGGACGGGGGCCTTTATAGCAGGCCTGATTGCTGGTCGTGAGGCCGCAGATAACATTTCGGGGCCCATCGGGATCGCCCATATGGCGGGAGAAGTGGCCAAGGTCGGGGTGGTGGCCTTGTTCAGTTTTGCCGCTGTCCTGTCGGTCTCGGTCGGGCTCATGAACCTGCTTCCGGTGCCTCTTCTAGACGGTGGCCATCTGCTTTATTACCTTGTGGAAACTGTCCGTGGCCGCCCCATGAGCGAGCGGGCTCAGGAAGTCGGTTTTCGGATCGGTTTGGTGATGGTCGGGGCGCTGATGTTGTTTGCCACGGCGAATGATATCTTCCGGAAACTATTTGGTTAAGGGTCGATTTACCATGTTTCGTGGCAGGTGGGTCACGGGCGGGTTAAAACGCCCCTTTTCAGTCATTTCGGGATTTGCTTGTAAGGTTAAAGAGGGTAGAACCAGACTCATGGAATTGTGTCGCTGTGGCTTGCTGCCGCGTCACTGCCCGGGAAATGTATCCGGGTGTGTCTGGTGTCTTTTGGCACTCTGGTATTTGTGGGAACGGTTACTCATGCAGTTCACTCGTGCTTTCAATGCTCGCCTGGCCTCAGCGGCCCTTGGTGCGGCTGCCGTGCTGGCTTTGTCCTTGCCAGCCTTTGCGCAATCAGTGATCGTTCAAGGCAATCGCCGCGTCGATGCGGAAACGGTTCGTTCCTATTTCCCCAGCACCGATCAGGCGGGTGTGAATGAAGGTGTGAAGAGCCTTTATGCAACCGGACTGTTCTCCGATGTAAAAGTGTCGCGCCAGGGATCGGGTGTCACGGTTACGGTCGTCGAGAATAACGTCATCAATCGTGTCGCCTTCGAAGGTAATTCCAAACTTAAGTCGGATCAGCTCGCAACCGAAGTGCAGAGCAAGTCGCGTGGTGCTTACAGCCAGGCAACGGTTCAAGCCGACATCGAGCGCATCAAGGACATCTATCGTCGCGGCGGCCGTGGTGATGCCGGCGTCAAGGTTCGCACAGTTGACCTTCCCAACGGTCGTATGGACGTTGTGTTCACGATCGACGAAGGTGACAAGACCGGCGTTCGGGAGATTGTTTTTAACGGCAACATTGCCTTTTCATCATCGCGCCTGCGCAATTTGATGCAGACGACCGAGATGAATTATCTTTCGTGGCTCAAGACCACTGACGTTTATGATCCCGACAAAATTGCTGCCGATCAGGAATTGATCCGTCGCTATTACCTCAAGAACGGCTATGCCGACTTCCGTGTGGTGGGTTCGGATTCTGTTTATGACGAGGCCAAGAAGGGCTGGATCCTGACGATCACTGTTGACGAAGGTCAGCAGTATAAGGTCGGCATGGTAAACGTTGAATCGCGTCTGGCCGATGTGAACGCTGACCAATTGCTCAAGGTCGTCCCCATCAAGGAGGGCGATGTCTATAATGGTGATAAGGTAGAGAAGGCTGTTGAGGCACTCACCCGTGAAGTTGCCAAGGCTGGCTATGCATTTTCCTCTGCGCGTCCGCGCGGTGATCGTGATCCCGCGTCCCATACAATCGCACTCGGTTTTGTGATCGAAGAAGGCCCGCGTGTCTATGTCGAGCGCATTAATGTGCGCGGCAATACGCGTACCCGTGAATATGTCGTCCGTCGCGAGTTCGATCTTGGCGAGGGTGATGCTTACAATCGGGTGCTGGTTGATCGCGCTGAACGGCGCCTGAAGAACCTGGGCTTCTTCAAGAATGTTCGCATTACCAATGAGCCGGGTTCTTCGCCCGACCGCGTTGTTGTGAATGTCGACGTCGAGGATCAGCCGACGGGTTCTTTTGCGGTCTCTGGCGGCTATTCGACGGTTGACGGGATCATCGGCGAAGTCTCCATCACCGAGCAAAACTTCCTTGGTCGCGGCCAGTTCGTTCGCGGCTCGCTTTCTTTGGGTCAGCGCACACGCGGTATAGATCTGTCCTTCACGGAGCCTTATCTGTGGGGCCGCGTTGCCGGTGGCATTGATCTCTTCGCCAAGCGCAACACCAATTCGCGCTATTCGCTCTATGACACCACCAATGTCGGGACGACCTTGCGTCTCGGTTTGCCGCTGACGGAGGAAATTTCCTTCACGCCTCGCTATTCGATCTATCAGACCAAGATCTCGATCCCGAATGATACGGATCGTCCATATAATGATTGTACGTCTTATGGCGACGCCGGCTCATCCACAGTTAACTGTCTGACAAATGGTGAAGCTTCACTCGCCATCAAGGAGGCGGAAGGCCGCCGTCTGACGTCTCTCGTGGGATATACGCTGGCTTATAATTCGCTCGATAATGTGAAAAATCCGTCGGCCGGTCTCTATTCAGAAGCTCGCCAGGAATTTGCTGGTTTGGGTGGCAACGCCAAGTTCTTCCGCAGCACGGGTGACGTGCGTTATTACTATCCACTCTATGAAGATGTCGTCGGCCTTGCACGTCTTCAGGGCGGTAATATGTTTGCCTGGGGTGGTGGTGATCTTCGCATCGTCGATAATTTCAACAATGGCTCGAACATTGTGAGAGGCTTTGCGCCGGGTGGTATTGGTCCGCGTGATATCACCGATACGAACAATCTAACCTCCGGTGCGCTCGGTGGTACGTCCTATTTTGGTGGGACACTTGAAGCCCAGTTCCCCGTCTTCGGCATTCCGAAGGAGATCGGACTCAAAGGCGCGGTTTTTGCGGATGCAGGAACTTTGTTTGGTTACAGGGGTAAAACTGACTTCTCGTCGCTTGTTGGTGGAACTGCTCCTACCACTTGCGTGACCTACAATGACTCCGACCATTCTTATAAGCAGGCCAATTGTATCACGGTACGTGACTCGCATGCGATCCGTTCGTCGGTGGGTGTTTCGCTTCTCTGGGCATCTCCACTTGGTCCGATCCGCTTCGACTTTGCTAAGGCGATCACAAAAGACCAGTATGATCGCACGCAATTCTTCCGTTTCTCGGGTGGCACGTCCTTCTAACGGTCTGCTTCAGCCTGAATCGGGTTGATCTACCAAGCCTGCGCTGAGGTAATCAGCGCAGGCTCTTTTTACGAGATGGGCCTGTGCGATCTGTGCCGGACATCGGTGTGATGAGGTAAAGCATGAGCGATCCGGTTTTCTTCCGGCGCGCGGGTTCCCTGACCATCGGCGAAATCGTCGAATTGACCGGGGCAAAGCCTTCGCGCGAGGCGGATCTTGCCGCCCGGATCGAAGTTGTTTCGCCGCTCGATCAGGGCGTGCCGGGAGCGCTCGTTTTTCTTGATAATCCCAAATATGCCGAGGATGTGCGCACGACGCGTGCGACGGCATGTCTTGTTTCGCAGCACTATGCTGATCGCGTCCCGGAGGCAACGATTGCTCTGGTTACACCTGAGCCCTACGCTGCATGCGCAAAAGTCTCGGCAATGCTTTTTCCAGACGCGATGCAGCCAGGCTCGGTTTTTGGCGGGTCCGGTATTTCGCCTGGGGCCTATATCCACCCTGATGCACGTCTCGAAGATGGCGTAACGGTTGATCCGGGCGCTGTGATCGGGCCGCGGGCCGAGATCGGTGAGGGCAGCGTGATTGGCCCCAATGCTGTCATCGGCCCTGATGTTCGCATTGGCCGCCATTGCTCTATTGGCCCGCAGTCGACAGTTTTGTTCGCACTCATCGGCGATCGCGTCATTATCCATCCGGGCGTTCGCATCGGGCAGGATGGATTCGGTTTTGCCATGTCCCCACGGGGACATATGAAAGTGCCGCAGATTGGCCGCGTGATCATCCAGAATGATGTCGAGATCGGCGCGAATACGACCATCGATCGCGGTGCCAATCGTGACACTGTGATCGGCGAGGGAACGAAGATCGACAATCTCGTTCAGATTGGACATAACGTCACCATCGGTCGTCACTGCGTGATCGTCTCACAAGTCGGGATTTCGGGTTCGACCGATATTGGCGATTTTGTTGCCATGGGCGGACAGGTTGGCGTCGCAGGCCATTTGAAGATCGGCATGGGTGCGCAAATCGGTGCGCAAGCCGGCGTCATGACAGATGTACCTGCGGGCGTGACCTATGGTGGTTCTCCTGCCAAGCCAATGCGCGAATTTATGCGTGAAGTCGCGACCTTGACCAAATTGGCCGGACGAAAGCTTGGTTCAGACAGCAAAGAATGATGCGTCAGGTGCATGTGCGTGCCACGCATGTTGGGGATTGAGAAGATGACAGAAGCCAAAGCCAAAGCGCTTGAAACCGTCGATATTATCAAGTTGATGGCTTCTCTGCCGCATCGTTATCCGTTTTTGCTCGTGGATCGCATCATCGAGTGCAATGGGGATGAGAGCTGCATTGGCATCAAGAATGTCACATATAATGAGCCGCAATTTCAGGGGCATTTTCCTGAACAACCAGTCATGCCTGGCGTGTTGTTGATCGAGGGCATGGCGCAGACGGCGGGGGCGTTGTGTGTCAATGCGGCGACGATTGGCAAGCCGAAGCTCGTTTATTTTATGACCATCAATAATGCCAAGTTCCGCAAGCCGGTTGTTCCCGGTGACCGGGTTGAATATCACATGACCAAGACCAATCAGCGCCGGAACATGTGGTGGTACAAGGGAATCGCCAAAGTTGATGATCAGATTGTGTGTGAGGCTGAAGTCTCTGCCATGCTGATTGTTGAAGATAGCAAGGGGGTCTAAGTTTTGGCCGAGATCTCCCAAAAACGCCCGCCGCGGATTACGCCGCTTGGCATTCATCCGAGCGCTGTCGTCGAAGCAGGTGCGAGGATTGGAGAAGGTGTTTCAATTGGCCCATTCTGTCATGTCGGCCCGAAGGTCACATTGGGCGATGGCGTCGAATTGATTTCCCATGTGGCTCTGGGCGGGAACACAAGTGTCGGTGCGCGCACGCGCATCTTCCCTTTTGCCTCTGTTGGTCATGAACCGCAGGATCTGAAATTTCACGGCGAAGAAAATTCGCTTCTCATCGGTTCTGATTGCATGATCCGCGAAGGCGTGACGATGAATCCAGGAACCGAAGGCGGTGGAGGCAAAACCATTATCGGAAATGGTTGCGCGTTTCTTGCCAATTCCCACATCGCGCATGATGTTCAGATCGGCAATCATGTAATCCTGTCGAACAACGTCCTGATCGCAGGCCATTGTTCGCTTGGTGATTATGTTATTGTGGGTGGTGGCGCCGCCATGCACCAGTTTGTGCGCGTCGGATTGCACGCCTTCGTTGCGGCAATGGCAGCAGTCGAGAATGACGTTATTCCTTACGGCATGGCCATTGGCAATCGCGCAAACCTCGCAGGTCTCAATCTTGTCGGGTTGAAGCGTCGTGGTTTCGAGCGGGATGAAATTCATGGCCTTCGCCGTGCCTATCGCCTGCTCTTCGCACAGGAGGGTACGCTTAAAGAGCGTGTCGAAGATGTTGCAAGTGAATTTGCAAACCATGCACAGGTAATCGAGATTCTCGAATTCATTCGCGAGGGCGGTGATCGCGCGATCTGCACGCCACGCGAAGTGAGAGATTCTACCGCGTGAGCATGCAAAGAGCGCCCCGCATTTTTATCGTCGCGGGAGAGGCTTCCGGCGATCAGCTTGGTTACAAATTGATGTGCGCCATACGAGCACTCAAACCTGAAGCCTGCTTTGTAGGCGTTGGCGGTAAGTTGATGTCCGAGGAGGGTCTGGAAAGCCTTTTTCCGATGGATGATATTGCCGTGATGGGATTCTTGCCGGTCATTGCGCGGCTCCCCTTGCTACTGAAGCGCATCTCGCAGACCGCTGAAGAGATTGTTGCACAAAAGCCAGATGTGCTGGTGATTATCGACAGTCCTGATTTCACGCATCGTGTTGCGCGGATTGTGCGCAAGGCAAACTCCAATATTCCAATCGTCAATTATGTATCGCCAACAGTCTGGGCCTGGCGCCCGGGGCGCGCAAAAAAGATGCGGCCATATGTAGACCATCTGCTTGCGCTTCTGCCTTTTGAGCCGTCTGCTCACGAAGAACTGGGTGGCCCTGCCTGCACCTATGTGGGCCATCCCTTGATCGAGCAATTTGCGCAGCTGCGACCGGATGGTGAGAAAAGCTTGGAACGGGAAAAGCCACGCTTGCTTGTTCTTCCAGGATCCCGTCACTCGGAAGTAGCGCGCCTTCTGCCCTTGTTTCGAGAGACTGTTGCATTGTTGGTAAACACAATCGGCCCGGTTGATGTTTTACTGCCCGCAGTTGATCGTCTTGCAGATGAAATACAAATGAAGGTGCGCGATTGGCCGGTTCCCGTTCAAGTGATCCGCGGGGAAGCAGGAAAATGGGGTGCATTTCGTACTGCGCGTGCTGCATTGGCGGCCTCCGGAACCGTGACGTTAGAACTGGCTCTGGCGCAGGTGCCGATGGTTGCTGCCTATAAGGTCAATGCCATCGAAGCAATGATTGCACGCCGTGTTCTGCGTCTGTCGTCGGTAAGTCTTCCGAATATTATTTTGGGCGAGATTGTGGTACCTGAATTTATTCAGGAAGATTGCACGCCGCAAAAATTAAGCGATGCTTTGGTGCCGCTGATGCAAAAATCTTCTGTACGGGAAGTTCAGCTTAAGGCTTTCAAACATCTCGAAGAGGTGATGCGTTTAGCAGATAATCAAAGTCCGAGCGTTAAAGCAGCGAAGATTGTTTTGTCGTTCTGTGTGTGAAGGCCGATCCCGCCGTGGGGTGAAATACAGCATAAAAAAAGCGCCCCGCAGGGCGCTTTTCTAATTTCTGAAGCCCGTGCGCTTAGCGCTTGCCGACTGGTACATAGTCGCGCAACGCTGCGCCCGTGTAGAGCTGGCGCGGGCGGCCGATCTTTTGCGTCGGGTCTTCGATCATTTCCTTCCACTGGGCAATCCAGCCCACCGTGCGCGCAACGGCGAAGAGCACCGTGAACATGGAGGTCGGGAAGCCCATCGCCTTCAGCGTGATCCCGGAATAAAAATCGACATTCGGGTAAAGCTTCTTCTCGATGAAATATTCATCCGACAGCGCAATACGCTCAAGTTCGATGGCCACTTCAAGAAGAGGCTCATCCTTGACACCGAGTTCGCCCAAAACTTCATGGCAGGTCTGCTGCATAATCTTCGCGCGCGGATCGTAGTTTTTGTAAACGCGATGACCAAAGCCCATGAGACGGAATGGATCGTTCTTGTCCTTGGCTTTTTTTACAAATTCGGGAATGCGATCAACATGGCCTATTTCGGCCAACATCTTCAGCGCGGCTTCATTGGCGCCACCATGTGCGGGGCCCCAGAGGCAGGCGATGCCTGCTGCGATACAAGCGAACGGGTTGGCGCCCGACGAACCGGCCAGACGAACGGTCGAAGTCGAGGCATTCTGTTCGTGGTCGGCATGCAGGATGAAGATCCGATCAAGCGCGCGCGACAGCACGGGGTTGATTTTATATTCTTCACACGGAACAGCGAAGCACATGTTCAAGAAGTTCGACGTGTAATCGAGCGAGTTCTTCGGATACACGAAGGGCTGACCGATCGTGTATTTATAGGCCATAGCGGCCAGTGTAGGCACTTTTGCAATCATGCGCATGGAAGCAATCATGCGCTGCTTCTCGTCAGTGATGTCCGTCGAGTCATGATAGAAGGCGGCAAGCGCGCCAACGGCTGCCACCATGACGGCCATCGGATGCGCGTCGCGGCGGAAGCCCTGGAAGAAGCGGGCCATCTGCTCATGCACCATCGTGTGGCGCTGAACACGATAATCGAAATCGGTTTTCTGTGCGGCTGTCGGGAGTTCCCCATAAAGCAGTAGGTAGCAGGTCTCGAGGAAGTCGCCATTTTGGGCGAGCTGGTCAATCGGGAAGCCGCGATGCAGCAGAACACCTTCGTCGCCATCGATGTAAGTGATGGCGGATTCGCACGACGCGGTTGAGGTGAAGCCGGGGTCGTAAGTGAATGCGCCAGTCTGGGCATAAAGCTTACCAATATCCAAGACATCAGGACCGATCGTGCCCGTCAAGACGGGCAATTCGACGGTCTTTCCGCCGAGGGAGACGTTGCCGGATTTCGCGCTCATGTGACTGCCTTTTTCTGCTCGTCCGCGGGCTCAACGCCCGGCGGTTTAACTTTTGTTGCGCCGCGCAACAGCTATCGCATCCGCGATTGCTGTTCAAGGCAGGAATAAGGCAAGCATGGCTTGTGCCTGGCATGCCTTATCAGCCGCTTACGCAACGACTTGATCACGCAAACGGTTTAAACTTTCGTTCCGTCCGAGTACTTCCAACACGTCAAAAATACCAGGCGAGGTGCCACGTCCGGTCAGGGCGGCCCTCAAAGGCTGGGCGACTTGGCCCAGTTTGGCCCCGGTCTCATCAGCATAAGCTCGGACTGCCGCCTCGGCAGCGCCGGCGGTCCAGCTGTCGATAGCCTCTAGGCGCGCGATCAGTGCGGGCAGGTGTTCGTGACCCTTGGTCAGGATTTCCTGGGCTTTGGCATCCATCTCGAGCGGGCGCATGGCATGCAGGAATTTTGCGCCATCCAACAGTTCTACAAGGGTTTTCGCGCGTTCTTTCAGTCCGGGCATTGCCTTTTCGAGCTTGGCGCGGAGAGCGGCATCAAGCTTGGGCAGGAGGTCATCACCACCAGGCAAATAGGGCAATGTGTCGATGAGTATTTGCGTGAGAACGGGATCGGCGGTCGCTCGCATGTACTGGCCGTTCATGTTTTCGAGCTTCACGAGATCGAAACGCGCGGCTGAGCGTCCAACCTGAGCCAGATCGAAAGCCTCGATCATTTCATCCGTGGTGAAGAATTCGCGGTCACCCTGCGACCAGCCCAGACGCACGAGATAATTGCGCAGAGCGGCAGGCAAAAAGCCCAAGGCGCGATATTGCTCGACACCAAGAGCCCCATGGCGTTTGGACAATTTCGCGCCATCTTGCCCGTGAATTAGCGGAATATGCGCCATCAAGGGCACGTCCCAGCCGAGGGCCTCATAGATCTGCTTCTGACGCGCGGCGTTGGTGAGATGGTCGTCGCCGCGAATGATATTGGTTACGCCCATGTCGTGATCATCGACAACCACGGCCAGCATATAGGTCGGTGTGTTGTCAGAGCGTAGCAAAACAAGATCGTCGAGATCTTTGTTGGGGAAGGTGACGCGGCCCTGCACCTTGTCGTCGACGGTCGTCTCACCCTCTTTGGGTGCCTTCAGGCGGATGACGGGCTTGCGGCCTTCCGCAATCGCATCAGCTTCCGCCTGCGTGCCACCCAGATCGCGCCAGCGCCCGTCATAGCGCGGCGGACGGCCCTCTTTACGCGCGCTGTCGCGCATTTCCGACAACTCGTCCGAGCTCGCATAGCATTTATAGGCGAGCCCCTTTGCCAGAAGTTCCATCGCCACCTCGGCATGCCGACCGGCGCGGGCAAATTGATAGATCGTGTCGCCATCCCATTTCAGACCGAGCCAGTCGAGACCATCAATAATGGCTTCAATAGCGGCATCGGTGGAGCGTTCGCGGTCAGTATCTTCAATGCGCAACAGTATGGTGCCGTTATTGTGCTTGGCAAAGAGCCAGTTGAACAAGGCTGTGCGCGCACCCCCTATATGCAGGAAACCAGTCGGCGAGGGCGCGAAGCGCGTGACCACGGGGGAAGACATTCGGCACACCTGAACTTTTTGTAATGGAAGACGTCGGGCGCCCGTGTAGCATAGGCGCGCGGACGGGGGGAGGCTTTTCGGCTGATCATTAGCCCCGCCATGCATGTTTTGAGATTTTTCATGGCCGGACCGATTGTCAAAGCTGGGGTAGGCTTCTCGGACACTGGTTTGTGGGCCTCCAAAGCGGGCCCGTGGTCTTGGCTGACACTCTCGGGGCCGTATGCCTGGTTTGCGCACCAGGTGGCGCAGGAAGTCGGAGAGCGTCGTTCCTTTCTGTGGTTGCCGGTTTGTTTTCTCGCAGGTGTGCTGGCCTATTTTGCCGCCGCACGCGAACCCTCTGGTTTTGTGTCGATTGCTGCTTGCTCTCTCACCAGCCTGTTGGCTGTGATTGCCCATTGGCGTGGTGCTCTGAAGACCTCTGCCCTTTGTTGGGCGGCTGCATTTCTTTTTGCTGGCTTGAGTGCCTCTGTGTTGCGGACGGCGGGAATGACAGCGCCGGTATTGGCATCGGCAAAAGTGACGACGGTTTCCGGACTGATTGAAAGTGTTGATGAGCGCCGCGGTGGGGCTGGGCGGATGTTGCTGCAAGTGCGCAGTATTGATGGGCTCTCACCCCTTGCAACGCCGCGCAAGGTGCGTGTGACCATTCGGACCCTTGGTGGCCTTCAGGCGGGGGATTCAATCATCGCGACGATGCGTCTGGTTCCGCCAGCGGACCCAGCTGAGCCTGGTGGTTATGATTTCGCACGGGAGGCTTTTTTCCAGCAGATTGGTGGGGTGGGCAGCGTTGTTGGGCGCGTCGAAAATATCGAGCCTATGGATGTGCCCGTCGCCACTCATATAGGAGCCGCCATCGACCGCGCACGTAATGATCTCACGCGCCGCATTGCAGGTGTGATTGGCGGGGACGATGGCGCGGTTGCGGCAGCACTCGTGACCGGCAAACGCGGGCTCATTAGCGAAGAGGCGAATGAGGCTTTGCGTGGTGCAGGCATCTATCACGTCGTTTCGATTTCAGGCCTGCATATGGTGCTCGCCGCCGGGCTCTTCATGTGGAGTTTGCGCGCTGTACTGGCGCTATTTCCAGCAATTGCACTTAATTATCCGGTCAAGAAAATATCGGCTGTATTCGCGATGATTGGGGCATCTGCCTATTGCGTTTTTGCTGGCTCCGAAGTGGCAACGGAACGTTCCCTCATCATGATTTTGGTGATGCTGGCCGCGGTTCTGTTCGATAGGCCAGTTTTGTCCATGCGCAATCTTGCCGTAGCAGCGCTGATTGTCATGGTTCGCGAACCTGAGAGTGTGATGGGGCCGAGTTTCCAAATGTCTTTTGGGGCGGTGGCGGCCATGATTGCATTGTTTGAGCGCGGTGAGCGTGATGAAGCTCGTGAGGCGGATCTTTCTTTCTCGCGGCGTGCGATGCGCGCGTTTGTCATCATGTTGCTGACCACACTTGTAGCTGGACTTGCCACCGCCCCATTTGCCAGTTTTCACTTTCACCGCATCAATCCCTATTCGATCATCGGCAATGCGCTGACGCTTCCCGTGGTTGAATTTATCGTCATGCCTGCTGCTTTGCTGGGTGTTGTACTCGGTCCGCTGGGGTTGGATGGACCCGTCTGGACGATCATGGGATGGGGCATATCCGGCATGATGGACATGTCGCGTCTGGTTGCGGACCTCCAGGGATCGACAAAATATGTTGCCGGCTTTGGCTTCGGGGCGCTTCTCACAATTGCCTTCGGGCTTTTGTGGTTATGCCTGTGGCGCAGCGGCATCCGTTATGTTGGGCTTGTTGCTATGAGCCTTGGTCTCTGGCTCGCCTCTGTCACGCAATCCCCCGATCTTGTGATCGATGGGCGGGCGCGCAGCATGGCTGTGCGGGGATTTTCGGGGCAATTTGAAGTTCTCAACGGCAAGGGCAATGATTTTGCCGTATCGCAATGGTTGCTGGGGGATGGGGATTCACGCAAACCGGGGCAGGTGACACTTGCAGGCAAGGGTCGCTGCGATGCGTGGGGCTGCATCACACAATGGATTGATGGCCGCATCGTGGCATTGGTGCTCGAGCCGCAAGCGCTAGCTGAGGATTGCGCGCGCGCTGATGTGGTTGTGACGCGGCTTTACACGAATGGCCGATGCAAAGGCCCGGAACGCGTGTTGGATGGTACCCATTTCGCCGCCCATGGTGCGACAGAGCTACGCTTGCAGAAGAATGGCACGTTTGAGATGCGGGTCGCGCGAGAAGCAGGGGTTCAGCGCGCGTGGTTCCCACAAAAACAGCCGTTTTTTACACGCACACCGGTTTCATCCGGAGAACAAACGCCCGATGGAGACTATGATCCAAATAGCCTCGTCATCGATTGAAGGTGGTCTCAATATTTGCGGATCAAGCTCACCAGTTTGCCCTGGATCCGCACGCGGTCAGGCCCGAAAATGCGCGTCTCATAGGCAGGGTTTGCTGCCTCTAGTGCAATGGAGCCGCCTTTTTTGCGCAGACGCTTGAGCGTGGCTTCCTCATCATCAATGAGAGCAACGACAATATCGCCCGTCTCCGCCGTATCCTGCTTGCGAATGATGACAGTGTCATCATCGAGAATGCCGGCCTCGATCATGGAATCGCCGCGCACTTCGAGCGCAAAATGGTCACCCATTCCCAAAAACTCGGGGGGCATGGGAATGGTGTGAGAAGTCTGCTGGATCGCCGAGATGGGCGTGCCTGCAGCGATGCGTCCCATCACCGGGATATTATAGGCATCAAGCCCCCCTTCGACATGGATCGTTGCGATTCTAGGCACGCGATTGAGATCGCCCTCGATGACGGAGGGCGAGAATTTTCCTGGACGCGGCGCCGGTGTGGAGCTTTCGGGTAGGCGCAGCACTTCGAGCGCGCGAGCCCTGTTGGGCAGGCGGCGGATAAAACCACGCTCCTCCAGTGCCATAATGAGCCGGTGGATTCCGGATTTGGACGCCAAATCAAGGGCGTCCTTCATCTCGTCAAAAGAGGGCGGGACGCCTGTCTCCTTCAAGCGCTCATTGATGAAGCGCAAAAGCTCGTTCTGCTTCTTGGTCAACATGGGTCGTCGTCCCCGAATTTTTGTGCGTCTAGCCGGACCGGTTGGCGGGCGCCATGACACAGACGCTCTTTCCATAGACGGAATCGACTAAACAAAGCGTGAACAAACTAACATGTTTTTGTTTTGTTCCGCAAGTGGTCTTGGCCTTAAGGGGCGAACTTCCCTAAACCCGCAACATCCGGCACGGATCGCCCACCTTGGCAGCAGGGGCGTGGGCTTCGCGCACGATCAGGCATTGGGCTTCGGACAAAATGCGCAGCATGGAGGAATCCTGCCGCGTGAAACTTTCGACCAGCGGGTGACCATCTTTCCGCCCGCAGATGCGCGCGCGCAGATAATCCTGACGATTATCGTTTTCTGGCAGATCAGACGCCAAAACAGCGATTTCGCTCCGGTCATCCCCAGCATGGATATCCCCCGACAAAGCGCGCACCAGCGGCACCAGAAACAAAAGCCCGCAGACAATGGCTGAAACCGGATTTCCTGGCAGGCCCAGAATGCGCATGTCGCCGATCTGTCCATGCACCAGAGGTTTTCCTGGCCGCATGGCAATGCGCCAGAAGCCAAGCTCCATACCTTCATGGGCGAGTGCAGTTTGCACCAGATCATGATCGCCCACAGAGGCGCCGCCTAGCGTCACCATAACATCGGCGCCATAGGCGCGCGCCGCGCGGATTGCCGCCTCAATGGCCGAGAAATTATCGCCAGCAATGCCCAGATCAATGACTTCCGCGCCGGCCTTTTCAGCATAGGCGCGCACAGCATATGTGTTGGAGGCGACGATCTGGTCGGGACCTATCTCTTCGCCCGGACGAACGAGTTCGTCGCCGGTTGCCAGAAGCGCCACGCGTGGACGCCGCGTCACAGGCAGGGCTGGATGGTTCATTGCGGCTGCGAGGGCGAGTTCGGCTGGGCCAAGGCGCTGGCCTTTTTTAAGCAGTACATCGCCCTCAGAAAAATCGAGACCGGCGCGGCGCACGTAGCGACCCAGCTTTTCGCTTTCCAGCGCAGTTACGTGATCGCCATCGGCTTTTGTGTTTTCCTGAATGAGGATGGTGTCGGCGCCTTCGGGAACGGGCGCACCGGTGAAAATGCGAACAGCTTCCCCCGCGTTGACAGTCCCATGAAAGCGACGCCCCGCGGCACTTTCGCCCGTGATTTTTAGCTTTGCCGGCACATTTTCAATATCAGTTGCGCGGACAGCATAGCCATCCATGGCGGCGGCAGGGAAGGGTGGTTGCGTCCGCAATGCCGCGACATCTTCTGCCAGAGTTCTGCCTCGACACTGGGCCAGCGGGACGCGCTCAGGTGCTAATGGAGTGCGCGCAGTCTCGAGCACGCGTTTGAGCGCGTCTGAGACTGGCAAGAGTGGCGCTGGGCTCATGCGCCCGGCCGGCGCCAATCGCCGGATTTGCCGCCTGTTTTTTCGATCAGGCCGATACCTTCGATAACCATGAAACGATCAACAGCTTTCAGCATGTCATAGATAGTCAGACATGCGACACTGACAGCTGTCAGAGCTTCCATTTCGACACCGGTCTGACCTGCTACCTTGACGCTGGCTTCAACGCGAACACCGGGTAGTTTTTCGTCCGGCGCCAAATCGACCGTTACTTTGGTGATCAGCAGCGGATGGCAGAGGGGGATCAGCTCATGCGTTTTCTTGGCCGCCATTATGGCGGCGATGCGGGCAGTGCCCAGAACATCGCCCTTCATTGCGTCGCCCGATAGGCAGAGCGCCAAAGTCTCTGGCTTCATCACCACCTGTCCTTGCGCAATTGCCACGCGTGTCGTTACCGCCTTGTCCGAGACGTCGACCATATGGGCGTCACCAGATGCGGTGATGTGCGAGAGCTTGCTCATGTGTTGCGCGCCGCAAGTGCGGGGCCATGCAGCAGGTCATGGGTAGCTTTCACCACATCATCCTGGCGCATCAGGCTTTCACCGACGAGGAATGTCCCAATGCCCGATTGCACCAGCCGCAGCGCATCCTCATGCGACCCGATTCCGCTTTCGCCCACCACAATACGATCATTGGGTATAACTTTGGCGAGACGCTCGGAGACTTCG
>CANJVX010000017.1 GCA_947478405.1 Beijerinckiaceae bacterium | reverse complement strand
TGGTTAGGTCGCTCGGATAACGTAAGTGGCTGCGGTCATATCGCCCTCGATTTTCTGTAGTCCACATAGGCGGCTCCCTCGAATCAGGCCGCCTCCATTGAATCACAAATACTTCATATCATTCAATAACTCACTGGACAGACACTAAGCCCGACACAGATCTGCTGGATATTGTTTCCCAATCGGCCATACCAGCGGCTGTTAGAGAGCGGAAGATTAATATAATCATGGAGAGGCCATAATCGATTGACGGAAGTATCCCCATCTTCGATCTTAATTTCAGGATATCTCGGGCTTCTCAAGAACATGAATGTCCGGTTATTTAGGAGATGGCGACCCCAGTTGGACTCGAACCAACGACCTGCCGCTTAGAAGGCGGCTGCTCTAATCCAGCTGAGCTATGGGGCCGGGATAGAAATTTTTTGCGAGCCCCAGATCAATGCGTCCACTGACCGACGCGATTTGTCTTGAAATTATCCGAGTAGGACATGATGCGACGCGACACTGCCTTGGGCTCTTCGAGACGATAGGCGATGCCTTCACGCGCAGCATAGGCCACAGCCTCGTCGCGTGTTGCAAACCAGAGCTTGATCTGCGGATTTGTGTCGCTGGAGCTAGTCCAGCCCATCAGCGGCTCGATGGCGCGATCGGTCGCCGCATATTCGAGCAGCCAAACCTTGGCGCGCGCCGCACCCGACTGGGTGGCGCTCTTGGCAGGGCGGGAGATGCGTGCCGTCATGGTTCAAGCCCGTCACAAAAGGGAACACAACCCGTCCTAGCCTGAGCGCGGGATTCTGCCAAGCTGGACTGATGGTCGGGGCAGCAAGATTCGAACTTGCGACCCTCTGCTCCCAAAGCAGATGCGCTACCAGACTGCGCTATGCCCCGACATCCGCCCCGATAGCACAAGAGATAGGCCCTTGTCGCCTGTCCATTGCACACAAGCCTGACCTAACGTTCAGCTTCGTCATCCACCCGCTTGCAGCGGTAGCCGATGAAACATTGGCTCGAGTTCGCTGTCCGAAGCCAAACCGGAGTTGTCTGCTCGTCACGCTGGCAAAAGCCCTGACTGGCCACATAGCGATCATAAAGATCGGGGCCTGTTCCCAGAACAATAGCGCCCCGCTCGGAGACCAGGCGGCGCGCTGCCTCACAGCTCATTTGCAGGGAATCGGGCCGCCCCTGCGCCAGAGCTATCCCGGGCATGCCCAGCACCGCAATCGCGGCAATGGCAGCCATCAGCCTCAGCATCTCCTGTGTCCTCATCTTTTGCTCCATATCAGCAAACTTTACCCTCCCCCAAAGCATGACGAGGGGAGCCCGCAGAGCTAAGAAACTGTTTTAGGTTACATTTGTTTCGACGATCGGAAAAAATGAGCTTCGGCGGGATGGGCAAAATTCTCGACGCAGAAGCCTACTCACTGCGTCTCAACGACAGCCCATTATTCTGCAGATCTTCAGCAAGGTCGATTTTCACGGTGCGACAGGCTCCCCGCATATCGCCCTCGCCCGCAGAGAGACTGTCGCATCTCACCGGACGCTCGCGCTTCGACAGATCGAGCCGCGTTAGCGCGCGCTGTGCGCACGGCACAATCACACCCTCCTGCGGTCGACAATCAGAAGCCTCTTTCTCGATCGCAATCGCCATCGTGTCAGAGACGAGCTTCAGACCCTCGCGCGCCTCGACCTGACGCAAAACTGGTGTGTTGCTGATCATGCGGGACGTAGATGGGCTCTGCTCCACCAGAGTGCGTCCCTCGGTCGGCTCAAAGCGTTGCGCCACACCGGTGGGGGCTTCGAAAACGGTGGAATGAAAATGCAGCCGCGAGGGCAAGTCCCCGAGTATGGCCGCGCCCTGAAGAATCGCCGCGCCCTGTTGTGGCACGGCCGCCTTGGCCGAGGCGAAAAACGCCGCCGGAACCCCTAGCAAAAGGGGAACACGGTCTTGCACACCGAATTTGAAACCTATCGCAAGCAGCGGAACGACCACTGGAGCAATACAAAATGTGATGATCAACAGACGGCCAGGCCTGTCTGGTTTGCGATTCACCCGCTGTTCAATGCTCATGCTGTCCTCGCGACCTCCCGTCAAACTCCGGACACGACGCGACTGAACTGCACAGCTACAAACAGACTTACAAACGAATAACGTTGGTACGAAACATGTAAAATACTGGTTCTAAGCTAAAATCAAATATATTATCTCACGTTACGCTTTCAGGCTCCGACGACGACCCAAAGAACGACGATCCGGGTGCCACAACACCGGTAACCGTAAAACACCATTCATGATTGAGCCGATTCGCATGACTTCTCAAGTCTTTGGCTTCGGTAGGGGCGGAAACTGCCTGTTCCACGCTAGTGGGCTTCTGATGACAGACCTACACAAGCAGGCCCAAGGGCCGCCCGGATCACGCTACGGCCAAAAAAGCAAATCAGCACAAAAAGATCTGATTATTTGAACAGCGGATGACGCATCAGGTCACCCGCCTTGATGCCCAATCGGCGCACTGTCCCCGCATTGACTTCCAGTACAGCCAGAACCGGAGCGCCGGATGGAACGATCCGCTCCGACAAGGGCTCGGCATTTTCTGCAACGCTAACGATTTTACCGCCGCGATCGACGAACAGCATGTCGAGTGAGAGATAGGTATTTTTCATCCACATCGCGACGGGCTCTTCGCGCTTGAAGTCGAAAAGCATGCCGCGATCTTCCGGCATGAAGCGCCGATGCATCAGGCCACGCGCGCGCTGCTCATCTGTGCGCATCACCTCGACCGAAAAGCGATGCGTGCCTGTGGCTGAGACAATATCGAGCGGCTCAAGCGCGCCATCTTGCGCTTGCACGAAGAAAATCGGCACCAGCAAAACGACAAAAGCGAGAAACATGCGACGCCAGATCATGGCAAACCCCGCCCGGAAAAGATGCGCGGCTTTCAATTGCAGCGACGCTTGCAAAAGCTAATGTGAGACAGGGAGATTTGTTTCGAGCGGGCGGATTTCTGCCGCCATCAATCCCTTCGGGCCAGGCCCAAAGCGGACCAGCAGACCATCGCCGGGCTTGAGATCCATAATGCCGAAACGTCGCAGCGTTTCCATATGGATGAATATATCTTCCGTGCCTTCTCCGCGCGTGACAAAGCCGAACCCGCGCACGCGATTGAACCATTTCACAATGACGATTTCAAAACCGCCCTGCGGTGTCACCTGCACATGCGTGCGGGCCACGGGAAGCTGAGAAGGATGGGTCGCAGTCGATTCATCGAGCGAGACGACACGAAAAACCTGCAAGCCTTTTGAGCGAGCCTGAACTTCGCAAACCACACGCGCACCTTCGGGTGCCGTCTGGAAACCATCGCGGCGCAAAGCCGTGATGTGCAACAATACGTCAGCGCCACCATTGTCAGGAACAATGAAGCCATATCCCTTGGACACGTCAAACCACTTGATGTGGCCACACATTTCCACGAGATCGGCGGGGCGCTCCGACGAGGCATTTTCCGTCTGGGGGAAAACCCCGCTGGAAAGATTTGGATCGTTGCTGCCCAATGTCGCCCCCGCGCCCCGATGCGCATTCCAGAAAGTGTTTCTCAGGAAGGCCCGAATCGAGCCCCCGTCCCCCGAGTCGCGCTGGTAAGATAGCATCGGCTTTAAGTCGACAAAGGTGTTTTTTCCCGGAACCTGTGGAAGACTAAGCATCTCTTGGGGATCATTTCGGCCAATAGGGGCGCGCCCAGCCGTGCGCCCGTCAGAAAACCCGACACGGGGTGAGGGCAAACCATGGACATTCGCAACATTGGCCACTCTGGTTTGCGCGTCTCGCTGATTGGTCTGGGCTGCAATAATTTTGGCGGCCGAACGGGGATCAACGAGAGCAAGGCCGTGATCCATGCCGCACTGGATGCCGGGATCACCCTGTTTGACACAGCAGATATTTATGGCAACCGCGGCGGCTCCGAAACCGCACTGGGCCAATGGCTCGGTGCACGACGCAAGGACATCGTGCTGGCTTCTAAATTTGGCATGGCCATGGATGATGCGGGCGAAAAGATTGGCGGATCGCGCCGCTACATCATGCAGGCGGTGGACGAATCTTTGCGGCGCCTGAAAACTGACTGGATCGATCTTTATCAAATGCACCGCCCCGATCCGCGCACCCCGATTGAGGAAAGCTTGCGCGCGCTGGATGATCTCGTGCGCTCGGGCAAGGTGCGCTACATCGGCTGCTCTAATCTCGCCGCGTGGCAAGTGGTGGATGCCACTGCCACAGCCCAGTTGAAGGGGCTCAACGCTTTCATCTGCGCGCAGGATGAATATTCGCTGCTCTTTCGCACGCCCGAGACCGAGCTGATCCCCGCGCTCATGGCTAAAGGAATGGGGCTCCTGCCCTTCTATCCCCTTGCAGGTGGCATGCTGACGGGAAAATATCACCGTGACGCTGCCGCTCCGTCAGGAAGCCGCTTTGCAGATGCCAAACTCGCAGCACGCTATCTCCATGATGCCAACTGGCCAAAGGTGGACAAGCTTCAGGCCTTTGCGGCAGCGCGGGGCAAAAGCCTTTTGGAGTTGGCCTTCTCCTGGCTCGCCGGGCAAAAAGTGGTGCCAAGCATCATCGCGGGCGCCACAACACCCGAACAGATCGCCCAAAATGTTTCCGCCGCCAGCTGGAAACTGACGGCGGAAGAATTGGCAGAGATCGACAGACTAGCGGCTTGATCAGGCGGGCTTCATTGACTTGGCAAATTGCACCACTTGGCCTGCCATGATCTCGATCTGCTTGCCGATATTCTCATCCGAGCAACCCTCAGCCGTGAATTTCACGACTGCTGAATTGACGGCAACGCCAAGCGGCACATTCCAGCCGCGAAGTGCGTGACCAATGGCGCGCAATTGCGACAGAACTGTACCTGGCCCCTGCCAGCCATAACCCAGACCGATGGAACCAATGGCGCGGCCATCGAAATAGACGCGCGCATCCTTGTTCATCTCTTCGGTGTAATCGAGCGCGTTCTTGACGAGACCCGAAACCGCACCGTGATAGCAGGGCGAGGCCATGATCACGCCATCAGCGCGCCGGCACGCTTCGATGAAAACACGCGCCGCTTCATTTTCATTGGCGGTGGCGGGGTCATACATCGGCATTTGCAATTCGTCGCCGCCAAACAGCTTGGTTTCTGCGCCAAGCTTGCGCGCATGGGCCAAAGCCAATTGCAAAGCCTGTTCTGAGGAGGAGCCCGGACGCGTTGTGCCGCCGATGCCGATAATGAAGGGTGCGCTCATAAAAGTTGTCCTTTTCTTTTTTTGATGTGTCAGCGCGTCAGGGGGTTGCCGGCGAGCCACTCGGCGCCATCGGCATAGAGCTTGTCGACCTGCGGGCCCGTGAGGCCCGGCATGTCTTTTTTAACCGGATAGCCGATCTGCGATTGCAGATAGGCGAGATGGCGGTAGCCCACCGGAAAAGCGTTCAGCAATTCGGGATCGAGCTTCACCGTTTGCGAAGGATCAACGGGATCCATACGATCCTTTTCATAGATCGGCTGGCGCAGGACAAAGCCCCAGCGACCGTCGCGCTTTTCCAGAAAATCATAGAAGCGGCCGGTGCAGACCACATCGACCTGCACATCATGCACGAGCGCGCGCTGCGAGATCGTCATCTTGGTCTGGGAAATGGCGCGCGTGCCATTGATGTCGGCCGAATGGCCACCGAGGAAATGCAGAATGCTGACGCCATTGGCCCAGCCCTTCTTGCTCATGTCGATGAATTCATCGGCCGTGCCCTGCGTCCATGTCGCCATCATGCGGCCGTCATCGAACCAGACGGTGCGGAAACGGTCCCAATGCCCGGCATCGCGCCAGACAACCCAGTTTTCGACAAGCTGGCGGATGGCCAATTGGTCGAGCAGAAGCTCGTTCATATCCAAACCTCATAGGGCGGCGCTTCCGGCCAAGGGGCCTCGCGCCTGTTGTACAAAATTCAACCAAAGGCCTGTTGGCCTGATTTGCCGGGCGATTATAGACGCGGTGGCCCGCCGCCCGCAATCAAGCCCGCCCCGCCGGAGATTTTGGGCTTGAGCAATTGAGCCCAAACCGCGCACCCCATCGGCTGGCCGCCACTGAGCTGATCACTTCCCCTGCGAAGCGGCATCTCTCATGATCGGCGCCCATTTGCCGATCTCTGCTTCGACAAATTTCTTCATGCCCTCGGATGTGCGGCTTTCCTTGCGCGGGATCACAGCACCAATGGCCTCGAGCTTCCCCTTGGTCGCGGGATCATCCAGTGCGGCATTGGCCGCGGCATTCAGCTTGGTAACAATCTCTCGCGGCGTGCCCTTTGGCGCAAACATCGCGTTCCAGCCTGACGCCTGATAGGCGGGCAATCCTGCTTCATTCGTTGTTGGCACATCCGGCAAAGCGGGCGAGCGCTCGGGCTGCGCAATGGTAAGCGCGCGAATATTTCCCTGCCTCACCTGCGGCACAAGATGGGGAATCTGGTCGCAAAGAAAATCATACTGCCCAGAGACAATATCATTCAGCGCCGGTCCTGAGCCTTGATAGGCAACCATGGGTGAGCGCGCACCGATGAGCGATGTGAAAAACATGCAGGCAACATGCGATGTGGAGCCGACGCCACCATGGCCATTATTGAATTTGTTAGGATCAGCCTTCACCATACTGATGAACTCCACCAAAGTTTTGGCCGGAAAATCCTTGCGCACCAGAACCGAAATCGGCGTGTCCGACAATTGGCTGATATGCTCGAAATCATTCACCGGATCATAGGCGAGCTTCGGGTAGAGCCCGACAGAGGCCGCATGCGTCCCCATCTGACCAACAAGGATTGTATAGCCATTGGGGTCGGCTTTGGCGGCGCGCGCTGAACCTGTCGTGCCACCAGCGCCTGCTACATTTTCAATGACGAGCTGCTGGCCAAGTACTTTCGACATATGTTCAGCGACAATGCGACCAACAACATCTGTATTACCCCCAGCCGCATAAGGCACAATGACGTTAATTGCGCGCGTCGGATAGGCTTGTGCGAAGGCTTCAGGGGCAACCACGATGGCCGCAAGAACCAGTCCTACAAACTTGGTCTTCATTGTTTTCTCCGTCATGGCGTCGCCGAGCTGCTCCCCGCCATGACGGCAGCGCGACGACCTGGTTCAAGGCAAATAAACTCCACCATTCACGTGCATAGTTTGGCCGGTGATATAGCGTCCCTTAGGCCCCGCCAGATGACGCACCATGGCAGCAACTTCTTCGGGCTGACCACGACGACCAAGCAGCGTTGTATGTTTCTTGTGGTGGTCGGGTTCTGTCGGTGATGAGCCACCACGCTGTGTCGCAATTAAGCCAGGCGAGACAAGGTTAACAGTGATTGCTGGCGCCAGATCTTGCGCCAAAGCTTTGGTCAAACCATCGAGGCCAGCTTTGGCAGCCACGACATGCGGGCGGTTCTTCGCGCCCGTGTAAGCGGTAAGGCCACCGATATTGATAATCGCGCCGGCATCCGACATGCGCAACAAAGGCAGCCCAGCCTGTATGGTGAAGAAAGCCGCATCGAGATTGACGGCCAGAATCTCGCGCCATTCCTCAACACTGATGTCTTCAATAGGCGTCTCGGCCCGCAGAGCGGCATTGTTGATGAGAATGTCGAGGCGCCCGAAAGCTGCATCGACACTGTTGATCAAGGCCTTGATCGACGTCACATCCGTGAGGTCAGCCAAGATCACTTCGGCCTTGACGCCCTTTGCTCGGCACAACGCCGCCGTCTCGTCGAGCCCTGCTTTGTCAGCGCGCGCCGTGAGAACGACGTCTGCACCGGCACTCGCCAGATCCACCGCTATGGCGCGCCCGATATTGCGCGCCCCGCCTGTTACCAGTACGACCCTGCCCTTGAGTTCACCCATCTGGCTCACCTCAAATCGCGTCATAGATCATGGCATCGGCGAGTGCCGTGGCATTGGCGAGCTTTTCGAGGCCTGCCACAGATGCCAGCAAATGCGCCTGCGCCTTGTCATCAATCGCGCCTTCCGCACACATGCGGAACTTGGCTTCGAGATCGGCATCATTGATCGGATTGAGCGGGCCGCCGCGATAGCGCTCGTCTGCCCATTCAATCAGATTGCGACCATCCTTGGTCTCAACTTCAATGCGCGAGCGAATGAGGTCATAACCCTTGGCGTCAATCTCGGCGTCCAGATGCACCGAGGTGCGGCGCTGCAAATCCTGCATGGCGGGGCCTGCCACGAAATCATCCATGAATTCATGATGTGATGCACGACGCTTGAGCGCGATCATGCACAGCAGCGCAGGCATCGAGAACTTCGCCTGCAAATGGTTCGCAGCAACCGGATAGCGGATCGGCTCGATGATGTTCTTGCCCGCATAGAAGCGGATCGAAACAATTTCTTCCGGCTTCAGATCATGCCTGAGCACGAGGGTCATCATCGCATCCATCGATTGATGGGTGAGAATGCCTGACGGATAGGGCTTGATCGACACGCCCGGATTGACAATCGTGTAATCGGTCTTGCCAAAACCCTGCACGAATTTTTCTTCCGTAGCACCTTCGCCCATGACGGAGAAGAAGCCCCACGGACCATCCAGCGCAGTCGGATCAGCGGTGAAACCACGCGCCGCCAGCAGAGCGGCCGTCACACCGTTTTCAGCCGCGCGGCCGACATGCAAGGGCTTGGTCATCGTACCAAAATTGCAGCGGATCCCCGCAGCCAGTGACGCGGCAATGCCCAGTGCATGGGCGAGCGTCTCACCCTTGAGACCCAAAAGCTTCGCAGCTGTGGCCGCCGCACCGAATGTACCCACCGTGCCCGATGTGTGATGGCCGCGGCGATAATGCACGGGCTTCATCCATTCCGAGATTTTGCACTCGACTTCAAAACCCGTCTGGAAAGCGGTCATGAATGTTCTGCCATCCACATTCCCAAGCTTCTGCGACATGACGAGAGCCGATGTCAGCGGCGGGCAGGATGGATGGGTGAGCAGACCATAGACGTGCGCCGGATCATGCGAGACCTGCGTATCATCCCAGTCATGCGCATGACCAGCGGTTGCGAGCACGCGCGCGGCGAGCGCGGCCGGAACTTTCTTCTTGCCGGCGGCAATCACGTAAGCATCTTCACGACCGCCTGTCTCTACCGCATCCTTGGCGAGCATTTTCACCGAATGTTCGAGACCACCAGCGAGATAGAGGCCGAGCGTATCAACCATGCAGCGCTTGCCAATGCGCAAAGCCTCTGCCGGCAGCTTGTCATAAGACACGCTCTCGATGAATTCGATCGCGTCTTCGGTCACATTCTGTTTCTTGCTCATCAAGAGACCTTCTTTGTTTTGATGTCCGATTGTATTTCTTGGCTATGGGTCAGGCGCTCACGCGCCCGCATGACATGGGCGAAATGCGCGCGATGCGCACGCTCGCCATCTTTCGAAGAAATGGCATCCACCATTTCGCGATGTTCGCTATTGGAAATCGCCAATCCCCCGCCTTGCACGAGCGAGCGCGCACGGAAGAGGTGCAACATTTTTACCAGATCCCGATAATGGCTGGCCAACACCGGATTGCCTGAATGCTCCATGATGAAGTCATGCAGCTTCAGATTGAGCGGATAATAGGAATCGAAATCCTTCGCGGCTGCCGCCTGTTCCATGTCGCGCACAAGCACTTCCAGTTCTGCGACCTGCCCTGAAATGAGCCGCTTCGCACACAAGCGCCCAGCCAGACCGAATAAAGCGGCGCGCACGGCGTAAATATCACACGCCTCCTGTAAGGAAATCGAGCGAACAAAAACACCGCGATTGGGCTTCAATTCAACCAAGCCACCTGCTTCGAGTGAGCGCAAGGCCTCGCGGATCGGTCCGCGGCTTGTCCCAAAGCGAACTGCCAATTGGTTTTCATTGACGCGGTCGCCCGGTGCAATTTCGCCACCCATGATCATGCGCTCGACTTCTGCCTCAATCAGGGCAGCGAGCGAGCGCACCTTGATCCGTGCGATATTTTCGAGCGGTGCAGACATGATCAGTGTCAGATCCTCAGATCACGGAAGCGCTTCGGGCCAGCAGATGAGAAAGCTTCCACCACAATCCCACGCGCCATTTCCGCCTGAGCTGCCGTCCAGCCGCCGTAGACGGCATTGTCGACGAATTTGGTCTGAAGCTCTTCGAGCGACATGGGCGCATGTTTGCCCCCGCGCATATAGCCCTGCTTCACTTCACGCACTTCGCCGCTCTTTAGCGTGGCGCGCAAATGGCCGATGAATTGATCAGGATAAGGATCATCCGGATTGATCTTGTAGCTGATCTTGCCCGCCAATCCGCGCGCAAGCGGCTCGAGGATGGATTGATCGGTAAACTGGTTAAGCCCCGCTTTGCCTTCGACAAAGCCGAGCGCCATGCAAAATGGTGTCGAAAATTTCGCAGCATAGGCCGTCTGCGGATTGTGCTTGACGTTGAGCGGCTCCCACAGCCGATGCACGGTCCCCTCGCCGACATCACATTCGATTTTCAAAATTTCGTCGAGCTTCACACCCTGCTTGGCGAGTTCAATCGCGCAATCAATGAAGGGCTGTGTCATGGTACCGCATGCGTAAGGTTTGAAGACAATATCATCGATCACCCAACGCTTGCCGAGGTCGGCTAGCAACAGATCGAAAGCAGGTTTGCGCGAAGGTGCGAAGGCATGGAAGAAACCATGCGTGCCTTCGAACACAGTGCGCGGCCCCAAAAAGCCACCGCGCGCCATCAAGGCCGCGCGGATGCCCGATTGAGCCGCCCAGCCCGCGTGCATGCGCTTGGTCCAGGTGCCTTCCGCCAGATATTCGATAATACCGGACGCCATCGAGCCTGCTATCCCCAGCGCGTCCACGGTCTGCTTTTTATTAAGCCCGAGCGCAACCGACACGGCGGCCGCCGCAGCCATCGTGCCGATGACAGCTGTGGGATGAAAGCCCGCCTTGTGAATGGCCTTTGGTGTCACGAGAGAAAGACGGCAGAGCAATTCCGAGCCATAAGCAGTCGCAAGTAACAGCTTCTCTCCCGATAGGCCTTCTTGTTCGCAAATCGCCATGACGGCTGGCACGATGACTGCACCCGAATGGACAGGTCCACCTTCAAATGTGTCATCATAATCTTCGCCATGAGCGGCCGTGCCATTGATCAGTGCGGCGGAGAAAGCATCAAAGCCTTTTCCGTGACCTATAGCGGTGATGTCACCGGGGCCGGATGCGCCCACGGTCGCCTTCACATAATCTTCGTTCCGCGCGGCGATACACAAACCCGCAACATCAAGCACAATCCGGCGTGTCATCTCGACTGTTTCTTCCGACAGGTTCTTCGCATCAGCGCCGATCAACCAGTCAGCCAGAATTTCGGAAATAGCGGTTTCGATTGTCTCGTTCATGCTGCTGTCTTTTCTTCTTGGGCCTTCGCGCTATCGCGGAAATGGCGGAACAGGGAAATCAGGATGAAGGCCCCAGCCAATGCGAGCAAAGTCGCGGCAATCGGATCTTCCGTGAAGGTCATATGATCCCCATCCGACAGGACAAGCGCGCGGCGATAATTCGATTCCACCATAAAGCCGAGCACCACACCCAACACCATGGGCAGGGTCGGGATGCGGAAATATTTCATCGCATAACCGATCACTCCAAAGGCCAGCGCAATACCGACATGGAAGAGTGAATTGTGGATCGCATACACACCCGACAAAACCAGCGCAAAAATAAAGGCCATCAGATAATGTTTTGGGCGGTTCACCAGCCAGATGCATGGACGCAAAATGAGATAAGCGACAATCAGCAAGGCAAACAGTGAAATCACTTTGCCCGCATAGAGCCCCATCACCACATCATAATGCTTGGTGAAGAGCATCGGCCCGGGCGTCATACCGTGAATGAGAAATCCACCGAGCAGAACAGCTGCCGAATTGGAGCCGGGAATGCCCAGCCCCATCATCGGAATGAGAGCCGTAGCCGAGACTGAACCATTTGCAGCCTCGGGAGCCGCAATACCTTCGGGCGAACCATGGCCAAATTCTTCCGGGGTTTTCGACCAGCGCCTGGCTTCATTATAAGACAGAAAAGCCGCGATCGTGCCGCCACCGCCCGGCGTCAGGCCTTCGATAAAGCCAATAATGGCACCAATGATCTGCGACACGCGTAAACGCGCGCGCATCAAGGCATCGGGCATTTTGATCGAGGCATCGGCCGTATTGGTCTGCTGCCAGCCCGGATGGCTGGCCTGCTCAAACAATTCGGCAACCGCATAAATGCCCACCATCACGAGGATGGGCGGAATGCCGGAGAGCAATTCCGGATCATCAAAGGTGAAGCGATTATTGCCCGTCACCGGATCAGTGCCGACGGTTGCAATCATCAAGCCGATAAAGCCTGCCATCATACCCTTGATCAGCGATTCGCCAGCAAGAGAAGCAATGACGCTCAGACCCAGCACGCCCAGACCGACATAAGATGTCGGCTGAAAGGCCAATGCAACATTGGCCAGCGGTTGGGTGAGTGTAATAAGCAGCGCGACGCCAAAGATCGAACCCAGCAAAGTTGAATAAAGCGAGATACCAAGCGCCTCACCTGCCTTACCCTGTTCTTTCATCGCATAGCCATCAATGACCGTGGCTGCGGCTGAATTGGTGCCAGGCGTTCGAATGAGAATGGCGGGAATTGAACCGCCATATTCGGCACCCAGATAAGTCGAGGCGAGGAGAACAACCGCTGCGGTCGGATCAGCGCCATAAGTAAAGGGCAGCAGCAGCGCCATGGTGATGGAGGGCGAAATGCCGGGCAGCGCGCCACCCAAAATGCCCCATGCGATCCCGGCGAATGCCGCCGGGATGATCATGGGTGACGCGACAAGCGCGTTGAACATGCCAGAAAGATCGATCATCGACGCATGCCCTCGATCAAATCAGGCCAAATGCCGGCAGGCTGGCCGATGTGCAGCAAAAAAACGAAGACAAACCAAAGACCAAAGGCACCAAGCGCCGCAATGCCTGCCAGACGCAAAGATATCTGCCCGCCATTGTAAAGAGTTGCCACCGCGATCACGACAGCAATGGACAGCGGATATCCAAGATATGGAACAGCGAGAATGTAGCCGATGCCAATGACCAGAATCCCCATGCTGCGTTTGGCGGAGAAAATCTCCTTAGCAACCGGGCGCTGCTTGCCCTCTGCTTGCACCACGCCCAAGCGCGCACGCACCATCAGCAGAATGGAAAAGGACGCCAGCGCGATGCCATAGATTTTCGGCAGGCCGCCTGGACCCACATCATCAGCCAATTGGCTGCTCTGAATTTTGGCCGCCATGGCATAATAGCCCATGGCCAAGAGCAGACCCAAAAAGCCTGCTACAAAATCGCGGTTCATCTGGTGCTGCCTTACTTGATCGTGCCGGTCGAACGCAGAAAGTCTTCCGTTTCTTTGCCAAAATCAGCGACGAACTTCTGATATTCGGCGTGGGCAATAAAAGCAGGCTGCAAGCCGTTCTCCATATAGACCTTCTTGTAAGCGGGATCTGCGAGCACTTTCTGGATGCCCTCTTCCCAAGCCTTCACAACCTCTGGCGGCGTATTCTTCGGGCCAGCCAAACCACGGAACTTACGCACGGAGACGTCAACACCCTGCTCTTTGGCGGTTGGCACATCGGGAAGCTGTTCAAGACGCTTGTCACCCATCACCGCCAGCACACGCAATTTGCCCGCATCCAATTGCGGGCGGATTTCCTGCATTTCACCAATGCCAACATCCAGCGTGTGATTGAGCACATTGATCAGCATATCGCCGCCACCTTCAAAGGTGACGACCGCAGCGCGCACGCCTGTGGCGCTCTTCATTCGCTCCAGCACCTGTCGTTCGAGCGAAGCCGGATTAGCCGCGCCCCATTTGCCACGATTGGCCTTGGCGTGATCGATCACATCCTTGAGCGATTTGAACTTGGAGTCAGCGGCTGTGTAGACGACTTCCGGATCGAAGAAGACATTCACCAGCGGCTCAAGATCCTTGTAAGTCGCCTCGGGCTTCGACAGGAGAGAGGTGTAAATGAAGGTCGGTGTCGTCGCGTAGAAGAGCCCGCCATCGGGCTTGGCCTTGGACACAACTGCCATAGCCTTGGCACCAGAGCCGCCCGAAATATTTTCGACCGCAAAATTGAGGCCCATCACGCGGTTGAGGTGGGGCACCATTTCACGCAGGAAAATATCAGAGCCGCCGCCCGGGCTCGAATGGGTGGCGAGCATCACAGTCTCTTTGGGATATTTGGTCTGGGCATGCGCCCCGCCAAGGCAGACTGCCAGTGATGCTACAACCCCGGCGAAAAGCTGAAAAGCCTTACCTGACATGGCATTACCTCCAAATTGCTCGCTTTTCGTGGCGAGACTCGCCGGGTTTGCCCCGCTTGATGATTGTCAATTGTCGACAATCTGCACTTCGGGTCAAGCCACCAGGCCACCCCTGTGGATAGGAAATGGTCTCCCTCTCATGGAAATGGGGCCGCATAATCCCGGCATATTTGACTTACCGGCCGCCAACCTCTTTTGATGGCGCCAACTGCAGCTGCAAAGCTGGCCATTGGAGGACACAATGAAACTCAAATTCAGTGCGCTTCTGGCGCTTTCATGCATGATCGCTGGCAGCGCACAAGCTCAGCAGGCCAATATCAGCATGCTCGTTGGCTTTGCGCCCGGCGGCTCGGCAGATTCCATTGCGCGCATCGTGGGTGCACGCCTTCAGGAAAAGAGCGGCCGCAATGTCGTCGTCGAAAATCGTCCCGGTGCCGGTGCCAATATTGCAACCAAGGCTGTCATTGGAGCCACCCCCGATGGCAATACATTGCTCGTCACCACAGCCGCGTTGCCGATCAACGAGACACTCTATCGCAACAAGGGTTTTGCAGGCACCGTTCTGAAGCCCATCGCCGTTGTCGCAACGACACCAGAAGTTTTTGCCATTGGCAAGAATGACAAGTCGAAAGATCTCGCCGAATTTGTCGCCAATCAGCCAGGACGCGAAGTGATCTTTGCGACAGCCGGCATCGGCACGGGCTCGCATATTGCAGGCGAATATTTCTTCAAATTCATCCTGAAGGCCAATCCAAAACATGTGCCCTTCCGTGGCGGCCCCGATGCGACCAATGCTTTGATGGGCGGCCATGTACCGATGGTCGTCTCGTCGCTGTCAGGTTTTGCAGCGCAAGTCGCCAATGGCGATATTCGCGGCCTCGCGATCGCCTCTGAAAAGCGCAATGCGGTTGTAAAAGATGTGCCGACTTTTACGGAAGCAGGCTATCCCGGGTTCACCTCGCTGTCATGGGTTGGCTTCTTCGCGCCTCCCGGCACGCCTGATGCGATTATCACAGTCTATAACAAGCAGATCGACGACATTGTGCGCGAGCCCGCCATCACGGAAAAGCTGCGCGCCATCGGCTTTGATCCCATGTATGGCGATGTGAAAAATTCGGAAGCCTTCATGACGAAGGAATATTCCGAATGGAAAAAGCGCGTCGAAGCTATCGACATCAAGGTGGACTAACCAATGGCGCTTAGCGAGAAAATCCGGGCCCTTATCTATAATGCATGGGATGATGGCTACCCATGTTTGGTGGCAACAGAAGGGGAGCATGGCCCTAACATCAGCCCGAAAGGCTCGATGCTTGTCTTTGACGACAATCATCTGGCCTATTGGGAGCGCTCGAAACGTTCAGCTTTTGCCAATGTGCAAAAGAACAATCGTGTCTGCGTGATGTATGCCAATTTTGCGGCCCAACGCGCAGGTATTCTGGAATCAGGCTTCTTGCGCTTTTACGGCACGGTCGAGCTGCATGAAAACGGTCCCGTTCATGAGGCCGTTTTCGTACGCCTCACCCCGCGCGAGCAGACGCATGTTGGCGCAGATACAGGTGTTGCTGTTCTGGTGAAAATCGAACGTGCAGAAGACGTGCGCGGCAAACCGATCGTCGACTAGCGCGTCATTGCGGGAAGCCGAAGGCGACGCGGCAACCCACAGGCCGCGCGTGCGGCCTCTGGATTCCTTCGCTTCCCTCGCAGTGAGGGGATAAATTACGCTTCGGGAATGAAGACTTCGCCCTTCATAATCGGGCGGCAGGTGCGCAAAATACCTGCGCGCACGACTTGCAAATCAGCACCCTCACCTGTCGTCTGCAGACGCACATCCACCATTCCGGTGGGATGTTCGATCCAGACCGTGCGCGGATTGCCCTCTGGCATGCGCACAAACTCATAAGCGATAGAGCCCTGCACTGCACAAGCTGTGGCCACGCAGCAGGCGCCCGTTACCGCATGGGCAGCATGCAAAGCATGTGGCGTCAGATAGCGCGAGGTGATCGCACCTTTGCCGCGAGGTTCAGACAAAAGCCCCACTTTCGGGATCACGCTGTCGGTCACATCGCCAAAGCCCATCATGCGGCCTGCTTCCAAGCGGATGCTCTCGATGCGCTTCAACAATTCCTTATTGCCGTCAATTTCCTTGCGCCCTTCCGTGCCCTCAAGGCCCAGATCGCGCGCACGCATCAGGATCATCGGCATAGCCACATCGAAGCACGACACATCAACGCCCTGAATATTATCGATGACTTTTCCGGTTGGTAGCATTTTACCGCTCTTGGCGCCCACAATATCCATGAAATTGAGGACAACCGGTGCCGCCGTGCCTGGCACACCATCAATCGCCGCATCGCCCATGTAATTGACGCGCTTGCCCGGTGTCTGAATGACAGCTTCGATCTTGCTCGACGTATTCACGTCATAGATAACAACCGACGTCTCGCCATCTTGGATCGGCACAAGGCCCATTTCCAGCGCGAAAGGAGCAACCCCCGACAGCATATTGCCGCAAGACGGGCCGGTATCAACGACAGGCTTGCCGATATCGACCTGACAGAAGAGATAATCGACATCCACACCCGGACGCTTCGATTTGGAGACGATCGCGACTTTGGAGGTCAGCGTATCAGCGCCACCCAGACCATCGATCTGACGCAGGTCGGGCGAGCCCATGACGCGCAGCAGGATCCGGTCGCGCTCGGCAATATCGGCAGGCAAATCATCCGCACGGAAATACGGCCCCTTGGATGTACCGCCCCGCATAACAAGGCAGGGAATCGAAAGATGGTCGCGCATGAAATAGCCCTCGGTTTGGGCGCGCGGTACCTAGAGACCCTCCCCCAGCGCCCCTTTTCGGACGCGCGCCTTGCATGATTTCTGGATATAGAAGCAGACGAGGACGTGCAACCGGCCATCCACCATTGCCGGATGGATAAAAGCTTGCAACTTATGCATTGGATTGCGGCGCCCTCGCCTGATAGGCCCAGGGAAAGCTGGATGAGGGAGAAGTCATTATGCGCAGCATCACCATGGACGAAGCTCTGTCCGTGATCCTGAAGACCTTCGAACGGGCAGCCGAAATGGAAGCCTATGCGCTGGCGGCTTGCGTGCTCGACAATGGCGGACGCGTGAAAGCTTTCCTGAAACAGGATGGCGCCTCCATCATGCGGTTTGAAATTGCGCGCGGCAAAGCCTTTGCCTCTCTTGCGCTTCATCGCACCTCCCGCAATGTACTGCAGAAGTCGCGCGAGAAACCGCTGTTTATGGAAACCCTGCGCGAGATTGCCGACGGTCCTATTTTTCTCGAAGCCGGCGGCCAGATCATTCGTGATGCAGATGGCCGTGTGATCGGCGCTATTGGCGTGACGGGTGACGTGAATGAAGTCGACGATATTTGCGCGATTGAAGGCATTCGCCGCGCGGGCTTACGCTCTGATGATGATTTTACACCAGAACAGCAGAAGCGTCTCAACATCAAGCCGAACCCGCCACTGAAAGATCCGCGCACATGAATGCGAGTGATAAGCGCCGCGCCTTTCGCGCCCTGCTCAAAGGCGATCGTTGTCACTATCCAGCCTCCGTCTTCGATCCACTGTCGGGACGTGCAGCGCAAGAGCTTGGCTATGAATGTCTTTTCATGGCAGGCTCGGTGGCTTCTCTCGTCATTCTTGGTGCGCCAGATCTCGTCGTCATCACGCTATCTGAATTGGCTGAACAAGCGCGCCGCATCGCGCGCGCCACATCGCTGCCCTTCTTTCTCGATGCCGACCATGGTTTTGGCAATGCGCTCTCTGTTATGCGCAGTGTTCAAGAACTCGAAGCCAGTGGTCTCTCCGGCCTGACGATTGAAGATACAGCTCTGCCCGAATCTTTTGGTGAGAACGACTCAAGGCCGATGCCGTTGGAGGAGAGCCTCGGCAAGTTGAGGGCCGCTGTTGCGGCGCGTAGCGATCCTGACTTTGTGGTCATCGGTCGCTCGGGCGCGGTTGGCTCGACAGGCCTGGCAGATGCTTTGCTCCGGATTGAAGCGTTCCAGACAACGGGCGTTGACGCGATTTTTCTGTCCGGCTTAAAAACAGGTCCCGAGATTGAGGCCTGCGCCAAAGCCTGTCGTCTACCCCTGTTGCTGGGCGCCATCCCCGAAGGCATCTGCGAGCGCGATGAACTCTCAAGATTTGGCGTGCGCGCGGTCATCACCGGCCATCGCCCGCATGCGGCTGGAATATTTGCGACTTACGATATGCTTCGCGTGGCACAAGATGGCAAACCGGGCAAAGCGCCGGCAGATGAAACCAGATTGATGGATCGTCTCTCGCGGAAAGCCGATTATGCGAAATGGAAGCGCGATTATCTGATGCCGATGGACAAGAAGAATGGCTGAAAAAATTCCCCTCACACTTGCTGATTTTCTGGCGCGCGATCAAGTTGCGTTGATCATGTGGGATTTTCAAAAAGGTCTTGCTGGAAAAGCGTTGCATGCCACGCGCGTCATTGCGGCTGCGCAGAAACTGCTCGCAGCTGCAGACCTCGCTGGCGTGCCCGTGATCTGGAGCCGCCACGTCCTGCCTCCTCTCGACCTCACGTCGGGGCCTTTCAAACTCTTTCTGATGAAGAAGCAGAAAGTCAGCGACCCCACGCAGATTGCGCCCACCATGCAAGAGGGCATGGAAGAAACACAATTTGTCGACGGGCTAACCCCCGCGCCGCATCACATCGTGCTGGAAAAAAGCCAACCCTCTCTCTTTGTCGATACACCGCTTGAAATGCGGCTACGCACATTGGGAGTGAAAACATTGGTTCTGGCAGGTGTGGCCACCGACATCGGCGTGGAATTCACCGCGCGTCATGGCGCCGCGCGTGGCTTTTATTCCGTTATTGCCGAAGATGCCACCGGCTCTTACACCGATGCGGCCCAAGAACGCAGCATTGCTTTTCTCAAAAGCTGGATTACGCCTGTCGTCAGCGTCGATAATATTGCACAGCACTGGTCCTGATAACAAAAACGCCGGCGCCTGCGCCGTCAATGATCATGGAGGAAACATAATGAAGACGATCAAGATCCTTCTGCTCGCGGCCTATGCGGGTCTTGTGCTCGCAACCCCGGCCCTCGCACAGAGTGAGACTGAGAAATTCTTTGCCGGCAAAAATATCGACTTCCTGATCGGGTCGGCACCGGGCGGTGGCTATGGTATTTATGGCGCGGTTGTTGGACGCCACATCGGCAAGCATCTGCCGGGTAAGCCCAATATTGTCGCGCGCAATCTTGATGGCGCAGGCTCCATCACCGCGGCCAACCTGCTCTATAATAAGATGCCCAAAGATGGTTCCACATTAGGCGCTATTTTTATGGGCGCTGTCGTCGAGCCGCTGATCGGCGATGCCACAGTCACGCAGTTTGATGCCCGCAAATTCATCTATATTGGCTCGGCCAACAAGGAGACTTCGATCTGTCTCTCGTGGCAAAATGCGCCGGTGCAGAATTTCGAAGAAGTTTTCACGAAGGAGCTGATGGTGGGCGGCGCAGGCGTCACCTCGTCGATCCGCCAATATCCGATGGTGTTGAACAATGTTCTGGGTACCAAGTTCAAACTCATCAATGGCTACCCGGGCTCGCGCGAAGCGGGCCTTGCGATGGAGCGCGGCGAGGTGAATGGCCTGTGCGGCATTCAATGGACGAGCTTTATCGCGCAAGGCGCGGAATGGCTGGAAGCCAAGAAAGTGAAGATCATGATGCAGATGGGTGGCCCGAACGGCGACGAAATCCTGAACAAGATGGGCGTGCCGACGATCTGGTCATTTGTGAAAAATGAAGCCGATCGCCGTACCTTGGCTGTCATCTTCAACCAGCTTGAATTTGGCCGCCCCTATGTTCTCCCGCCGGGTGTACCTGCTGACCGCGTCGCTGCTTATCGCCGCGCATTTGATGCCACGATGAAAGATCCGGAATTTTTGGCTGAAGCCGAAAAGGCCAAGCTGATCATCAACCCCGTCAATGGCGAGGGCGTGCAGAAACTCGTTGACGATATTTACGCAACACCCATCGCCGATGTGGAGCGCGCCCGAGCAGCACTGAAGTAACGCTTCGTCATTGCTGTCGTGCACGAAGAAATCCGGAAGGCCTCATTCGCTGCAACAAAAAAGGGCGCCACTCGGCGCCCTTTTCATTCGTTATCGACCAATCTTACTGACCCGTGAACTTCACGTCATAAGTCTTCGACAAATAATTACGAACCCAATCGCGCGCATCCGGCGAAATCGTTGTCGCTCCCTTGTAGAGCGCTTCGCCTTCCTTGTCGGTGATCTGATCATATTCGCCGATCAGTTCATCGCGCTTGGCAAGATATTCCGCATCCTTCAGCATCGCGCGTACCGCTGCACGATAGGCTTCAACGATATTGTCCGGCGTGCCTTTCGGCAGAACGAGCAGCTTCTGCGCCGGGAACCCGGCGACGAGGAAAGCGCGCATCGCATCCCATTCCAGACCAGCCGGCTTCTTGCCGAAAGCCGCCATATAGGCTTCTTCGAAATGCGGGAGATCGGGGAAGTTCGGATCGCGCGCAAGATTGCCGCTCTTATCAAGTGTTCCCCATGAGAAGAGAGCCACAGCCTGACCGCTTTTCACCATCGGCATGGAGGAGCGCAGATAGGCGGACGTCGTTTGATAGTCAATGTCCATTTCGCCGCGTTCAAAAGCTAAGCGGCCTTCACCACGGCCCGGGAAGCCCGTCACGTGCTGCACTTCGAGACCAAGCAGACGGAAACCAAGCAGCGGCACGAGATCAAGCGAGGTCAACCCCTGCGATGCATAATGCATCTTCACGCCCTTGAGCTTGTCGAGTTCCTTGAGCGACTTCACGCCAAGCTTGGATGAAATATAGGCTGCACCACCGGTGGGCGCAGCAAGCACCGGGATCCAGTCCTTGTAGTCGAACTTCACATGCGACTCGCCCAAGAGATAAGGGAACTGGGTCGAGCCGGACGTGCCAAGAATGGTCATGCCATCGGGCTTGGCGGTTGCCGCAAACAAATTTGCGCCGGAGATCGACCCACCGCCCGGCTGGTTCTTCACCACGACGGCGGGCTGTCCGGGCAGATGCTTTTGCAACAAGGTCGCATTAAAGCGGCCCCAAACGTCTGAACCACCACCGACGCCGAAGGGGATTACCATTGTAATGGTTTTGCCTTTGAAATCGACCGTCTGTGCCTTAACAGGAAGGCCGGTTGCCACCGCAATCGCGGCGCTCGCCGCCAGAAGAAACCTACGATCCATGAAATGACCTCCCAAACTGGTTTTTATAAATGAGCGTGTAGATGAATTTATCACGAGAGGCGACCGATGCGCAGCGAATGACACGGAATTGAACCCCGTGCTTTCGTCGAATGCTTCGGGGCGGGTCTGATACAAGACCAGACTGATCCAAACCGATTGCCCGTGTAAACCCTGCATGCTATCGCCGTTCCAGCACGACGCGGCGGAACCTTATGACACAGATCGACGCTTCTCGACCAAGTCCTTCATCCTTCTGGACTTTCTCCCTATCAATCTATGGGCGACCGGGCGTGCCCGCAGCCTGCCTGACCTTGCAGGACGGGTCGGGCGTCGACGTCAATCTGCTGCTCTTTGGCCTCTTTCTGGGCCGACAGGGACGAAAAATAGCCCCCGACGACCTGAAAACCATCTCGAAGGCGACAGAGCCCTGGCGGGCGAATGTCGTCGTTTCGCTTCGTGACGCGCGCCGCGCCCTGAAAGAGCCCCCGGCCCCTTTCACCGGAACGCTGGCGGAATCATTACGCAAAAGCGTCAAGGCGGCCGAACTTGAGGCCGAACGCATCCAGCAAGAGATGCTTTTCGTAACCTTCCCGGCGCAGGATCTTGGGGTGACTGAAGAAAACCGCGAAAACGCGTGCGCTGCCAATGTCGATGCCTATAGGCATTTTCTGGGCGCGCAGTTTAATGAAGACGCAATCGCCGCGCTGCTGTCAGCAGCCGCAGCGACCGGTGCCAAGAGGTGAGATGGTGAGCATGCCGGACAAGAGCGGAAACAAGAAGCGTCTGATCGTGGGCATCAGCGGCGCGTCTGGCGTTATCTTTGGCATTCGCATGCTGGAGATTTTGAAGAAGCTTGATATCGAGACCCATCTCATTGTCTCGAAAGCAGCAGAGATGACCCTGGCTTACGAGACTGATTTCAAACTGAAAGACCTGCGCGACATGGCGCATGAATTTCATCCCATGTCCGACATTGGCGCCAATATTTCATCGGGCTCTTACAAGACGCTGGGCATGGTGATCGTGCCCTGCTCTATTCGCACGATGAGCGAAATTTCGAGCGGTGTGACCGCCTCACTGATGACACGCGCCGCCGATGTCGTGCTGAAAGACCGCCGCCGTCTTGTGCTCGCCGTGCGGGAGACGCCGCTGCATACGGGCCATCTGCGCACCATGACGCAATTGTCTGAAATGGGCGCAATCATCGCGCCGATCATGCCGGCCTTCTACAATCGCCCGCAAACACTCGACGACATTATCGACCACACGGTCGGCCGCATGCTCGATCTCTTCGATCTCGATGCGCGAATTGTGAAGCGTTGGAAAGAAGAAGGCGACCACAACGCCTAATAATGATTAGCGCACAAGATCTGCGCGGCCTTCACACCTTCTTCTCCCAACCACCTGTCTCGGTCTGCTGGTGATAGGCGAGATTGGCGCCCGTTTCTTTCAGCGCCTTCCATTGCGCGCGTGCGTCATTTAATTCGTTCTCGTCATTGCCATCAAACATAAGGACGATGCGATCATAGGCTTGCGCCGTGGCGGCAAGTACCGGTGCGATCTGCGCACTTTCGACAAAAAAGCGGATCTGAGCATCATTGGGATTTTCGCTACCGGTTGTCAGATAGATCGCCTGAAATTCTGCATCACCATCGGCCGCCGTGCCATGGGGTAGAAAACCGTCTTCTGAATAATTCCACAAAAGCTCATTGAGCGCGGCGCATTTTTCTTCCGTGCGGGTTTGCAGACAGACATGCCAATCTCGCTCCAGTGACATTTCCAGCAAACGCGGCAATGCCCGCGCCAGCGGCTGCACCTGCAAATGGTAAAAGAGAATTTCAGTCATCAGCCGCCAGCGCCCACGATGATGAGGGTACGATCACGCGCCGTCCAGATCATGCCCATATCGGCACCACCTTCATGATATTCGGTTTTGCCAGCAACAAAGACATCGCCGCGTTGATTGGAGGCCCGCAAATAATCTTCCGCTTCGCGGCTCATCGTGCGCACGGCGGTGGAAGCACGCGTTGCATTCCAGCCCAGAGCCGCGCGAATGGCCGCATTCTGGACCTGTTCGAATTTCGTGCTTGTCGCTGTGTCGCTGGGCAGTCCGATCTTGACCTCAAATCGGACCAATGAATCCCCACGACATTCGAGCAGACCATCGATCCGCACATTGGTCACAAGATCAAAAAAGTCGCCTTGTGAGGCCGAACGTGAAACGACAAGCGGGCGAACGAAAGCAGCATTCACATCACCCGTTTCGCGGATGAATGTTGCCTGAAACATGCCACAGCTCGGCGGGCGCCCAGATTGCACCTGCGCCTGCGCCCCTATTGTCGAAAGGAGAAAGAGAAATCCTGCCGCCCACACTTTCATCTTGTGTCTCAGCCTTCGTAATGATCGCTGACAAGACGATCGAGGAGGCGCACGCCCCAGCCCGATCCCCAGCTCTGATTGATGTCACTTGCGGGCGAGGACATGCCGGTGCCCGCAATATCCAGATGCGCCCAAGGCACATTATTGACAAAACGCTGCAGGAATTGCGCCGCGGTAATCGAACCCGCATAGCGCCCGCCCGTGTGTTTCATATCTGCAAATTTTGACTCAAGCAGTTTGTCATAAGCCTCGCCCAGCGGCATGCGCCAGAGCTTTTCACCCGTTGCAAGACCCATCTCGGTAAGGCGGGCTGCAAGCTCGTCATTATTAGAAAAAAGTCCCGCATGTTCTGTGCCGAGCGCCACCAGAATGGCGCCAGTGAGCGTTGCGAGATTGACCATGAATTGCGGCTTGTACTTATCCTGCACGTACCAAAGTACATCGCCAAGAACGAGACGACCTTCCGCATCTGTATTGATGATCTCGACCGTCTGGCCTGACAGCGAGGTGACAATATCGCCTGGGCGTTGCGCTTTGCCATCTGGCATATTTTCAACCAGACCGATGGCACCAATCACATTTACTTTGGCCTTGCGTGCAGCCAGCGCGTGCATAAGGCCCACAACGCAGGCCGCGCCCGCCATATCGCCCTTCATGTCTTCCATGCTAGCCGCGGGCTTGATCGAAATGCCGCCACTGTCGAAACACACGCCCTTGCCGACAAAAGCAAGCGGCTTGGCCTTCGCACTTTTTGCGCCATTCCAGCGCATGATGACAACCTTGCTCTCATGATCGGAGCCTTGGCCAACACCCAGCAACATGCGAAAGCCAAGTTTATGAAGCGCCTTTTCGTCGAGCACGTCGACGTTGACGCCCAGCTTCTGCAGCTCTTTTGCACGCTGCGCGAAAGACGCGGGATAGAGCACGTTTGGCGGCTCATTCACGAGGTTGCGCGCAATTGTAATGCCCTGCGCCAGTCCATCACGATGTTTGGCTTCGCGCTTGGCGCCAGCCGGATCGGTAAGCGCAATGGCAATATGCGACGTCTCGGAGCCTTTGGTTTTGGCTTTAGTCTTTTCGTCGTCACTTTTCTTGGTCTTGTAGATATCAAATTTATAAGCGCGCAACCTGAGGCCGAGCATCAGATCAGCCGCAGCCCGTCCAATATCAGCCGGCGTTTCTGCGAGATCAAAAAGCACCATCGTTTGCAAGCTGCCGTTCAGCTTGCCCATAATGGCGCCGCCCAACGACAAATAATCGGGCGCGCTGTCTTTCTTCGCCGTGCCGATAACAAGAAGGCGATCATAGGCGAGACCAGCGGGCGCGAGAATATCGAGTGCCTGACCGGCATTGCCCTTGAATTTGGCAGTCGCGGCCGCCCGCTTCACGAGATCTGTTGCAGAGCCCAGAATCCGGCGGGTCTCGGCGCCCAGAGTGAGATCGGCACCCGCTAGTGCGACCAATGTACCCCCGCCCGAACCCGCGCCGCGTCCCTTGCGTGCGCCTGCGTCTTTCAAGGCGTTGAAATCGATCTGGAGGTGTCCTGCCATTTTATATCCTCGTCGGGCTTCCCGCGCGCGCTTCCGGGGACGGAAAACCACGCATCATGTCATCTCAAGGGGTGCCATTGCACTGGCTGATTTGCAAGCGAGAAGCGTGTGAGTAAAGCCGCAAGAGTGTCGCTTGCGCCACATACAACATATGAGCTTGGGACGACGAGCGCCAAAGGACTGCAAAGCCTTGCCTCTGGGGTATGGAGCGTTTAGCCAAAGTAGTGGCAGGCGTGAGCCTTGCCGGGTGTGGATTGAGTCGGCCCCCAATCCCTGCCAGGGGTTTCGGTACAGTCGGGTAGCAAAGTCGGTAGATGTCCATTTTCGAGAGATATGTTTTCCGGACGTCGCTCGCTGCCTTTCTGACAGGCTTGGGCCTGCTGACGGGCGTGGTCTGGTTGGCTCTCTCACTGCGCCAGGTCGACCTCATGTCAGCCAAGGGGCAGACGTTTTGGGTCTTCCTGACAGTGACCGGGCTTACAATTCCCTCGCTGGTCATGGTCATAGCCCCGATTGCGCTTTTCATCGCTGTGTTATTTACGCTGAACAAGCTCAATAGCGACAGCGAGCTTGTTGTCATGTCGGCGTCAGGCCTTTCATCCTTGCAATTACTGCGTCCCTTTGCCCTGCTCTTCGTGCTGGTAACTGCACTTGTTGCCGGCACCTCGCTTTGGGCCATGCCTGCCAGCTTTCGGGAGATCGCGGTCCAATCCACAAAGATCCGGGCGGACATGGTGACGCGTGTCATTCTTGAAGGACAATTTGTCTATCTGGATGCGGGCTTCGTCTTCCACTATCGGGAGCGCCTGCAAAATGGGGACATGCGCGGCCTTTTCATTCAGGATCGCCGCGACGCGGAGCATGTCTCGACCTATGTTGCCGAGGCCGGACGCACGATGGAGGTTGGCGCGCAAAATTACCTTGTTCTGGAGCGTGGCTCCATCCAACGAGAAGCGCCCGATGCCTTTGTGCCGGCTATCATCCAATTCGACCGCTATGCCATTGACCTGGCGCAGTTCGGGAATGGCGACGGACAAGGTGCGCCCTTGCGGGCGCGCGAACGCAAAACAATCGACCTGCTGGGGCGCGACCCCAATGAACCGATGGTGAAGCAATTTGCCGGTCGGTTCCGGCAGGAATTGCATGAGCGCTTTCTCAATCCGATCTATGGGCTCGTTTTCGGCATGGTTGCCTTTGCCGCTTTGTGCCAGCCGAAGACCACACGTCAGGGCCGTGGGCTTGCCATTGCCGGCGCCATTTTGGCTGCCTTGGCCATGCGCATTACGGGCTTTGGCACCTCGGCGATGATCGTGCGCAATGACGCGGCTGTTCCGCTGGCCTATACTTTGCCAGCTCTTGTCTTCGTGCTGGCTTTGCTCCAGTCCCTGCGCCCTGACGTCCTGCCCGCTCTTTGGCATAGCGCAACACGGCGCGCCCGGTCTCGGGAGGGCCGCGCATGATCGGGCGCACGCTTGGTCTCTATCTGGCAGCAAGGTTCGCACGCGCGATCCTGTCGGTCTTTGCGACGATTTTTGTGCTCGTCTTTCTGATCGACTTTGTTGAATTGCTGCGCCGCGCTGGCGATGTAGCCAATGTCACATCACCGGGCCTTGCTTTTCTGACTTTCCTGCGCGTTCCAGCGATCACCGAGCAGATCCTGCCTTTCGCCACACTTGGCGGAGCCATGCTGGCATTCACCAACTTGACACGACGACTGGAGCTCGTGGTCGCGCGCGCCGCTGGCGTGTCCGTCTGGCAATTCCTGGTGCCCCCGCTGGCCATTGTGCTGGTGCTCGGCCTTTTCTCGATCGCCGTCTACAACCCGGTCTCGGCGCTGATGAAGCAAAAAGCGGATGATATCGAAATCAGCTTTTTCGGCCGCACCGAGCCCACTCAAGGAGACACAAGCCTCTGGCTTCGCCAGCGCGGGCAGGAAGGCCAGTCCGTCCTGCGGGCCGAAAAATCCAGCGAGCGCGGAACAAAGCTCGCGATAGTTTCCGTTTTTGTCTTCGATCTTGAGAACCGCTTTCTCGAACGGGTCGAAGCCAACCGCGCCCATCTTGAGCCCGGCATCTGGATCCTGGAGGAGGCCCGCGTTATCAAGCCCGGTCAGGAACCAAGAGATCTGGACCAATATCGTCTGTCGACCTATCTCTCCGCCGACCAGATCGGTCAGCGCTTCGTCACGCCGGAGGCAGTGCCCTTCTGGAGCCTGCCGGAACTGGCCGCCCGCACCGCCGCGGGCGGTCTCGATGCGACGCCTTACCACCTGAAATATCAGATTCTTCTCGCCCGGCCCCTGCTTCTGGTGGCCATGGTTCTGATTGCCGCCTGTTTTTCCTTAAGGTTCTTTCGATTTGGTGGGGTAGCTCGGACGGTTTCGGGTGGCATCGCGGCGGGCTTCGTGCTTTATGTCGTGACCAAACTGGTGTCAGACTTGGGCGGAGCTGGCATCATCTCCGCTCCTGTCGCTGCATGGGGGCCAGCTTTTGTGGGTGGCATGGTAGGGTGCTTGGTTCTTTTATATCAGGAGGACGGTTGATGGGCCGGCGTAATGGGCCCTCCTCGGATGGACGCTCCCGCTTGCGGGCTCTCCAAGCCGTTCTTGATGCCACACGCTTGACCGTGGGCTCGCCTTCGCGCGCCTTGAGTTTAAGCTTGGCACTGATTTTTGCTGTTTCCGGTGCGGCCCTTCTGGTCCAACCGACGCCCGGCCAAGCACAGACACTCAATGATCGCCTCATGGGCAAGAAGGATGGTGCCAAGGACCGCCTTCTCGTTCAGTCAAAGGAGCTCGTCTACGACGCCAAAAATGATGTCGTCATGGCGAATGGCAATGCGCAGGTCTATTACCAAGGACGCGTGCTCGAAGCTGATCGCGTCATCTACAATCAAAAAGACAAGCGTGTGTTCGCCGAAGGCCATGTGCGCATGACCGAAACCGACGGCACAATTTCGCACGCTGAACGCCTCGAACTGACCGATGATTTCAAAACAGGCTTTATCGACAGCCTGAAGACCGACACGGCAGACAGCACCCACATCAGTTCGCCTCGCGTCGAACGCGTGGAAGGTGACACGGTCTTTGACAAAGGCATTTACACAGCCTGCGATGCCTGCAAAGACGATCCGAGCAAGCCACCGTTCTGGCAGGTGCGCGCCAAGCGCGTGATCCACAAGAACGATGAGCAGACGCTGTATTATGAAGAAGCGACGCTTGAACTTTACGGCATGCCCGTCGCTTACCTGCCCTTTTTCTCTGCGCCCGATCCCTCGGTCAAACGCAAGACAGGGTGGCTGACGCCCCATTACATCACCAAAGACAAACTCGGCTTTGGCGTTGCCACGCCCTATTTCTATGTCATCGATCCATCGACCGACCTGACCGTCATCCCAACCTTGCTGATGAAGCAAGGCCTGCTGATGGATGTCGAATATCGCCAGCGCCTTGCTACCGGCGCCTACTCGATCCGCACAGCTGGAATTCTGCAATCTAGTCCCGGCGCGTTCTCCGCCGTACCCTATGGCTCAGGTGATCGCCGGTTCCGCGGAACGATCGATACCTTGGGTGAATTCTGGCTGAATGAAAAATGGCGTTTCGGCTGGGACATCGGCTTCTCGACCGACAAATTCTTCTCTCAGGATTATACGGCGCCCTCTCAAAATCTTTCGGCCAATTATTTCCGTGAGCGCACATCGCAGGTTTTCCTCGTTGGTCAGGCAGATCGCGGCTACTTCGACTTGCGCAGCTATTACTTCCAAGGGCTCTCCGCCTTTGACCGGCAGGAGCAGCAGCCACTCGTTGCGCCCGTGCTCGATTACAACAAGACGTTTGATGTGCGACCCGAAAAATCCTCCGGGATTGGAGGCCAGATCGAACTCGACATGAATCTCACCTCGATCTCGCGCCAACAGGCCGCCTTCGAGAGCAGCGGGTCGCAATTGCGTGACTCCACCTACGGCCTTTATTCCACCTGCTCGTCGTTTGACCGAACGAACTGTATGCTGCGCGGCATAGCCGGCGAATATACGAGAGCCTCCGCCAACGGCACGTGGAAACGCCAGTTCATCGATGGCGCCGGCCAAGTCTGGACACCATTCGGTTTCGTCAATTTGAACGGCTCTTGGTTGGCGCTTGACAAGACCGGCACTTACTATGCCGGCAGCTCGCTGATTGGCGCCAATTCCTCGCAAACGACTTTCCTGGGCAATAGCTCCGACACGTTCCGCGGGCGCTTTCTGACCGGCGTGGGTATGGATTATCGTCTGCCTATGATGGCGCGGTCAAAAGGTGTGACACATATTATCGAGCCCATCGCCCAATTCGTTATTCGCCCCGACGAAGTGACCGATAGAGCACTCGTTAATGAGGATGCACAAAGCCTCGTTTTCGACGATACTAATCTTTTTGCAATCAGCAAATACTCAGGCTATGACCGCTTCGAAGGTGGCCTGCGCGCAAATTATGGCGGCCAATACACAGCACGCTTCGACTCCGGCGGCTATGCCAATGTCATGATCGGCCAGTCATACCAAATGGCGGGGCGGAATTCGTACGCCAATCCGGATGCAGCCAATATAGGCTTGGGGTCGGGCCTTGACACCAAGCAAGCAGATTATATTGCCCGCGCGGCCTTATCTATCGACACTTATTCGTTCGTCGCCAAGACCCGCATGGATCCGGACGACTTCCATCTCCGACGGCTTGACCTCTTGGCGACTGGCCGCTTCGATGCTTTCACCACAAGCTTGCAATATGCCCGCTACGAAGCGCAGCCCTACCTTGGCTATGACAAACGCCGCGAAGGAATTGTGGCCAGCACTGGCTATTCTTTCGACAGGAATTATTTCATGACGGGCACGGTGATTTTAGATCTGTCGCGCCATCTAACCTATACCAACACGAGCAACACCCCGCTATTCTCACTGGCAGGCGTGGGGCTCGGCGCTGGCTATCGGGATGAATGCGCGACTTTGACGATCAATTTCACCTCGACCTATCCACCGAACGCGACCGCCGCTACTAACACCCGAAACCAGACCATTCTGTTTCAGCTGGTCCTTCGTACGCTCGGCCAAGCGAAGATAAGCACCTCAGTTGCAGGCCTCACAGGCACGGACGGCGTCTCCCATTGACGGGAGGCCCCGCTCGTCGCAAGACGGGCACATGATGAAGCTCCACTCGAATCTCTGCTGCGCTCTCCTTGCACTCGCCCTGTACGGGCTAGCGACCGGATTTGATGTCGCTCCCGCCCGCGCCCAAGCGCTGGTGGCCACTGTCAACGATGACCCGATCACCAGTTACGACATCGAACAGCGGCTCAAACTGTTGAAAGTGCTGAAACGACCGGCGCTGAAAGACGTCGCCTTGGAAGCCATCATTGCCGACCGGCTGCGCCTGCGGGAGCTGAAGAAATACAAACTCGAACCCGGCACGAATGAGCGTAACGGCGCCATTGCGAAAATTGCGGGCGAGATGAAAATTCTCCCTCAGGCGCTCGTCAGCGCGCTGCAATCCTCTGGAATTCCGGAAAAGGATTGGAGCGAGTTTTTCAAGGCCGAAGCGGGTTGGACCATTCTCACGCGCGGCCTCAACAAGGGACTCGAAGTCTCCGAGCGAGAAGTGCGCGCCGAAATTGAGAAGCGCGGCGGCAAGGCCGCAAATTCCATCGAATATTTGCTGCGCCCGATTGTCTTCATCCTGCCAATTTCAGCTACGCCCGATCAGTGGCAGGCCCGCAGTAGAGAGGCGGAGGCATTCCGCACACGTTTTACAGATTGCACGTCCGGATTGCAGCTCGCGCGCAGCCTGCCGGAAGTCGCGATCAAGGAACAGTTTTCACGCGCCGCCAACGGCCTGCCCGACGACGCTCGACAGCTCTTCGAGCGCACCGGCGTGGGCCATCTCACCCCAGCCTCGCGCGGGGCGACCGGCATTGAAATGCTTGCCATCTGCGCGCGCCGCGACATGCGTGATGATGCCAGTGCCAGCGAAGACATTCGTAATGAATTGCTGGCTAAGAAAATAGATGCTCTGGCAGAAAAATCTTATTCAGAAATCCGTGTCCGTGCGGTGATCGTGAAAAGATGACCGGGCCGCGCGCACCTATCGCCCTCTCACAAGGTGACCCCTCCGGCATTGGCCCGGAACTCGCGCTGAAGGCATGGCTGGCGCGCAAGAATGACACGCATCCCTACTTCGTGCTGGGTGATGCGGCCCTGTTTGAACGCAGCGCGCAAGCACTCGGCTTGGCTGTACCCGTCGCAAGAATCACACCAGCAGAGGCGACGAAGACCTTTGCAAGCGCCCTACCCATTGTCGACCTCGGCTTCCCCGTGAAGGGCGTTCCCGGCAAGCCGGACGCAGCAGACGCGCCAGCAACCATTGCTGCCATCGAGCGCGGGGTCCGCCTTGTGAAAGAAGGTCACGCCAGCGCAATTGTCACCAATCCGATTGCCAAAGAAGTTCTCTATGGGGCAGGCTTTACGCATCCCGGCCACACCGAATATCTGGGCGAACTGGGCGCAGCACTCTGGGGCGCAGATGATTTCCCCGTCATGATGCTCTGGTCATCACAACTGGCTGTCGTGCCAGTGACCATCCACGTCTCACTTCAGCGCGCCATCAACGAACTCACCACCGACCTCGTTGTGAAGACAGCACGCATTGTCCATGCAGACATGCAACGCAAATTCGCGGTGATGAAGCCACGTATTGCAATTGCAGGCCTCAACCCGCATGCTGGCGAAAATGGAACTATGGGCCGCGAAGATCTCGATATTGTCGCCCCCGCGGTCGCGCAATTGCGGGCCGAAGGCATTGATGCGCGTGGGCCCTTGCCGCCTGACACGATGTTTCATGCAGCAGCCCGCGCAAAATATGATGCAGCACTTTGCATGTATCACGATCAAGCATTGATACCGATCAAGACGCTGGCCTTTGACAGTGCCGTCAATCTGACGCTAGGCCTGCCTTTCATCCGCACCTCGCCAGATCATGGCACAGCCTTCGATATTGCAGGCAAAGGCCTCGCCAATGAGGCGAGCCTGATCGCCGCACTTGAACTGGCAAGCCTTCTCGTTGAACGCACGAGCCTTGCATGAGCCGGGACGATGGTTTGCCGCCGCTCCGCGACGTCGTGCAGGCACACGACCTTGCGGCCAAGAAATCACTCGGACAGAATTTTCTCTTCGATCTCAATCTTACCGGTCGCATTGCGCGCGCCTGCGGACCACTGGACGACGTAACAGTGGTTGAAGTAGGCCCCGGCCCCGGCGGCCTCACGCGTGCACTGCTCATGGAAGGCGCTAAAAAAGTCATTGCAGTCGAGCGCGATGAGCGTTGTCTGGCCGCCCTTGCTGAAATTGAACGCGCCTATCCGGATCGTCTCAAAATAGTCGCTGGAGATGCGCTGGAAACAAATTGGCGCGAGCTGGTCGCTGACGTACAAGGACCCGTGCGCCTTTGCGCCAATCTTCCCTATAATATAGGCACAGTCCTTCTGGTGAATTGGCTGGAAAGCGATCCTTGGCCACCGTGGTATGAGCGCATGGTCCTGATGTTCCAGCGCGAAGTCGCCGAACGCATTGTGGCAAGTCCTGCCGAGCGGGCCGATTACGGACGCCTTGGTGTTCTCACGGGGTGGCGGACAAAAGCGCGCATTCTGTTTGATGTGCCGCCATCTGCCTTCACGCCACCACCTAAAGTCACTTCATCCATTGTGGAACTCACGCCGCGTAGCACGCCGCTGGCTTGCAGTGGAAAGATTCTGACGGCTGTGACGGCGTCCGCCTTTAACCAGCGACGCAAAATGCTGCGTCAATCGCTAAAAGGTCTTTCTGTTAATGGAAAAACCATCGACGCGCTGTCACTGCTAAAGGCCGCGGGCATTGCGGAAACAAAACGCGCTGAAGAAGTCGATGTCGAAGGCTTTGTGGCTCTCGCGCGTCTGGCGGAAGAGATGACCGCATAAAGCCGTCATTGCGAGCCGAAGGCGCAACAATGACGGTTACTTTTCTTCCAGCAATTGTTCGACAAATGCTGAAATACCGTGCGAAGAACGAGCGCGTTTCAGGCGTTCGGCAATCAGGACAGACTTCACCTGCGCCAGGGCCGCCTGGATGTCTTCGTTGACGATGACATAATCATAAATCGGCCAGCGGGTGATTTCATTGCGCGCATTGTAGAGGCGCTTGGCAATCACATCTGCCTCATCCTCGGCGCGCCGCTCCAGACGCGCGCGCAATTCTTTCATGGATGGCGGCAGGATGAAGATCGTCACAACATCGCTTGGCGCGCGCTTCTGCACCTGCTGCGTGCCCTGATAATCAATATCAAACAACACGTCGCGACCCTGATTGAGAACGGCCTCAACCGGTGCGCGCGGCGTACCGTAATCATTGCCATGTACTTCGGCATATTCGAGCAAATCATCAGCAGCCTTCAACCGATCAAACTCTGCTTTGGTCTTAAAATAATAATGAATGCCGTCGACCTCGCTGGTGCGGCGAGGCCGTGTCGTGACGGAGATCGATAAGGTGAGATCAAGCGACTTATCTTGTAAGAGATCACGCGTGAGCGTGGTCTTTCCGGCGCCCGAAGGTGACGACAAGATCAGCATGAGGCCGCGGCGATGGATCGGATCAGTCATTGGTCTCACTCGATATTCTGGACCTGTTCGCGTAACTGCTCGATCTCGACACGCATATCCATGCCGATGGCAGTCAACGAAGGGTCGTTGGATTTGGCGCAAAGCGTATTGGCTTCGCGCGAAAATTCTTGTGCCAGAAAATCAAGCCGGCGGCCAACTGGCTGGTCAGACGCCAGGAGTTCGCGTGCGGCGACAACATGCGCTTTGAGCCGATCCAGTTCCTCGCGCACATCGGCCTTGGCCGCAATCAGGATCGCTTCCTGATGCAGGCGTGCAGGATCAAGTGCCGGCGATGCACCAGCCAATGTCTCGACAGCCTGTTGCAGGCGCGCGCGCACCGCTTCGGGCTTGCGACCGGGCGCATTTTCAGCCGCCAAGGTCAATTCGTGAATGCGCTCAACACGGCTGGCCAAGATCTCGTGCAAAGCCGCGCCTTCAGCGGAACGTGCCACAATCAATTGGCACAGCACCTCATCAAGGCCGCTTAACATAGCCACCGAAAGTGATGCGAGAGCGGCCTCATCATCCGCGCTTTCACTCACCTCGATCACACCGCGCACGGCCAAGAGACCATCGAGTGAGGCGGGCTTCAAATGTGCATCTGCGGGAATGCTCGCAACCGTATCGATCAAAGATTGCAACAGATCGCGGTTGATCCGCACCTGCGCGGGTGCTGCTTCGCGCGTGAGTGTAAGGGTCGCATAGCATGTTCCACGCGACAAACCCTTGGTGAGCCGCGCACGCGCTTCAGCCTCCAACTGATCGAACCCGGGTGGCACACGCACACGCAGATCGAGGCCCTTGGCATTGACCGCCTTCACCTCCCAAGACCAACGGAAGCGGTCCTGATGGCCCGCGGTGCGGGCAAAGCCGGTCATGCTTTTCAATGTCATTAGATTCGGGCCCTTCGCATATGGCGCGCACCATAGAGCGCGAGGGCGGTCGCCTCAAGCTCAGGGAGAGGCGGCACGCGAAACGCTGTCGGGCACGCGCTTGGGCGTATTGAGATCCCAACTCTTATTGCGCAATGGATCGAGCTTGGTGCCTTCGGAGGCATCAAAAATCTTGCGGGCAACTGGCGCAACTTGCACAGGTTGCAGCGCCATTGTGCCGGCCGGAAGCGCAGAAGTGCCCCCCTCAAGATCGAGCCCGCCCGAAAGGCCGAGCCGCGCAGCACGTGCGCGCTGATCAGCCAAAGTACGAGGATCAACGGGGTAAGATTCCATATCTGCCAGTTCAGACAGATCCTCTTCGCCATCAAGCTCAATCTTGGGCTTGCGCTCGGGGGTCTTCAGCACAATCGTTTCGGTGATTGAGGGAAATTTGAAATTGCGGGCGTCCTGACGCTTTTCATCCGCCATGCGCGCCAGCAGGACCTGTGCCGGTCCTGGCCCTGAGGCCACGGGGCCCATAAAACCAAAGCGTCCCTTCAGTTGAAATTCTTCCATGCGCGGCAAGGCATCAACCAAAGCATGGCCCGGACCTGGCTCCTCCAATGCGCCGCGCTGGCCGCGCGGTGGGGCAATATTGGAAGGGCGAATATCAGGCACGCCCGGATCACCCGGCACAACAGCAGGCGCACGATCCACACCGCTTGCGCGTTCCTTCTCGATCTCGCGCCAGCGCGCGACATTGCGATTATGCTCGTCGAGCGTTTCGGCAAAAGCATGGCCGCCTGTCCCATCGGCGACAAAGAAGAGATCTCTCGACTTCATCGGATTGGCAACGGCTTCCAACGCCGCGCGACCTGGATTGGCGATGGGCCCGGGCGGAAGACCTTCGATGACATATGTGTTGTAGGGCGAAGCGAAGGAGATTTCTGCGCGCGTAATCCCGCGACCCAAACTACCTTTGCCGCCAACCAGCCCATAGACAATGGTTGGATCAGATTGCAGCTTCATCCGCTTTTCAAGACGATTGATAAACACACTGGCCACGCGCGGGCGCTCATCGGCGCGGCCTGTTTCTTTTTCAACGATGGATGCAAGCGTCACAAGTTCATGAGGTGTGCGCAGCGGAATCGTGGGATCGCGCTTAGCCCAGATCTGATCAACCAGCTTGCGCTGATCATCCTGCATCTTGCGCACAAAATCACCGCGCGACATGCCGCGCGGGACGCGATAGGTCTCGGGCAGCAACATGCCTTCCTTCGGCGCCTCGCGCAGATCGCCCGCAAGCACATCATTCTCACGCAAGCGCTGCAATATTTGTTCGCTCGTCAGACCCTCAGGAATAGTGACCGCATGCAGATAGACGCGGCCGGTGACCAGCATATCCATCACATCACGCAAGCTTGCCTCTTTTTTGAAAAGATATTCGCCCGCTTTCACATTTCCGCGGTTTCCCTCAAGCCAGAGCGCAAGATTCATCAAGATCGGTGCATCGATCACACCATCATGTTCGAGCTTGGCGAGGATGTCGGGCACGTCAGTGCGTGCAGGAAAATAAAGAAGCTTGTCGGAGCCAAGCGGACCGGCGACGCGCAATTTCTGCTGCGCTAGTGAAAAACCGACAACCGAAGAAAGAGCCGCCACAAGTAAAAAGGACAAAAACGCGCTCATCAGCGACAGAAGTCCATCGCGACGCTTGCTCTTTTCGGGCGGTGGAGGAGGTGGTGGTGGAGGCGCAGCTGGCTGCAAAGCCTCACCGGGCGTGCGCAATTCCTTGCGCTCAAAAAGACCTAAGCTTTTCCGCGCAGGCTCATCCGGCGTCTTGGTCTCTTCGGTCATTGGATCGTGGCCCGTTCCCATGAGGACAGCCTAGCCTATTCCGCAATATGGCGAAACATGGGAATGGGCGGAAGTGCTCAGGAATGCCCTACAGAAACCACAGAATTCATACGCGTCGCAGGATCACAGATGCATTGGTCCCGCCAAAGCCAAAACTATTAGACAGAACCGTATCAATCTGCCGTTTCTTCGCCACTTTGGGGACAAGGTCGATCTCGGTTGTCACACTTGGATTGTCGAGATTGAGCGTGGGCGGGGCAATCCCGTCGCGCATCGCCAGAACCGAGAAAATGGCTTCCACTGAACCCGCCGCGCCGAGCAAATGGCCTATGGCAGATTTGGTCGAGGACATGACGAGCTTTGACGCAGCGTCACCCACCAGTCGCGTCACCGCGCCCAATTCGATTTCATCACCCAGCGGAGTCGAAGTGCCATGCGCATTGATGTAATCGAGATCATGGGCGGAAATGCCCGCGCGTTTCATCGCCATCTGCATGCAGCGGAATGCGCCATCGCCATCTTCGGCTGGTGCGGTGATGTGATGCGCATCGCCCGACAGTCCATAGCCAATCAATTCGGCATAAATCTTCGCACCGCGCGCTTTGGCGTGTTCATATTCTTCGAGAACGACAATGCCCGCACCCTCGCCCATCACAAAACCATCACGATCCTTGTCATAAGGGCGTGAACCGGCTTTCGGATTATCGTTGAAATTGGTCGACAAAGCGCGGCACGCCGCAAAGCCTGCAAGGCCAATACGGTTGACCGCAGATTCTGCACCGCCCGCCACCATGACATCAGCGTCGCCCAAGGCAATGAGACGACCGGCATCTCCAATGGCATGTGCACCTGTTGAGCACGCCGTGACGACGGAATGGTTAGGGCCCTTCAAACCATGCTGGATCGAGACATAGCCGGATGCCAGATTGATCAGGCGGCCGGGAATGAAGAAAGGCGAGATCCGCCGCGGCCCCTTTTCCTTCAGCAGGATCGATGTTTCGTAAATGCCGCCCAAGCCACCAATGCCCGAGCCGATCAGCACGCCGGAAGAAATTTGGTCTTCGTAAGTTTTCGGAGCCCAGCCGGAATCCTTGAGAGCTTCTCCAGCGGCTGCCACAGCGTAGATGATAAAGTCATCTACCTTGCGCTGCTCTTTGGGCTCCATCCAGATGTCGGCGTTGAATGTACCATCGGCACCATCCCCGCGCGGAACCTGACAGGCAATCTGGCAAGGGAGATCGTCAACCTGGAATGATTCAACGCGTCCTGCACCGCTTTCACCCGCGATCAAGCGTGACCAAACGTGCTCTACACCAGCGCCCAGCGGCGTGACGAGTCCAAGTCCGGTGACAACCACCCTTCTCATCATCATCTTCCCAAATGTCTGCAAGATGGCGACAGCTGTTGAGCCGCGCAGGAGCCGCTGAATGTCACGTCGCAGACGCAACAAACGGACGAGGGCCGGCATGGCCGACCCTCACGCAGAGCCCAGTCACAAATGGACCAGGCATCCAGTCGATCAGGCCGAGGCCTTTTCGAGGAACTTAACGGCATCGCCGACCGTGACGATCGTCTCAGCTGCATCGTCGGGAATTTCCACGCCGAATTCTTCTTCGAAGGCCATCACGAGTTCGACCGTGTCGAGCGAATCCGCGCCCAGGTCATCAATGAAATTGGCAGCATCGACAACCTTCTCGGCGTCCACGCCGAGATGCTCAATCACGATCTTCTTCACGCGCTCGGCGACATCGCTCATCGTAAAATCCTCTTGAATTTTTTTCACCAGTGCAAGGAATGGTCAGAGCGGAAAACAACGCGCCGACCCTACCCCGCGGGATCTCTTTCTGGATTGCCGCGAACAGAACAAGCCCTCACAGAATGAAGAGCTGATTCAGCGCTCACAGGCACCGTCCGAGGGCTCAAGTAACATATCCGCCTGTGAATGGCGAGGCTTTCGGGCCGCCCCCCGGCAAAAGTTGGGACTAACGCTTAAGTGCCTCAGATCATGGCCATTCCGCCGTTCACGTGCAATGTGGCGCCGGTCACATATCCGGCCTCCCGGCTGGCCAGATAGACGCAAGCTGCTGCTATGTCACTGCCAGCGCCCAGACGCCCCGCAGGAATGGTCGCCAGAATTGATTCTTTCTGTTTCTCGTTCAGAGCATCCGTCATCGGGCTTTCGATAAAGCCCGGCGCGATGCAATTGACCGTGATGCCGCGCGAGGCCACTTCGGCGGCGAGCGACTTGGACATGCCGATCATCCCAGCCTTGGAAGCGGCATAATTGCCCTGCCCAGGATTGCCGGTCACGCCCACCACCGAGGTGATGGAGATGATGCGACCGAAACGGCGTTTCATCATGCCCCGCATGCAGGCCCGCGCGAGACGAAAAGCCGAGGTCAGGTTCACATTGATGACCTGCTCCCAGTCCTCATCCTTCATCCGCATGAACAAACCATCGCGGGTGATGCCAGCATTATTGACCAGGATATCGACCTGCCCCATGGCCGCTTCGGCCGCCGGAACCAGCGCCTCGACTGCATCCTTGTCGCCCAGATTGCAGGGCAGGACATGAACGCGCCCGCCCAGTTCCTCGGCCAAAGCTTCCAGCGCTTCAGCGCGAGTACCTGACAACGCAACAGTGGCGCCCTGCGCATGTAGCGAGCGGACGATCTGGCCACCAAGGCCGCCGGTGGCGCCCGTCACGAGGGCATTAAGGCCGGAAAGCTCAAACATATTTCTCATCCTTCGGGTTTGGCCGAGGGCCAGATATTAGCGCAATTTATTTTGGGAGGGCCGCGAACGCGTCAATGTCGGCAGGCGAATTGATGGCTGTACCGGTCGCCGTGTCGGTGATCCGTTTTACAAGTCCTGATAAAACTTTACCGGTACCAAGCTCATAAAATGAGTCAATTCCTTCACGTGCCATATAAGCGATGCTTTCGGCCCAGCGCACGGTACCGGTCACCTGCTCGACGAGATGGCGGCGGATAGCTTCCGGGTCGCTCACCGGGCTTGCCAGAACATTGGCCACCAGCGGCACACAGGGGACTTTCATCATCACTTTGGCCAGAGCTTCAGCCATGGCGTCCGCCGCGGGCTGCATCAGAGCGCAATGGAACGGCGCGGAGACCGGCAGGAGAATTGCGCGCTTGATGCCCTTGGCTTTGGCGATTTCCATGGCGCGTTCGACAGCTGCCTTATGGCCGGAGGCAACGACCTGCCCACCGCCATTGTCATTGGCGATCTGGCAGACCTGGCCTTGGGCAGCCTCTTCGGCGATAGCCACCCCGGTGGCGTAATCAGCGCCAAGCAAGGCCGCCATGGCGCCCTCGCCCACTGGCACGGCCTTTTGCATGGCATCACCACGCAGACGCAGGAGGCGCGCCGTATCGGCGATGGAGAATGTGCCTGCCGCTGCCAGTGCCGAATATTCACCCAGCGAATGGCCGGCGATGAACTTCGCGTGGGTTGCAAGGTCGAGACCGGCACGGGCTTCGAGCACGCGGGTGACAGCCAAGCTCACCGCCATCAGCGCGGGCTGGGCATTGGCAGTCAGGGTCAGATCGGCCTCGGGGCCTTCGAACATCAAGTGTGAGAGTTTCTGCCCCAAAGCCTCGTCGACTTCAGCGAAAACCGCGCGGGCCTCCGCATAAGTGTCGGCAAGCGCTTTGCCCATGCCAACCGCCTGCGAACCCTGACCGGGAAAAATGAAAGCACGTGCCATGGGAAAAAGCCCTTTTGCGCCGTCTGATCGGTGGGGCGCTGTGACATGCAGGCTCGAGATAAGTCAAGTCTGTCCTTGCTCATCGAGAGTTTGGGCCTTTCGGACTGCAAGGTTTGGCTTGCATGTCAGGGGGCGCGCGATGAGGATGCGCCCATTAAGCGAATCTGTGGCGGGCAACGATGGCAGTTCTGGGTAAATCATGCGGCGAATGCACAATGTGCTGCAAGGTGCTCACGATTGAGCATTTCAACAAGGACGCCGGTGTGCTGTGCAAACATTGCGTGCTGGGCGGCGGTTGCAAGATCTACAAAAAGCGCCCGGAGGTCTGCCAGGATTATGAATGCGACTGGATGATGGAGCGCTCGATCCCCTCGACGCTGCGCCCAGACAAGGTCGGTACCATTTTAATGGAAGATGCGGACTCGGACCAATATCAGGCTGTCTGCGACCCCAAAAAGCCCATGGCCTGGCGTCACCCGCTTGTGTTCAAATTCCTGGTCGCCAAAGCCAAGGAAGGCCGCACGGTTGTCGCCAAGGCGGGCGAGAAGGCCTGGCGGGTTTATGAAAACGGCGAAGTCGCGCCCTGGGCGTAAGGCCTGTTTTCTGGTGTGCTTCGCTTGCCCTAGCAAGGACACCACAAAGGCTCCCCTTTCCCCCTTGCATCCCCTCCCAAAACCTCTATAAACCGCGCTTCGCATGCTTCCGGCCGGGGGCTGAACGGAAGGTCGTCTCTTGAGACGAAAGGGCCTCAAAAACCCGTCTTCCCGTGTTCCCGCCTTCGAAATGCATTCCGTCGGGCCTCTCTCCGGGCTCGAAGGGCTCCGCGCCAGCGGCATGTTGAGAAACAGAGAAAGGCAAGCCCATGGCTCTTTATGAGCATATTTTCCTTGCCCGTCAGGACGTGACCGCCCAGCAGGTGGAAACCTTGACGGAGCAATTCAAAGGCGTGATCGAAGCCAATGGCGGAAAAGTTCACAAGATCGAATATTGGGGCGTGAAGTCCCTTGCCTACCGGATCAAGAAGAACCGCAAGGCTCATTTCTCGCTCCTCAATATTGAGGCGCCTTCGGCAGCCGTGAACGAAATGGAACGTTTGCAGTCGATCAATGAAGACGTGTTGCGCGTCCTCACGATCCGTGTCGAAGAGCACGAGGAAGTCCCGTCGGCCATGATGCGCAAGCGTGACGATGCTGACCGCGATGAACGCGGTGGTGATCGTGGCGACCGCCGTGGGCCAGGCGGCCGTGGTGACTCGGGCCGCGCGCCCCGTCCCCGTCGCGATGAATTTTCCAGCGAAGGAGGCTTCTGATGTCCGCTCCCGTCCGTCGCCCCTTCTTCCGTCGTCGCAAGACCTGCCCCTTTACGGGCCCGAATGCGCCGAAAATCGACTTCAAGGACACACGTCTCCTCTCGCGCTACATTTCCGAGCGCGGCAAGATCGTGCCCTCGCGCATTACGGCGGTGTCTGCCAAGAAGCAGCGTGAACTGGCTCAGGCCATCAAGCGCGCCCGCTTTCTGGGCCTTCTGCCCTACGTGATCGCTTAAAGAAACGAACTCACCTCTCCCTGCACAACAGGGGGAGGCTTCACCCGGAATGGTCCGGATGAAAGGCTGGACGGACCTCTCCGCCCTAACCGTGCAAACGGGACAGTCTGAAAGAACCGATGTTTTTCAAGGCCGCCATAGCATTGGGCGCGGGTCTCGCGTCTGCCCTCCTTTTCTTCATTCCGGTGAAGGGAACGACAGCTGCCATGATGCTGGCCTTTTTTGGGCCCCTGCCGATCATGATCGCGGGCCTGGGCTTTGGCACTATTTCCTCAGTTGCTGCAACTTTGGCAGGCGCCGCCGCGCTCGCAGTCGGGCTGACTCCCGCTTTTGCTCTCTTCTTCGTTCTGACGTTGGGGCTGCCTGCAGCACTCCTCTCCCACCTTGCCGCACGCCTGCGTGTTGTGACGCTCGCCGAAAGCGCCGAAACGATATCTATTCCGGCCTATTCAAAGGGACAGATGCTGGCATGGGTGACGGTTTTATCAGCCATGATCGCACTTGTGCCACTAAGCGTGATGATGATGCGCGGCATGGATTTCGATGAGACCGCGCTCCAACTGGCGCCGGCCATTCGCACATTCTTCAAGGGCGAGGCCAATATTCCCTACGGACTGTCAGCACGCGAATTTGCACGTATGGCTGTGATCGCCTTTCCCGCCATGTTTGCGGCCTCTAGCACTTTGATGCTGGCTTTCAATCTTTGGTTGGCCGCAAAAGTCGCGCGCGCGTCTGCCCTGATGGATCAAGGCGAAAGCGATCTTCCCTTCGAATTGCGCCTGCCGCGCGATTGCATCTGGGTCTTGTTGGCTGCTGTTGCTGCCTGCACGCTTGGTGAAATGCCACGCGCTATTGCATCGACGCTGGCGGCATCTTTCCTCACCGCTTATGCGCTGCACGGCCTGGCCGTGGTGCATGGGTTTCTGCGCGGCAATCCCGTTCGCGCGGCGCTTCTCTTCGGCCTCTATGCCCTTATCACCTTGACGGCCTGGCCGCTTCTGCTCGCTGCGGCGGTCGGCATGTTCGACAGCCTCATTCCAGTCACGCGGCGTCGGGCGCCCCCGCCTGCCACCGCATAAATTTCAATTCAAAGGAGACTTCCCATGCATGTCATTCTTCTCGAACGTATCGCCAAGCTCGGCCAGATGGGCGATGTCGTCCGCGTCAAGGACGGTTTTGCCCGCAACTTCCTGCTGCCACGCGGCAAGGCACTGCGCGCCAATGAGTCCAACAAGAAGCATTTTGAGACGCAACGTGCTCAGCTTGAAGCCCGCAACCTCGAACTGAAGACCGAAGCACAGGCCGTTGCCGACAAGCTCGACGGCAAGACCTTCATCATCATCCGCCAGGCGGGTGAAACCGGCCAGCTCTACGGCTCAGTCTCGACGCGCGATATTGCAGAAGCCATCACCGCTGGCGGTTTCTCGGCCAATCGCAACCAGGTTGTGCTGTCGACGCCCATCAAGACTCTTGGCCTGCACAATCTGCCCGTGCAGATGCATGCGGAAGTGACCGCAAAGGTGACGATTAACGTTGCCCGTTCGGCCGAAGAAGCCGAGCGTCAGGCCAAGGGCGAAGAGCTCACCACGCGCGAAGAAACCTCGATGGACGATCTCGGTCTCGAAATCGGCGCGGCTCTGGCCGAAACCGGCGGAAGCCTCGGCGACCGCTGATCGCAACGCAAAAAATAAAAAAAGCCCGCGACGAAAGTTGCGGGCTTTTTTTTGGGGCGAACACGCTTCTTGGCGATACTCAAGGCGAAAAGAGTCAAGACCAACTTTTAGTCCTTTGTGTTAGCCTGTGCGTAACGGGAATGATCCACGTCCAGTGCGTGTATGTGCCGCAACAGCCCTCGCTGTTCCGGCAGAAGAGTGCAATGACAAACGCGCCGGTGCCGGACTATTCTGTGCAGCGGATCCACAAAAAAATGCACCCGCACTCTGGAACCCTGAGACGCAATGTCCGCCGTGGAACAATATACAGGTCGCTTCAATCTCGTTCCGGCAGAATCCTCTGGTCCGGCCTATCGAACGCCGCCGCATAATATTGAAGCGGAGCAGGCGTTGCTGGGCGCTATTCTCGTCAATAATGATGCCTATGATCGCATTTCGGATTTTCTGATCGCCGAACATTTTTCCGAAGAGCTGCACCGGCGTGTTTTCGAAGTACTGTCGCAGCTCATCAAAGCCGGCAAGACGGCGACACCTGTCACGCTGAAAACATTTTTGGGCGATCATGATCTGGGCGGCATTACCGTGCCGCAATATCTCGCCCGGCTGGCAGCTGAAGCCACAACAGTCATCAATGCGCAAGATTACGGCCGCACGATCTATGATCTCGCCGTGCGCCGCAATCTGATCAACATTGGCGAGGACATCGTCAATACGGCCTATGATGCCCCGGTTGATGCCGCGCCACGCGAGCAGATTGAAGAGGCCGAACGCCGCCTCTACGAAATCGCTGAACAGGGCAAATACGGCGGCGGGTTCCAGACATTCCACATGGCCCTCAAATCGGCAGTGGAAATGGCTGCCAATGCCTATGAGCGCGACGGCAAGCTGGCGGGTATCGCCACAGGACTTGTCGACCTCGACAAGAAAATGGGCGGTCTGCAGCGCTCCGACCTTGTGATCGTCGCCGGACGCCCGGGCATGGGCAAAACGGCACTGGCCACCAATATCGCCTTCAACATCGCCAAGGCCTACGAATCCCGTGTGAAGCCCGACGGATCGATCGAGGCCGTGAATGGCGGCATTGTCGGCTTCTTCTCGCTCGAAATGGCCGCCGAACAGCTGGCCACGCGTATCATCGCCGAGCAATCGGGTGTTGCGGGCTACAAGATACGCCGCGGCGACATGACTGAACAGGAGTTCAACCGTATTGCCGATGCTGCCAGGCAGATGCAGCAGATCCCGTTTTATATCGACCAGACGGGTGGCATTTCGATTGCGCAGCTGGCAGCGCGCGCACGCCGTCTCAAGCGCCAGCGCGGGCTTGATCTGCTCGTCGTCGACTATTTGCAATTGCTCTCAGGCTCAAAGAGCAAGGGCGAAAACCGCGTGCAGGAATTGACCGAAATCACCACCGGCCTGAAGGCGCTGGCCAAGGAATTGAACGTGCCGATCATGGCGCTGTCGCAATTGTCGCGTCAGGTGGAAAACCGCGATGACAAGCGCCCGCAATTGTCGGATCTGCGTGAATCAGGCTCGATCGAACAGGACGCCGACGTTGTCGTTTTTGTGTATCGTGAGGAATATTACCTCAACGCCAAGCAGCCGACGCCCGGCACCGAGGAACATATGAAATGGCAAAGCGAAATGGACCGTGTGCACGGTCGCGCTGAAGTCATCATCGGCAAACAGCGTCATGGCCCCACGGGCATGGTCGAACTCTCGTTCGAAGCCGAAATGACCCGCTTCGGCAATATGGCCAAAGAGGATCATCTGCCGGGGCAGATGTGAGCGACGTGATCCTTTCCTCCAGCCCCGCACGAGAAACGGCGCAAGCCAGTCTCACCATCGATCTGGGCGCGCTGGCCGCGAACTGGGCGCTGCTGGCCGCGCGCGTGGCACCCGCAGAATGCGGTGCGGTGGTCAAGGCCGATGCTTATGGCATTGGCATCGAAGCGGCGGTGCCTGCTCTGGCAAAAGTGGGATGCAAAACATTTTTTGTTGCGCATGCGAGTGAAGGTGTGCGTGTGCGCACCACCGCACCGCAAGCGACAATCTATGTGTTGAATGGTCTGCCCCATGATTCTGTCGCCACGTTATTGGAACACAATCTGCGCCCTGTTCTGGGATCGATGGAGAATGTGGGACTCTGGCAGAATGTGCCGGGCATGCGCGCCTGCGCTTTGCATGTCGACACAGGCATGAACCGTTTGGGCCTTGCGCCGAGCGATGTTGCGGGTGCTTTGGGCAAAAACATTGCAATCGATCTTCTAATGACACATTTCGTCTCGTCGGAAGAGGACGAGGATCCGCTCAACGATATTCAGATTGCACGCTTTGCATCTATTCGTGCGCAAGCACCCCATGCACGCACATCGCTGGCCAATTCTTCCGGTCTGTTTCTGCCGCAAAAACCTTATGGAGATCTCGTACGTCCCGGTTACGCGCTCTACGGCGGCAATCCGACGCCGGGCCTTGCCAATCCGATGCGCGCTGTCGTGAGTTTGGAAGCGCCAATCCTGCAAGTGCGGAGCATCGAGGGTGGCGACAAGGTTGGCTATAATGCGCAATGGACGGCCAAGCGCCGCACGCGTCTGGCGACCATTGGCATTGGCTATGCCGATGGCCTGCCGCGCGCAGCCATGGCAACCGATATGCGCTCCGGTGGCGAAGCCATGGTTGCAGGTGTGCGCTGCCCCTTTGCCGGGCGCGTGTCGATGGATCTGACCGTAATCGATGTGACGGACGTGCCGGAAGCGGCTTTGCACGGCGCGAGCGCCCAATTGCTCTGCGAGGACATCACGGTCGATGATCTGGGCCTGCGCTCAGCCACAATCGGTTATGAGATTTTGACGCGTCTTGGGGCGCGCTATCACCGGCAATATGTCGGCGGCTGACGCCGGCCACCCCGCCGTCATTGCTAGGAGGCCGAAGGCCGACGCGGTAATCCAGAGGTCACGCTTGAAGCTCCTGGATTGCTTCGCTGCGCTCGCAAGGACGGAAAAATTGCTAGCCTCACCCCGTCTGTTCTGGTATTGTTCTCATTCTGAATCGATGAGAGGCGCTCCGCTATGGCGAAAGTCCGGTCCCAATTTGTTTGCCAAAGCTGTGGCGCCTTGAGCCAGAAGTGGGCGGGGCGCTGCGAGGCCTGTGGCGATTGGAATTCCATTATCGAGGAGACGGGCAGCTCGGGAATTGGCGCCCAGCAGGCCATTGGCGCGCGCAAGGGCCGTGTCTTCGTCCTAGAGGGGCTGGATGGCGAGAACAGGCCTGCCCCGCGCATCGTTACCGGTATCGCCGAATTGGACCGTGTGACGGGCGGAGGCTTTGTTCCGGGCTCTGTAATCCTGCTGGGTGGCGAGCCGGGCATCGGCAAATCGACGCTGCTGATCCAGTGCTGTGCGACGCTGGCCAATCAGGGGCATCGGGTCGCCTATATTTCGGGCGAAGAAGCGGTGGCGCAGGTGCGGCTACGCGCCGAACGTCTGGGTCTTGCCAAATCCCCCGTGGAACTGGCAGCCGAAACCAGCGTGGAAGATATTATCGCAACGCTCTCGCAAGGCCCCCGCCCGGCCCTAGTCATCATCGATTCCATCCAGACCATGTGGACCGACAAGGTCGAAGCAACGCCCGGCACGGTGACCCAGGTGCGCGGTGCAGCCCAAGCCCTCATCCGCTACGCCAAAACATCGGGCGCAACCGTGATCCTCGTTGGCCATGTCACCAAGGACGGACAAATTGCGGGGCCCCGTGTCGTCGAACATATGGTCGATGCCGTGGTTTCCTTCGAGGGCGATGGCGGACACCATTTCCGGATTCTGCGCGCGGTGAAGAACCGCTTTGGACCCACAGATGAAATCGGTGTCTTCGAAATGACAGGCCTAGGTTTGGCGGAAGTCTCCAACCCCTCCGCCTTGTTTCTGGCGGGGCGTGATGCCTCTGCGCCCGGTGCCGCGGTCTTTGCCGGCATGGAGGGCACGCGGCCTGTGCTGGTCGAAATTCAAGCCTTGGTTGCCCCCTCTTCGCTCGGTACGCCGCGGCGCGCCGTGGTGGGATGGGAATCCTCGCGCCTCTCTATGGTCATTGCCGTGCTGGAGGCCCATGCAGGTGTCAGGCTGGGCCAGCATGACGTCTATCTCAATGTCGCGGGCGGGTTGAAGATTGGCGAGCCTGCGGCTGATCTGGCAGCTGCTGCGGCACTGGTCTCCTCACTCACCGGTTCGCGCCTGCCTCCCGATACGGTTTTCTTCGGCGAGATCGGACTCTCGGGCGCTATTCGCCCGGTGGTTCATGCAGGTCTGCGCCTGAAAGAAGCCGCCAAGCTTGGCTTTGCCAGCGCTGTCGCACCCGTTCCCGCACGCGAGGGTGAAGCTCCGGCCATTCCCGCGCGCGCCTGCGGCCATATTTCGGCACTTGTAGCCGATATTGCGGCCGGCAGCACGGCCGACCGCCCACGTCCACAAGCCGTGCGCGCCTGAGTTGTGTGGGACGGACTGTTCAGGGGTGACGGGGCTCAAGTGCATGGGCTATAGAGGGCGCGTGCTGGCCCGCCATACGGACCATGTGTGAGTCGAATTTGCCGCCAAGGCTTTTGAAAACATGCCCTCTTATCTCGATCTCGGACTGATCGTCATCGTCCTGATCTCGGCGCTGCTTTCGATGCTGCGCGGATTCACGCGCGAAGTACTGGCCATTGCCTCTTGGGCAGCGGCTGCGCTGGCAGCTTATCACTTCCATCCGCTTCTGCTGCCAACGATGAAAAACTACATCGGCAAAGAACAGCTGGCGCTTGCCGCCGCTGTGGCAGCGATCTTCTTCGGGACGTTGATTATTGTGTCGATCATCACGGTGAAATTGTCCGATGTGATCCTCGACTCGCGCATTGGTGCTCTCGACCGTTCACTTGGCTTTGTCTTCGGCGCTGCGCGTGGACTGCTGCTCTGTGTCGTTGCCTTCTATTTTTATTCCTGGCTTGTGCCGGGAAAAAACCAGCCTGACTGGGTGAAGGTATCGCGCACCGCGCCGATGCTCGCCGTAACCGGCGAAGGCCTGCTCGCATTGCTACCGGACGATCCGGAAGGACTTATGAAAAGTTTCCGCCGCCCGAAAGGCGACGAACTTGTGCCGGAGGAAAATGTTCCCCCCGCAGGTGTCGCGCCCGGACGGCGCAGCTGATCTTTTTCGTATGGGGCAACCCCGTGCGGATTCGCGCATGTGACAAGCGCGGGTGGACAACCTATCTACCCATTATCGCCGCAAGCGGTGACGATGGCCTGCACGACACGAAGGTCCGATGGAGACTGACATGGTGAGCGCCCCCTCTTCGCAGGATGATTTCGATCTCGACAGCGACCGCCTGCGAGAAGAATGCGGCGTCTTTGGCATTTTTGGGCATCCGGACGCAGCTGCCATTACAGCGCTGGGTCTTCATGCGCTTCAGCATCGCGGACAAGAAGCCGCCGGCATTGTTGCTTTTGATGGAAAGCGCTTTTCTTCCGAGCGCCGCCTTGGCCTTGTCGGTGACCATTTCTCGAACCGCAATCTGATTGAACGCCTGCCTGGCACAGCCGCCATTGGCCATGTGCGCTATTCAACGACCGGCGAAACCATTTTGCGCAATGTGCAGCCGCTCTTCGCTGAACTCAATTCAGGTGGCTTTGCTGTTGCCCATAACGGCAATCTGACGAATGGACTGACGCTGCGCCGCGATCTCATCAAGGAAGGCGCAATCTATCAGTCGACATCTGACACGGAAGTTGTGCTGCATCTTGTCGCCCGCTCGCGCAAACCCAAGATCTTGGACCGGTTCATCGAAGCGCTTCGCCAGATCGAAGGGGCTTATTCGCTTGTCGGCCTGTCCAACAAAAAGCTGATCGGTGCGCGAGACCCGCTGGGCATTCGCCCGCTGGTTCTAGGCGAGCTTGATGGTTGCTACATTCTTGCGTCGGAAACTTGCGCCCTTGACATTATCGGCGCGCATTTCGTTCGGGATATTGAAAATGGCGAAGTGGTTGTAATTTCGGAAAGCGGAATTGAGAGCCACAAGCCCTTCCCGCCGATGCCGATGCGTCCGTGCATTTTCGAATATATTTATTTTGCGCGCCCAGACTCCTATGTGCATGGCCGCCATGTTTACGATGTGCGCAAGAAGATGGGCGCGGAACTGGCTCGAGAATCCCATATCGATGCGGATGTCATTGTGCCTGTACCGGACTCGGGCGTGCCTGCTGCCATTGGTTATGCGCAGACATCCGGCATTCCTTTCGAGCTTGGCATTATCCGCAACCATTATGTGGGCCGCACTTTCATCCAGCCTACCCAAAGTGTTCGGGAACTGGGTGTGCGGATGAAACATTCCGCCAATCGCTCGGTGATCGAGGGCAAGCGCGTTGTGCTGATCGATGATTCAGTGGTGCGCGGCACGACCTCGGTGAAGATTGTGCGCATGATGCGTGAAGCCGGAGCCAAGGAAGTACATTTCCGTATTTCCTCGCCCCCCATCACCCATCCTGATTATTACGGCATCGACACGCCTGAGCGCGACAAGTTGCTGGCAGCGACCCATACGCTGGAAGAAATGCGCGAATATATGGGTTGTGACTCGCTCGCTTTCATTTCGGTCGACGGTATTTATCGTGCCATGGGCTATGAGAAACGCGATCCGCTTCGTCCGCAATTCACCGACCATTGCTTCACCGGCGATTATCCGACCAGTCTCACCGACGTGCGTGGCGAGACGCCGCGCCAGCAGCTCTCGCTGCTCGCTGAAACCGGCTGATTCAGACAGGCTGCTTCATGACCAAACCATTGCAGGACCGCATCGCGCTGGTTACGGGCGCATCGCGTGGCATTGGCCGCGCCGTGGCGCTAGAACTCGCCCGCCAAGGCGCGCATGTGATCGCGCTCTCGCGCACACAAGGCGCGCTGGAAGAGCTTGATGACGAGATCCGCAAGCTCGGCGGAGAAACCACACTCGTGCCCTGCGATCTCAAAGATTTTGAGGCGCTCGATCGTTTGGGGGCGGCCATTTACGAGCGTTGGAAGAAGCTCGACATTCTTGTCGCCAATGCCGGCATTTTGGGACCAATCACACCGATCTCGCATATTGACCCACCCAAATGGGACGATGCATTGCAGGTGAATGTCACCTCGACTTATCGCCTGATCCGTTCGCTTGATGTTTTGTTGCGCGCCTCTGATGCGGGGCGTGCTGTGTTCTTGTCGTCAGGTGCTGGGCACAAGGCGCAATTTGATCCCTATCGCGCGACCTATGCTGTATCGAAAGCCGCTATTGACGCGCTTGCGCGCACTTATGCAGCAGAAACAGCCACGACATCGAATGTAAAAGTGATGGTGGCAAGCCCTGGTCCCTTGCGCACAAAAATGCGCGCAGCTGTGGCGCCAGGCGAAGACCCGATGAGCCTGCGCACACCGGAGGAATTTGCTCCCAAACTCGTGACGCTCTGCACTCCGCAATGGATGGAAACTGGCAAGCTGTATGATTTTGTCAGCGACAGTGTGAAAAGCTTTCAAGCACCAGTGTGAGACATTCTTCCCTCGTCATTGCGAGGAGGACATAGCCAGACGCAACAATCCAGAGGCCGCACGTGAGGCTTTTATGGATTGCTTCGCTTACGCTCGCAATGACGGCGCAGAGATACGTTCTCCCCTACCGCCTTTTGCGTCCCTCATAGGGGTTGGTCTGCATACGCTTGGTGATGCGGATAGGCACGCCCTTCAGCTCAAAGACTTCACGCAGACCATTGATCAGAAATCGCTCATAACTCGTCGGCAATTCGTCCAGCTGATTGCCAAAGATAACGAAATGCGGCGGACGGGCTTTGGCCTGCGTCATGTAGCGGATCTTGATGCGCCACCCAGACACGGCGGGAGGCGGTGTTTTTTCAATCACGGCACCAAGCCAGCGATTAAGCTTGCCAGTCGAAATACGGCGGTTCCAGATTTCATGCACGCGAATGATCGCGGCTTGAAACTTCTGCAAGCCCTGACCCGTCAAACCCGACACCGGGATCACCGGCATGCCACGCACTTGCGGCAAAAGACGATCCGCCTCTTCACGCAATTCCTGCAGCTTCACCTGATCGTTGACGAGATCCCACTTGTTCAAGCCAATAACCAGTGCGCGGCCTTCGCGCGCCACGAGATCGACAATGGTGAGATCCTGCTTTTCAAACGGGATCGTCGCGTCGAGCAAAATGACCACGACTTCAGCAAAACGCACGGCGCGTATAGCATCGGCAGCAGCCAGCTTTTCCAGCTTGTCGACGACATTGCCGCGCTTGCGCAGTCCCGCCGTATCAAACAGCTTAACCTTACGCTGCGCACCATCGGGCAAAGTCCATTCGGACTCGATGGAAATGGAATCGCGCGTAATGCCCGCTTCCGGACCCGTGAGCAGACGCTCTTCACCCAAAATACGATTGAGCAAAGTCGACTTGCCAGCATTGGGGCGCCCCACCACAGCAATGCGCAAGGGCTTGGTGGTGTCGAGTTCGGTCCCGTCCTCTTCGTCACCAAAAATTTTGCGCGCGCCATCGTCGTCTTCATCATCGTCATAAGCGAGATGTTCGGGCGGCATCGCATCGCGGATGGCGTCATAGAGATCGCCAAGCCCTTCACCGTGCTCTGCCGAGATCGGATAGGGATCGCCAAAGCCTAGTGTGAAGGCCTCATAATAGCCCTCATCGCCTTGGCGGCCTTCAGCCTTGTTGGCGAGCATCAGAATGGGCTTGCTGGAGCGACGCACGAGCTGAGCGAAATGCCGGTCAGAGGGGGTCACACCCACGCGCGCATCAATGACGAAGAAAATCAGATCCGCTTGCTCGATCGCCGCTTCCGTCTGCATGCGCATGCGCTCCGACAGAACGCCCTCATTGTTCTGCTCAAGACCAGCCGTGTCGATAATCGTGAAGCGCAGATCGGCAAGCTTGCCCTCGCCCTCGCGCCGATCGCGCGTGACACCTGGACGATCGTCGACCAGCGCGAGTTTCTTGCCGACGAGCCTGTTGAACAGCGTCGACTTGCCGACATTCGGTCGGCCGATAATGGCGATGGTATAGGACATGAAACCTTACTTTTTGCCGCCTGCGACAAGGCCAAGCAGGGCTTCGGCACGCCGGCGGATTTCAGCGGGCGCATTTGCGTCCGTGACAATCATATCGAGCCACTTGCCCGCTGCTTCAAGATCATTGCGCTTGAGCGCAGCAAGACCCAGCAATTCGCGCGCAGAATGACGAAAGGTCTGGCCGGCCTGCGCCATCGGCTCAAGCCGACGCTGAAGCTCGCCCACATCGACTTCATCGACCAGCAAAATGGCAGCGCGAATTTTGGCCATGTCGCGCAACGGAGCATCTACCGAATTGTCTTCGGCGATGACATCGAAAATCTTCGCCGCGCCCTGCGGATCACGGACCGACATTTCACCCGCCGCGCGGAATTTGGCGAGCAGCGCGTAGCCAGGCGGGCCTGATTTGGCGATTTCGCCGAGTGCCTCTTCGGCCTCTTTGGAATTGCCTTCGCGCGCCAGCTGCGCTGCCGCCTCAAAACGCGCGCCAGCCTCTTCGGCAGCTTTGGTGCGATAATGGTCATAGGTACGCCAGCCACCGGCCGCGATGACGATCAAAATGGCGAGAGCAATGATCGGCATCTGGAAACGCTTCCAGAGCTTCTCGGCGCGGTCGCGCGCAATGTCTTCGTCAATTTCGCGGAAAATATCAGCCATGGCTTCGACTTCGCCCCCGACGGGGTCCTAGATTTCTATAAGAACCGTGCGGTTAGCACGATGCGGGGGCAAAGGCGAGACAAACTACCCCGAAGGGGGCTCAAAAGGCCAAACTGGCAGGCCCCTAGCCCTCAAACCCGGCCGTGGGCGGCCAAAAAGGCCTGCCCTTCATGGGTCACATGGACCATGGTGGAGGGCAGGCTGACGCCCTCGCGGCTCACAAAACCGCGCTCCACCGCATCTTCCCAGACGGTCAGGCGCGGGCAGGATGTGCGCCAGGCATCGATGAGTTCCAGATAGGGTCGCGGCTCCCGCGCCACCCATTCGACCAGATCAAGGATCAGCGGATCCAGAGATTGTGCATCGGCCATTCTCACCTCCTCAATCGAAGAGCGGGCCTGCGAAAAGCCAGACACCATAGCAAGTGTAATAAGCCGAGACGCTCACCACAATGCGGTTGGCCCAGAGGCGGTAGACTTTATCCGACAGCATTTCGACAACCGGCTTGGCAGCCGCTGTGCCGATCGCAGCCATAAGAATAGCCAGCCCCGCGGGGAGATAATCAACCGTGCCCGGATCAACAACAATGCCTGCAAAATAGATGAGCTTCACCGTATGGCCCAAGACCTGACAAACGCTCTTGGTCGCCATGATCTGGCGGCGCTCCAATTTGCCGCCGAGAAAGAATGTGTCGAGCATCGGGCCCGCAACACCCGTGAGCAGAATGAGACCGGTGCAACCAATACCATAGCCAATGGCTTGCGGCTTACTCTCCGCATCGGGTCGCATATTTTTGGGCATGACCATGGTGAGAAAAGGCGTCACGCCGAGCATCAAAAAGGCGACCGCCTTGTCGGGCACATAGCGCGTGAGTGACCAGAGCGCCAAGGCAATCAGCGAGCCGATGGAATAGACCAGAGCAATATCCCAGCGGATATAAGCCCGCCACACAACAACGCGCCAGATGTTGGAGGCGAGCTGCGTAATGCCATGCAACACCATCGCCTGCTGCACCGGCAAAAGCACCAGCAGCAGACCAATGAGGATCACCCCGCCCGCCATGCCAAACAGGCCGGACAGAAAATTCGTCACCAGCATAGTGGCGCAGACGGCGATGAGGGTGAGCGTGGACATGGTTGTCTCTTTTGGCGCAATTTACGCCATGCAGAAGCCGCCGATCTTATTGCCATCCAGATCGCGGAAATAAGCGGCATAGAAACCGCCACCGCGCGGGCCGGGTGCGCCTTCATCCTTGCCACCCAATGCCAGCGCCTTTGCGTGGAGCGCTTGCACCTGTTCGGGATTGGCGCAGGCCAGCGAAATCATCGAACCATTGCCCACAGTGGCGGGCTCTTTGTTGAAAGGCTTCAACACAGCAAACATCGGCTTGTCGGGAGACACGCTCCAACCCGTGCCGCCTTCACCTTCAAAGAACACTTTGGCGCCGAAAATGCCTTCAAGCAGATCTTTGTAGAAAGCGATGGCTTTCGGAAGATCGTTTGTTCCGACGGTGGTGTAGGCGATCATGGATAACTCCTGTTCGGTATTCATGTCTGTCATGCGTCATTGCGAGGAGCGCAACGACGAGTCTCTTGCCGAGATTAGCCGAGCTCGATTTTGAAAGACAGAGTTTTTCAAAACACGGGCGGACATGGGCACCCCTCATTTCGTTGACGATTCGGCGCGATCCCTTATAAAGACCCGGTGACATCCGACCTCAAAAACAGCCCTGCGCTGCCCATCGTCAATATTGCGGCCTATCGCTTTGCGCCCTTGCAAGAGCTGCAGGCGCTGCGTACAGAGCTGCTTGCTTTTTGTGGCGCGGAAAACTTGCGCGGCACGATTTTGCTGAGCACTGAGGGCATCAATCTTTTTGTCGCTGGCGCGGCCGACGCGATCGAGCTTCTCTTGGCCCGCCTGCGCGCGATCTCCGGCCTTGAGCCGCTGAAAGCCAAATATAGCTACACGGCCAATCAACCCTTCCGGCGGATGCTGGTGCGCATCAAGCGCGAGATCATTGCCTTTGGCGTGCCAGGCATTGACCCCTCCCAACGCACATCGCCCAAACTTGCCCCCTCACAATTAAAAGCCTGGCTCGATGAGGGGCGCAAAATCACTTTGCTCGATACGCGCAATGACTATGAGGTGAAGCTCGGGACATTCGAGAACGCACTGCCTGCAGGCGTCGATCATTTCCGCGACTTCCCTGCCGCTGTTGCCAAACTGCCCGACGAACTCAAGGACGAGACCATCGTCATGTTCTGCACCGGTGGCATCCGCTGCGAGAAGGCTGGCCCCTATATGGAGTCTCAGGGCTTTCGCAATGTGTTCCAACTGGACGGCGGCATTCTGAAATATTTCGAAGAATGTGGCGGCGCGCATTACAAAGGCGATTGCTTCGTCTTCGACCAGCGCGTGGGGGTCGATCCATCACTTCACGTGTCGGATGCCGCGCAATGTTTTGCCTGCCTGTCACCGCTCACCGCTGATGAGCAGCGCGACACGCGCTATGTGCTGGGAAAATCCTGCCCGTGGTGTTACCGCACGGATGCCGAGCAAGCCGCGGAACAGCTGGATGCGCGCAACCACGCCATGCGCGCGGCGATGAACCCGCTGCCCGGAAGTTTGCCGGAAGATATTTTCCGCCCCCTGCGCGTGCCGGAGGCGTGCGAAGGCCTCACTTTGCTTGAGACGTTCTGTCGTTTGCTGGGTCATCTGCCCGCAGATTACTGGGAAGAGCAATGCCGTGCGGGCCATCTGCTCGATGCAAATCACCGAGTGCTCGGCGCAACTGATCTTGTGCATGCGGGTGATCGTCTGCTGCATCGCCATCCCCAGATCATCGAACCTGATGTATCTGGCGATATCGGCGTGCTCTACGAAGATGAAGCGCTGGTGGTGCTGAACAAGCCTGCCCCTTTGCCCATGCATGCGGGTGGACGCTACACGCGCAACACTTTGCAGCATGCACTCGACACAGTTTACCGGCCACAGAAGCTCAGGCCTGCACATCGTCTGGATGCCAACACCACGGGTCTTGTGATTGCAGCACGCAGCAATCATTTTGCCGGGCGGCTGCAAAAGGCATTTGCTGAGGGCCAAGTGAACAAGACCTATCTGGTGCGCGTGCATGGCCACCCCGCGCAGGATGAGTTTGCCTGCGATGCGCCGATTGGCAGAGAATCCCGCGCGGCTGGCACACGCGAGGTTGATCAGCAGAATGGTGATGAGGCGACAACTTTGTTTAAAGTTGTGCAGCGATCAGCAGACGGCACGAGCCTGATCGAGGCGCGGCCCTTGACGGGGCGCACAAACCAGATCCGCATCCATTGCGCGCATCTGGGCTTTGCTGTTGTGGGTGATGACGCTTACCGCGCAGGCGATGCCACGCCGCGCCTGACCAAGGACGTGGGCGAAGCCCCGCTCTGCCTACATGCATGGCAGATCAGTTTTGCGCATCCGGCAAGTGGTGAGACTGTGGCCTATACGGCTTCGCCGCCAGACTGGGCGCGTTAACACCGTCATTGCGAGCGTGAGCCGAAGCAATCCAGACGTCTATGTAGATATCATTGGTCTAATTGCTCTGCCTGCTCCCAAGCAGCTTCATAAGCAGAAACTTTTAAAGCAGTTATCTCTGGATCGTATTTTGATATAGAAGCGTGCGCTCTCGCAGCGAAAGCGTTCAATGATTGTGAAAGTGAAAAAACTATCTTTCTGTCTACAATGATGTCGCGATCATGAAGCATCCTTCTTGGAGTGATGCGGGCTAAGAGTGGCCTCGAAGAACCATACTGAGCTCTCCAGCTGTGTGCCGTCGGCTTAAAACCAGGCCGGACATATTCTTTGTCAGCAAGTAGTCGAATAGAAACCCCTTCTTCAGCCAAAACGCAATATTCTGTAAGCGTGTTAGCGTCCATGTATGGGTCAACAATCATAAATTCTGTGTCAGCGCTCTTAAGTACTTTTGAAACTGACGCAATAGCCTCAAAAGGGCTTGCTGCCGGAATAAAGGACCCCTGAAAGCTAGGCGGTAAATTCAACTCTATTCTTGCAAGTGTTCTATGCAAAAGCATCATTATCGTTGCCATGTGCACTGATCGCCGCGCACCTTCAACCTGTTGTATGGCAGACTTTATTGCGATCACATCGACAAGATCACCGGCAGCCTCAGTCATGGCGACAGCTCGACCAAACCAGAGGCGGTCGTCGCTTGGGAAAGAACGCATCCCAGAAATGTCTGGTATATGCGTCAACAACTCTCGAAGCTGAACAAAAAGACGTTCTGGCTCTCGCATTCAAAGCCCCAATTGAAAACAATAAGCAACTGCAGCAGCTAAAAAGAATTCCTGGATTCACATTCGAAGTGCAACGCGGTTTAGCGACTGACTGAAAAGCTCGTGTGGTGTCTTGAACGCCAGTCGCTTTCGGGGCCGATTATTCAACAGGTCTTCAATTTGAGCAAGTTCAGTATCTGTCACTGACGATAGTGGTC
>CANJVX010000016.1 GCA_947478405.1 Beijerinckiaceae bacterium | reverse complement strand
TGGGCATTCTTGTGATGAAGCGCATGATCTCTTTCGATTTCTAGGGCGCCGATGTTTCTGATCGATCTTTTCAAAGACCCTGATCTTTTGGTGCAGATTCTGGTCTTCACCTGCGCGGGGGCAAGTGTAGTGGCTATTGCTATGCCCTTTATCGCGTCTGATCCGCTGCAAAAGCGTTTGAAATCGGTTACTTTCGAGCGCGATCGCATCCGGCTGCGTGAGCGTGATCGTCTGGTGCGCGGACATAGCCTTCGTGTGGAAGAAAAACCCTTTATGAAAGGCATCGTCAAATCGTTCCGCTTGGCGCAATGGTTTGGTATTGAAAATGCAGCTGTGAAATTGGCCGCGGCGGGTTATCGCGGTTCTTCAGCTCAATCAGCCTTTATTCTGTTTCGGGCGATTGTCCCCTTTGGATTGTTTCTTGTGGGGCTCGTCTATCTCTTTTTCTTCAATGATATGGGCTATTCAGCGCTCATTCGGATCAGTGCTTTGATCGCTATCTTGTATATTGGCATCAAAATTCCTGAGCTTTATCTCGACAAGATCACCGCGCAGCGGCGCGAAACGATCCGCCGCGCCTTCCCCGATGCTCTCGATCTTCTGCTCATTTGTGTGGAAGCCGGCATTTCGATTGAAAATGCGTTCCGTCGGGTATCAGAAGAAATCGGGCGCCAATCGGTGGCTTTGGCAGAGGAGCTGATACTCACCACAGCGGAGCTTTCTTTTTTGCCTGATCGTCGGCTTGCCTATGAAAATCTGGCGCGACGGGTGGATATTGAATCAGTGCGCCAGATTGTGACCGTGCTCAATCAGGCTGAGCGCTATGGCACGCCGTTGGCGAATGCCCTGCGCATGGTCGCTCAGGAAAGTCGTGATACGCGCATGGCTGAAGCGGAACGGAAGGCAGCTGCTTTGCCACCTAAACCCACAGTGCCGATGATTATCTTCTTTTTGCCGGTTCTCTTCGTTGTTATCCTTGGCCCTGCTATTTCGCAGGGGATGGAAAATTTCTTTTAAAGGCCCTTGCGTAATTCGGGGCTATTGCTGCGGGCGGGTTGTGCGGCGCGCTTGGGCGCGGTCGAGAGATTGATGCGGGGCGGCTCATTCCGGCTTGATTGACGCAGTGTTTTCCACGTGTCGGATTGCGCCATGCTGGCGCGAATGTCGGCTATATTCTGTGCAGCCTCTTCTGGTCGTAAATCGCGGCGTGAGATGTCCTCGGCCTCAACAAATTTTCCGCGTAGGGCGAGAACGAGTGCAAAATTTTGTCGCACGCGCATATCGGCGGCGGGGAGATTGGCGGCGCGCCGTGACACGTCTTCGGCGCGCTCCAGATCACGTGACAGCGCGAAGGACAGGCCGAGGTTGGAGAGGATCGAGGGCTCATCCGGCATGATGGCCAACGCGGCCTCATAAAAAGCCTGTGCTTGTGCATGATCGCCAAGGCGATCGGCAACGGAGCCTTGTGCGGAGAGAATCGACCAGTTGGGTCGCTCGGGCGTATGGGCGCGGGTTAAAACATCCGCGGCTTCCTGAAATCGCCCGACATCGGCCAAGGCTTTGCCATAGGCACCGAGCACGTCGAGATCTTCTGGGTTGCGCGCCGCCTCGCGCTGCAGCACGGCGACAGCCTGGGCTGTTTGCCGTAGCTTGCGCAGCACGGCCGCATAGGCGAGCACGGTTTCGCGATCAGCCGGGTTGCTATCATAGCGGCGACCAAGTTCGTCGGAATAGCGTCGAAGGCCGCTTTCATCTGAGGGTAGGCTTGCGTTAATCTGCTCTGTCAGCGGGGTCGTGAGCGCGAGTGAGCCGCAGCCCGTGAGTGGGGCCGCCAAGAGAGAGGCAAGACATATTATTTTAGCCTGTGCGCGAAACCGCGCGGAGAAGAGCATGGCGAAATCCCGCCGAAAATGAAGAAAAGAACCAGACGACAATAAAAAATTAACCCTAACGATCTCTTAAAGTATCTGCCCAAAAGTAAAGAGGGAAAAGCACATGCTGCTCATTGACCAACGCCCGGCCGGGCCTGTGACTCCGATCCGCTTTGTCACAGCCGATACATGGGAGGCGACCTCAGGAGCATTGGGTGGTCAGGCATTGGCTTTTGCCAAAGCCAGCGGGTTTGAGCCTAAAGCGGGCCGCCATTGTCTGTTGCCAGCTCCAGATGGAACGCTGGCTTGCGTGCTCTTTGGGTTGGATCACGTGGGCGCGCCGAAGGCCGATACATTTTTGCCAGGCAAACTCGCCACACTTCTGCCCGCGGGCACGTATGAATTCGCCGATCTGCCCGGTGGGGCGAAAGCTGCCGAGCTTGCTGCATTGGCTTGGTGCCTGTCGGCCTATCGTTTCACGCGCTATCGCAAAGCGTCGGGTGAGCAGCCACAACTTGTGTGCCCGTCGGGGGTGGATGGTGTGCGCTTGCGCCGTATCATTGCGGGCGTCACGCTCGCGCGAGATCTTGTCAACACACCCGCTAATGACATGGGGCCCTCCGCGCTTGAAAAAGCCGCCTGCGAATTGGGCAAGCGTTACGGACTGAAGCCCTGTGTTATCGAGGGGGATGATCTGCTGAAATATAATTTTCCGCTCATCCATGCAGTGGGGCGGGCCGCGGCCGAAGCGCCGCGTCTGGTGGATTTTGTTTTCGGCCCACCCGATGCACCCAAGGTCACTCTTGTGGGCAAGGGCGTATGCTTTGATACGGGCGGGCTCGACATCAAGCCCTCCAGCGCCATGTTGTTAATGAAAAAAGATATGGCCGGCGCAGCGACGGCTCTCGCTCTGGCGCATATGGTCATGGACGCAAAATTGCCTGTGCGCCTGCGTGTCCTGATTCCCATTGTTGAAAATTCTGTGTCGGCGAATAGTTTCCGTCCGGGGGATGTGGTTGCCAGCCGCAAGGGACTGAATGTCGAGATTGGTAATACGGATGCGGAAGGCCGCCTCATTTTGGCCGATGCGCTCGCGCTGGCGGTGGAAGAAAAGCCGGATTTGCTGCTGGATTTTGCCACATTGACGGGCGCAGCGCGGGTGGCACTTGGGCCGGACCTGCCACCATTTTACACAGCAGATGATGCGCTGGCTGCCGAGATGGCCGAGATTGGCATGGCGGAGCATGATCCCATCTGGCGCTTGCCGCTTTGGGAGGCTTATGATTCTCTGCTCGACAGCAAAGTAGCCGATCTAAATAATGTGTCGAGCGGGCCATTCGCGGGTTCGGTCACAGCCGCGCTTTTCCTGCGCCGTTTTGTGGAAGGCGCTGGCGCTTGGGTTCACTTCGATCTTTATGGGTGGAACCCATCCACCAAGCCGGGTCGACCGGAAGGCGGTGAGACACAAACAGCGCGTCTTCTCTATGCGCTGCTTGAAAAGCGCTATGGCTGATCGTGTAATGAGTGTGAGCCAAGCGGAGCTGCCATGTCGATCGAGATGAAGCCGCAACAGGGCCTCGACCTGTTGCATGACATTACGCTGGCTATGGTGCGCGAGACCAAGCCCGATGGCATGGCAGATTTTACCCATCGCCAATTAGCCATTCTGCTCACGGTCTATCTGGAGCGCCCACCGCATACAGTGCGCGGACTTGCCCAAAAGCTTGGTGTCACCAAGCCCGTCATCACACGCGCGCTTGATGCCATGGGCAAGCAAGCCATCATTGCGCGGCGCCGTGATGAGACGGATATGCGCAATGTCATCATCCAGCGCACGGTGAAAGGTGCGCTCTATGTCGAAAAACTGGGTGATATGGTGGCACGCAAAGCAGCGGAATTAGAAACTGGAGAAGAGGTGTAATGAGCGATTACGACCGTCGTCGCACGCCTGCGCGCGAGGATCTTGCTGCCATTCATCTGAAGGGTTTTGTGCCCGCAAAACATTATGTCGAGGGCCGCAGCATGCGCGTCATCGATGAGGCCATCGCGCTGCGTGCACGCCCGGCGAGTGATTGCAGCCTTGATACGCAAGTGCTGCATGGCGAAGAGGTCATCATCTATGACATTGACGAGGGCTGGGCCTGGGGGCAGCTCGTCAGTGATGGTTATGTTGGCTATATGGCTGCCGATTCCCTGCATACTATGCCGGTCAATCCGACCCATTATGTTCATGTACCGCGCACATTTCTTTACGCGACACCCGATATGAAGTCGCCGCCTATCTGTGCTTTGCCCATGGGCGCAAAAGTCGAAATGCGCATGCTGCGCGGCGACTTTGTGCAAGTCACAAGCGGTCTTTTCATTTGGGCCTCGCATTTGAGCTTGCGCGAAGAAATGCGCCCCGATTTTGTTGCAACCGCAGAGAGTTTCATTGGCATGCCCTATCTCTGGGGCGGTAAAACCTGCTTAGGGCTCGATTGCTCGGGCCTCGTACAAATTGCTTTGCAGACAGCGGGCATAGCGGCGCCGCGCGATACGGATATGATGCAGGCCGAACTTGGCGAGACCGTGCCTGATGGTGCGGGGCTGCGGCGCGGTGATCTGGTTTTCTGGAAAGGCCATGTCGGCCTGTTGCAAGATGCTCATCGCTTGCTGCATGCCAATGGCCATCACATGCAAGTTGTCTCCGAGCCCTTCGCGGATGCGCGCCAACGCATTGGTGACAAATCTTTTGGCGAGATCGTCGCGATCAAGCGGCTTTAAGGCACGATCCGATCAATCACCACAGGTGAGAGCTGAACCGGATGCGAAGCGATCTCGATTGCCTCCGCCAAAAGGCCAGCTGCCCAAGTTGCAGCATCGGGTGTCGATGCGTGGACATAGGCGAGTGGCTCGCCTTTTGTCACCGCTTGTCCGATGTGCACCATAGCGGTCAATCCGACAGATGGGTCGATGGCATCTTCAGCACGACGACGGCCGCCGCCCAATTCCACAACAATCAAACCAATGTCACGCGTCGCCAGATTTTGCACATAGCCGCTGGCGCGCGCGGGCACGGGCACATTCATTGTGGCGCGCGGCAAATGGGCGGCCGGCCTGTCGAGAAGATCAGCGGGTCCGCCTAGTTCATGCACCATGCGCGCAAAGCGTTCAGCTGCCTGCCCGCTTGTCAAAGCAGCTTCGATTTGGCCATAGCCCTCAACACGATTGCCCACAAGCCCGCCAATCAGCAGCATTTCAGCACCCAAGGCGCAGACAATCTCCTGCATACGCGGCTCACGTCTTGCGCCTGTGAGGTGTGCAATGGCATGACTGACTTCGAGTGCATTGCCTGCAGCGCTAGCCAGCGGCTGGTTCATATCTGTGATCAAGGCATGGGTGCGCAGGCCCGCTTCCCGCGCCACGCTGACCAGTGATTGCGCGAGCGCCTCTGCATCACGAAGATCCCGCATGAAAGCACCAGACCCCGTCTTCACATCCATCACGAGGCCGCCAAGCCCTGCCGCCAATTTCTTGGATAGAATGGACGCGGTGATGAGCGGAATGGATTCCACCGTCGCGGTGACATCACGAATGGCATAGAGGCGGCGATCGGCGGGTGCCAATTCATCTGTCTGGCCGATAATGGCGCAGCCTGCATTGCGCACTGTGCGGGCCAAGCGCGTCATGTCGGGTGTGGTGCAATAGCCGGGTATGGAATCCAATTTATCGAGCGTGCCGCCTGTATGGCCAAGGCCGCGACCGGAAATCATCGGCACAAAACCGCCGCAGGCCGCAACCGCTGGCGCGAGGATAAGGCTGACATTGTCGCCAATGCCTCCGGTGGAATGTTTGTCGAGCACTGGCCCGCCCAAAAATTCGCCGCTCCAGTCAAGCACGCGGCCTGAGCAGGTCATGGCGCGCGTGAGTGCGGCACATTCCAAAGCACTCATGCCCTGAAAAAAAACGGCCATAGCAAAGGCGGCTGTCTGCCCTTCACTCAACCGCCCTGCGGTGAGTGCCTGAATAAAAAAATCAATCTCGTTGGTCGAGAGTGTCTCGCCGTCGCGCTTCCTGCGGATGATTTCCTGCGGCAGGAACATGAAAAGACCTTTCAGAAATGGGCGAGCAGATTGTCCAAAAGTCCGCTTGCGCCGTAACGAAAATGATTTTGTGTCGCCCAGCCCGAGCCCATAATGGTCTCAGCCAGATCGAAATAGATTTTTGCTTGCTCAATGGTTCGCAATCCACCGGAGGCTTTGAAGCCGGCATCTTGCCCGCTGGCGTGAATTTCTTCCAGCATGATGCGCGCGGCTTCGGGCGTAGCGGAGATTGGCGTCTTGCCGGTGGACGTTTTCAGAAAATCTGTCCCTTCGGCCAGCGCCAGACGTGAGGCCGCGCGAATCTGTGGCTCATCGCGCAATTCACCCGTCTCAAGAATGACTTTGAGATGCGCATTTTTTGTTTTCTGGCGCACTGCGTGGATCATGCGGGCCGCTTCATCGTGGCGCCCCGCCAAAAAAGCGCGCCAGGGAAGCACGAGATCAATCTCATCAGCGCCATCTCTCAAAGCGCGCTCGGTCTGCGCACAGGTGACCGCAATATTCTCCTCGCCATGAGGAAAATTAACGACAGTGGCCAGCTGGATCGACGACGTACCAAGCATTTTGCGAGCTTGCGTCACAAAGCGCGGCCAGATGCACAAGGCGGCTACGGGCACAGACAAAGACAAAGCGCGCTGCGCGAGAGCCTCAACCGCATGCGCCTCACATTCATCCGACAGGTCGGTGAGGTCAACGAGGGTCACAGCATGCTTGGCGAAAGCAGACAGAGTCATTCATGGCTCCTGCGCTAGAAAGGCCGTGAGAAGATGCGCGACATTTTGCGCGCCTTGCGCGGCGACGCGTTTGGTTTCCTCATGCGTGGGCGCGCCGCCAGAAATGCCCGCGGCAAAATTGGTGACAAGGGCAAGCGCAGCCACAGGCAGACCAAAAAACCGCGCGAGAATGACTTCAGGCACAGTCGACATGCCAACCAGATCAGCGCCCATGGCACAAGCCATGCGGATTTCCGCAGGCGTTTCGAAAGAGGGGCCGGAAAACCACATATAGATGCCGTTTTGCATAGCCATATGTGACTCTTGCGCAGCCGCTTTCAGTCGTGCGCGCAAAGCTGGATCGTAAGCATCGACCATGGGCACAAAGCGGCGGTCACCTGTCTCGCCGATGAGCGGATGGGTGCCGGAGAGATTGATGTGGTCTTCAATCAGTGCAATGGCACCGGGTGCCAGATGCGCGCGTGTGGAGCCTGCCGCACAGGTGAGTATCAGGCTTTGGACCTCACATGCTGCCAAAGCGCCAATTGCACCCTTCATGACGGCCGCATTGCCTGATTCATAATAATGCGCGCGGCCCAGCAGATAGGCATCATAGAGTTCACCCGCGCGGCGCAGCAGAAGCGCGCCCGCATGGCCAGACACATCCACGGACGGAAAATCTGCAATCTCTGAATAAGGAATGATGTGATCATCGGCTTGCGTGCCTGCAACAGAAGCGAGCCCCGTGCCAAGAACAATGGCGTGACGCAGGCGTGCGGTGCCCAGATGGTCGCGCAGGTTTTTCATCCGCGCTTACCGTTGGGCAAAAGATCAGCGCGGAAAGAATCGGGTAAGAGTTCAGCACAAGTAAAACGCGTCTGCGTACCCGCCAGATTGGCAGCGACAATCATTGTTGTGGCGGTGGCAAATTCGCTGATGCGCTGGCGGCATGCACCACACGGTGTGACGGGGCGCGTGCCATCGCCTAGAACCGCGATGGCTTCAATGCGTCTGGCGCCGGCTGCCACCATGGCGGAAATAGCCCCTTGTTCCGCACATGTGCCGGAGGGATAGGCAGCATTCTCAACATTGCAGCCCGTATAGATCTGGCCATCATCCGCGCGCAGGGCCGCACCGACTGCAAAACCGGAATAGGGCGCATGCGCCTGCTGGCGCACTTTGGCGGCGGCATCGAAAAGCGCCGCGATCATGCTGTCATCCATGTAAGGCCCCGTAATCACTTTTTCCGACCGTACAATGCGAATGCTTCCGCGCCAATTGCCTTCTCGTGCGGGCATGTCAAACTGGGACTCTCTGGCAAGGGAGCAGGCATATGGCCTTTTCGCGGATCGGGATGTTTGGCATGGCGGGGCTCCTGGGGGCCCTTTTTGCAAACCCCGTGGTGGCCCGCAATGGTGCCGATGAAGTAGATGTCGAACTCGTCTTTGCGGTCGATATTTCCTATTCTATGGATACGGAAGAACAGCGCCTGCAAAGGCAGGGCTATGTCGAGGCCTTGCGCTCCGGGCCTTTTTTGAATGCGCTGAAATCGGGCAGCAGTGGTCGTATTGCTGTTGTCTATCTGCAATGGGCATCTGAGCTCGATCAGGATGTGCTTGTGCCCTGGACATTGATCGATGGGCCAGCCAGTGCCAGCGTCTTTGCTGATCGGCTGGCGGCCGCACCTTATCGCCGCGCACAGCGCACGTCGATTTCGGGTGCCATCGATACGGCGATGAAATTATTCGATGACAATGGTTTTTCATCAGCCCGGCAGGTCATCGATGTTTCGGGTGATGGGCCCAACAACAGCGGGCGGGCGGTGACGCAGGCGCGCGATGATGCCTTGGCGCAGGGCGTAACCATTAACGGGCTGCCACTTGTAGGCATTCGCCGCTATATCAGCCCCGCCGATATTGCCGAACTCGATGTCTATTACGAGGATTGTGTCATCGGCGGTTTCGATGCCTTTATGGTGCCCATTCGGGATGCCAGCTCCTTCGTCGAGGCCACGCGCACCAAATTGGTGCGCGAGATCGCCTCTTTGCCCGCTCCCCCGCGTCCCCTGGTGCAGCCGGCGTCTTTACGTGAGCCCCGCATCTCCTGCATGATCGGCGAGGAGTTGTGGCGCAACAGGTGGGGCAATTGAAGCTAGTTATTTATGGCCTGTGTGGGGCCCTCTGTGTTGCGCCCTTGGCGCAAGCGCAAACGGCAAATGTCGCCGAACCGATTGTGGCGGGTTATGCGCGAACGTTGCCTGTGGTCGCCAAGAACGGCATGGTCGCGGCGCAAGAGGCTGTGGCAGCGCGCATTGGCGTCGATATTCTCAAACAAGGCGGCAATGCAGTCGATGCGGCGGTAGCGACCGGCTTGGCGCTCGCGGTCACCTTTCCGCGTGCGGGCAATCTGGGTGGCGGCGGTTTCATGCTGGTGCATCTCGCCGCGCAGAAAAAGACCATTGCGATTGATTATCGCGAGACGGCGCCGGGCGCGATGACAAAAGCCATCTTCCTTGATGAGACCGGAAAATTTGTGCCAGCAAAAGCACAGGCTAGCGGCCTTGCTGTGGGTGTTCCCGGCACGGTCGCCGGTCTTTATCTTGCTTGGCAAAAATATGGTTCCGGCAAATTCCAGTTTTCTGATCTCGTGCGCCCCGCCATGCTTTTGGCGCGTGATGGTATCAAAGTTGAGGGCGACCTTGTCTTGTCGCTAGAGGAAGTGAAAGATCGTCTGGCGCGCTATCCCTCTAGCCGTGCCATTTTCATGCATGTCAATGGTACACCGTTGCGCGACGGTGATGTGTTCGTGCAGCCGGATCTTGCAACCACGCTTTATCGTATCTTTCAGAAAGGCCCACAGGGGTTTTACGAAGGCGAGACGGCAGAGCGCATTGTTGCGGCGGTGCGCAATGAAAGCGGCATTATGAACACCGACGATTTGCGCGACTACAAAGCGATCGAACGCGATGTGGTGCGTGGCACCTATCGTGATCGCGAGATCGTTTCCATGCCACCCCCCTCATCAGGTGGCTTACATATCGTGCAGATCCTCAACATGCTTGAAGGGTTTCCGATTGCCAAATCCGGCCCCAATTCGGCGCAAACCATCCATTTGATGGCCGAGGCCATGAAGCTGGCCTATGCAGATCGCGAAAAATGGCTGGGTGATCCTGACTTTGTGAAAAACCCTGTCGCAGGGCTCTCATCCAAAAAATATGCAACAGAATTGCGGAAGCGTATTTCACCTGATCGCGCGACGCCTTCCAAAGACATTAAAGCAGGTGACCCTTTAGCCTATGAAAGCGATCAAACGACGCATTTCTCCGTCATCGATGCGCAGGGTAATGCAGTCGCCAATACATATACGCTTAATTTTTCCTATGGCTTGGGGCTGGTGGCCAGCGGCACAGGCGTCTTGCTTAATAATGAGCTTGATGATTTTGCTGCAGCCCCCGGCGTGCCTAATGCCTTTGGTCTGATGGGCGGCGATGCGAATGCACCGGGACCACGCAAGCGCCCGCTGTCGTCCATGAGTCCGACCATGTTGTTTCGCAATGGTGAGCTTGAGCTTGTGACGGGCTCACCCGGTGGCTCACGAATTATCACAACTGTGTTGCAGGTGATCAGCAATGTGGTCGATCATAATATGAATGTCGCGGAAGCGAGCGAAGCGGCGCGTGTCCATCACCAGCTCTATCCTGATGAATTGCGCATCGAGCGTGGCATTTCACCTGATACGGTGAAATTGCTGGAGCAAAAGGGCCATGTCGTGCGCGAGCAGCGTGTCATGGGCTCGACGCAGACGATCCAGCGTGTAAAAGGCGAGTTTCAAGGCGCGGCCGATACACGCCAGATGGGCACAGCCGCCGTCGGCTATTGATCCTCTTGCCAAGCATGGCCCTGCGCAGTGGCGCGCAGATCCAGATGGCGCGCGACACTTGCGCCCATGTCAGCAAACGAATTGCGCCGCCCCAAAGCGCGCGGTTTGATGCTCGGGCCAAAAGCCAAGACGGGGACATTTTCGCGCGTGTGATCTGTGCCCGCCCACGTCGGGTCATTGCCGTGATCGGCTGTGAACAGGCAGAGATCGCCCGGTTGCAGGGCTGACAGCAGCTCTGGCATGCGCGCATCAAATCGCTCAAGACCTGCTGCATAGCCCGCCACGTTACGCCGATGTCCAAAATCCGTGTCGAGATCAACATAATTGGCGAAGAGGAAGCCGCCATCTGGCAGGGTCTTTAAGGCTTCCAGTGTTTTTGAAAAAAGGTCCATGTCGTCGCGACCTTTGATCTCCGTGCCCGTGTTGCGATGGGCAAAAATATCACCAATCTTGCCGATAGAAAAAATAGCGCGGCCATCTTCCGCCGCGCGATCAAAGATCGAACCCTCAGGCGGGGGCATGGAATAATCTTTGCGGTAGGGTGTGCGCTTATACGTTTGAGCGCTGTTGCCTAAGAAAGGGCGCGCGATAATCCGGCCGATGTGCAACGGATCACACAGACGGCGCGCAATTTCGCAGAGTGCATAAAGCCTGTCGCGACCAAAGGCCTCTTCATGGGCGGCGATCTGCAAAACAGAATCAACGGATGTGTAGAGAATGGGCTTGCTGCTGCGCACATGCTCATCGCCAAGTTCTTCGATGATCTGTGTGCCGGAGGCATGGGTGCGACCGATTACGCCGGGAAGACCAGCTTGCTTCACAAGGGCTGCGACCAGATCGTCCGGAATGGCGGGCGTCACGGCAGGGAAATAGCCGAAAGCAAAATCAGCTGGCGCGCCAGCAATCTCCCAATGGCCAGAGGGTGTATCTTTTCCAGGCGAAATTTCACTGGCGCAGCCATAAGCGCCCGTAGCTGGCGCGCCCAAAAATCCCGGAGGCAGAATGCCGCTTGAAGCATGGGCTGCAAGGCCAAGGCCCAGCGCATCAAGGTGAGGCATGTGCAGCGCGCCTTGGCGCTCATCCGTGTTACACAGCCCTTGCGCGCAAGCTTGCGCAATATGCAGCAATGTATCGGCGCCTGTGTCGCCAAAGGCGGCCGCATCGGGCGCGTTGCCACAGCCAAAAGAATCCAGCAAGAGAATGAGAGCGCGGCTCATGTGCTTTTCACTCCATGAGTGGCTTCCATAGAAAAAGCAGCGGCAAAGAGTGCGCGCGTGTATTCATTTTGTGGGGCGGCAAAGATTTGCGTCGCGGGGCCAGATTCCACCACTTTGCCTTGGCGCATCACAATCAGTTCGCTGGCGAGGGCGCGCACGACTTTCAGATCATGGCTGATGAAGAGATAGGCGAGATTGCGCTTTCTTTGCAGGTCGCGCAGCAGGTCGACGATCTGTGCCTGCACAGACATATCCAGCGCAGAGGTGGGTTCATCCAAGACGACGAATTTCGGATTCAGCGCCATGGCGCGCGCAATGGCGATGCGTTGGCGTTGGCCGCCTGAAAATTCATGCGGGTAACGATCCATAGCTGAGGGATCGAGCCCTGTATCGGCAAGCGATTGAGCAACAATCTCGCGCCGTTGCGCGGCAGACAGTAGTGGTTGCTGAATGGCTAGGCCTTCTTCAACAATCTCAGCCACCGACATGCGTGGTGACAGCGAGCCATAGGGATCTTGAAAGACGATTTGCATGTCGCGGCGCAGAGGCTGCATCTCTTTCGAGCCAAGCCCGTCAATGCGTTTTCCAAGATAAGCGATAGGGCCTTCGGAGCGGATCAACCGCAATAAGGCAAGGCCCAACGTCGTCTTGCCGGAGCCTGATTCACCCACCACACCCACGGTCTCGCCTTCGCGCACGATAAGAGAAATGCCGTCCACCGCTTTTACATGACCTATGGTCTTGCGCATGAAGCCGCGTTTGATAGGAAACCAGACGCGGACATTCTCAGCTGTGACAATAGGCTTGGCTTGCGGATTGGCAGATGCGGGAGCGCCTTTCGGCTCGGCCGCCAGAAGCGCCTTTGTATAGGCATGTTGCGGATGGCCAAAAACCTGCTCGACAGGGCCCGCCTCAACAATGCGGCCCTTTTGCATGACGCACACATCATCAGCAATGCGCCGAACAATGCCCAGATCATGCGTGATGAAAAGCATGGCCATGCCGAGTTTGGCTTGCAGTTCTTTCAGCAATTTCAGTATTTGCGCCTGCACGGTGACATCGAGTGCAGTGGTTGGCTCATCGGCGATGAAGAGATCAGGCCGATTGGCGAGCGCCATGGCAATCATCACGCGCTGGCGTTGTCCGCCAGACAATTGGTGCGGATAGGCCGACAGCCGTGTTGCAGGATCGGGAATCCCCACTTCTTGGAGCAATTCAACCACGCGTGCGCGTAGCGCCCCCTCGCCACGCATGCCGTGTAAGGCCAGAATTTCGCCGACCTGTTTTTCGATCGTGTGGAGCGGATTGAGGGACGTCATGGGCTCTTGAAAGACCATGGTGATTTCATTGCCGCGCACTGCGCGCAGCTTGTCGTCGCCGGCCTGCAGAAGATCATCACCCTTGAACAAGACTTGTCCCGAAGGATAGGTCGCGGACGTGCTGCCAAGCAGCTTCACAATTGACAAAGCGATGATGGATTTACCCGAACCTGATTCTCCCACCAAGGCCAGAGTGCGTCCGCGCGTTAGACTGAAAGAGACCTTGTCGACAGCCAACGTCTCACGCCCGCCTTGATGGAAGGCGATGGAGAGATCGCAAATCTCGAGCAGAGGCGCGCTCATGAGAAAGTCTTTCGTGGATCAAAGGCATCGCGGATGGCTTCGCCGATGAAGATCAAGAGCGACAGCATGGTTGCAATGATGGAAAACCCTGCGAGCCCGAGCCAGGGTGCCTGCAGGTTCGCTTTGCCCTGCAGCAGCAATTCCCCGAGCGATGGTGAGCCCGGTGGCAAGCCGAAGCCCAGAAAATCAAGCGAGGTGAGCGTCGTGATCGAGGAGTTCAGCACGAAGGGCAGGAAGGTCAGGGTTGCCACCATGGCATTGGGAAGGAGATGGCGGGTCATGATCTTGCGATCAGAGAGCCCCAGCGCGCGCGCCGCATTCACATATTCAAAATTGCGCGCCCGCAGAAATTCCGCGCGCACCACATGCACCAGAGACACCCATGAGAAGAGGAGCAGAATGCCCAAGAGTACGAAGAAGCCCGGTGTAATGATCGATGAGACGATGATCAGCAGATAGAGATGGGGAAGCGACGACCAAATTTCGATGAAGCGCTGCGAGACGAGATCGATCCACCCACCGAAATAACCCTGCACCGCGCCCGCCGCTATCCCGATCATGGACGAGACGCCCGCCAGAATGAGGCCGAAGAGAATGGAAATGCGGAAGCCATAAATGAGGCGGGCGACAACATCGCGGCCCTGATCGTCGGTGCCAAGCCAATTCCATTCCATCGTATGGCAGCTGTCAGCCACGCTTTTGCATTGGGCATCGCTCAGCCACCAGCTGGGTGGTGAGGGTGCGGGCGTGGGTAGATCGCGCTGATGTGTGCGATAGGAAAAGCGGATCGGCGGCCAAAGCATCCAGCCGTGAGCCTCAATTTCGCGCGCAATTTCGGGGTCGCGATAATCGGTCTCGGCCAGAAAGCCGCCGAATTTTTCTTCCGGATAGTTGACGGCCACAGGAAAGAGAATTTCGCCCCTATAGGAGGCAATGATAGGCCGATCGTTGGCGATGAATTCGGCAAACAGCGACAAAATGAAGAGTGTGATGAAAATCCAGAAAGACCAAAAGCCACGCTTGTTGCGTTTGAAATTATCAAAGCGGCGGCGATTGATCGGGGTGAGCTGCAGCCAGCCATTTTGACTTTGCACCGGTGCGAGTGGGGCAGAGGCGGTGCTGGTTAGTTCGTTTTGCAAAGCAGGCGTGTTCATCTCACACCTCCCGCGTTTCAAAATCGATGCGCGGATCAATCCATGTATATGTCAGATCCGAAACGAGATTCACGACAAGGCCCAAAAGCGCGAAAATATAAAGATTGGCAAAGACCACCGGATAATCGCGATTGATGATGGATTCATAAGAGAGGAGCCCAAGCCCATCTAGCGAGAAAATGCTTTCGATTAGCAGGGAGCCGGTGAAAAAAGCATGGACGAAAGCAGCCGGAAAACCGGAAATGACAATCAGCATGGCATTACGAAAGACATGACCATAGAGGACTTGTCGTTCTGTCAGGCCTTTCATGCGCGCGGTCTGCACATATTGCTTGCGTATCTCTTCCAGAAAAGAATTTTTTGTCAGGAAGGTCGAGGTGGCAAATGCACCGATCGCCATGGCGGTCACAGGCAATGCAATGTGCCAGAGATAATCGAGGATTTTTTCGGGCCACGACAGGTCAGAGAAATTTTCAGACCACAATCCGCGCAGCGGAAAAATTTGCCAGAATGAACCGCCGGCAAACAACACGATGAGCAGAATGGCAAAGAGAAAACTGGGGATCGCATAGCCCACGATCACTACAGCGCTTGTCCATGTGTCAAAGCGCGAGCCGTCTTTCACGGCTTTGCGGATGCCAAGCGGAATGGAGATGGCGTAAGACAGCAGCGTCATCCAGAGCCCGAGGGAAATCGAGACGGGCAGTTTTTCTTTGATGAGTTGCAAGACAGGTGTGTCACGAAAATAGGAGCGGCCAAAATCAAAGGTCGCGTAATTCTTCAGCATGATGAAGAAGCGTTCATAGGCGGGCTTGTCGAAGCCGAATTGTTTTTCGAGTTCCGCAATGAATTTCGGGTCAAGCCCCTGCGCGCCGCGATAGCGCGAATCCGCGCCGCCACTGCCCCCCGCTTGAGCTGCGGCACCCAGATCATTTGCGCCGCCGCCAAAGCGCGCGGTGGCGCCGGCATCCAGCCCCTGCAATTGCGCGAGCACACGCTCCACCGGACCACCGGGCGCAAATTGAACGATGACAAAAGAGATGAGCAGGATGCCGAAGATTGTGGGCACCATCAGCGCTATGCGGCGGGCGATATAGGCGAGCATGCTTGTCCTTGTTGGAGGCGCGCGGGTGCGTCAGCCCTTATAGTCGATGCGCTTGGCTTTTTGTGCATCCCACCACCAGGTGTTGGGCGCGCCTGTTGAATAGCGTGGTGTCTTTTCAGGACGCGAGAAAACATCCCAATAAGCGATCAAGCTCTTGTCCTTGTACCACATGGGGATCCAGTAGCGACCTGCGCGCAGCACGCGGTCGAGCGCGCGGCAGGCCATGGTCAGTTCGTCACGCGTTTGCGACCGTGAGATGGTATCGATGAGAAAATCGATAGCCTTGCTCTCGACGCCCGCGACATTGCGCGTGCCAGGCGTTTTCGCCGCCTCCGACGACCAAGTGAGGCGCAAGCCGTCGCCCGGGGTAAAAGATCCGCCGAGTGCCATGGTGACAATATCGAAATCAAAATTGTCGAGGCGGCGCTTGTATTGCGCGGCATCCACCGTGCGAAAGGTCGACACAATCCCAAGCTTACGCAGATTTCCCTGCAAAGGTTCAGTGTGCGGTTTCAGCGCGCCTGATGAATCGAGGAATTCCACTTCAAAGGGCGCGCTATCGGGCAGCAACAGGCGTGCTCCGTCACGTTTGCAGCCAGCGGCGCGCAGGAGCTCATCAGCATGGCGAAGCAGATTTCGGTCAGACCCCGAGCCATCGGAGGCGGGTGGCACATAGGGTTCACCGAATGTTTCCGCGGGCAGTTCGCTGCGGAATGGCTCGAGCAAAGCAAGCTCATATTTTGAGGGCAGGCCCGTCGCTTTCATATCGGAATTTTCAAAGAATGAGGCCATCCGCTTATACGCAGAATACATGATGTTACGGTTCGTCCATTCGAAATCGAATGCCAGACCGAAAGCCTCGCGCACGCGCGCATCTTTGAATTTTCCGCGACGTGTGTTGAAATACCAGCCTTGGCTTGGGGTGGGCGCGCCATTGGGCAATTCCTCACGCTTCACGCGCCCATCGCGTACAGCGGGAAAATCATAAGCGGTGGCCCAGAGGCGAGCCGTATACTCCTCATTAAAATTGATCTGGCCGGATTTGAAGCCTTCAAATGCGACCTGCCGCTCGCGATAATATTCATAGCGGATACGATCGAAATTATTCTGGCCAATGTTCACGGGCAGTTTCTCAGCCCAATAATCGCGAAAGCGTTCAAATTCGATATAGCGGCCCTGTTCGAAGCGCGACATTTTATAGGGGCCCGAACCCAGCGGCGCTTCGAGAGTGGAGGACTCAAAGTCGCGGCCGTGCCAATATTTTTCAGACAAAATAGGCAGTCCTGCGATGACCAGATGGAGATCACGCGAGCGGTTTTTAGAAAAGCGCACGATGAGCATGTCATCGCTTTCAGCTTCGGCCCCTAAAAATTCCGTCAGGATGCTGCGATAGACAGGGTGGCCTTTTTCTTTCAGCAGATTGAAAGAGAAGGCGGCGTCGCGCGCGGTAAGCTTTGAGCCATCATGAAAACGCGCTTGCGGGCGAATGTGAAAACGGTAGGTAAGCTTGTCCGCAGCAATGCGTACCTTGTCGGCGACAAGACCATACATGGAGCCTGGCTCATCGGCTGAGCCCGCCATGAGCGTATCAAACGTCATGTCCATGCCCGCTGCACCATCGCCCTTGAAGACGAAAATATTGAGCGTGTCGAAGGTTTCGAAATTCTGGTTGCCGCTCGTATTCTTGATCTGAATGGCAAGCATCCCGCCGCGGGGCGCTTGCGGATTCACATAGGCGAAATGGGTGAAATCAGCGGGTAGTGCGAGTTCACCGAAAGTGGAGAGGCCATGCGTCTCTGCCTCATCTGCGGCCAGCGCATGATTGAGCCCACGCGGCAGCACAAGTCCGGCTGTGGCGCTTGCAGCCAAGGTCAGCGATCTGCGGCGGGTGAAATTCATGCTGGTCCTCTAGGCGGTGACAGGCGCGCAATGATTCGGGCCGATTATGTCGCTTTTTCGGGGGGTGACCAGCAGCGTGGTGGCTCAAACAAAAAAGGCCGGGACAAGCCCGGCCTTTTGAATGGAAGTTCAGTTCGGCTTATTTGCCCGGCAACGGCGCCGGAGCGTCGGCCTGAGCGCGCAGATAGGCGATGATGTCGGCGCGTTTGCCGGCATCTTTCTCGCCGCCGTAGGCCATTTTCGTACCCGAGGCGAAGCCTTTCGGATTGGCGATGAAATGGTCAATATTGTCATAGGACCAATTGCCGCCCTTGCCCTTGATCGAGTCGGAATAAGCAAAACCCGCGACAGAGCCGATGGGACGGTTCACAATATTGTAGAGCGCCGGGCCAACCTTGTTGGCGCCGCCCTTTTCAGCGACGTGACAGGCTGTGCAGGGCTTGAAAAGGCCTTCGCCCTTCTTGGCATCCGCCTTGGCGAGGAGATCAGCGATTGGCACTGCGTTGGCAGTAGCGGCAACGGCGCCGCCGGCAGGCGCTTCTTCGGCGGCAGGTAGGGCATAGGCCGACTGCTTGGGCACGCCGCCCTTGAAAACTGCATCGGACAGGATGCCAAGACCCATGATGAAGAGAAGCGTGCCAAGCACTGCGCCGGCTATTTTGTTGAATTCAAAGGAATCCATGTCTCTGGGGCTCCGCATGATCTTAATCAATCGACCGCGCATGTGGCGGCCATGCGCCATCGCCTCGATCCGAGGCTCGCGCGGGACGTGATTACCCGCTTTGCCGCGGTCTTGGCAACAGAGTATAAGTGCCCGCGCACTGTTACCTTTTGCCGCTTGGCTCGTGTTGGCCCGTATCTGTCCCGCAGCTTTCCGCTGTAGAACAGAGAATAAGCCGCTGGCCATGCCTGTCGGATCATAGAAAACCTATATAAATCAATCATGTCAGACCCAATTGTCCTAATTCCGGCCCGCTTGGGCTCGACCCGCCTCCCGGGCAAGCCGCTCGCCGATATCCACGGTGAGGCGATGATTGTTCATGTCTGGCGCCGTGCCTGCGAGGCTGGCATTGGGCCGGTTCTGGTGGCAGGAGATGCGCCCGAGATCGTCGAGGCGGTACGCCAAGCGGGCGGCCAGGCCGTGCTGACCCGCGCCGATCATGAATCAGGCTCCGACCGTATCTGGGAAGCAGTCGAATTGTTCGACCCCGAAGGTCGCCATGATGTGATCGTCAATGTGCAGGGCGATCTGCCGACGATTGAGCCTTATGCCATTCAGGCTGCGCTTTTACCGCTCGCCGATCCATCCGTCGATATTGCCACTTTGGCGGTTGAAATCACGCGTGAGGATGAGCGGCATGATCCCAATGTCGTGAAGATTGTCGCCTCCCCGCTTTCGGCTGGTCGCATGCGCGCGTTGTATTTCTCGCGTGCCACTGTGCCCTCCAATGATGGGCCGCATTATCATCACATCGGGCTTTACGCCTATCGCCGCAAGGCGCTGCAGCGCTTTGTGCAATTGCCGCCGTCAACGCTGGAAAAGCGTGAAAAGCTGGAACAATTGCGCGCGCTCGAAGCCGGCATGCGGATTGATGTTTCACTTGTCGATGCTGTGCCGCTGGGCGTTGATACACCGCATGATCTTGAGCGCGCGCGCGCGCTGCTCGCTCCCAAGGAATAAAAACATGTCGAAGAAAATGATCGCCTATCAGGGCGAGCCGGGCGCCAATTCGCACATGGCGTGTATGGATGTTTATCCTGATTGGGAGCCTTTGCCTTGCGAGACATTTGAAGATGCGCTGGGTGCCATTCAGGATGGATCGGCGCAGCTGGGCATGATTCCGATTGAAAATACGCTGGCTGGTCGCGTGGCTGATATTCATCAGCTGCTACCAGCTTCAGCCCTGCATGTGATCGGCGAGTATTTCCTGCCCATTCACTTCCAGCTGATGGCGATCAAAGGTGCGCCGCTGTCAGGCATTAAAGAGGTCTACAGCCATATTCATGGCTTGGGCCAATGCCGTAAAATCATCAAGAAGATGGGCCTGAAGGCACATAATGGCGGCGATACGGCGGGCTCTGCGCGCCAAGTGGCTGAGTGGAACAATCCCACACGCGCCGCGCTTGCACCCGCCATGGCAGCCGGTATTTACGGGCTCGATATTCTCGCGCGCGATGTCGAGGATGCAGCCCATAATACGACGCGGTTTGTCGTTCTGTCGAAAGACCCGAGTTGGGCCAAGCCCGGCAATGGCCCGGTGGTGACGAGTTTCATGTTCCGTGTGCGCAATGTGCCGGCTGCGCTCTACAAAGCGCTGGGTGGTTTTGCCACCAATGGCGTCAATATGTCGAAGATTGAGAGCTATATGGTCGAGGGCGAATTCGCCGCGACGCAGTTCTTATGTGATGTCGATGGCCATCCGGAGGATCCGGCTCTCGCACGCGCGTTGGAAGAGCTGGCCTTCTTCACCCGCGAAGTGCGGATATTGGGCGTCTATCCGGCTCATGCCTTCCGTATTGAGACGCAGAAGGCAGCGGAATAGGCCTGATCGTTTCTGTCCGTCATTGCGGCGTCAGGCTGGCGCCCTGTTCGCAATGACGAAGCGGGTGACAGGCCGCCCCCCGCTTGCTAGACAGCGGCACGAGAAAAAACCGCTGTTTTCAGCGCCATCGCCGTGAGGGGAGTTTTCATGTCCATCGCCGATCTTGCCCAGACCATCGAAGCCGCTTTCGAGGACCGCAACAACGTCAATGCCCAGACGCAGGGCAAGGTTCGTGATGCGGTCAATGAAGCTTTGAACCTGCTCGACAGCGGCAAGGCGCGCGTGGCGGAAAAGATCGCTGGCAAGAGCGGCCCCGAAAGCTGGGCCGTTCACCAATGGCTGAAGAAGGCCGTGCTGCTCTCTTTCCGCCTGAATGATATGGCCCCGATCTCGGGTGGCCCCGGTGGCTCATTCTGGTGGGACAAGGTGCCCTCAAAATTTGAAGGCTGGGGCGCGGCTGAACATGCAGCTGCTGGCTTCCGCTCTGTGCCCAATTGCATCGTGCGCCGCTCGGCTTTTATTGCGCCCGGCGTTGTGCTGATGCCCTCTTTCGTCAATCTGGGCGCCTATGTGGGCGAAGGCACGATGGTCGACACATGGGCGACCGTGGGCTCTTGCGCACAGATCGGCAAGAATGTGCATCTGTCGGGCGGCGTGGGCATTGGTGGCGTGCTTGAGCCGTTGCAAGCCAATCCCACGATCATCGAAGACAATTGCTTCATCGGCGCGCGCTCGGAAGTTGTCGAAGGCGTTGTTGTGGGCGAAGGCTCGGTGCTCGCCATGGGCGTGTTCATCAGTTCCTCCACCAAGATCATTGATCGCGCCACCGGCCAGGTGCACGTCGGCTATGTGCCGCCTTATTCTGTGGTTGTGTCGGGCAATCTGCCTGGCAAGCCTTTACCCGATGGCAATCCCGGCCCCTCGCTCTATTGCGCGGTGATCGTGAAAACGGTCGATGCGCAGACGCGCTCCAAGACCGGTATCAATGAGCTTTTGAGGGATTGATGGCCGCGCTTCTTTCGGCAGAGGGTTTTCGTTTTCTGTTCCGCACGGATAAGGGCGTGATCACGCGCGACGTTTGGTGGCTGGGCACGGCGCTGACAGGCGCCGTGGCTCTGGTGGCAACAACCATCTGGCTGGTCATTTCACCTTTGGCAAAACATGGTCTTGCCGAGCGCGGTCTGATCGACCCCGCAACCTTGGGTGTGCATGTCTATCTCGCGGTTTATGCCTTCCTGATCCTGCTGACAGGTGTGTGCTGGTATAATTTGACGGCCAAGCGTTTGCGCGCACGCGGACTTGCGCCTGCGCTTGCAGGCCTGCCGCTTGTTCTGGCGCTTCTGGCTGGTGCCGCGCATTGGACATCCCCTCGCTTGCCGGAGATGGTGCCCTTGTGGTCAGCTTGGTTGGTCGACACAGGCCTTGTGCTTATGCTTGTCTGGACAGCCTTTGAATGTGGCCTGCGGGCTCAGGACCAAGAGACAGAATGACCAGTGCGCTCGACATTGCACGCGATCTCATCACGTGTGCGTCTGTGACGCCAAGCGACGAAGGCGCGCTTGATGTCGTTGCACGCTATCTCAAGGACGCTGGCTTTAGCATTGAGCGCGTGCGCTTTTCAGATGCCAATACGCCCGACATTGACAATCTCTACGCCAAGATCGGCACAGGATCTCCCTGCCTGATGTTTGCAGGCCATACCGATGTCGTGCCACCCGGTGATGCGAGCCAATGGCGCTTTGATCCTTTCTCGGCAGAAGTCGCGGACGGCCAGCTGTGGGGGCGCGGTGCAGTTGATATGAAGGGCGGCTTGGCGGCCTGTATCGCGGCAGCCATCGCGCATGTGCGAGACCATGGCGTGGGTAAAGGCTCGATTGCCTTTCTCATCACCGGCGATGAAGAAGGCCCCGCCGTCAATGGCACCGTGAAATTGCTCGACTGGGCCAAGGCGCGTGGCGAGCATTTCGATCATTGCATTCTGGGTGAACCGACCAATCCCGAAAAGCTCGGCGACATGATCAAGATCGGCCGTCGCGGTTCGCTGACCGGCCGTCTTGTCGTGCATGGCAAGCAGGGCCACGTCGGCTATCCGCATCTGGCTGACAATCCTGTGCCGCGCATGGTTGCCATTCTTGCTGCGCTGAAAGCCAGCCCGCTTGATGCAGGCACCGAGCATTTCGATGCCAGCAATCTGGAAGTGACCACAGTCGACACCGGCAATGGCGCGACGAATGTTATTCCCGCTTCTGTGCGCGCGACATTCAACATTCGCTTCAACGATCTTTGGACGCCCGCGTCATTGGCGCAGGAAATCGAGAGGCGTGTGCATGCCGTATCGATCGTGGGCACGTTCGAGCTGACGTTTGATCCTACCAATGCGGTTGCTTTTCTGACATCGCCCGGCCCCTTTGTTGATCTTGTGTCAGATGCCGTTGAGGCTGAGACCGGGCGTCGCCCGGTTTTGTCGACCACAGGCGGAACATCTGATGCGCGTTTCATTCAGGCTTATTGCCCGGTGCTGGAATTTGGCCTTGTTGGCCAGACCATGCATGCGGTGGATGAGCGCACGCCTGTCGCGGAGCTTGAACAGCTGGCTGCCATTTATCAGCGTGTGCTGAAGGCCTATTTCGCCTGAAGGCGATCAGTAATCGACACCGATGAGATAAAGGCCGGCAGCGGGAGCAACCTGTCCGCAGCGTGCACGATCTTTCGATTCAAGGGCGGCTTTCAAATCCCGCGCCTGCCATTTGCCCGAGCCCACATGTTCGATGGAGCCGACCATCGAGCGCACCTGCCGATGCAGGAAGGAGCGCGCCGACGTGTAGATATGAATCTCATCTCCCACCCGCGACACATCGAGCCGTTCCAGCGTGCGGACCGGACTTTCGGCCTGACAATCGGCATCGCGGAAGGTGGAGAAATCGTGGCGGCCAAGAAGTTGTTGGGCCGCTTCATGCATCACATCGGCATTCAGCGGGCGCTTGACCAGCCAAGCCTTGCTGAAGTCAACGGTGAGGGGCGCACGGCGATTGATGATGCGATAGAGATAATGGCGGCGCGTGGCTGAAAAGCGCGCATCGAAATCGTCTGCCACGCGCTCAGCCTTGCGGATTGCCACCAGATGCGGGCGCATATGCGCATTGACCGCGTCGCGTAATTTGTCGCCCATCCAGTCTTTGGTGAGATCGCATGTAGCGACCTGTGCTGTCGCATGCACGCCTGTATCGGTACGCCCCGCACCTTTGATGATGATGCGCGTGCCCTCAACGACGCTCAGCGCATCTTCAATCACCTGCTGCACAGCCAACCCGTTGGCCTGTCGCTGCCAGCCGCAAAAATGCGTGCCATCATATTCAATATCGAGACGATAGCGCGCCATTGTGGTCACGCCGGCGAGGGCAGAATGATGCCCTTCGAGAGACGCGCGCCGCGCAAAAACTCATCGGCCTTCATCGGCGCCTTGCCTGCGCGCTGCACATCCATAATCTGCAGAGCGCCATCGCCGCAGGCAATGGTCAGTGCATCGTCAAGCAATGTGCCGGGCACGCCGTGTCCTGAAACCAGTTTCGAGCGCAGAACTTTGATCCTCTCTGCACCTTTGCCGAAATCCACTTCAAAGAAAGCGCCGGGAAAGGGCGAGAGTCCGCGTATATGATTGTCTAGATCGGCGGCGCTACGCTTCCAGTCGATGCGCGCTTCCGCTTTTTCGATCTTGTGGGCATAGGTCACGCCGTCTTCCGATTGCACCGTGAAATGCAGGCTTTCGCGCGATTGAGCTGCGAGTGCGCGCACCATCAAATCGGCACCGATCAGAGACAGGCGATCATGCAGATCAGAGGCGCTCATGTCGGGCGTGATGGTCATACGCTCGGCCATGCCCACGGGCCCTGTATCAAGCCCTTCTTCCATTTTCATCACCATTACGCCGGTCTCTTTGTCACCGGCCATGATCGCGCGCTGGATGGGCGCGGCACCCCGCCAGCGCGGCAAAAGCGAGGCATGGAGATTGAGACAGCCCAGACGCGGTGCATCCAGCACAGCCTTGGGCAGGATAAGCCCGTATGCGACGACAACAGCAACATCGGCCTCAAGTGCTGTAAAGCGCCTAATCTCTTCGTCATTGCGAAGCGTTTTGGGTGTGAAGACAGGAATGGCGAACTTGTCGGCCAGCGCATGCACGGGGGAGGGGCGTAGATCCATGCCGCGGCCTGCTGGCTTGGGCGCGCGCGTATAGACGGCGACGATTTGGTGACCCTGGCCCAAAATTTCCGTCATCACGGGGACGGAGAAATCGGGTGTCCCCATGAAGATGACGCGCATGGGCTTTTACTCGTCGCTGCGCAGACGCGCAGCTTTCACGAATTTTTTCTGCACGCGCTCGCGCTTCAGGCGCGAGAGGTGATCGATAAAGAGCACGCCGTTGAGGTGGTCGATCTCATGCTGCAAGCAGGTGGCGAGCAGGCCATCGGCATTGATCTCCTGCGTCTTGCCATCGCGGTCGAGGTAGCGCATGCGCACTTTTTCGGGGCGCTCCACGTCCTCGTAATATTCGGGGATCGACAGGCAGCCTTCCTGATAGATGTTCTTTTCTTCCGACGCCCACACGATCTCGGGATTGGCCACGCAGAGCGGGGTCGGCTCCTCGCCTTCGCGCGCGACATCAACGACCAGCACACGCTTGGGCACGGCCACCTGAATGGCGGCAAGCCCAATGCCGGGCGCGTCATACATGGTCTCCAGCATGTCATCCATGAGCTGGCGAATGGCCGCGTCAATTTTTGATACGGGCTCTGAGACGAGGCGCAGGCGCGGATCGGGCAGTTCGATGATGGGCAGGATGGCCATGGCGTCGTGACTTTCGAGAAAACGTGGTTTGGATGTAGTCAGGAAGTGTCACAGGGTCAATGACGTTCATCTTCTGTTCGCAAGCCTGCCGAATCGCGCTAGGTTCGGTCTTATGGATACGACCCTCATCATTCTCGGTCTCGCCTTTGCAGGCGTCACCCTCGCCCTTGTTTTCGTCATCAGCCGTGCGCAAGGCCAGGCGCAGCGCTCGCAAGAAATTGCCTCGGCCACCTCGGCCGAGCGCGAGCGCGGGCTCGACGACAAGGTTGGCGAGCTCAATCGCATCAATGCGCAGCTGGCGGGCCAGATGCTGCAAATGCAGCAGCAGCTCAATGAGCGCCATTCGGAACTCACCCGTACTCTGGCAGAGCGCCTCGATAGCGTGAGCAAGCGCGTGGGCGATTCCATGGAGGCGACAACCAATACAACCGCTGAAAAGCTCACCGCACTGGGCGAGCGACTGGCCGTGATCGATGCTGCACAAGCCAAGATTTCAGGCCTTACGCAAGAGGTCGTGTCGCTGAAGGATATTCTGGCCAATAAGCAAAGCCGCGGTGCCTTTGGTCAGGGTCGCATGGAGACCATCATCCGTGATGGCATGCCCGCAGGCGCCTATGAATTTCAGGCCACCTTGTCCAACGGCAAGCGGCCCGATTGTGTGCTGCATTTGCCCGGCGACAAAAGGCTTATGGTCATCGATAGCAAATTTCCGCTCGAAGCCTTTACGGCTCTGCGTGATGCCAAGGATGATGGTGCGCGTAAACAGGCGGAATCGCGTGTGCGCACGGATGTCTCGAAACATGTCGCAGATGTCCGCGAGAAATACTTCATCCCGGATGAAACGCAGCCGATGGCGCTGATCTTTGTGCCCTCGGAATCGCTATATGCCGATCTCGTCGAATTTTTTGATGATGTCGTGCAAAAAGCCCATCGTGACAATGTCATCATCGTCTCGCCATCCTTGCTCATGATGGCCGTACAGGTCATGCAGACTCTGGTGCGCGATGCCAAAATGCGCCAGCAGGCCCATGTCATCCAGAAAGAAGTGCGCGTTTTGATGATGGATGTGCAGCGTCTTTCAGATCGCGTCGGCAAACTCGACCAGCATTTCCGGCTTGTGTCGAAAGACGTGGAAGAGATCACAGTGTCCACGACAAAGATTCTGAAGCATGGTGAGAAGATCGAAAAGGTCGACTTCAAAGACGAAGATGATTTGCCTTTGTTGCCGGCGGCAGATTAGCTCGTCATTGCGAGCGAAGCGAAGCAATCCGGAGGCCTCATGCGTGGCTTCTGGTTTGCGTCGCTTCGCTCGCAATGACGGCTAGAAATCCGTGCGGCTTCTGATCGCGGCCGCCAAGGTGCCATCGTCGAGATAATCAAGCTCTCCACCCACGGGCACGCCATGGGCGAGGCGGGTGACGCGGATCGCCTGTGCGCTCAGAAGGTCTGTCACATAATGGGCCGTTGTCTGGCCATCCACGGTGGCATTGACCGCCAGAATGATTTCGCGAACGCCATCTTTCTGCACGCGCTCTACCAGCGATCCGAGATTGAGATCTTTTGGGCCCACACCGTCGAGCGGAGAGAGCGTGCCCCCCAGCACATGATAGCGCGCACGAATGGCACCCGCGCGTTCCAGCGCCCAGAGATCGGCAACCGTTTCCACAACCACAATCACAGAAGTATCGCGCCGCTCATCGCGGCAGATCGTGCAAGGATCCACCGTATCGACATTGCCGCAGGCGGTGCAGGTGATGATGCGGTCACGTGCCACTTGCATGGCGTCCGCCAGCGGCCCCAGCAATTCATCTTTCTTGCGGATGAGATGGAGCGCAGCACGGCGCGCTGAGCGCGGCCCAAGTCCGGGCAAGCGCGCAAGCAGTTGGATCAGGCGCTGGATTTCGGGCCCGGCAACACGCTCAGCCATCAGAACGGCAGTTTCATGCCCGGAGGCAGCGGCAGGCCGGCTGTGATCGCCTGCATTTTTTCAGCCACCAGTGCCTCGCCCTTGCGGCGTGCATCTTCATGCGCAGTGACGATGAGGTCTTCGACGATTTCTTTTTCGTCTTCCTTCATGAGCGTGGGATCAATGGTGACACCGCGCATGATGCCTTTGGCTGTCATGGTGATGCGCACCATGCCTGCGCCCGCTTGCCCTTCGACGATGACATTATCGAGTTCTGCCTGCAGGTCAGCCATTTTCTCCTGCATGGCCTGCGCCTGTTTCATCAGTCCGAACATGTCTTTCATGTTATATGATCCTCAGAGATCTTCGTCATCCTCGCCGACTTCCGTATCGGCATAAATGACATCTTCATTTATCTGTTGCGGGGCATAGCTGGCTGCGACGGGTTCGACATCGCCAATAGTGCGCACAGCCACAATTTCTGCGCCGGGAAAGCGTTCAAGCACGGAACGCACGAGCGGTTCCGCACGCACGCCGCGCATACGTTCAGCATCTTTTGCGTCGCGTAATTCCCTGAGGGTGGGCTCGCCGGCCTCGTTGGAAATGGTGACAATCCAGCGGTTGCCAGTCCATTCCTTCAGTCTGTTGGTGATTTGCTGCACGATCGCAGCTGAAGCGCCTTTGGCCAGTGCAAATTCAAATCTGCCTTCTTCAATGCGCACGGGGTGCACATCTGATTCCAGCGCAATTTTCAGCTGAATGTCGCGATTGGTCTGCGCCAGCGTGACAATATCTTGCAGGCTTGCAATACGCGGGCCCGCATGGGCGCGGGGTGCATTTTGCGGCATGGAAATGGCGGCCGGCATCCGCATGGTCGCGCCTTGCGCTATGGCCGATACGGAACCGCCCCCGCCACCGCTGCCCCCGCCGGATGGCATAGAGGCGGGTACGCCTGACGAAAGGGGGGCGTTTTGCAAACGCTTCAGTACATCTTCGGGTGTGGGCAGATCAGAGGCATGGGCGAGGCGCACCATCACCATGTCGGCAGCAGCCAGGGGGCGTGGCGAATGGCGAACATCTGCGATGCCCTTGGAGAGAATCTGCCAGGCGCGCGTTAGAACAGGCGCTGTGAGGACGGCGGCAAATTCGCGCCCGCGTTTCAATTCTTCCGGCGTCACAGCAGCATCGGGCTTGGCATCCGGCACAAGGCGTAGGCGTGTGACGAAATGCACAAATTCGGCAAGGTCGGACAAGACCAGCGCCGGGTCGGCACCTTGGTCATATTGTTCCTTCAGCATTGTCATGGCCGCGGCAATATCGCCCTTCATGACATGCTCAAAAAGGTCGACGATGCGTGCGCGATCCGCCACGCCCAGCATGTCGCGAATGGTCGCCGCACCAATCTCCTCAGCACCGGCTGACGAGCCATGGGCAATCGCTTGATCCAGCAGGGAGAGTGCGTCGCGCACCGAGCCTTCGGCCGCGCGTGTCACCAGAGACAGGGCTTCAGCAGAGACTTTCACGCCTTCCTTGGCGCAAATGCCAGCCAGATGATCAATGAGAACTTGTGATTCAATGCGGCGCAGATCAAAGCGCTGGCAGCGCGACCGAACTGTGACGGGCACCTTCTCGATTTCTGTCGTTGCAAAGAGAAAACGCACATGCGGCGGGGGCTCTTCGAGCGTCTTGAGCAAGCCGTTAAAAGCGGCCTTCGAGAGCATGTGCACTTCGTCGATAATATAGACTTTGCAGCGTGCCATCACCGGGCGATAGCGCGCGCTCTCAATGATCTCGCGAATGTCGTCGATGCCTGTGTGGGAGGCGGCATCCATTTCGATCACATCGACATGGCGGCTTTCGATGATGGCCTGACAATGCACGCCAAGCTCCGGCATATCGACGGTTGGTCGTGTGATGGCGGGCTGGCCATCATGCGCGGCCACTTCATAATTGAAGGCCCGTGCGAGAATGCGGGCTGTCGTCGTTTTGCCAACGCCGCGCACGCCGGTGAGAATATAGGCCTGATGAATACGGTCGAGCTTGAACGCGTTCGACAGCGTGCGCACCATGGCTTCCTGACCAATGAGGTCGTCGAAGCTGGAGGGGCGATATTTGCGCGCCAGCACCCGATACTCGCCGGCGACCTGTTTTGGTTGGGGCGGCAGATCAAGGCCGAGCGAGAGGGCGCCGTCATCCGGGCTTGGGGAATTTGGCGGAGGCGCGTCGGTCATTTCGGGAGCCAGTTCGCGGAAAGCCTCGCCTGATCGGCGCAGGCTTGAAAGTGGGAGGCTGGACAGAGACCCGCCCGGTCTCGTTAGGGCTGCTTCCTTCCGGATCTGACCCGGTTGGCGAGTGGTGCGTCCACCGCCAACCTCCCGCGACCTATTTGGCAGTCCGGAGGGTTGGATGCAAGGGGTGCGTGTGGATGACTGGGCGTCTCAGGCAACAGCCTCCAGCCCTTTGCGGGCGAGTAGGTTCAGAAGTTTCAAGGAAGGCCCACTGGGGCGCTTAGCACCTGTTTCCCATTGGCGCACGGTCGAGGGGCTCGTGTTCAAAACGGCGGCCAGAACCGTCTGGCTCAAATTCTGAGACTTGCGCAGCTTTTTGATTTTAGCTGCATCGAAGGGCTCCACAGGGGCGAGGCAGAGAGCGTCATATTTGCGCATCGTCCGTTTTTCGATGAGGCCAAGGCGCGCGAGATCGCCGGCCGTCTTGTGAACGGCATCCAAAATCGGACTTTTCATTTTAAGCCTCGCCATATTCGATCTCTTGGATAGCCCCGTCTTGCAGGGCTATCTGTAAATCCGTGTCATCCAGCCCGAGCAGATCTTTTGCTAAGGCTTTCAACGCGACCTGCTCGCCTAGCGTGATGTCGGCACGTTCGTTCTTTTGGAACCCGTAAAGATAAAACCAATGTTTTCCGGCGCGCGTTGCGATGATCGTCCGCATGCTGCCGCGCTTGCCCTTGCCCGGAAGAGCGATGCGCTTCTTGTAAAGCCCACCTCCAAGATCACCGTCATGCAGACCTTTTGAAAGCTCGATAACGGCTGTTGTCAGCGCAATATCTGATATGCGGATTTTTTTCAGGATGCTGATGAACGCGCGGATTTTGAAAATGCGCTGCATTAAATATACCACTAAGTGTTATATTCGCAAGCCTGAGGCTGTTGCCTGTCCCACTCGCGTCCAAAGGGCTTTCGGGGGGTGGCCGGGGCTTAGCGAATGCAAAATTGAACAAAGAATGCCTCAAGCTTAGCTCCAGCATGGCGATGATTCCAACCCGCCCTTCCCCATCTCGCCGCGGGGCCCTAGAACACTCCCAATGACACATGATGCATCCGCCCGGACGGGCTATGGCGAAAATCCGCTCGACCGGCTTGGCATGGCCCGCGACGATGCGGATTTCGTCTCACATCTCTTCAAGGCACCCAACACGCGGCATATTGCGTTCAGCGGTGAGATTCCCCTCTTGCGCGAGGAGGGGAGTGGCCTGTCTGCTTGGTTCAGCGGGCCGCAGGCGCAGGCGCTGGGGTCTTTCTCCGATGTCGTGCTGCTGGGCAGCGATGAGGGCGGCGCGGTCTTTGCCCGCCAGCTGTCGCAGCCCGTGCCCGAGACCGCCCAAGAGGGTGCGCCGCTCCAGATTGATTTGCGCAGCCTTGCGGTGCAGGGGCGGCTGCCAGCAGCCGTTCTTGGCCAGTTGGCACAGGCCAAGAGCATTTTGCATTGGCATGCCCGACATGGCTTTTGTGCCCAATGCGGTGCCAGAACCGCCGTCACATCGGCGGGGTGGAAGCGCAGTTGTGCAGCCTGCGGCGCGCATCATTTCCCGCGCACCGACCCTGTGGTGATTATGCTGGTGGTTGACGGCGAGCGCTGCCTCGTAGGTCGCCAGTCGCGGTTCAATCCGGGCATGTATTCGGCGCTGGCGGGTTTCGTCGAGCCGGGCGAGACGATTGAGGCTGCGGTTCGGCGTGAAGTGGCCGAGGAGGCTGGCATTGCCGTGGGGCAGGTGACCTATTACGCCTCCCAGCCATGGCCCTTTCCGGCCTCGCTCATGATGGGCTGTTTTGCTCAGGCTTTGTCAGACGATATTATTGTTGAGCGCAAAGAGCTGGACGATGCCCGCTGGCTGTCGCGCAGCGAGGTGCAGGCCATGTTTGCAGGTCGCCATCCCCAAGGTCTGGTAACGCCCAATCCCATTGCTATTGCCTGGCACCTCCTGAAAGCCTTTGCCGAGGGGCGTGAGCCGTCCTTCCCCGCGTTGACAGAGGCGCGCGGCTGACGTTGATGGGCGCCGTCATGGTGAATCGCCTCATTCCACTGCCCGATGGGCGCCGCCTCGATCTGCGCGGCCAGCCACTAGTCATGGGCATTCTCAATGTGACGCCCGATTCCTTTTCGGATGGCGGGCGGCATAATGAGGCTGCGCGCGGGCTTGCCCATGGTCGGCAGATGATCATTGAGGGCGCCGAGATCATCGACATTGGCGGCGAGTCGACACGCCCTGGCCACACCCCCGTGGCGGCAGATGAAGAAATCGCCCGCATTGCGCCCTTTATCGGCGCCTTGGCGAAAGAGACGATTGTCTCGGTCGATACGATGAAGGCCAAGGTTGCGGCTTTCGCGCTCGAACAGGGTGCGCAGATCGTCAATGATGTGTGGGGCTTTCAGCGCGATCGGGATATGGCGCATGTGGTGGGCGAACATGGCGCTGCCTGTGTCCTTATGCACAATCGCGAGAGCGAAGATACGCGCATCGACATTGTCGAGGATATTCTGGCCTTTCTCTCAGCCTCACTCGACATTGCGCAAAAAGCCCGGATATCTCTGGATCGGATTGTGCTCGATCCCGGCATTGGCTTTGGAAAAACGCTCGAACAAAATCTCACGGCTGTGCGTGAGATCGGTCGCCTGAAGCAGCTGGGCTGTCCGGTTTTGCTGGGCGCCTCGCGCAAGCGTATCATTGGCAGCCTCACGGGCCGCAGCGATCCGCAGCAGCGGATGGCGGGCTCTCTGGCTTTGCATCTCTTGGGCGCGCAGGCTGGCGCTGACATCCTGCGTGTGCATGATGTGGCCGAGCATGTTGAGGCTATGAAAGTTTTGGCAGCATTCCGAATTGAAGGGCGGCAGAACATATGAAAGCGCAGGTTCTCATCGAGGCGCTGGAGCTTCACGCCTATCATGGCTGGCACCGTCACGAAGGCGAGTTTGGTCAACCCTTCCTGATCAATCTCGAACTCGAAACAAATATTGCGCGCGCCGCTGCGAGCGATGATCTGCATGACACGCTCGATTACGCCAAGATTGTGCAAACCGTCCGCCATCTCTTTGTCGACACGCGCTACAAGCTGGTGGAAACCGCTGCTGCCGCTGTGGCCAAGGGACTGCTCGCAGAATTTCCGGCGGTTACGATGGTTGACCTGCGCGTGCGCAAGCTGAAGCCGCCGATCCCCGAGCGTCTGTCAGCGGTCGGCATCCATCTTCGCTTGGCGCGCGACTGACACGTGGCCACCACCCGCGCTTATCTCGCACTTGGCGGCAATCTGGGCGATGTGCGGCAAGCCTTCGCCGTGGCGCTTGACGCATTGCGCGCGCATGCGCTGGTTTCGGTGAGGCAGGTGTCGCCGATCTATCGCACGCCACCTTGGGGTGTGACCGATCAGCCTGACTTTCTCAATATGGCAGCAGAGGTCGACACGTCTTTGTCCGCCCATCAATTGCTTGATCTTTGCCTTGAGATTGAGCGCGCATCGGGGCGTGTGCGTGATCTGCGCTGGGGCCCGCGCACCATTGATCTCGACATCATCGCTTATGGTGATGAAATGATTGCCGATGAGCGGCTGACTGTCCCCCATCCCCATGCGCATGAGCGCGGCTTCGTGCTGGCACCGCTCGCCGATCTTGCTCCCGATTTGCACATTGCAGGCACTCGTGTGCGCGAATGGCTGGCCCAGGCCGACACAAGCGGTTTGCACCGCCTCTGATCAGGCGCGCAACAGGTTCAGCCCTACAAGGAAACGTGCCAGATCGTCGGTGAGATAATCGACATGCGCTGCCTTGGCACCAGCGGCTATTTCCCACGGCTCGCGATGGTCATGCGCGCCAATTTTTGGCGTGACGAGCACGGTCTTCATGCCGCGCGCATGTGGGACAGCGAGATTATGCGCAATGTCTTCGAACATGGCGGCCTTGGCTGGATCCACGGCATGCTTGTCGAAAAAGCGCTGGTAGGTTTCGGCGGCAGGTTTTGGCACCAGATCGGCTGCGACAATGTCGAAAATATCTTCAAACAGATGGGCGATGCCTAGATGTCGGGCGGTCTGTAGCGCGTGCTTGTGTGAACCATTTGTCAGAATGAGTTTGCGCCCGGGCAAAGTGGTGATTGCATGCGCTAAGGCGTGATCAGGCAGGATCGAAGAGCGGTCGATGTCATGCACAAATTCGAGAAATTCATCGGAAGAGATGTGATATTCTTCCATAAGGCCACGCATGGTCGTGCCGTATTCCTGATAATAATATTTCTGCAGCGCGCGGGATGAAAGACCATCCAGTCCAAACATATGCGCCATAAAGATCGTGATGCGATGGTCAATCTTGGGCCATAAATCGCTCGAGGGCGGATACAGCGTATTGTCCAGATCAAAGACCCATGTGTCGACATGAGTAAAGGCAGCTCGCGTTTTCTCTGGCAGCAGAGGGAAAGCCACGTCTTTCTCGTCTAAATCGAAATCGGGGGCTTTCTCTGAAATGATAATCACCTCGTAATCAGCGTACCCGCGCCACCATCGGTGAGCAGTTCTACGAGAACTGCATGCGGTGTTTGTCCGTCAAGAATGACAACACCTTCCACCCCCTGTTCAAGCGCGTAAATGCAGGTCTCGACCTTGGGGATCATGCCACCGGTGATGGTGCCATCAGCAATCAGTCGCCGAATGTCATCGACCTTCAGCTCTTTGATGAGCTCCTTGTTCTTGTCGAGCACGCCTGGGACGTCGGTGAGGAACAACAGACGCTTCGCACCAAGCGCGCCGGCAATGGCGCCAGCAAATGTGTCGGCATTGACATTGTAAGTTTCGCCATCCGCGCCCATAGCCACAGGTGCCAGCACCGGGATCAGTTCGCGGCCGAGCACCTGGTCGAGCACGGTCGTGTCGACTTTGTCAGGCTCGCCGACGAAGCCCAGATCGACTTCGCTGTCGATGACTTTGCGGGCTGTGACCATATTGCCATCCTTGCCACACAGACCAATCGCGCGGCCCCCTTCGGCATTGATATAGCCGACGAGATTTTTGTTGATCGAGCCGGCCAGCACCATTTCGACAATCTCGACCGTCGCGCGATCGGTGATGCGCAGGCCGCCCGCAAATTCCGACTTGATGCCGAGCTTCTTCAGCATGTCGCCTATCTGCGGACCACCGCCGTGGACGACCACCGGATTCACGCCCGATTGTTCAAGAAGGACCATGTCTTTGGCAAAGCGCCGGGCGACTTCCTCGTCGCCCATAGCATGGCCGCCATATTTCACGACTATGATGGATTCGTCATAGCGCAGCATATGCGGCAGCGCTTGCATCAGGATTTCGGCCTGTTCCTGCGGGCTGCCCTTTGGCGTGTCGGTCATGAGCGGATCCTTTCGTGATGCTCCTGTTTAGCCCGTCCCTATGGCAGCCTCAAGACAGGGGTGGCAGGCAAAAAGCCGTCATTGCGAGCTAAGCGAAGCAATCCAGCGGCTTCACGCGCGGCGTCTGGATTGCCGCGTCGGCCTACGGCCCTCTCGCAATGACGGGAAGGGGGCTAGCCTAAAACTCCGTGCCGCGTTCTTTCATCAGGCGGGCAATGCCCTCGCGCAATTCGCCGATGCCCTCGCCATTTTCTGATGAAGTGAAAATGATCTCGGGGTGAGCCGCGGGGCGCTTGGCCAAAGCGACGCGGACGCTTTCCAGCCGCGCGTCAACTTCCGACTTTTTGCACTCATCCTTTTTGGTCAGGATCACCTGATAGGACATGGCGCTGGAATCGAGCAGGTCGAACATTTCCAGATCTGGCGGCTTCAGCCCATGGCGCCCATCCACCAGAACGAAGACGCGCGCCAGCGAGGCACGGCCGCGCAGATAGGCGTGCATCAGCTTGGTCCAGGTCGAGATTTTTTCTTTCGACACGGCGGCATAGCCATAGCCCGGCATGTCGACCAAGCGCATCGGCTCTTCACCGGGTGTGCCCATGGCAAAGAAATTGAGCTGCTGGGTGCGCCCGGGCGTGTTCGACGTGCGCGCCAAAGCTTTGCGGCCGGTCAGGGCGTTGAGCAGCGATGATTTGCCAACATTGGAGCGCCCTGCAAAGGCGATTTCAACCGGCCCCATTGGCGGCAGCCCGTCGATCTTGGCGGCCGCCCAGATGAATTCGCAATTGCCAGCAAATAGCTTGCGGGCGCGCTCAAACAATTCGGGATCGCTCTCGATCATGGAACCAATCCCTGTTGCGGCTCGTGCGCTGGCTCAGCGCACGAGGCTGTTTGTTAGGCCGACGACTTCTTGTTGAAGAGGCCTGTCAGATTGTCCCACAATTCCACCTTCACGCCTGCGCGCTTCATGATGAAATATTGCTGCGAGACGGAGAGCAGATTGTTCCAGGTCCAGTAGATCACCAGACCCGCCGGGAATGTGCCCAGCATGAAGGTGAAGATGATCGGCATCCAGGTGAACATCTGCTTCTGCACCGGATCGGTCGGCTCCGGGTTCATCTTCATCTGAACGAACATGGAAATGCCCATGAGCAGCGGCCAGATGCCGATGGCGAGGAACTGACCCACCATGGGCAGGGATGTGGGGTCAAACGGCAGCAGGCCGAAGAGATTGAACACGGTTGTCGGATCGGGCGCCGAGAGATCCTTGATCCAGCCGAAGAAAGGCGCATGGCGCATTTCCAGCGTGATGAAGATCACCTTGTAGAGGCCGAAGAAGACGGGGATCTGCACCATGATGGGCAGGCAGCCAGCAATCGGATTGATCTGCTCGCGCTTGTAGAGCTCCATCAATTCCTGCTGCTGCTTCTGCTTGTCATCCTTGAAGCGCTCGCGGATGAGCGTCATTTCCGGCTGCACAGCCTTCATCTTCGCCATCGACAAATAGGAACGGTTGGCAAGCGGGAAGAAGACGGCCTTCACGATGACAGTGACGAGCAGGATAGCAACACCGAAATTGCCGACATAATGGTAGATCATGTCGATCAATTTGAAGAGTGGTTTGGTGATGAAATAGAACCAGCCCCAATCGATCATCAAATCGAAATTCTTGATGCCGAGTGAGGTCTGGTAATTATCAATCGCGCGTACTTCTTTGGCGCCGGCGAAAATGCGCGTGGTCGTCACATCGCTCGTTGTACCCGCGTCGATTGTGCGCGCATCTTCAAGCACAAAAGTCTGGTAGCCGCGGCTTGCGCCCTGCGGGCCGAAAGCCGAGAAGCGACCGCCGAACTTCACATCTTGCGCCGGCACAATGGCTGTCGCCCAATATTTATCGGTAAAGCCGAGCCAGCCTGAAGTGCCTTCGGCAAGCTTCATCATCTGCGTTTCTTTTTCAATAGCATCATAGGTCAGTTCGATGACGCGGCTGTCCCCGACAACACCGAGCAGGCCTTCATGCAGCACGGCATAGCCATCGGTCTTCGGTTTGCCGATGCGCGTGATGGCAGAGTAAGGCTGCAAGGTGATCGGCGCGCCGCTCTTATTCTCGATCGTTTCTTTCACCGCGAACATGTAGTGGTCATCGACGGAAATAGCGCGCTTGAAGACAAGGCCTTTGCCATTGTCCCAGGTCAGCTCGACCGGCTTGCCGACTGACAAGCTCGTGCCATTGGCTTTCCAGATCGTGTTCAGATCGGGCAATGCGAGCGTGCTGCCGGCGGCTGTGCGGAAACCGGTTTCCGCATAATAGGCATGCATGGAGCCGACGGGCGCGAAGAGTTCGATCATCGCGCTCTTGGGATCAATCGTCTCGTGATGGTTCTTAAGTGACACATCGTCGATCAAGCCGCCCTTGAGCGAAATCGAGCCGGCCAGAGTGGGTGTATCAATCGTGATGCGCGGCGAGAGCGGGAGAGCTTCGGCGCGTGTGCGCGTGGCTGTTGCAGTTTCAGCTGTCGCGGCGGGCGTCGCACCCGGGTTCATATTGGCAGCGGGCGCACCTGGCGTCGTGGCGCCTTGCGGGGTTGCTTGTTGCGCCTGCCGCTGCTTGTCGACGGTGGGCGCACCGTAAAAATAATTCCACCCGAACAGCACCAGCATCGACAGGCCGATGGCGAGGAAGAGATTCTTTTGTTCGCTGGTCATGTGTGTCTGGCCTGATGTCTGTCGGATCGTTCGTGTCTGTGGGTGCCGTTTAATCGGCCGTCGGAATCTTTGGTTTGCGGGCGAGCCGCTGGTCGATGCGGGCAAGTGTCTTGCCCAGTGTCTGTGTCAGATCGGCGAAGCCAATGGAAAGACATTCGCGTCGCGCAACGATCACATAATCGCAAGCTGGGCTCTCGATCAGACTGCCGCGCATATTTTCTCGAAGTGCTTCGCGCAGTCTGCGGCGGATGCGGTTGCGCTCCACCGAATTGCCGGTCTTCTTCGTGACGGTGAGGCCGAAACGACGCCCTCTGGTGTCTGTTTCGTCGGTGCGCGTCCTAGCCTGCAGGGAAAAAGCCGCCTCATGAAGGCGTGTGCCCTTGGCGGCGGCAAGGAATTCCGAGCGCTGTTTCAACCTCCCGAAGATGGTTGAAGATGCTTTGCGGGCCGATGCGCCGACAGATCCGCCAATTTGGCCTGTCATATGGGTCGGCCCCCTTCGCGAGCCCCGAGGGGCCTTGTCGTCAGGCTGAGAGGCGCTTGCGGCCGCGGGCGCGACGGGCTGCGATCACGCGACGGCCGCCAACGGTGGCCATACGAGCGCGGAAGCCATGACGGCGCTTGCGCACGATCTTGGAGGGTTGATAAGTCCGCTTCACAGGTGTGCTCCAATTACTGCGAAAAAGCGAAAAGTGCCCTGATTTCAGGCCCTTAAGGCTATTCCAAAGGGGTCGAGGTTAGCGCCGGATCCGCTCCCCCTTGGAAATGCCTTGCGGCACAGGGGATGGGACGACGTCGACGCTGGCCGAATTCGTTGGCGCGCATATAGGGGCAGAGCTGTTGCGAAGTCAATTCGCTTGCCGCCGATTATGGAGGGTTCCGGCCGCCCCATTGCCGTGCCAGATTAGCCATGCAAACCAAAAACAAGCCCCGATCTGGGGTGAGGGAGGAGACTCTACAATGACCGACGCCAATGCGCGCCAGCCGCAACCCATCCGCCGTATCGTCACCGGCCATGATTCCGACGGCCGCGCCACCGTCCTGGTCGACAAAGTGGCGAGCAATACCAAAAGCTCGCGGCCGGGCCAGTTCTCGACCTTGCTCTGGTGCACAGATGGGGCTCCGGCCCCCATGCCGGTCGGGCTCGATGCCGAGGATATGGGCGAGCGCAAGCTCGGCACTTATCCTCCGGAAAAAGGCACCCGCTTCATGATTGCCGAATATCCGCCCGGCAATATGCCCCGCCGCCACCGTACCGAGACAATTGATTATATCATCGTCCTGTCGGGCGAGGTGGAGATGGATCTCGATGGCGACGAGAAGGTCACGATGGGCCCGGGTGATGTCATGATCCAGCGCGGCACCTATCACGCCTGGCGCAATAAGGGGCCGGATGTCTGCCGCATGGCCTTTGTGCTGGTGGATGCGCAGCCGCTGGGCCTTGGCGACCCCGTTCTGCGGGGCGAAGGGGTCGACGCCCGCGTTAAGCACGATTGATCTAATAGGCTTCGCAAGCATGCGCCCCGCTTGCTACAAGCGGGGCGATTTCTTTTTTAAGAGGGTGAGACCCGTGAGCACGACCGGACAAAGCATGGCCGCAGGGCCCGAGACGGCAGGACGGCGCGAGACCGTGCTGGCGCATCTCGTTGCAGCCGGTTTTGCCCGCACCGAGCCTGCGATTCTGCAGCCTGCCGCGGTCTTTCTCGATCTGGCAGGCGAGGACATTCGCGGCCGTATTTATCTGACCAGCGATGCGTCGGGTTCGGAATATTGCCTGCGCCCCGAATATACGATTCCCGTCTGCCGCGAATACCTTGCCTCCGCGCAAGCCGGAAAGCCGGCCAGTTCGTCTTATCTGGGTCCAGTTTTCCGCTTCCGTGCGGGCACAGCGGCTGAACAATATCAGGCCGGTCTTGAAAGTTTTGGCCGTACTGATCGCGAAGCGGCAGATGCCGAAGTCATGGTGCTGGCGTTAGAGGCCGCCGAACAGGCGCTTGGCCGCATGCTCTCTGTGCGCATCGGCGATGCAGGTCTCTTCGCGAGACTGCTTGAAGCACTTGATCTGCCGTCGGTCTGGCTGCGTCGGATTCGTCGCGGCCACGCTTTGGGGCAGGATCTCACCAAAATTTTCGACCGTGAAGAGAATGGTTCGACCGCTGATCATTCCGGTGTGCTGGCCGCGCTGGCTGGTGCAGATCGCAATGGCGCGCGTGCGCTGGTGCAAGATCTCTTATCGATTGCGGGCATTTCGTCTGTGGGTGGCCGTTCGGCCAATGAGATTGCGGAACGCTATCTCGAGCAAGCCTCTGCGCAAGCGGGTGGCGGCGTGACGCCTGAAAAGCGAGCTATTCTGGAAAGCTTTCTGAAAATTGAAGGCAATCCTGAAAAGGCCTCTGCTGCGATGCGCAAGCTGGCGAAAGATGCCAAGCTCGATCTCGCAGTGGCGCTGGATGGTTTTGATGCGCGCTTGAAATTCATCACCGCGCGCGGTGTTGCAACCTCGCGGCTGACCTTCTCCGCAGGCTTTGCGCGCAATCTCGATTATTATACCGGCTTTGTGTTTGAGGCTTTCGATGACAAGGGCGATGCACGCCCCGTTGTGGGCGGCGGACGCTATGACCGTCTGATGACAACGCTGGGCGCGACGGTGGAAATTCCCGCCATTGGCGCAGCAATCTGGTGTGACCGACTGCTCGTGCAGGGAGGCAATTGATGTCCAATCTCGTTCTTGCCGTTCCCTCGAAAGGCCGCTTGCAGGAAAATGCGAATGCCTTTTTTGCCCGTGCTGGCCTTGAGGTCGTGCGCGGTCGTGGCTTGCGCGATTATCGCGGCACGCTGGCTGGTATTGAAGGGGTGGAAATCGCTTTTCTGTCGGCCTCAGAAATCGTCAACCAGCTGGCAGCCGGTACGGCGCATATGGGCGTCACCGGTGAAGATCTCGTGCGCGAGACGCTTCCTGATGCCGATGCCAAGGTAGAACTGCTGACGCCGCTGGGCTTTGGCCACGCCAATGTTGTTGTCGCTGTGCCGCAGGCCTGGATCGACGTGCGCAATATGGCTGATCTCGAAGATGTCGCCGCCGCCTATCGCGTGCGGCGCGGCGAGCGCATGCGCGTGGCAACCAAATACATCAATCTTACGCGGTCGTATTTTGCCGAACAGGGCGTCACCGATTATCGCATCGTTGAAAGCCTGGGTGCGACCGAAGGCGCGCCCGCGGCGGGACAGGCAGAGCTGATTGTCGATATCACCACGACGGGCGCGACGCTGGCCGCCAATGCGCTGAAAATTCTCGACGATGGCGTGATGCTGCGCTCAGAAGCCAATCTCGTTGCCTCGTTGACAGCTGATTGGAATGAGCGCACTCGAAATATTGCGCGCGTCATTCTGGGCCGTATTGCCGCTGAAGAAGAAGCGCGCACGACGCGCGAAGTGCGCACGCTTGTTGCAGGCGATCGCAGCAAGCTTGTGGCCGAAGCGCAAAAAATCTTTGGCGTACGCTTACCGCTTGGACTGGCCAAGGATGGCCCGTTGACGCTGGTGGTTCCCAAGAAGAAGGTCGCCGATCTCGCCGATTGGTTGATCTCTAAAGGCGCAGATCACGTGACGGTCGCGCAGATGGATTATATTTTTTCGTCGAAAAACGGGCTTTACGAAAAGCTCAGCAGCCGGATTGGCTGATACGACGAAGCCCTCGCCTTGTGCCGGGTAATCGAATAGTCTCGCGTCAGTCTTGTTCGGGAGCCATTACCCATGACATTCATTGCGGGCCTTGTCCTTTTTCTTGGCATCCACCTTTTGCCAACGCGCACTGCGTTGCGCGGGCGTCTCCTCGCCCTGACAGGTGCGGCTGCATACAAGATCATCTTTAGCATCGTGTCACTGGCAGCCTTTCTGTTGTTGCTCCACGGCTTCGGTGAGGCCCGCGCAGCTTCGTGGAACAGCGTCATCTGGTCGCCACCGCTGTGGACGAAACATGTCGCTTTTGCACTGATGTGGCCGGCCTTTGTGCTGATGGTGGCTGCCTATGTGCCCTCGACCATTCGCACACGCGCCAAACATCCCATGCTTGCATCCATCAAAATCTGGGCGCTGGCGCATCTTCTGGCCAATGGCGATCTCGTCGGCATGATTCTCTTCGCGAGCTTTCTGGCCTATGGCGTGGTGGACCGGATCTCGGTGAAGAAGCGCGCAGCCTCTGGTCCGCTGGGCGAGAAGCACGGGGGAGTGTTGAATGACATTCTGGTGCTTGTGATAGGTACGGCGGCTTATGCTGTCATGTTGATTTACGGCCATGCTGCCTGGATCGGCGTGGCGCTTTTGCCGGGCTGAAGTCCTCTATGATCCTGCGTATACTGCCCGTTCTTCTGCTCGCGATCTTGGCGTTCGTCCTCTGGTCGAGCGGGCTTGTGCAGCACGTGTCGATCGCGGGTCTCGTTGATGGGCGCGACATGTTGCAGGACTTGATTGCGAGACGGCCAATCGTTGCGATGGGCGCTTTTCTTCTGGTCTATATCGGGCTGGCGGCGATGGCTTTTCCTATTTCGCCCCTGCTCAGCATTTCGTCGGGATTTCTGTTTGGCCCTGTGCCCGGTGTGCTTGTGTCTGTCACGGGAGCCACGCTTGGCGGAGCTTTGCTGTTTCTGGCCGCTCGTATAGGCTTTGCTGGGCACTTGCGTGATCGGCTCGGACCGCGCCTACAGGCGCTCGCGGCAGGCTTTCATCGCGATGCTGTGGGCTACATGTTGTTCATGCGGGTCGCCATCGTCTTTCCCTCGTGGTTTGTGAATATCGGGACCGGGCTTTTGAACCTGCGGCTGTCAACCTTTCTTTGGACTACGGCGGTGGGTATTTTGCCAGTCACGTTCGCTTTCGCCTTTGCCGGAGCTGGGCTCGACAAGGCATTGGCGGCCCAGATTGAAAACTGGCGGGCCTGTCCGGGCGCGCAGGGCTGGGCTTGTGCTTTTGAGGGCCATCCGCTGTCGCTTCTGCAGCCCGAGCTGATTGCCGCGCTCCTCGTGCTCGCGGGCATTTCCTTACTGTCAGTGTTTTTGCGTCGCCGTTGGCGCGTCCTGCATTGATCCTCCCGCATCGTAAATACTTACCATTCAGAATATTTTTTTGCCGGTCGGTCGGCAACCTGTGAAATTCATCAAAGTCAGTGTAGTTTGCGCCCATGCGTGACGAGAGACGCGATCCTTTGGCCGAGAGGCTTGAACCTGCCCTGAGGCCGCGCCTGGGTCTGGCGGGGCGCGTCCTGTTGCTTGTTATCGCCTTTGTTATGCTGGCCGAAATCGCAGTTTACGTGCCCTCCATCGCGCTCTATCGGGAGAATTGGTTGCGCGACCGTCTGAGTGCGGCCTCGGCCGCCGTGCTGCTGCTTGATGCAACGGCAGCCCAAGTGCCCGACCGTTTGATTGATGACGCGCTGGCTGCCGTGCGCGCGCGTACCATCGTTTTAAAAATGCGGGATTCTCGCCGTCTGCTGGCGGCGGGTGATGCGCCTGCGCGCATCGATGTGCGCTATGACATGCGCAGCGCGGGTTTTTTCGAATCCGTGAATGCCGCTTTCGGAACGTTGACGACGCGGCGCAATCGCACATTAGCGGTGATTGGGTCGGCGCCGATGGGCGGTGAGTTTATCGAAATCACTATGTCCGAAGCCCCTCTGCGACAGGCTATGCTGGTTCATTCGCGAAATCTTTTGATGCTGTCGCTGCTCATCTCGCTGATTGTGGCAAGCCTCGCGGCCGTGTCGATCAATTGGCTCGTGCTGCGTCCGATGCGCCGCCTCACATCGAACATTATTTCTTTTGGTGCAGCGCCTGAAGATGCCTCGCGCATTATTCGCCCCTCAGGCCTTGGCCATGAAATCGGTCGCGCGGAACAGGCGCTGGCTGATATGCAGCGCACGCTTTTGCGTGAATTGTCAGAGAAGAAAAATCTTGCGGCTTTGGGTTTGGCCGTGGCGAAAGTCAGTCATGATTTGCGCAACATGCTAGCTTCGGCGCAATTGCTGTCTGACCGGTTTGTGGAATCGCCCGATCCGGTTGCCAGGCGCCTCGCCCCCAAACTCATCGCCACACTCGATCGCGCGATTGCCTTCTGCCAATCGACACTGACCTATGGGCGCGCGGTGGAGCGCGCACCCAATATGCGCCCCATGGGTCTGCGCGGCGTGATCCGTGAAGCCACCGAAGTGCTGATGCCCGAAGGTTCAGGGCGGGTCGATATTCGTAATGATGTGCAAAAGGGCCTTCAGGTGCAGGCCGATCCGGAGCAAATGTTCCGCGTGTTCCTCAATCTTTTACGCAATGCGATAGAGGCGCTGGAGACGGCGGGTCCGCAGCCCGGCCGCGCCGCCGAGATCAACATCACAGCGGTCGTGCGCAATGGCGTCGTCGTTGTGGAAGTGGCCGATAATGGGCCAGGCGTCCCGCTGGCCGCCCGCAAGCGCCTGTTTGAACCCTTCAAGGCCTCTGCCCGGCCAGGTGGCACGGGGCTTGGCCTCGCCATTGCGGCCGATCTTGTGCGTGCCCATGGCGGCACGATTGCGCTGGTGCCCTCCGATGCGGGGCAGGGCGCCACATTCCGTATCACGCTGCCAATTGCGGATAGCGCTCCGACGGACGACAAGCCTGCACGTTCCCCTGAATCCTAATGGATTTGTGGGCGATGGCACAAAAAAGCGCCCCGCAGCTGTTGCCAATATGCGGAGGAGCGGCTAAACGGGGCGCCGATGCCGCTTGATGCGGCTCGGCACGCGCCCGTAGCTCAGCTGGATAGAGCATCAGACTACGAATCTGAGGGTCAGAGGTTCGAATCCTTTCGGGCGCGCCATTTACGTACACAGCCGCGATCGCCTTTTGCTTGGGTTCTGTGACCGGAGATGATGCGCCTCTTTTGCCCGCGGATTTTGATCCGGGAAAGAGCGCCTCCAGATTTGCCCTTCGGCCCCGTGTTGCCCGCAGCCGAGCTATTTCTGCATCGAGCTTGGAGACACAAGCCTCGCGCCCGCCTATTACTGAAGATATCTTATCGGCCCCTCAAATCACCGGAACATTAAAAGGGGAGGGCGACAGGAATACCTATTAGAGAAATCAACATCCAATGGTAGTGAAATAGGGGGGCGCCAATTACGCAGGTCAACCTCTCTTAGGTTTATAAAAGCCTCGAATTAGGAATGTTCATTATGGATGAAAAAAAAATCTCCCAAATAAAATCCAAAATCTTATCTCATCTTAAAAATGAAGTTTATTGCCAGCTTAAGGCGTCGCCGATTCATGGCATCGGAGTTTTTGCGATCCGCGAAATTCCCAGCGGCATAAACCCAATGCAAATGATGAAAAAGCACAGAGAAATAAGACTTTCACGAGAGGATTTGGGTGATTTGTCACCCGCCATTATGGCTCAGCTTGAGCGTTTTTGTTATTGTGATGATGATGGCGCGCTCGTTTCGACAATGGGCTTAAACACGATGAGTTTTTTGGTTTATGTAAACCACTCAAAAATGCCCAACATAACTCTTATGACTGACGGGTCAGCAAGAGCTTTGCGCCAAATTGAAGCCGGTGAAGAGCTTACAATCAACTATGACAAAGAATTCGGAGAGGAACACGATTTTACCCAGTAACAATTTTTAACGACCGCGTGTTTTTTTCGCCAGTTGGGTTGGATTTTAAACGTTCTACTTTTCTATAAACTCTATTCCAGTCACGTTTTCTAAAATCCGTATAAAGAGGCGACATCTTGTCGAGAGTTAACGGATGATCCGTATCGGTTAGGACAAGCGAGTAAATAGGCTCGTAATCAGTAACAAAAAGAGATTTATATTCATAATCGTTTATCGGGCCCATGTTGTAATACTTAAACCCGTTTTCAACCGCCCATCTACAGGCAGCAAGGCAAGCGTACATGCCGGGAGAGTCATTCCTGTAGTCGGAATTCCACTGGCAAAAACTTCCATAAACCTGATTGTAATGCGGCAGCAAAATCGAAATATCGGTGAAGATCAGCGTCCCATCTTGGTCGAATGCCTGAAGGATTAATACATTCAGGTCCTTCACATAATCCAGGAAGCCCTCAATTTCTTGCGGCCCAATCTCGCACTTCTCAAAATGCATCCCGCCTAAAGTTTGCATTACGCTAAGTGACAAAGTCTTACCCAGCACGACAGTTTGCTCGAGACGATAATTGCGAAATAGCTTGTCGTACAAACTAAACTTACGTTTGCGTCGCTCATCGCTCCAGAACTCTTCGGACTGCGCATCTGCCATTCCATAGTAATCACGAATGGGAACGCCAAAAGGCCCATCTGGTGGCAAGGCATAAACAACGAAGGGTTTTTTCACCTGAGACAGCATCTCTTCCGAGACATTGATATAAGGACAAAGCGCATCCCAACGCGTCGTATAATAAACAATGCCCTCGTGATTGCTTTCAACCAATAGATTGTCTTCATTCCAAGACTGGAAGCCAACCGTATAATTCGGCAGATCCTGAAATTTATTTTTTACGAGCTTGTGGACGCTTCTAGACATGACAATCATTCCATTATCGACGAGCGGATAGGAAGTTCTTGTAAATCGAAGTAGGAAACATCCACTCTATGATTTTCTTTCAGGAACTTAATGTCGCTATTTTCAATTTCTTGTATTTTTGATTTCATAGTCGACAAATGCATTGAGGCATCGGTGCCTTCTTCGCTCAGCTGATTTATATATTCAGAAGCAACCGGACATTCTTTATCGATCGAGAATTTTTTCTTTTTCGGATTATAAGATAACGGATAAAGCGAGCACGAAAGTGGCTTGGTTTCACCCAATTCGCATCCAGTCGGGCCAAGATTCGGACAGGCAGAGACGATACAAATCGAATTCATAACCTTTGATTCAGCACTTGTAAGTGAGACCTCAAGCGGCGGGAAGCCAGGGTCGACGACGCAACATCTTTTGCAAACTCCACAATGATCAAAAAGCATGACGACGCCCCGAAGCCCCCAATATGCAGACAAGCCCTGCCATTCCGCTCATAAAAATAGAATCAATTCGATACACACGGTTCATACCAAAATCCGTCTGTAAAAAAACTACAGCTATTTTGTTAATTTCCTTGAAATTACTTGTGGATTTAATTTTTGTCTGCACCTGACGAGTCGTTCGGATTGATGCGGAGTTTTCGAGCAATTGAAGGCTTTGACTTGGTGGTCCAAGACTAATGTTCGTTTTCGGTAGCCTTTTTACTTCCGCCAGCGGCCGATCAGTGCCGCGGGATTATCCTGTAAATTCAATTAGATACAATTTTTCATCTCCATCCTGCACGACGTTCTATTTCTTCCCAAGTCAATTTCATTGATCTTTAAGCGCATCCGTTCGGGTTGCCTGGTGGGCTTTTTTGGTTGATCCTTCAAACTAACAGACAGCGCTGAGCTGCAGATGCGGGGGTTGGGAACATGTCGGCCATTCCAGTCGAGATCACCATTGCGCTTGATCGCTATGATCGGCACATCCCCTTTTTCGACGGCACGGTGAAGGCGCCCGAGGGCTTCTCCTATCGGGCCTTGCAGGTTGGTCAGTCCGATCATTTACGCGACGGGACGGATCGCCATGGCCAGATGATCCATCATCAGGCGTTCGATGTATCCGAATTTTCTATGTCGACATTTCTGATGGCCATTGATCGTGGCCTTCCTTTGATTGGCATCCCGATCTTTCCGCGACGCTTGTTTTCACAAAGCTGCATGTTTGTGCATGCAAATAGCGATATTGAGCATCCGCGCGATCTGGTGGGGCGCCGCGTTGGTTTGTCGTCTTTCCAGACAACTTTGTCCCTCTTGGCCAAGGGTGATCTGAAATTCGAATATGGTGTTGAGTGGGAGCAGATCAAATGGCTCCTCACCACCGATGAGAAAGTGAAATTTGATCCCAAGCCCGGTGTTGTGATTGATCGCGCGCCCAAGGGTACAGATCTCGGTCTTTTGCTTGAGTGTGGCGAGATTGATGCCGTGTTCATGCCTCATCCGCCGCCGTCCATCATGAAAGGGCAGGTGCCCACGCGCCGCCTGTTCAAGGATGCGCGGGCCGAAGAGCAGCGCTATTTTAAAAAATATGGATGGTGGCCTATCATGCATATTGTTGCCATGCATCAGGATCTGGTTGCGCAACATCCGGCTTTGCCACAGGCGTTGATGGGTATGTTTCATCAGGCCCATGAGATCAATCTCGATTATTACACTGACCCAAATTGGTCGCGTCTGCCCTGGATTCGCTATCTGTACGAAGAATCCGAGGCAGCTTTCGGCAACCCTTGGGTCAATGGTTTCAAACGCAATCGGGCCAATCTCGAGCAGTTCATTCGCTATTCGCATGATCAGGGATTGATCAGAGAAAGATACGCCCCCGAGCGGCTCTTCGTGCCCTCGACCCTGGATACTTGAGGCAGCCCGGAGCCAGGCAGGCTATTTGGCCGTGCTCTCCTTAGGTCGCTAACGCCGCTCTACGCGATCTGCTTGACGACCTCGACCGCGCAGGGCACGTTTCGCTTGCAGGACGCTCAAAAGAGCACGCGCGGGCCATCAGAGCCCGATGGGGAGAGATGGCATGGGGATGTTACGTCTCATTTCGCCAATTGCCGTTTTGGCATGCAGCGCATCGCTTTGCGGCGCCGCCGAGAGTGTTGATTTCTATAAAGGCAAACAGGTTTCGCTGATCCTGAGCGCAGGCGAGGGTGGCGGATATGGCTCTTATGCGCGCGTCTTTGCGCCTTACTTTTCTGCCCGTATTCCTGGCCAGCCGACCATCGTGATTCAGAACATGCCCGGTGGCGGCGGTATTCGGGCGATGAATATGCTCGCCAATAATTTACCCAAGGATGGCACAGCGCTTGGTCTTGTCCATTCCAGTGTTCCGTTTGCGCCTCTCTATGGTGTCAAAGCCGCGAATTTTGATCCGCGTCAGATGAGTTGGATCGGCTCGCTGGCTGTGGCGAGTGCTATGTGTGTCTCTTGGGCAAAATCCGGCATTTCGACATTTGCCGATCTGAGAGAGCGGCAGTTCATTGTCGGTGGCTCGGGCGCAGGCTCGCAGATGGAAACCCTGCCGACCATGCTGAACAGCCTGTTTGGCACCAAGATCAAGATTATCTCGGGCTATAAAGGCGGCAATGATGTCTTCCTCGCGATGGAGCGGGGCGAAGTGCATGGCCGCTGCGGGGGGCTGGTCTCCTCGATCCGCTCGACACGGCCTGAATGGTTCCCCAAACAAATGGTCAATGTGCCCATTCAAATCGCGATGGAACGCTCCAAACAATTTCCTGATGTGCCGGCCGTGATTGAATTCGCACGTGATGAAATAGTCCGCTCCATCCTGGAGCTTGTGCTCTCGCCGCAAGAGATGGATCGGCCGATTGTGGGGCCAGGTGGTCTGCCAGCTGATCGCCTCGCACTACTGCGCAAGGCTTTTCATGAGGCGATGGCGGATCCCGCTTTTATTCATGAAGCTGAAAAGCAGAATCTCGAAATTGAAGAAGTCTCGGGAGAGCGCCTCGCACAGATTGTTGCACGCGCTTATTCCATGCCGCCCGACATTGTGCGCCTCGCCAATGAAAGCATGAATCTCACAGGATCAAATCTGGATTAACGGAGAATAAGAAAATGGCTTCCAAGATCAACCATGTCGCCATCGTCAGCCAGCAATATACTTTGCTCGCCGCCTATTATCGCGCCATTTTCAAAATGGCGAAGTCTGACAAGGATCGCCCCGTGCGCGCTGTGACGGTGGGTGATGGCTATGTTGGCCTCAACATCAATCCGCGCAAGGCTGGCCGTCCCGGAGGCCTCGATCATTTCGGCATTGAAGTCGATGATGTGAATGAGATTTTCGAACGCATGAAAGCTTTTCCTGCCGCTGATTATGTTCAGCGCCCCTCGACGCGACCCTTCGCCGGGATTTCGGCCAATGATCCTGATGGAAATGTGTTCGACATTTCTCAACGCCAAATGAAAAACCGTGATGCAATTTATGTCGAAAATTCTGGTCAACAGGCGGATCGGCGGATCAGTCATGTCGGCATGCGCACCTTGCGCCCTGATGAAATGGCGCGTTTCTATTCGGATGTCTTTGGCCTGAAGGAGGTCAATGCGCGCCCCGGTGATCCCAACCATTATCTCACCGATGGCAAAGTGCAGCTCGTCATCATTCCCTATAAGATCCGCAATTATATCGGCCAGAGCATTTTGCCCACCGGCATGGATCATGTTGGTTTTGAGGTCGAGAGCATTGATGCCTTGAAGAAAGATTTGGAAGAAGCGGTTGGTATCAATCCCTGCATGCAGCCCATTCCTGTGGGTGGCGGGCCGGAGCAGGGTGCGCGCCTTGAGCTTCTCAAGTCGCAATGCCCGATGGGTGAGTTCTTTCTCTCCGATCCGGACTTTACGATGATCGCCGTCTCGCAGCGTCATTGAGTTTTGGCATGAGCCTGTCTTACGAGGATCATGTCGTCACGGTGGATGGCCTTCGCTTACGCTATATCGAGGCGGGGCAAGGTCATCCCGTGATCTTTCTGCATGGGGGATCGCTCGGATCATCGGCGGATGTGTTCCGCCGCAATTTGCGAGATTTCGTCGCCGCCGGTTATCGCGCGATTGCCTTCGATCAGCCGGGCTTTGGCCTGTCTGATCTGCCTGCCGATCATTCGGGGGCCTATCGACGCGAGGCCATTCCCAAATTCATCGCAGCGCTTGGGCTAGAGCGCCCGGTCTGTGTGGCCCATTCGCAAGCTGGCGGCATGGCTGTGCGGCTGGCGTTAAAGCATCCCGCTTTGTTCAGTCATCTCATCATTCTGGGAACGGGGAGTTTATTGCCCAAACTCGATGGCGGCGGTGACAAGGGGGCTGCAGTTCAGCAGCGTTTGGAACGGCGTATGGCGGTCCAAGAGCCGATGTTGGAGGACACGCGCAAGCTTCTCGAAGCCAATCTCTATCATCATGAACTCATCACTGATGAAGAACTGGCATTGCGTCATGCGCGCAGTCTGGGTCAGGCTTTTACCGCTTTTGTCGCGCGCAATGACATGGCTGATGCCAGTCAGAAAAAAGCCAGCGAAGACGTGCCGATCTGGCAAAAGCTCAAAGACGTGCCGGTTCCGATGCTGATGATCTATGGCGCCAATGATCGTGCGCAGGCAGCCCAACGTGTGCGTCTCTTGCAGGAGCTTGAGCCCTCGCTCAATCTTCACCTCGTCGACAATTGCAAACATCTCGTGCCATGGGATGCGCAGGCGCAAGTCGAGGCCATGAGCCTTGTCTTTCTCAAAGGCCATTCAGCTCGCTAGATTTGTTTTTGTGAACAGTCGCAGGCAGGCCAGAACTGCATCAATGGTCGGGCTTGGCACGTCCACAAGACGGCCAAGCTCGGCTACAGCGCCAATGAGTGCTTCGGTTTCGAGTGCACGCCCCGCTTCCAGATCTTGCAGCATGCTTGTCTTATGCGCGCCGACCTCAGCCGCGCCAGCTATGCGCTTTTCCAGCGGAATTTTGAACGTGATACCGAGCTTCTCGGCAATGGTCTGCGCCTCGGCCATCATCGTGGCGGCCAGGTTGCGCGTGCCTTCATCCGCGCAAATAGCGGCGAGATCGGCGCGCGTGAGGGCGCTGATCGGATTGAAGGCCAGATTGCCCCAGAGCTTTGTCCAGATTTCCGCGCGTATGTCGCGCACAACGGGTGATTTGAATCCTGCTGCACGAAACACAGCCGAGAGGTCGCTGGCGCGCAGGCTCGTGCTGCCATCCAATTCGCCAAGGCTAAAGCGCAAGCCTTCAATATGGCGAATGACTCCTGGCCCAATGATTTCAGCAGCCGGATAGACCACAGAGCCAATGAGGCGGGTTGCAGGCAGGCGGGCGGCAATCGTGCCATCAGGATCGACGGCATGAATCCGACGATGGGTGTGGGGCCCATCTTCGCCAGCAAAATACCAGAAGGGAATTCCATTCTGCGCCGTGACAATCACGCCTTGGGGCGCCAAGGCTTCGGTCACGCCCGCACATGCAGCCGCCAGCTGATGCGCCTTTACCGCCAGCACAATTGCATCCTGGCTGGAAAAGTCACGAATGTCGGAAGAGGCTGCAATATGGGCGACTTTGCGGCTGCCATCGGCTTCAATCAATGTGAGGCCTTGCGTCTTGATGGCCTCTAGATGCGCTCCGCGCGCCACAACGCTGACTTGTGCGCCGCTTTCTGCAAGCCGCACAGCCAGCATGCCGCCGATGGCGCCCGCGCCCACAATGCAAATTTTCATGCTCACGTGTTTCGTCCTCAGGGCGGCATAGGTTGGGTGAAGAGTGCCGTCGGGATTTGTGTCCCCAGTCCAGCTTTTCGGGCGCGCTCATAGATCAAATGGGCCACAGCGGTGAATTGCGCGCCCACACCTGTCGAATTCAGAAAGAGGGTGATCTCGTCCTCTCGGCTGCGCTTGCGCACTTTGCCGGAGACGAGTTCGCCCAGATCTGGAAAATCATTCCAGTCGAGCGCACCTTCTGGATGGTCGCGCATGGTGAAGTCGTGGCGACGTTCCATTGCGGCAAAATCTGTCGAGACATATTCATGCTCTTTCATGCGCGTATGAAAGACGCTGATGTCTGCCTTGGCGAAACATTCATCCATTGGCTCATCGCGCTGCATGCATGACAGATGCATGCCGGGCTCAAGCCAGTCAGCCTTGAAGAAGGGCGCGCGGCTGTTGGTGGCTGTGACAGCAATATCAACACCGCGCACAGCCTCTTCTGGCGAGTCGGCCACGGAGGCCTCAAGGCCCAGTTCATCGCGCATCCGTGCACAGAACGCTTCAGTCTCTTGCCGCTTGGGGCTGAAGACACGCAACTGTTCAATGGGGCGGATGTGGCAAAGAGCCTTGATTTGCGGCCCTGCCTGATTGCCAGCCCCGATCAGGCCGATGCTGCGCGCATGCGTGCGGGCAAGATATTTGGCGCCAATGGCATTGATCGCGCCCACGGCAAATTTCTGCAAAATACCATCCTGCAAAATGGCGATCAGCTCGCCTGTGGCGGAGGAAAACAAAAAGACGAGCCCGACCCAGCTGTTGTTTTCAGCGGCGGGAATTTTGATGCGGCGGCGTGCGCCATCAACCAGTGGAAAGGCCACAACATCAGAGGTCACGCGAATGGAGGCAACTTGCCAGCGTGGAATGGCGCCATCGAGTGTTTTGAATTGATGAGCGGCCGGCACATCCGCGCCAATGGGCGCGGATGTTGGGTGGAAAAGATCAGTGCGGCCGCGATAGACCGCGCTGCCTGATCCTAGATCAGCATAGGTCTCTTCAAGGCAGGCGATCACCGAGCCAAGGTCAAGGACCTGTTCGGCGTCCTGCGTTGAGAGGACCAGTGTCACTCGGTGATCTCACGCACTTTGGCAATGCTTTCAGGCTTTGCCGCATAGACATGCGCAATGATTTTGGCGGCGTCTTCGCCGGTCATCGGCTGGATTGGCAGATTGAATTTCTTCGCATCGGCCAAAAGCGCCTCGTCTTTCAACATGGCATCAAAGCCGCGGCGAACGATCTTCAGGCGATCTTCCGGCACAGCCTTGGACATGATGAAGGGGCGTCCCACCTCGCTGGAGGCCGCAAAAATTTCGAGTATCTCTTTCTGCTGCTGTGTTTTCACAAACTGCCCCGCATAGGGAATATCGGCCGGCATCGAGCTTTCGCGCGAGGGCGAGAAGGAGACGAGCGGATAGATCTTCTTGTCGGCGATCCATTCGACCGGAAGGCTGCTCCATGAGCCGCAATCGGCGTCGAGTTCACCGCGCTCCAGCGCCAGTTTCTGTTCAGCAGAACCGGGGAAGCCCAGAACATGGCGGATCTTGATATTGAACACATTGCGCAAGGTCGAGGCATTCATGTAATTGGCAGTGCCCTTGGCAGTGCTGCCAAACACGGTCTCCTTGCGCGCGACAAGATCATCCCAATTTTTGATTCCCGTCTGGTGCCATGCGTAGCAAACGCGCACTTCGGGTGCCATGCTGCCGATCCAGGCGACCTCGGTGAAGTTCACCTTGATACGATTGGGGTCGACAAGTGATTCCAGCATGAGCGCAGGATTGAAGGCAGTCAAATAGGTACCGTCTTTGGGCTGTGTGGCATCAAGCTGGCGAACAGCATTGAGCGAACCCGCGCCGGGAAGATTTTGCACGATGACTTCGGGCTTGCCATCAATATGGCGGCCGATATGGCGGGCAAGCAGGCGACCATAGCTGTCATAGCCGCCGCCCGGCGAATAGCCTATCACCACGGTAAAATTCTTGCCCTTGTAGAAGGAATCCTGCGCCAGCGCGGGTGTGGCCGTGAGTGCGGCCATCGCGCACATGGTGTAAAGTAGCTTGTTCAAAAGATTCTCCCTTTCGACGGGCCGGTTTTTCCGACATATTAGCCCCGTTTTTAGCCTGTTTCGGGCAATCCTGTCCAACCGAGCTGGCTTGTCGGGTGGGGCGGGTGAAAAGCGCGTGACCTTTGGGTCTTAAGCGGCTAATCAGGCGCCTTCTCCCGATTGCACGCGAGCTGCGCCTTCTCATGATCCGCCTAGAAAACATCTCCCGCCAGAACGGGCACCAAATTCTGTTCATCGAGGCTTCCGCATCGCTTCAGCGCGGCGAGAAGATCGGCCTTGTCGGGCCTAATGGCGCAGGCAAATCGACCTTGTTTCGCATGATCACTGGTGAGGATCTGCCCGATGAAGGACAGGTTGGCGTCGATCGCGGTGTGACGATTGGTTATTTCAGTCAGGATGTGGGCGAAATGTCGGGTCGCAGTGCTGTGGCGGAGGTCATGGAAGGCGCTGGGCCGGTGAGCGAAGTGGCGACCGAGCTGAAAGAACTTGAAGCGGCTATGGCCGATCCCGACCGCCTCGATGAAATCGAACAATTGGTCGAGCGCTATGGCGAGGTTCAGGGTCGCTTCGAAGAGCTGGATGGCTATGCGCTCGAAGGGCGTGCGCGCGAAGTTCTGGCAGGCTTGAGTTTTACCGAAGAGATGATGGATGGCGATGTCGGCAATCTGTCAGGCGGCTGGAAAATGCGCGTCGCCTTGGGCCGTATTCTGCTCATGCGCCCAGATTGCATGTTGCTCGACGAGCCCTCGAACCATCTCGATATCGAAAGTTTGATCTGGCTGGAAAGTTTTCTGAAGGGCTATGAAGGCGCTATCTTCATGACCTCGCATGATCGCGAATTCATGAATCGCATCGTCAATAAAATCATCGAGATCGATGCCGGCTCGCTCAACACCTATTCAGGTGATTATGAATTCTACGAGCAGCAGCGCGCACAAAATGCACAACAGCAGCAGGCACAATTTGAGCGCCAGCAGGCTATGCTCGCCAAAGAAATCAAATTTATTGAGCGTTTCAAGGCCCGCGCCTCCCACGCGGCCCAAGTGCAGAGCCGCGTGAAAAAACTTGAAAAGATCGAACGCGTCGAACCACCCAAGCGTCGTGAAGCCGTTCAATTCGATTTTCCCGTGGCCTCGCGCTCTGGGGATGACGTCGCCATGTTGAAAAGCGTCTCGAAGTCCTATGGCACGCGCAGCATTTACGAGGCCTTTGATTTTGCCATTCGCCGCAAAGAGCGCTGGTGCATCATGGGTGTCAATGGCGCTGGCAAATCGACCTTACTGAAGCTCATCGCGGGGGCCGCCAACCCTGATACGGGGTCTGTGACCATCGGTGGCAGTGTGAAAATGGGCTATTTCGCGCAGCATGCGATGGAATTGCTCGATGGTGATCGCACCGTTTTTGAATCGCTCGAAGATTCTTTCCCGCAGGCAGGCCAAGGGTCTTTGCGCGCGCTGGCAGGATGCTTTGGATTTTCGGGCGATGATGTCGAGAAGAAATGCCGCGTTTTGTCGGGTGGTGAAAAAGCGCGTCTGGTTATGGCGAAAATGCTCTATGACCCGCCGAATTTTCTGGTGCTCGACGAGCCGACCAACCATCTCGATATGATGACCAAGGAAATGCTCATCAAGGCGCTGGCGGAATATGAAGGCACCATGCTGTTTGTTTCGCATGATCGCCACTTCCTGGCCGCTTTGTCGAACCGCGTGCTCGAACTCACACCTGAAGGCATCCATCAATATGGTGGTGGCTATACGGAATATGTCGCGCGCACGGGGCAGGAGGCTCCGGGCCTGCGCTCGTGAGTTTCCCCTTGCCTGACAGAGCTCCTGCCACGACCATGTGCTCATGAAGCAAGATCAAAAGATTCGTGTGGCGATTGGCGGGCTGGGCACCATCGGCCTCACGCTGGCGCGTGCCTTTGCACGCGGCATTGAGGGGTTTGAACTTGTGGCCGTGAGTGCGCAAGATCATGCAGCGGCGGCCCAGCGCCTGAGCGATCTCGCTCTCTCCATCCCCGTGCTTCCGCCGGCTGAGCTTGAGGCGCATGCCGATTTGCTGATTGAGGCGGCCCCAGCAGCATTGCTTACGTCTTTTGCACGCCCCTTTTTGGCCAAGGGCAAGAGTGTTGTTGTGCTCAGCGTTGCCGCCTTGGCGGCTCATCCCGAGCTGATTGATCTTGCGCGCGCGCATGGCGCTCAAATCCTTGTGCCCAGTGGGGCTTTGCTCGGCCTTGATGGGGTGGTGGCTGCCGCGCAAGGTGAGATTCATTCAGTGCGTCTGGTCACCCGCAAGCCACCTCTTGGCCTGTCTGTTGGTGCGATTGATGCACCATTACGCTTGTTTGCGGGCACAGCGCGCGAGGCGGCACAAAAATTTCCAGCCAATCTCAATGTTGCCGCAAGCTTGGCCTTTGCGGGGCTTGGCCTTGATCGCACGCAGGTGGAAATCTGGGCCGATCCGGGCGTGACACGCAACGTCCATCGTGTTGAAGTTGAGTCTGAGAGCGCGACATTTTCGATGACGATTGAAAATGTGCCCAGTGAAAATCCGAAGACCAGCAAAATGACAGCCCTTTCCGTTCTGGCACTCTTGCGCAACATGCGCGCGCCTTTACGAATTGGTTCTTGAGGAGAGAAAGATGGATCTCGGTTTGCAAGGCAAAGTGGCGCTCATCTTTGGCGCGAGCGGTGGATTGGGTGGCGCCATGGCCAGTACGCTGGCAACCGAGGGCGCGAAAGTCGTGCTGGCGGGGCGCAATGGCGCAGCGCTTGCCAATCTTGCAGGTGAATTGCGCGCCAAGGGCGCAGAGGTTCTCGAGCTGGCGTGGGATCTGGCTGATCTGTCGGTGATCGAGCCGAATTTCGTGCAGATCGAAAGCGCTTTTGGCCCGGTTGATATTTTGATCAACAATACGGGCGGGCCGCCACCCTCCACCGCAGCAAATGTTGCGGCCGAGGTTTGGGAGCAACATTTTCATGCCATGGTCGTGTCTGTAGTCAAGATCACCGATCGTGCTTTGCCGCAGATGCGCGCGCGTAAATGGGGCCGCATCATCACCAGCGCGTCGTCGGGCGTGATTGCACCCATTCCAAATCTTGGCGTGTCCAACGCCTTGCGTTCGGCGCTGGTTGCTTGGTCAAAAACGCTGGCACGTGAAGTGGCAGCCGATGGCATCACAGCCAATATCATCTTGCCCGGTCGCATCGCGACACCACGCATTACCCAGCTCGATCAAGCCCGCGCGGGACGCGAGAAAATCGCCATGGATGATGTGGTGAAGCAGAGTTTGGCGCAGATCCCAGCCGGTCGCTATGGCGACCCTTGTGAATATGGTGATGTGGCTGCCTTTTTGGCGAGCACGCGGGCTTCTTATGTCACGGGCTCGGTCATTCGCGTGGACGGTGGCTATCTCGCCAGCATCTAGTGCGCGGATCTCACTACATTTTTTCCTTGCGATCTAGGCCGGCATTTCCCAGACTGCAAAAAACATCAGGGAGAAATACATGGCTCTGCTCGAAGGCCGCGTGGCGATCATTTCAGGTGGCGGTGGGGATATCGGCGGAGGTATTGCCCGTCGCTTCGCCAAAGAGGGTGCGGCCATTGCTGTTTGTGACGTCTCCTTGGAAAAGGCCGAAATCGTTGCCAGCGAAATTCGCAGTCATGGCGGTCGTGCGATTGCCATTGCAGTGGATGTGTCGCGCCCTGAGCAATGCGAAGCTGCTGCCGCGCGCACCGTTGCTGAATTCGGAAAAATCACCACGCTCGTCAATGCATCCGCCACAGTGTCGCCCGATGGCAATGTCGAAAAGATTGAGCTCGGTGATTGGCAGCGCGCACTCAATGTTAATTTTACGGGCGTGTTTTTGATGTGCAAATATGTCATGGGGCATATTCGTGCAGCGGGCGAGGGTGGCGCCGTTGTCAATATTGCTTCAAGCCACGGCCATTTCGGTCTGCCGGGGCGCTCAGCCTATTGCTCGACCAAAGCGGCGGTGATGCATTTCACCCGTGTGCTGGCCATTGATTACGGCCCACACAACATCCGCGCCAATACGATTTCGCCTGGCCCCATTGATACCGAGCGCTCATTGCGCCGCTATGGCACGCGTGAAAATTCCAATCGCGTGCGCGGTGTGGGCCAAGTGCTCGGACGTACGGGAACGGTAGAAGAAGTGGCTGCAGCTGCGGCCTTTCTGGCCTCTGACGAGGCAGGCTTTGTGACGGGCACGGACCTGTTGGTCGATGGCGGACAAACCTCCTTCAAAGGCTCCTCGCTGGAGAGATATTCCTCATGAAACACGCTCTCCTGTTGGGCGCTCTTGCAGCCGCCACATTCGCTGCCCCCGCACAAGCGCAAAGCGATTTTTATGCGGGCAAGCGCATCACCATTATCGTGGGCTCGGAATCGGGTGGTGGCTATGACACGCATGCGCGCGTCATGTCGCGCCATTTTGCTCGTTTCATCGCGGGTAATCCGACGATCATTGTGCAGAACATGCCGGGAGCCGGCTCCATAGTGGCGACCAATTATCTCGCCAATGTTGCCCCCAAAGATGGCACAAGTCTGGGCATCATTCAGCGCACCATGCTGACTGCAAAAGTCGCGCGTATGGAGGGTGTGCAATTTGATCCGATGCTGATCAATTGGGTCGGCAATCTCACCACAGAAACCGGCATGGTCGTGTCTTGGCACAATCATCCAGTGAAAACGGCGCAGGATCTTTTCACCAAAGAACTGATTGTTGGTGGGGCAGGCGTTGCGGCTGATACGGAAGCCACCCCGCGCCTCTTGGCCTCGGTGCTCGGCATGAAGTTCAAAGTCGTCTCGGGCTATCGCGGCAATACGAATATTCTCTT
>CANJVX010000015.1 GCA_947478405.1 Beijerinckiaceae bacterium | reverse complement strand
GTCTCGGGCTATCGCGGCAATACGAATATTCTCTTGGCCTTAGAGAATGGCGAGATTGGCGGCGTGGGTGATTGGGCTTGGCCCAATATCAAGACGCGGCGGCCCGATTTCCTGCGCGATCGCAAGATCAATCTCATCATGCAGCTTGGGTTTGAAAAGCTCGAAGATGCGCCAGCCGATGTGCCCCTCGTCATGGAATTTGCCAAGACGGAAGACGAGCGCAAAGTGTTGCAGCTTTATTTTGCGCAGAAACAAGTGGCGCGCCCTGTCATGGCGCCGCCCGGTGTCTCGCCCGAGCGCATGAAAGAGTTGCGCACGGCCTTCAATGCCATGGTCAAGGATCCCGAGACCGTTGCAGATGCCATCCGCTCAGGCGTCGAGATCAGCGCCACCACGGCAGAAGATGTCGGCAAGGTCATGGCGCTGATTGCGGCCACCCCTCCCCATATTGCAGACCGGCTGGCTGAGGCGATTAAGCCGCGCTGACGGCTTCTTCTACTTTTGCATGCTGATGCAGGCAATTGACAAGCTCGGCTTCCACCATTTCGATTTCGCGTGCCGCCGCGATGAAGAAGAGTTCCGACAGTGGCGGCTGTGTGAGTTTCAGCAGCGAGGCTTCGAGCAGCAGAAGATCACGTGCGCGATTGTCGCGAAATGCGTCAATCATGCCGCGATGGGCTCTGTTGAGGAAGCGCCGCAGCGCCACGCCAAACGGCGTTAGTCCTTCCTTGCGCAGATGCCCGCGCAAGAATCCGATCACATCGATCGCGTTGCAAAGGCACTCACGTGCCTCCGGTGCACCGACGGCCCCCCGCATGGCCGTCGATCGCACTGATGCCACCAGGCACCCGAAGAGCATCATGATTCGTTCCTCTTTCGAGGAATCCGCGACAATCCCCTGTAGAAGCGGGAAATGGGAATCATCGACGTCAAACGACAGCATGGATGTCCTTCGGGGCTCTGGAGTGAAGACACCGCCCACAGGGGTCCGCAGTTGGTGTCAGGTATTTAGACGGCTCGAACTTGGAAAAATTGAGTCGGAATCGTCGCTCAACCCAGCATTTTTGGTCTGACTATGAGGCGCTTGCTCGGGCCGCTCAGCATGTCATGATAGTGGACAGAACCAGAATTTAAGGAGGATTCCCATGATTTTGCACCGTATCCCCCCCGCTTTCGCCCGCGGTTTTGGCGCTTTTCTGGTTTTTTTCGTCCTCAGTGCCAGCCCTGCTGGCGCTCAGGATTTCGCTGCCGTCCTCGCCGCCGCTGATCGCACCGAGGCGGACCGCCAGAACGATGGCAAGCGTCAGGCGCTGGAGCTGCTCACCTTCTCAGGCCCCAAGACCGGCTGGCATGTGCTTGATATGGGGGCTGGCGGGGGCTATTCGACCGAGCTGATGGCCCGCTCGGTGGGCCCGAACGGTATGGTGTACGCGCAGAATGGATCGCCCAGCGAGCGCTTCGCTACCCGCGCCAAGTCCCCCGCCATGGCCCATGTAACAGCGCTCACGCGCCCCTTTGATGATCCGCTGCCTGCGGGCACGCCCAAACTCGATCTCATTACCTTCTTCTTCGCCTATCATGACACGACCTTTATGGAGGTCGACCGCGTGAAGATGAACAAGGCCATGTTTGATGCCCTCAAGCCGGGCGGTTTTCTGGTGATTGCCGACCATTCGGCGCGCCCTGGTGAGGGCACGAGTGTGGGCAAGACCACGCATCGCATCGAGGAAAGCGCTTTGGTGGCCGAAGTGACGGCAGCGGGCTTCCGCCCCGTGGCGACGGCCGACTTTTTGCGCAATCCGGCGGATCCGCGCGATGTGTCGGTCAATCGTTCGGGCATTAAAAATGATGAATTCATCATCCGCTTCCAGAGGCCTTGAGCCCTGTTAAACGGCGACTGAATGGCGGGCGCGGTCATGGCGCAGATAAAGGTCAAAGATTGAAGCCACGATGCGCGCCAGAGCGGAACCTGCTGGCGTGAGCGTGATCCGGGCGCCATTACGTGTGATGAGCCCGTCGCGCGCCAGAATCTCCAGCTGTCCGACTTCGGGCTCATACCAATCGCCTTTGACGTCGAAAAATTGGCCCGCCACATCAAGGTCAATCGTGCCGTCACACATAATACGCTCGATCACATATGCACGCAGGCAATCATCCACGCCCATCGCATGCCCTTTTGAAACGGGCAGCTGCCCGGCGATAATGGCACGCGCCCAAGCGCCTGTCTCCGTCAGGTTTTGCACGAAGCCGAAGGGTGTGCGGCCGATGGCTGTGACGCCAAAGCCGATCAGGCTGCGCGCATCATCATCCGTATAGCCCTGAAAATTGCGGTGTAATTTTCCCGCTTTTGCTGCTTTGGCGAGGGCGTCATCAGGCAGTGCAAAATGGTCTATGCCGATAGGCAGATAGCCGCCTGCGCTGAGGGCTTGTGCGGACGAGCGCGCTTGCATGGCACGTTCTTCTGCTCCGGGCAGGGCGGCTTCGTCAATCATGCGCTGGTTTTTTGCCATCCACGGCACATGCGCATAGCCAAACAGCACGATGCGGTCAGGCTTCATGGCAATGCAATCCTGCACCGTCTTGCAAAGCGCGGCTTCAGTCTGTTGCGGCAGGCCATAGATGAGATCGTAATTGATATGCTTGACGCCCACGGCGCGAAGCTTTTCCGTGGTCTTTTGAACCAAGGCCGCAGGCTGGATTCGGTTGATGGCTGCTTGCACGGTTGGATCGAATTCCTGCACACCAAGGCTTGCACGGGTGAAGCCCAGTGCGCCGATGCGGTCGATCATCTCATCTGTAATGGTGCGGGGATCGGTTTCAATGGCGCGCTCCGCATCGGGAAAAAATATGAAGTGTTCTTCGATTTTGCGGACGATTTTTTCTAAATCATCCGGTTCAATGGCTGTTGGCGTACCACCACCAAAATGCAGATGCGCGACATTCATGCGAGCTGGCAATTGCGCGGCCACAAGATCAATCTCCGCGCATAGATTATTGATATAAGAGCGCACCGGTTTATAGCGGGTGATCAGCTTCATGTTGCATCCGCAATACCAGCACATCTGTTTGCAGAAGGGGATGTGCACATATAGCGAGACGGCTTCCTCGGCCACAAGGGCTTTGAGCCAGCCACGATAGGTCTCATCGGGAAAGTCTTTTTCGAAATGCGGCGCTGTTGGATAGCTCGTATAGCGCGGCACAGCGCGGCGCGCATAAAGTGCGAACAGTGCGGATTCTGCATTGTGGCGCGGGTGCACAAGATCGGTGCGCAAGTTTGTGGTCCTTTGGGGCGGACTTGCGAAAGGCATCGTTGAGGCAGATTGGCAGGTGGCAAAAAGGCCCGCTTTGATCTGGCTCCGTGTTTTTTGTCTTTCCAGCGGATGACAAAGCAGCGGGCGAGGTTTCTGGCAGCGCAGCAGGCGGCGTCTTGAGCTTGGGCTTGTTGGTGACGAGGTTGAAGCTTGATACATCAGGTTAAATTGACATAGATCAATGGGGGTAATGGGCTCGACCGGGAACGCGGCAAAGTCCATCTTGCAGCTGATGCCAGATTAATTTGGGTGAAGTGATGTTGCGCAAGGCCGCCTGTCTTTTTCTTCTTATCTTTTCATGTCAGATCGAAGCTGTGGCGCAGGAGCGGTCACGCGGGTCAATCGGTGTTGTCCTGTTGCACGGAAAAGGCGGTCAGCCGGGCGGCAATATTGCCGGGCTTACCAAAACCCTTGAATCGGAAGGTGTGAAGGTCATTATCCCCGTCATGGCGTGGAGCGGATCACGCGGACAGCCCTTCAATTACGACAAGACCTATGAAGTGGCTCTGCGGGAAATCAATGTTGCAGTTTCGAAACTGCGCGCTCGCGGCGCGACGAAAATCATCGTTGCGGGGCAGAGCCTGGGGGCCAATGCAGCGCTCGCCTATGTCGCGCGAAAGCCATCCGGAATTGCGGGCGTCATCATGCTCGCTCCGGGACAGGCGCCTGAGCGGATGCGGTTCCCCGGCGTCCAGAGTGCACAGGCCAAGGCGCGCCAAATGATTGCTGCTGGTCAAGGTCTGCAACGCGCAGATTTTCCAGACGTGAATGTCGGCCAGAGCTTCATGGTCTCGGGAACGTATGTTGGCTGGTATTCCTATTATAATCCCGAGGGTTTAGCGAATATGCCCGATAATGCGGCGCGTCTGCGCGGTGTCCCCCTGCTTTACGTGGTCGGTCGTTCTGATCTGATCTACAAGCTGGGACGCGGATATATTTTTGAGAAGGGAAACAGGCATCCCAAGAGCCGCTATGTTGAAATCGATGCGGAGCATCTTGATACGCCCGACAAGTCCCGACCGGCTGTGCTTGACTGGTTGAAGACATTATAAAAAGGGCGCCGTTTCCGGCGCCCTTTCCGAGATCGGAACCTGTTTTTTCAGATCATGCCTTTTCTTCAGCAAAAATATCCTTGTCTTTGTTCTCAGGCACAACGATTAGCCCGATGACAAAGCAGCCCAGCGCGATGATGATCGGGTACCAGAGACCGTAATAAATATCTCCGGTCTGCGCGATCATGGCGAAGGCGGTGGCTGGCATAAGGCCACCGAACCAGCCGTTACCAATATGGTAGGGCAACGACATGCCGGTGTAGCGGATGCGCGTCGGGAAGAGTTCGACGAGCGCCGCTGCAATCGGGCCGTAGACCATCGTCACGAGAACGACGAGATAGGTCAGAACCGCAATCAATGCGAGCGTTTGGGCACGTAGATCGAAGAAGCCCGACATTTTCACAATGCTGTCGTTCTTCACACCGGCAACCGGATAGCCGCCAGCGCCCAGCGCATCATTCACCGCCTTGGTGAAAGCGGTCGGGGCGTTTTTGGCATCATCCCCAGTCAGCTTGCTCGAATCGTAGGCGGCGACTTCCTTGTCACCGATGCGGATTTTGGCAACCTGGCCCTTGGCACCCTGTTCAACCGAATAATTCACCGACGAGCGTGCGAGTGTTGCTTTGGCAATATCGCAAGACGAAGTGAATTTCGACGTACCTGTCGGGTTGAACTGGAACGAGCATTCGCTCATGTCAGCCAACACAGTGACCTTGGTGTTCTGTTGCGCCTTATGCAGCATGGGATTTGCTGTCTCGGAGATGAACTTGAACACCGGGAAATAGGTCACAGCAGCCAGGATCATGCCCGCCAGAATGATCGGCTTGCGGCCGATGCGGTCTGACAGCGAGCCGAAGATCACGAAGCCTGCGGTGCCCAGGATCAAAGACCAAGCGATAAGCACGTTGGCGGTGAACATATCAACGCGTAAAATGCTCTGCAGGAAAAAGAGCGCATAGAACTGCCCCGTGTACCAGACAACGGCCTGACCAGCGACGAGGCCGAACAAGGCGATGACTGCGAATTTGGCGTTCTTCCACTGGCCGAAAGCCTCCGACAGTGGAGCCTTAGACTGCTTGCCTTCTTCCTTGATTTTAGTGAAGGCCGGGCTTTCTTCCATCTGCAGGCGGATCCAGACCGATATCGCGAGCAAGAAGATCGAAAGCAGGAAGGGGATACGCCAGCCCCACTTGGCGAATTCAGCTTCGCCCGTCCAGGAACGCACGCCCAAGATCACCATCAGCGAGAGCAGAAGGCCGAGTGTGGCGGTCGTTTGAATCCAGCTGGTAAAATAACCACGACGGCCCGCAGGTGCATGTTCGGCGACGTAAACAACCGCACCACCATATTCGCCACCCAGCGCAAGCCCCTGCAACATACGCAGAGCAATGAGGGTAACAGGCGCGAGCCAGCCGATCTGCTCATAGGTGGGCAGGCAGCCGACGATGAAGGTTGAGGCACCCATGATGAGAATGGTCATCAGGAATGTGTATTTGCGCCCAACCATGTCGCCGAGGCGACCGAAGAACAATGCACCAAACGGGCGCACGAGAAAGCCCGCTGCAAAGGCGAGCAGCGCGAAGACATTTCGCGTCGCCTCCGGGAAGGAGGAGAAGAATTGCGCGCCGATGATCGCGGCGAGCGAGCCGTAAAGATAAAAATCATACCATTCGAAAATGGTGCCGGCGGATGAAGCCAGAATGACACGCTTTTCTTCGCGGGTCATTGGCCTTGCACGCTCATCGGGAGCAGGAACAGCAATTGACATAACGTCTCCTCTCAATCGCGCAGGGCTTTCTGGGTGGCCGTGACGCGGGACAGGGACAGTCAGCTTTTGAGGAGATTGAACGTCTAATGACAAATCGTTTATTACAGAACATATGTGTATTTCTGTGTTCCGAAGAAATGCCGAAAGTCTCTGCAAAATAGGCGGCTATGGATTTGTTCCCACCGCCGCCTTGTTTGCCACTCACGCGTCTGTGATTTCTCGTTACGTCACCATGCCCCAATCGGCAGACACAATTCCTTCAGCGACACCCTTGCGTACGTAATAGTTCCACAATTTTCCGACGTGAAAATCGCGCATTTCATGCTTGTTGATTTGTACGAGTTCTTCTTCTGTCAGCGGCAATGGTTCGGCGCCTGATTGCAGCACTTGAAGATAGGCCTTTGCATTTTCTTCGAAATGCACGGCGTCCACGAGAAGAGCGGGAACGCTTTCAGCCACCAAGGTTAGGCCGTGTCCGCGCATCAGCACGGCATGGTGCGGTCCCAGCGTCTTGGCAAGTGCCGCGCCTTGTTCTTGCTCTTTGATGTGGCTCGGATCGGGATGAGTAGGAATGCCGCTTTCCCAGCGCACGGCGCGGGCGCGCATCAGCCCCAATTGCACGCCCTTCATCATGGTGAAGGCGATGGCGAGTTCCATATGGCAATGGAGCACGCTTTCGACATCGGGCCGCGCCTTCAGCACTTCCAGATGGAGCGCCAGTTCGGCCGGCACTTTGCCTTCGCCTTCGACCACATTGCCCTCGTAATCGACAACGAGCAGACGCTCAGGCAAAAGCTCTGCACGAGAATCAAGGCCGGTCTGGATCAGAAAGGTTTCCCTGCCGGGCAGGCGTGTCACGACATGGCCCGAATAATCGAGAATCCCTTCGGCCACGAGTATACGGGTCGCGGCTGCGACTTCTTTGCGTAGCTGATTTTGAATTGTGTTGAGGTTGGAAGCCATCACTTACCCGTATTGTTGTTTTCTTCGATGCCGCCAATGATCTCTTGCAGACGCGCTGCAATTTTGGGTGGCGTTGAAACAATGTCTGCGACAATGCGCTGCATTTCTTCACCCGAGACGGGCTGAATATCGAGATTTTCTTTCTGCGCCACATCAAGGAAGGCTCGGTCCTTCATCATGCGATCAAAGTGGCCGCGCAAAAGTTTCACGCGATCATCGGGCACGCCGGGTGTGGTGAAGATCGGGCGGCCGATCGTCGTGGAAGCTGACAGAAGTTTCAGCACTGCGCGGTCTTCGTCATTCTTGGCGAGATCCATTAACAGCGGCACATTGGGCAGGTCAGGGGCTTTGAACAGGCCGATTTGCACAAGGATGGTCAGCTTGCCTTCAGCGACCCATTGTGGACGGGTGGATTTCCACGCGCCCCAAGAGTTCGAGCCGCGCCCTGCCACTTCTCCGCGCTCCATCGCAAGATTTATATCATTGCCGCCGGGATAGCCGGTGATGATTTTGAATTTTGTGCCCAAGAGCGCATTCATCGCTTTGGGGTATTGCGACGAGGTCGAGCCGCCCGTGGCGCCGAGTGGAATTTCGATGCGCTTGGCATCTTCGATATTTTTCACCGGGCTCGTCGAGAGAATGGCAGTGGTGTTGTTATCGGCGGCCGGATTGCCGATGTAGATCAGCTCGCGCGTATCAATCTTGAGCTGCTTGTCGCCCATAGCCTGTTCCACCGAGAGCGATTGATCGGCGGTTGCAAGCACCGTCCCATCACGCGGGGCGGCGGTAAAGAGCCAAGTCACGGCCGTGCGGCTGCCGCCACCGGGCATGTTGCGGGGCACGATAATCGGATTGCCGGGGAGATAATTGCCGAACTGGCGGGCCACGAGGCGGGCATAGAGATCATAGGTGCCACCGGCCGAATAGCCGATCAGCATGTCGATTTTCTTGCCCTTGTAGAAATCGTTCCCCGATTGGGCGTTGGCAGGTGCCGCCCCCAGCACAGCGGCTGTGGCGAGAGCAAAGCCTGTCGCCCGGATTGTTCCGTTCATGTCTGGTCCTCCCTGTCCCGCTCTTCAATGGCGGCCCTTGGTCGCGCGCAGGATAGGCGAAAGTAGGCCCGTTACCAACCGCCTTTGGCTTTGACAGACCTTGGTCCCCTGCTAGCTTTGCCTGCCCGTCTTCAAGAACGGGATTTTGCGGGAGAGAGCCCATGCTGAAGGGATTGGTCCGGATGGTTCCGGCCGTTTTGTTCGCTTGTTTTACGAGCCATGCGGCGCTGGCCGCTGATCCATTTCGCATCACCTCGCCGGTGTTCAAAGATGGTGATGTGCTGCCGAAAAAATTTGGTGGGATCAGTCCGGCCAATAAAAATTGTATCGGCGAAAATATCTCCATTCCGCTGCAATGGACGCCGGGCCCCGAGGGCACAAAATCTTATGTGCTGATGATGGTCGATCTCGCGGGTCGTATGGGCTCGGGCGTTGATCATTGGCTGGCCTATGGCATTCCCGCCAATGTCACCAAGCTTGATGAAGGTGGGCATTCCAGGCCGCAGGATTTCATCACCGGCGGCACGGCGGGTAATGATACGCAGCTTTATTTCGGCCCTTGTCCCGCACCGGGCTCGGGCGTCCACCATTATGTGATCACTCTGGTAGCGACCGATCTCGCACCGGGTGAACTCAAGCCCGGTCTCAAGCGTGATGAGATCATCAAAGCCATGGCAGGGCGTGGCAAGGCCGTGACCGACATGGTGTTGAAACAGGAATATCTGCCCTAAAAGGGGTTAGGAAATCGGCCTTGCTCTGCGCTATGGCTCAACCCATATTGCGATCATGATGAGCAAGTCCGATCCCGATCTCGGGACAATTGTCAGCGAAATTGCCCAAGAGATGCGCGCGCGCGAAGATCGCGGGCGCGTGGCAAGCTATATCCCCGAACTCGCCCATGTCGACCCCGCGCGTTTTGGTATTGCGCTCATTGATCTCGATGGTCATGTGCATATGGGCGGCGATGCCGACGTGGCTTTTTCAATTCAGAGCATTTCAAAAGTTTTCACACTCACCCTTGCGCTTGGCCGCGTAGGTGATCGTCTGTGGCAGAAGGTCGGGCGCGAACCCTCAGGCAATCGCTTCAATTCCATCATCCAGCTCGAACAAGAAATGGGAGTGCCGCGTAATCCCTTTATCAATGCTGGCGCGATTGCAGTGACCGATGTCATTCTCTCCGGCCGCCAACCACGCGAGTCCTTGGGCGAGATTTTACGTTTCATGCAATTTCTGGCTGACGATGAGGCAATCTGTATCGATCAGGATGTGGCGGCTTCTGAAAAGCGCACGGGCTTTCGCAATGCGGCTCTGGCAAATTACATGAAGAGTTTTGGCGTTATCGACAATCCGGTCGACAATACGCTGGGCGTTTACTTCCATCATTGCGCCATTGCCATGTCCTGTCGCCAATTGTCGCGGGCAGGATTGTTTCTGGCCAATAATGGCCGCAATCCGGTGAACGGCCATTCCGTTGTGTCGTCTGAGCGTGCGCGGCGCATCAATGCGCTGATGATGACTTGCGGCCATTACGATGGCTCGGGTGAATTTGCTTATCGTGTTGGCTTGCCGGGCAAGAGCGGTGTCGGGGGAGGAATTCTGACGATTGCGCCGGGGCGCGCCGCCATTGCCGTCTGGTCGCCGGGATTGGACGAGACGGGCAATTCGCATTTGGGGCGCATTGCGCTGGAAGAATTGACCAGGCGCACGGGCTGGTCGGTCTTCGGCCATTAAATCCGGTCGAGTTCGAATTTTGCCACGCTGATAGCAAGCCATGCGCAAATGACAAGCAACAACGCACCCATAACATAAAAGCCATTGGCCAGCCCGAACCATTGCACGATATAGCCCATAATGACCGGCGTGACGATGGAGGCGAGCCGATTGCTGGTGACGCGCAAGCCCACAATTGAGCCTTGCACCTCACGTGGTACGGCGCGCGCCTGCAGCGCAAACATCAAAGGCTGCACAATGCCTTCTGACAGGCGGCGCATGGAATGAGCGCCCGCCAGCAGAAGAAAAGCAGAGCCAAATAAGGGAGTCATGCCCAAGAGCAGGATGGAGCTTGCGGTAAAGCCAATCATCAACCAGGCGATGGACATTTGTTTCAAGTAGCGTACGGCGAGCGATCCAAGGCCGTTAAAAATTTCGGCAAAGGAAAACAGAGAACCGATCAACGTGCCCGTGTAACCAAGATCTTTCAGATAGACGATGAGAAATGAACTCTCCGCCGCATTGGTCGCGTGGCGGGTGAAGGAAATGGCCATTGTAAATGCCACAGCCGGAATGATCGCCAGTTTGAAAGAGCCCGTGTAATCGGACACTTTGGGCAGAAGATCACGCCAGGCAATCTTGCCCACCACCGCGTCCGCCTTTTGCGGATTTTCAATGCGCGACACAGAGAAGAACATGCAGCATGACCAAGCTGTAATTCCCAAAAAGGATATACGCGGGCCGGTCAGATCCCACAAAAGGCCCATGAGAAGCGGGGCGAAAATGGTGCCGATGCGCGAATAGAAGGAGAAGGTGCCGATGCGTCCCGCATCACCACCGGTCACCAGCGCGATCATCGTCTGTGCGCCGATCCAGGTCATATTGCTGGCGAAGCCGATCAGCATTTGCAGCACGATCATCACCGGCAGCCACGGCAGAAACGGATAGGCAGCGGCGAGCAGCCCCGTCATGGCGGTGAAGAAGAGCATGACGCGGCGTGTGCCCAGCCTGTCCATGAGGGCACCTCCATGAATGGCAAGAAAGAAGGTAAGCGCCGAGCGCGCGCCAACCAGAATGCCGATTTCAGCGGGCTCTGCACCCTGCAGCAGGGCCCAAAGCGGCACGACGAAGGTGAGGAGTTCTGCTTGCCCCATGCTGAACAGGCCAGCCGCATAGGTTGAGGGCAAATTCGATGTGTGCGGCACCGATTGAAGGTTTTTCTTGTTGGTCTCTTCCTCAGCCAAAATTGCGCCGCGCTCCCCGCCTTGTTGCTTTGTCCCCGCTCTAGAGCATGGCGCCGGCTCTTGGCAAGCGTGCCTCGCAACGGCTAGGCTTTTTCACATGAAGCGTCTTGCTGCAGCCCTCTTTCTGGCCTGCCTCTGCGTGCCGGCGACGGCGGCAGAGCAATGGTTGTTGTGGAACGGGCGTATCGCAACACTCGATGCGGCGTCCACCGTGGCGCAAGCGCTGCTCATCGAGGGCGATACAATTGTGGCTGTTGGTGAGGTCGCCACCTTGCGCGCGCAGGCGCGTGCCGATGCGCGCGTGATTGATCTGGGCGGACGCCTCGTTATTCCGGGACTGATTGATTCTCATATTCATGCCATCCGCGCAGGCCTCACCTTTGCGCAAGAGGTGAGCTGGATTGGCGCTGATTCAATCGAAGAGGCTTTGCATCGCATGGCGGGGGTCGCTGCGCGCCGACCGGCTGATGCATGGATTATTGTGCCCGGCGGCTGGAACGCTCAGCAGTTTCGCGAGAAGCGCTTACCCACGCAGGCCGAGATTGAAGCAGCCGCTCCCGGGCATCCTGTCTATGTGCAAATGTCTTATTCCGGCGTGCTCTTGTCGCAGCGCGGCTTTGCGGCGCTGGGCCTTGCGCGTGAGGAGGATATGCCGGGTGCCGCACATTTCGAGCGTAGCGCTCAGGGGCAGATGACGGGTTGGATCTTGGGTGATCTGGCGGCGATCGTGGCTCTGTATGAGCGCCTGCCCAAGCCCAAGCTGGCAGATGCAAAGCTTGGCACACAGGCCTTTTTTCATGAACTCAATCGCTATGGCGTGACAGGTGTGTCAGACCCCGGCGGGCATAATCTCGCCCTTCATCAATATGCGGCCGTGCAGGAATTGGCGCGCGATGGTGATTTGAGTTTGCGCGTGCGCTATTCGCTGTGTGCGCCACGCCCGGGCAGCGAGCTGGCGGACTTTCGAGCGCTCACGCGCGATCTGCCGATGCTGTCGGGCAATGATTTTCTGCGTTTCAACGGTCTCGGCGAATGTGTGACATGGGGCCTTTATAATAACGATACGCCCGATGAAGCGCTGGTTGCGCAATTTGAAGAGGTCGCAGTCTGGGCTGCGCGTGCAGGCCTGGGTCTGACCGTTCATTGGAACAATGACGCCTCCGTCCATCGCCTGCTCGATCTTTTCGAGCGCATTAGCAGGCGTGTCGATTACGCACCGCTGCGCTGGTCGATTGCCCATGTGCATGATGCGCGGCCTGAAACGCTGGCGCGGATGAAGGTTCTGAATCTGGGATGGCTCATGCAGAACCGGCTTTATTTTGCCGCCCCCGCCTTTCTGGCCCATTACGAGGCCGCGCGCCTTGCGATATTGCCCCCGTTGGCCAGTGCGCGGCGCATGGGTCTGCCGGTGGGCGGTGGCACGGATGCTGATCGCGTCATGTCCTACAATCCCTTTGTCGCTTTGCGCTGGATGCTGGACGGGCAGACCATTGCAGGCCAGACAACACGCGCCAGTGGTGAAATACCCTCGCGCGACGAGGCTTTGCGCATCTGGACGCAAGGCTCGGCCTGGTTTTCCCATGAGGAGACGCGCCGCGGGGTGTTGAAGGTCGGCGCCCTGGCTGATCTGGCTGTCCTGTCGGAGGATTATTTTACCCTGCCGGTCGAGGAGATGGGGCGCCTGCATGCCTTGATGACCATGGTCGGCGGGCGTGTTGTCCATGCTCAGGGGCCATTTGCCGCCCTGTCTTCACATTGACGCCCACGCTCTGGACGTACGGCCCGATCTGTCGCAAGTTCCTATCCAAGAAGGCGTCCATAAGCTTTCAAGGAGGGGGAGGATGGTTGTCTTTCTTTTGATCTTGCACGGTCTGTGCGCAGTGGCGCTTCTGGGCGCGATTACCCATCAGACAATGGCTGCCTGGTGGCCAGCGCGCAAAGCCGTTGGCTTCACGCCGAGTTTTCGTGCCGTGCAGGGTGCGAAATTCACCAATGCCATTGTCATTCTCTTCATCATCACTTTCATTCTGGGCGCGGTGATTTATCCGCCCTATCGACTGAATGGTCGCACCTATCTTGAGACGATGCGGATGTGGTCGGTGAATGGCTCTTTTGAGTTAAAGGAGCAATTTCTTGCCATAGGTCTTGGCATGCTGCCGTTCTATTGGCATGTCTGGCGTCAATCTCTTGATGACACTCTGGCGTTGGCGCGCAAGATGACGAGCGCGCTTCTGTTCTTCGCAGTCTGGTTCGGATTTATCACCGGCCATGTCGTCAATAATGTGAAGGGGCTCATGTAATGAACCTCGCCCGTATCACCCCGATTTTTTCGGCTGTCTTTGCCATTGCCTATGTTATCGCCGAGCAGAACAATCTGGCGCTTTTCACCTATCATCCTCGCATTAATGAATGGGGTTTTCTCACCGAAGCTCCGCGCAATGGGCCAGGCATGTATTGGTTTGGCTGGATTGGCTCCTCGCTAGCAGTGGCCACGGCTCTGACGGCGCTGTCTGTGCCCATTTTGCGCCAGCGCTCTGTACCTTCCATCATCGGCTGGGTGTCGCCGCTCATCTGTATGGTACTGTTCGTCTATCTGCTGCGCGCTTTCTTCTTTCGCTGAAAAGGCAAAGTCCCATGTTTAGAAAATACGCTGTTTTCAGCCTTTTTCTTAGCTTTCTGGCGGCTCCCGCTCAGGCCGGTGGTGATGATGTGGAGCCAGGCTTGGGCGACCCTGCTGATGGTCCGCCCTTCTTTGGCGAAGTGGTTGATCTGAAGAGTCGCAAAGTTCTGGTTGATGCTTTGGTGCGGGCGGAATTTGGCAAGGGCCAGACCATTCTCACGCGCACCGATCCGGAGGGACGATTCCGCTTCGGTGCATTTGGGCGCACGGTTGATCCCAATTCCATTCAATTCATCTGTTCGATGAAAGGCTACAAGGCAGTGGATCTCATCCGCGCACCTGGCCCGCGTGATGAATCGCCGATTGAATTGAAATGCCTGCTTGAGCCGGAATGATTATTCCGGAACGGGGGCGCCTTTGAGATCCATGATTTCGATCACATTGCGATCGGGATCGTGAAAGTAAGCGCTGCGGCCTTGGAAAGTACCGTGCTCGCGATCTTCTTCTTTGAAGATGCGAATATTCTTGTCAGCCAGAAATTTCTTCATCTGATCATAGCGCTCCCCGCGATAGATGAAGGCAGTGTGGATGTCGTGCTTGTCGCCGGGGTTTACCTCAATCGGATTTTCCGAATAGGTCAGCACGAAATAGACGTCCTCGCAGCGCATGAAGACCATGTGACTGTTGCGGCGAACCTTCGTTAGCCCAAGAATGCCCGTGTAGAAGGCTTCCGACCGGTCGAGGTCTTTCACGGGGATGGCAAAGTGGAGGACGGCTTCGGCTTTCATGGCTTTTCACCCCAGCTTGTTGTTTTGTTGGAAGTTAAGGCGGGGTGCGTGGCTTGGCAAGCAGCTTGGCAAGTGGGCGTCCCCTTGGTAGTTTGCCTCCAAAGGGCCCGCTAGCGGTCTCGAGGGAGATAATAATAATGGTGCGCTCGTTCCGTCAGGCTTTGACCTGCTCATCCGTTTTCACTGTCGCCGCCCTGTGCGCGCTCTCCCCGGCCCACGCCGATCCGATCGAGGATTTTTACAAGGGCAAGACGGTCAGCCTCATCGTGTCATCCTCGACAGGTGGCGGCTATGACACACTGGCGCGTCTGCTGACCCGCTTCCTGCCGCGCCATCTGCCGGGCCAGCCCAATATTGTTGTGCGCAATATGCCAGGTGCTGGTGGCATTGTGGCGACCAACCATCTCTACACACTGGCGCCCAAAGACGGCACGGTGATTGGCGCTGTGCAGAATAACACGCCGTTCGAGCCGCTCTTTGGCACCAAGGAAGCACAATATGATCCGACCAAATTCAACTGGCTCGGCTCGCCCTCGATTGAAACGAGCATTCTGACGATCTGGCACACATCGCCCGTCAACACGATTCAGGATGCGATGAAGACCGAGTTGAAAATGGGCTCCTCGGGTGCTAATTCCACACCGAGCTTTTATGGCCGTCTGCTCAATGAGACGCTGGGCACCAAGCTGAAACTGATCGTCGGCTATCCGGGCCAGAATGACGCGCTGCTGGCGATGGAGCGCGGCGAGCTTGATGGCTATCCGAGCGTCTTTTACAATTCACTCGTTTCCACGCGCCCGAGCTGGCTGCCGGAAAAGAAGGTGAAGTTGCTTGTGCAATATGGCGCGGAAAAGTTGCCGCAATTGCCTGACGTCCCCTTCATTCTCGACCTCGTCAAGAATGAGGAAGACCGTCAGCTTTGGCGCGCCGCCGTGGGCCCGATCGCCACAGGCCGCCCCTATTTGCTGCCGCCGGGTGTTCCCGCCGACAGGGTCGCCGCCATGCGCAAGGCCTTCTGGGATGCAATCAATGACAAGGAGTTCCTGGTCGAGCAGGCGAAGGCCAGTCTCGGCGCAGATACGCCTCGCACAGGCGAGCAGATTCAGGATATTATTGTGCAGTCATACCGCTCGCCGCCCGCCGTGGTGGAGCGCCTCAAGAAACTGCAGCAGAGCCAGTAAGAATGACCAAGGGGACAAACATGCTCGACAAGACCAAGGCGCTGAGCGCCACCCCAGCTGAAATGATCGCCCGCGCCGAAGCTTTAGTGCCGGTACTGGCAGCCCGAGCTGCGGAGGCCGAAAGCCTGCGCCGTTGCCCGGATGCCACCGTGGCTGATTACGTCTCCACCGGTCTGCTGCGCGTCTGCCAGCCGATGCTCTATGGTGGATATGAAATGGGCTATGACGTGCTGTGCACGATCATCCAGACCTTGGCGCGTGGCTGCGCTTCGCAGGCCTGGACCTATATGGTGCTCGCCGACAATCCGCTGAAGCTCGCGACCTTCTCCAAGCAAGCGCAAGACGACGTCTGGGCCAAGGATGATACGCAGCGCGTGGGCGTGGCTGTGGCGGCTGTTGGCAAGGGGAAGCGCGCTGAGGGTGGCATTACCTGGACCGGTAATCACGGTTTTTCCAGCGGCATTGATCATGTGCATTGGCTGATCTGCGGCGGCTCCATCGAAGAGGCGGATGGATCCAAGACCGGCTGCATGGTTTTGATCCCCAAGAGCGACGTCACAGTAATCGATGATTGGAAAGTCATTGGTCTGGCTGGCACCGGCTCGAAGAGCTTCAAGGTCGACGGCGCTTTCGTGCTTGCGCACCGCATCATCATGAAGAAAGATTATGATGCAGGCACATCGCCGGGCGCAGAGATGCATCATTCGGCTGTCTTCCGCATGCCGCGCGGTGGCGTGTCGGCAGCCAGCTACACGGCCGTGGCTGTGGGCTCCGCACAAGCTTTGCTGAAGAGCTATTATGAGTATACAGCGCCGCGTAAATCGCGTGGCAAGGCGGTGGCTGATGAGCCGGGAACGCAAATGCTGATCGGTGTGGCGTCTGCCGAGATCGAAGCGGCTGACCGCATGTATATGGGCGCTTTGCGCGAGACTATGGAAGTGCTGGAGCAAGGGGAGAAGGTCTCGAAAGAGATGCAGGTGCAGGGCAAACGCAATTGCTGCTATGCCGCGCAGCTTGCCATGCAGGCCGCGCAGAAGATTTTCAATTCTGCCGGTGGGCGTGCGCTCTTTCTTGATAGCGCTATGCAGCGCCAGTTCCGAGATTGCTTTGGCGCATCTGCCCATCACTCGCTGTCATGGGATTCTGCTTCGATGGAATATGGCAAGTATCAATTGAAGGCCCACCAGCCGCAATGAAATAAAGGCCCCGCTTCGGCGGGGCCTTTATTGTTCAGATGACGCCAGCCAGATGCGCCAAGACGCCCGCCGCTGCTGTGGCGGCTAGCACTTGCAACATGCCCCCTTTCAAACGGAAGATGGCGTAAGCAGCGCCCAGGCTCAGAGCGAGTGCGGCAGGATTGAGCGAGAGCAGCACAGGAACATTGATGCCGTGCCAATTCATCGTCTGCGCAAAGATGGTGTGAACCGCAAACCAGATGGCCAGATTAAGAATGACGCCAACGACGGCGGCAGTGATGGCCGACAAAGCGCCTGCAATTTTCTTGTTTTCGCGCAGGCGTTCGATATGCGGCGCGCCCAGAAAAATCCATAGGAAGCAAGGCGCAAAAGTCACCCATGTGGCCAGCAATCCGCCGAGCGTGCCGGCGAGGATCGGTGACAGGCTACCGGCCTCACGAAACGCGCCCATGAAGCCCACAAATTGCAGCACCATGACGAGCGGTCCGGGCGTGGTCTCAGCCATGCCCAACCCATCAAGCATTTCGCCGGGTTGCAGCCAGTGGAAATTGTCTACCGCTTGCTGTGCCACATAGGCCAGAACTGCATAAGCCCCGCCAAATGTCACAATAGCCATTTTCGAAAAGAAAACAGCGATTTGCGAAAAGACATGATCGGGCCCAAGCCATGCGAGCAAACTTGCCACCGGCAAGAGCCACAGAATTGCTGCGATGAGTGCAGCGCGCCTTGCGCCTGAGAGCATGGTGGGAGAAATGGTTTTATTGTCGAGCGCTGTGGCCTCTGCGGAGCCGTGAGTATTGCTCACAAGGAAAGCATTGTTGCCGCGTGCGGCGCCCAGATAACCGATGACACCTGCTGCGAGGATCACGAGCGGGAAGGGCAGGTTGAAGACAAAGAGTGCCAAGAAAGCGCCGGCTGCAATCGCCTGCATCACACGATTTTTCAGTGCGCGTTTGCCCACGCGCACAACGGCTTCGATCACAATAGCCAGCACAGCGGCTTTCAGGCCGAAGAAAAAGGCGCTCACAAAACCGACCGAGCCAAAGAGCGCATAGACATAGCTCAGCGCCATAATGGCGATCATGCCAGGCAGGATAAAGAGTAGGCCTGCAACAAGCCCGCCGCGCACACCATCCATCAGCCAGCCGATATAAGTGGCAAGCTGTTGTGCCTCGGGGCCTGGTAGCAACATGCAATAATTCAAAGCATGGAGAAAGCGTGCTTCCGGAATCCAGCGCTTTTCTTCCACGAGAATGCGATGCATCACCGCAATCTGACCCGCGGGCCCGCCAAAAGACAATGCAGCCACGCGCGCCCAGACGCGCACGGCGTCAGAAAATGAAATTTGATGTTCTGACATTATTGTCCTTTGTGTTGTCGCCAACATAGAGGTGGAGCCCGGCTGTGGAAAGTCCGGCTATGCATGGCTGTCTTCAAGGATGACGATGGCCTGCGCATAAGCTAGAAGTGGCGCTCCTGCATTTGGGATCATTTGTCATGGCCGCACGTCAGCCCGTTTCTTTTTTGCCAGCCCCCGCGCCTCATTGGGTGGGCGATGGCTTCCGTGTTTTTCCGCTCTTTGCCGATCTGGCTTTCCGCGAAGAGGTGAGCCCTTTTCTCATGCTCGATTATGCAGCGCCCCATGTTTTTCCGCCGCGCGAGACGCCGCCGGGTGTTGGTGCGCATCCCCATCGTGGTTTTGAGACGGTGACCGTTGTTTATGACGGCGAGATCGAACATCGCGACAGTGCAGGCAATGCGGGAACGATCGGGCCCGGTGACGTGCAATGGATGACGGCCGGCGCCGGTCTCTTGCATGAGGAATTTCATTCGCGCGAACAGAGCAAGCGCGGTGGCCTTGTGTCAATGGCGCAGCTTTGGGTCAACCTTCCCGCCAAGAATAAATCGACCCCGCCCGCTTATCAGACGATTTTGAAAGAGCAGATCCCGCTCGTCGATTTAGTGGGTGGATCTTTGCGCGTGATTGCAGGGGCCTATGCTGGCGCAAAGGGTCCGGCACGGCTCTTCTCCGATCTTCATGTCTGGGATGTAGAGCTGAAGGAAGGCTCCGCCATGCAGCTCGATGTCACGTCTGGTGACACGGCGATGATTGCGCTTTTCTCTGGCGCGATAGACGTTGCGGAGCACAAAATCGCCCAGCCCGGTCTTTTGATGTTTGCGACAGAGGGTGAGAGCCTTGTCTTCCGTGTTGATAGCAAGGCAAAAATGCTGGTGCTTTCCGGCAAGCCGATTGGCGAGCCGATTGCGGCTCAAGGCCCGTTTGTTATGAATACGCAGTCGGAGATTCATCAGGCCATTGCGGATTTCCGTGCCGGCAAAATGGGTCGTCTCGAAGATTTCGAGTCTCAGGGTGCGTAGCGAATAGTGCCGGCTTGGCTCACGTCATAGCCTGTGAGCTCGCCGGCGCGTTGGGTAAAGATAGACCCGCTTAGAAGTTTGATCAGCGTTTGAAGGGGCGGGCGGAAATAATCTGCCTGCCGCAAGACGAGATCAAAATATTCAAATTGTAGCGGCACGAAATCGAGACGCGCGGCTTTGGCAGCTGCGCGCGTGGCAATGCCGCAATCTGCCTTTCCGCTCGCCACAGCATTGGCGAGATCGGGCCCGGTCAGGCAGGGCGGCAACATCTGGTTCAGCGCGCCGACATTGGTGCCAAGTCGCGTCAGCAAGACATCGAGCAGCATCTGTGCGCCCGCCCCCTTTTGGCGAACGGCCATGCTGGCGCCTTTGGTGAGTACATCACCGAGTGTATGAACCTGTTTTGGATTTCCGGGGGGCACCAGCAATCCCTGTTCGCGGCGCGCGACGGAAACGAGCACGCCATCATGCAGGCCCGCGAGCCGCGCGACGATGCTGGGATTTGCATCCATCACATCGGTCGAATGATAATGAATGGCGGCCGCGACGACTTCAGCGCGCAAGAGGCGCTCGACGCCTGCCTCGCTGCCCTCTGGCAGGCTGGCGAGGCCCGAGCCCGATTCCCGCAAAGCCCATTCGAGGAGCGAATCCTGGCTGCCGCCGACAATTGGCGGGGCAGGGCGGGCTGTCATTCCCGCCGGTATGGCAAGGCCCGATAAGATCCAGCGGTCGAGTTCATGGCGGGGAAAGAGCCATTTGCCCGTCACCTTGGAGCAGGGAATCGCGCCCTCCGAGACAAGCTCATAGAGCTTGCGTTCTTTGAGGCGCAGGTAATCAGCCGCTTCGGCAGTCGTGAGCAAATTCATGCCTGCATTGTTATGTTCTAAAGTGCATATTTTCAAGTAATTGACTTTTTTAGTAACAAGAACCTTATCTGGCGGTTGGAGATGGCCATGAATGAAGGTTCTGGCGCCTTGCAGCTCGTCCTCTCGGGTGATCCGGCGCTTTACAACATCGTCCGCCTGTCGCTGGTGGTCAGCCTGAGCGCGGTCGCTTTGGCGGCTCTCATTGGCATGCCTTTGGGCGGGCTTGTGGCGCTGACGCGGTTCCCGGGCCGCGCGCTGCTTATTGTCATACTCAATGCTTTTATGGGCCTGCCGCCGGTGGTTGTGGGGCTGGCTGTCTTTCTGCTTTTGTCGCGTTCGGGGCCGTTGGGGTCGTTTGGTCTTCTCTTCACCCCCACCGCCATGGTGATCGCGCAAGCCGTGCTGATTACGCCGATCATCGCCGCGCTCACGCGCCAAAGCGTTGAAGATCTTTGGGTTGAATATCGTGACGAGCTCAATGCCATGGGTGTCAAGCCATTCGCGCGGCTGATAACGCTTCTCTATGACGCACGCGTTGCGCTGGTGACGGTTCTTCTTGCGGGCTTTGGACGTGCGGCCGCCGAAGTTGGTGCCGTAATGATTGTGGGTGGGAATATCAACGGCTTCACCCGCGTGATGACGACGTCGATTGCGCTGGAAACATCCAAAGGCGATCTGCCTTTGGCGATGGGGCTGGGGCTCATTCTCATCACGATTGTCTTTGCCATTAATGCCAGCGCCTGGGGTTTGCGCCTTTATGCAGAAAGGCGGATCGGATGAGTGATCTGCCAATCAAACTTTCGCATGTTTCTTTTTCAGCTGCCGCCACCCCGATCTTGCGGGGCATTGATCTTGTTTTGCGTGCGGGTGCGCCGACGTTCCTTATGGGGCCGAATGGGTCCGGCAAGACAACACTTTTGCGGTTTCTGATGGGGCTCATGACGCCAACATCAGGCACAATTGAGTGGAACGGATCGCATGATCCAGCACCCCGCCGCCGTGCCATGGTATTCCAGCATCCCGTGTTGTTGCGCCGCTCCGTAGCGGCCAATCTGCTTTATGCACTGGAGCAGGCTGGTATCGAAAAGTCGCAGCAAGACAAGAATTGCACGCAATTGCTCGAACTTGTCGGCTTGGTTGATCTGGCGGATCGTCCTGCGCGACGCCTGTCGGGCGGCGAGAGACAAAAACTTGCCTTTGCGCGCGCTTTGGCGCGCTCGCCAGAGCTGCTCATTCTGGATGAGCCGACCGCCAGCCTAGATCCTTCCGCAACATTGGCAATCGAGCAATTGATCGCCAGGGCTGCAGATGAGGGCATCAAAATTGTCATTGCGTCCCATGATCTGGGCCAAGCACGCCGGCTTGCAGGCGACATTGTTTTTCTTCATCGCGGGCAGATTCTTGAAACGACGTCTGCTGTGTCTTTCTTTCAGCGGGCCCAGACCGAGCAGGCTGAAAAATTCCTGCGCGGCGATTTGATCATAGAGAGATAAAATGAATTTTCTGAAAATAGTCTTCACAGCCACAGCTCTATCGCTCGCCACTTTCTCGTCAGTGTGCGCACAGGATAAAACCATCACCATCGCCTCGACCACGTCGACGCAGGATTCTGGTCTGTTCAATCATCTGCTTCCTGCCTTTAAGGCCAAGACCGGCATTGATGTGAAGGTCATTGCGCAAGGTACAGGCCAAGCACTTGATACGGCGCGGCGCGGCGATGCGGATGTGGTTTTCGTCCACGCAAAATCGGCAGAAGAAAAGTTTCTCGCTGAAGGTTTCGGCGTGAAGCGGTTAGACGTGATGTATAATGACTTCGTGCTGATTGGTCCCGCTAGCGATCCTGCAGGCGTTAAAGGTTCAAAAGATATTGTCGCAAGCTTAAAAGCTATTAAGGCCAAGGCGGCGCCGTTTGTCTCGCGCGGCGACAAGTCTGGCACGCATCTGGCTGAGCTGGATTTGTGGAAAGCGGCGGGTCTCGACCCGGCCGGTGGAAAGGCGGATTGGTACAAGGAGATTGGCCAAGGCATGGGCGCGGCGCTCAATACGGCCAAGGCTATGGGTGCCTATCTCCTGTCAGATCGCGCCACTTGGATTTCCTTCAAGGGCAAGGATGGTCTTGCCATTGCGGTTGAAGGCGACACCAGATTGTTCAATCAATATGGCGTGATGCTGGTGAACCCCGCCAAGCACCCCCATGTGAAAGTCGCCCTCGGTCAGGCCTTTGTTGATTATGTGCTTTCAGCAGAGGGTCAAAAGGTGATTGCCGATTACAAGATCGAGGGACAGCAGCTCTTCTTCCCCAACGCCAACAAATAAGCTTGCCGGCCGGCGGGTTTCCAAGCCTGCCCGCCCGCGCTACACCTTGTGCAATGATTGCTCTCACCTCTTATCAGGATGCACTTGACCGCTTGCTTGCCCGGCTAACGCCGGTGCCTGCGCGTGTGCTCACGCCTACTTCTGCGCTGGGCTGCATAGTTGCGCAGGATGTGGTGATAACGCAGGCGATCCCCGCGCGCGCCATCGCCTTGCGCGATGGCTATGCCTTGCGCGCGGATGAAATTGTGGGAGCCTCCTCTTATGCGCCGGTGTTGCTGGCCTCAGTGCCCCCCTTCATCGCCGCAGGCGATGCTGTGCCAGACGATTGCGATTGTCTTGTCGTGGCGAGCGGGCTTGATCTCGAGGGGCCGCTGCCGCAGGCCCTGGTGGAAAGTTTTCCGGGTGAAAATCTGCGTCGCGCGGGTGAGGATCTTGCGTCAGGCACGCTGATCTTGCGGGCTGGCGACAGGCTTTCCGCGATGACCATGCCCGCCTTGCATGCTGCAGAGCAGACACATGTGCATGTGCGTGTGCCCGTCATATCGTTGCAGGGTGATGAGGGGCCGATCAAAGCTATGATCGCAGCCTGGCTTGTGCGCGAGGGCGTTGTTCTGGAGGGCGCGCCTGATTTCGTTTTGAAGATTGGCGCAGCACAGGGTGAGATTTTTGCCGATCAACTGGCTCTTGAGCCGGGACGCGACATTACTTTGTCGATCTACGACGGCACGCTGATGATCAACCTTCCGCCGCGCGCTGATCTGGTTGTGGCTGCATGGGTTGCTTTCATTCTGCCGGCGCTGGATCAGCTTTTCGGGCATCAGCGGGCGCGCACGCGCTTGCCGCTGGCGCAAAAGATTGCGAGCCGTGTAGGTGTGGCTGAAATGGTTGCCTTGCGCGCGGAGGAGGGGCGCTTTGTGCCTCTGGCTTTGGGTGATCTGCCCTTGCAATCTCTCCTGCGCGCCACACATGTCGCTGTGATCGCGGCTGCCAGCGAAGGCGTGGGCGCGGGCGATGAACTCGAAGCTTTTCCGGTCCCCGCATGACAACAAAGCCCGATGCCAGTCTCGCGCAGGACCAGTTCCTGACCATTCTTTCGCGCGAAGAGGCTATGGCGCGATTTGATGCGGTTCTGTTTCCGCGCGCCACACTCACCGAGCGCGTCGGCTTGCAGCAAGCCTTGGGCCGCGCTCTGGCGCAAGATGTAGGCGCCCCCATTGATGTGCCGCCCTTTGATCGCTCTAATGTCGATGGCTTTGCATTGCGCGCGGCTGATGTGATGCAAGCCAGCGAAGCAAGCCCTTCGAGGCTGAAGCTGAATGACGAAGTGATTGCCTGCGGCATAGCGCCAAAATTGCGTGTATCACCCATGACGGCCACGCCCATTGCCACAGGTGGTCCCGTGCCGCGTGGGGCAGATGCGATTGTCATGATCGAGCAGACGCAACCCGTCGCTGGTGGCATTGATGTGCGCCGCGCTGTCAGCCCCGGACAATTCATCTCGTCAGCTGGCACCGACATGGCGCGCGGGGAAACCGTGCTGCGCGCAGGCGTGGTGGTGGGCGCACGTGAGATTGGCATGCTGGCGGCGTGTGGCATTGCGCAGATCAACGTTACGCGTACACCGCGTGTTGCCATTCTCTCGACGGGTGATGAATTGGTGCAGCCAGGTGGTGCGCTCGCACCTGCCCAGATATTCGATACCAATGGGCCGATCGTCACTGCGGCAGTGAATGAGAATGGTGGCAAGGCGCATTTTCTTGGTCATGTCGCCGATGATGAAGCTGCACTTGAAGCCGCAATGCGTGATGCACTTTCCCAACATGATCTGCTGATCTTGTCGGGTGGGACATCCAAGGGTGCAGGCGATTTCACCCATCGCATCATTGCACGGCTAGGAAAGCCCGGCATTATTGCCCACGGTGTCGCACTAAAGCCCGGCAAGCCTTTGTGTCTGGCTGTGTGCGATGGCAAGCCCGTGGTGATTCTTCCCGGCTTTCCCACGTCAGCCATGTTTACGTTTCATGACATGATCGTGCCCGTCTTGCGCCGCATGGCAGGATTGCCCGCGCGCAAGGATGCGAAAGTTGAGGCGCGTGTGCCGGTGCGCATTGCCTCTGAACTGGGCCGCGCTGAATTCGTCATGGTTGCGCTGGTTGAAGGTGCGGATGGCCTGCTGGCCTATCCGACAGGCAAAGGTTCAGGCGCGATTACGAGCTTTGCGCAGGCCGATGGTTTCTTGCGCATTGATGCTTTGGCTGACCATATGCCTTCTGGCACGCAAGCAGAGGTGACTTTGTTCACGCCGCATTTGCGCGTGCCTGATCTCACCATCATTGGTTCGCATTGCACAGGGCTTGATATTGCCATTGCGCCGGTGGCGCAGGGCGGCTTTGCCACGCGCATTATTGCAGTGGGGTCGCTTGGTGGATTGGCAGCGGCCAAGCGCGGCGAATGTGATGTCGCGCCCATTCATCTGTTTGATGACAAGAGCGAGACCTATAACAGGCCCTTCCTGAGCGAGGGGCTGGAGCTGGTTGAAGGCTGGCGCCGCATGCAGGGCATCGTCTATCGAAAGGATGATGCGCGCTTTCTTGGGCTTGATGCGCGCTCGGCTGTGGCCAAGGCAATTGCTGATCCCCAGTGTCTGATGGTCAATCGCAATCCGGGGGCCGGCACGCGCATTTTGCTGGACCGATTGCTGGCTGGCGTGAGGCCGGAAGGCTATTGGAATCAGCCCAAGGCGCATAATGCTGTAGCGGCGGCCGTGACGCAGGGGCGCGCCGATTGGGGCATGACGATTGCACCTGTGGCCGAGGCCTATGGCTTGGCTTTTTTGCCCTTTGCACAAGAGCATTATGACTTGGCGTTGGTGAGTGCTCACAAGAATAAGCCTGCGGTGCAGGCGCTTTTGGCGTCTCTCGCTTCAGCCGAGACACAAGATGCACTTGTTGCAGCAGGATTCACTCCAGCTCCGTCATTGCGAATCGGCCTACGGCCTCCTCGCAATGACGAGCTTAATCTTACAATGCTGTGAGGCGTTCTGCTTCTGCCAAATCATGCGGTGTATTGGCGTTGAAGAAGGGATCAAGCGGCATGGTTGGCCAATCAACTGTTGCCAAGGCATGACGCGCCGTCCAGCGGTCGATCTTGCGGCAATCTTCTTCGACCAAGGCTTTGCGCAGATCATGGCGCAGGCTCACGCTCCACAATCCAATCACGGGATGCGTCTGTCCATCAGAGCGCGCGACGCAGAGCTTGGCCTCTTCCTCGGCGCGAGCCGCATGAAACTTTGCGGCGAGATCGCGCGGCAGAAAGGGGCAGTCAGCGGCCGCACTCACAACCCATTGCGTTTCGGGACGGTGCAGCGCGGCCCAATCGAGTGCGGCGAGAATGCCAGCCAGAGGTCCGGCAAAATCGGGCACATCATCGGCCACAACTATGAGGCCGAAAGATGTAAAGCGCGCAGGATCGCCATTGGCATTGAGAATAAGGTTTGAGCACTGCGGGCTTAAGCGATCAATGACGCGCTGGAGAATGGTGCGGCCTGCAATTTCGCGCATCGGCTTGTCGCCGCCACCCATGCGCCGTGACAATCCGCCTGCGAGAATGACGCCGAGCGTATCAGTCATCATCGCCTCCCTTGCGGCGTGTGCGCATGCTCTCCTCTGCAACAAAGGCGAGATCCTGATCAAAGGTGATGCGCTCTTGCCCAGCCAGTGCGATGAAACGCTTGCCCTTCGCGCGGCCAATCAAAGTGAGGCCAACTTGGCGCGCCAGCTCCACACCCCAAGCTGTGAAACCCGAGCGCGAGACTAGAATGGGAATCCCCATGCGCACGGTCTTGATGACCATTTCCGAGGTGAGGCGACCGGTTGTATAGAAAATCTTGTTGGCCGGATCGATTTTTTCACGAAACATCCAGCCGGCAATTTTGTCGACCGCATTGTGGCGGCCGACATCTTCCATATAGCAAATAGGCTCGCCCTTTTCGCAGAGCACGCAGCCATGTATCGCGCCCGCTGTCAGATAGAGCGAGGGCGTGGTGTTGATCTTGTGCGTGAGTTCATAAAGCCAGCTGGTGCGTAATTCCGCTTGCGGCAGATTTGCACCTTCAATCGATTCCATCAGATCCCCAAAGGCTGTGCCTTGGGCGCAGCCGGAGGTGAGGGTTTTCTTCTTGAGCTTTTGCTCATAATTGGTGCCGCGCTGCGTGCGCACAACGACGACTTCGAGTTCGTCATCATATTCGACTTCTGTCACGACATCATCGGGCTTCAGCATATTCTGGTTGAGGAGATAGCCGAGTGCCAGATATTCGGGGTAATCATTGATCGTCATCATCGTGACGATTTCTTGCGCATTGAGATAGAGCGTCAGCGCGCGCTCGACCGGCACACGAATATCAACAGGTGCGCCTGTGTGGTCGATGCCCGTGACCGCTTCTGTCAGACGCGGATTGTCAGGATTGGGCAGGAGCAGCGCTTTTTTCATCTCGCTCACTCGATGACGATGCGCGGCGCAGGCTTGGCGGCCTTGTCGAGTGAGGCCCAGACCTGGCGCGCAATATCCTTGTAGATTTTTGCGTGATGCGAATCCGGATCAGTGGCAACCACCGGGCGGCCTTCATCCGAGGTTTCGCGGATGTTCATATCGAGCGGCACTTCGCCCAAGAAAGGCACGCCGAGTCGTTCAGCCTCAGCGCGCGCGCCGCCATGGCCGAAGATCGGTGACACATGACCGCAATTGGGGCAACAGAAGCTCGACATGTTTTCAATCACACCCAAGAGGGGCACATCCACCTTCTGGAACATGGCAATGCCGCGGCGCGCATCAATCAAGGCGAGGTCTTGCGGTGTTGAGACAATCACTGCGCCTGATGTGGGCGTTTGCTGTGCGATGGTGAGTTGTGCATCACCAGTGCCGGGCGGCAGATCGACCACAAGCGCATCCAACTCGCCCCAGGCGACTTCACGTAGCATTTGGCTGATGGCGGAAATCACCATGGGTCCACGCCAGATCATGGCGGCATCATCATCAATCAGAAACCCGATAGACATGACTTTCACGCCATAACGCTCCATCGGCTCCAGCATGCGAGGGCCGATCATGCGGGGCTTTCCGCGTAGACCAAAGAGACGCGGTTGTGACGGGCCGTAAATGTCGGCATCAAGAATGCCGACTTTCAGTCCCATGCTGGCGAGCCCGAGTGCCAGATTGCAGGCCGTGGTTGATTTTCCCACACCGCCTTTGCCGGAGGCAACCGCGATAATATGCTTCACGCCGGGAAGGGCGGCGGGTTTGGATGTCGCACGTGGAGTGGGTGCAGCAGGCTTGCTCGGCGCTTTATCAGCGGTGAGGCCAACGATTGCGGACGAGACGCCCGGTAATGCACGTATTTTTGCTTCTGCAGCAGCGCGTACGGGCTCCATCACTGCGGCTTCCTGCGCATCAATGGCGATGGTGCAGATGATTTTGCCGGCATTGATGCCAATGCTGCCAAGACGCCCTGTGCCCGTCAGGCTTTTGCCATCGGGCGTGGTGACGCTTTCAAGCGCTTTCAGAATGTCGGATTCTTGCAAGGCCAAAATTATGTCTCCTCACGATCCTACGGGATCGCTGCCATTCTTGTCGCGGGCGCGAATATAATCTTCCGTCGTCATGATCGGCGGGCGCTGTGGTGCGCCATGCGGATCGAAACTCTCGTTCATAACAGTTTCGACGCGGCAATTGTCGCACATGCGCACAACATCAATGCGCTTGGCATGCAGACCACTATACATCCAATGCGTGCCGAGTTTGGCGACAATGCGCTCGACCGTGCTCTTCGTACCAAAGGCTGTGCTGCAAGAGATGCAATGGAAGGGTTCTTCTTCCTTCATGACGCGCGCGGGTGCGGCCCAAGCATCAAAATCGAGGCGGGCGGCGAGTGTGATGACTTTTTCGGGACATGTGGCTTCACATAATCCGCATTGGACGCAGACGCTCTCCGTGAATTTGAGCATGGGCTTGTCGGGATTGTCGCCGAGCGCACCCGTGGGGCAGGCGGTGACGCAGGCATGGCAGAGCGTGCAGCCATCAATATTGATATCAAGCCCGCCGAAAGGCGCGCCGCGTTCAAGTGCGATCATGGGCACGGGCGCGGGGGCGGCCAGATGCAATTCGCGGAAGGCGGTTTCGAGAACGGAACGTTTGGTGCCGCGCGGCTCATAGGTTGCGGGTTTGGGCGAAATTGCGCCCTTCGGCATCCCGCGAAGGGCCTCTAGCAAAGCATCGGGATCATCAGTTTCGATGAGTTGGATCAAATTATCGCCAAAGCCAAGGCCCGCAATGATCTTTGCAGATGTGGCGATCACGCTTTGCAGGCCTGACAGATCATGCTTGGGCTTGTGATGCGCGAGTAACGCTACGCCTGTCGCGCCATAAGAGAAGGCGGCGGCGAAGACATCATAGGAGAGCTGCGTGATTTCATTTATGCGCAAGGGCAGCACATGGGCGGGCAGGCCTTCGCCAAAGCGGGCCAAGGCATCGATCATGGGGTCACCATGTTCGGTGTCATGCAGAAGGATGAGCGCATCCTTGCCGCCTGCTGCGAGATAGGTGCGCAGCAGTGCGCGCAAGCGCCGATCCACAGCATCTGCTGGCGGCAAGGCATAAGCGGCAGCCCCTGTCGGGCAGACGGAGGCGCAGGCGCCGCAGCCCGCGCAAATATTTTCATCAATGGTGACGTGATCGCCATTGGGTGTGATGGCGCCAGTTGGGCAGAGATCAAGACAGCGCGTGCAGCCGGTGATTTTCGAGCGCGAATGGGCGCACAGATTTTCGGTAAATGTCACATAGCGGGGCTTATCGAATGTGCCCACCATTGTGGCGGCTTGCGCAATCGCGCGCGCAACAGCCGCGCCGTCACGCGGGTCGGCGCGCAAATAGCCTGGGCGCAGATCGGAAGCGGGAAACAGCGGCGTATAGCCGGAGAGATCAAGAATGATATCGCAACGCGATGCTGCGCCGGTTGTGGCCGCGCCAAAGACAAGACGTTCGCGTGATGAGGGTGAGGCGAGCGCGGTTTCGTCGATTGTGAGTTCAAAGGCGCCGAGATGCCCGCGGGCATTGCGCACATGCCCCTTCACCACGGGGAAATCGCGCAGGCGGGGTGGTGTGATGTCGATCGGCCGCGACAGCATGACGGTGACATCCAGCGTGTCCGCAAGTTGGCGTCCCGCTTCAATGGCGACTTCATCGCGTCCGTAAATCAGGATCACACCTTCCGATTGCAAAGTGACAAGCGAGACGGGTGGCATCTCCTCGCGCGCGGCGGCAATGAGGGCGGCCATTTTAGGGCCAGCAAGGGTTGCGTCTTTCGCCCACCCGGCGGTCTCACGAATATTGACGAAGGTGAGTTGCTTCGTCGCGCCCATGTCAGCGGCGACTTCGGTAAAGAGCGGGCTTTCTTGCGTGCAGGCAATGGTGAGCGGCGTGCCGTCTGCGAGCGCAGCTTTCACGAGATCAAGCTGCGACCCGCAGAGCTGGTCTGCGCGGGTGAAGGCACCACAGCCTTTTTCCAGCGCGGCACCGTCTAGCGGCATGTTTTTTTCGCAGGAACAGACGAGAAGTCGGTTTTGCGCGGTCATGGCAGGCGTCACTCCCTTTCCCCGCTAGATAGACCCTGTCCGAGCCCTTGGACAGCCTCCGCTTATGGGGCAGGTGCGCAGGATACGTGAATTTTTCCGTGAGCGGGACGGGGAATGAGGTAATGGCACGCTTGACAATATGAATAAAATCCTATATATCTAGTTTATATTCCTTTAGCCCTTTGCCTCCCCATGCCTTTTGATCCGTTCATTTCCGAGCGCGCGCGATTGCGCGCGGACATCCTCTTTTTGGCCTTTGAGGTGAAACTCATTCGCCTTGCGCTGCTGCTGATGCGGGTGTCGCGCAAGGATGACGATGCTGGCGGGCCGGATGGCGACGCCGATGATGCGCCCAGCAACAAGCCGAAGCCCTATGGCTCGGTGGAATATGCGGACAAGCCGTACCAGCTCGCGCAAAATTTTCCGAACGATCACAACGGCCCGCCGGAACCCATCGGCGATGAGCGCCCCAATCTTGATGATGTCCCGACGGATCGTCCGTTTGGGCGCGGCGAGCTATCACCCATCTTGCGCATGGTCTCCAACCTTGCAGCGCTCTTGGGTCTTGCGACATTGGCGACACGCGCGCCGTGGATCATGGAATATGGACCACAGATTCTTTCTAACAATGATTTGCCTAAGTCGCTCAGTGAATTGCAGAAGGATGTCGGTGTCTCAAAGCCCGGATATGAGGATCATCACATCGTCGAGCAAACAAGCGCTGCACGGGACGGATTTCCACATGACTTGATTGATAGCCCGCAAAACCTTGTTAAAGTTCCGACATTGAAACATCGGGAAATTACGAGTTGGTATATGCAGCCCAATGCTGATTTTGGTGGATTATCTCCGCGAGATTATCTTCGCAATAAGAGCTGGGATGAGCGAATGCGCATTGGTATTGAACAATTAATTAGATTTGGAGTTTTGAAGCCATGAAAAATATCAGCTTCAAAGATATGACGCTCGATGAATTGGTGGCGACCTATGAGCAGATTGTCATGGCACAAGATCAGTCATTTCTTTTTGATAAATTATCGAAATTTAATAAGGAGTTCAAAATTCGTGAGGCAATTGTTGAGGAATTACGGTCGCGCCCTCGAGATCAACGCGAAGTGCTTGCTCCCTTATTGGAACGGCGTGAGCCTTGGATGCGCATTTGCGTCGCATCTGACACGTATTCATTGAACCCGGAGCGTTCACGCAGATACATGCAGACAGTCGCCGATTATCGCTTTGATCCCTACAAGGGACGCGCTGCATCGTCATTGGGTCTTTGGGATATGGGATATACACCAAAATAACGCGCCGTCATTGCGAGCGCAGCGAAGCAATCCAAAGTGCAGTGACATGTTCATTTTTGGATTTTGCTTCTGGATTGCCGCGTCGCCTTCGGCTCCTCGCAAGGACGGCGGAAGGGCGAGCTTTTCCCGTCACAGCCCTGTAACTTGACTGGGGGCCGCAGGCGACTATCTGCTGGGTGTCCATCAGAGAGGCCCCATGCCCATAGAGACGCCCGCCCTTGATCTGCCACCCGGCTTCGCTGCCGTTGCTCTGCGCGAGCATGGCGATGCTTTTGCCCATGCGCAGGCCATTGCCGCTGAGGCAGGTGCTGGCACGCTGGTTCATGTGCGCCGATATGACCTTATCGAATTTGCTGTCGTGCTGGAGCCTGACGAACCGCTCGCCTCGGCTAGGCGCGCGCATTTTGCCTCGATGGTTGCGATGGCAGATGCGATTGCCGCCCATTGCCCGCCCGAGCGCAGCGTGGAATTCCGCTGGCCTGATTCCCTGCTCTTTGATGGCGGCTTGATTGGCGGGGCACGGCTCGCCTGGCCAGCCGATTGCGCTGAAGATCGGGTGCCCGATTGGCTAGTGACCAATGTCATTTTGCGTACGGCCGATCTGTCGCATGTCGAGACAGGGCTTATGCCCGGTTCCGTCTCGCTGCTCTCGGAAGGTTTTGAGATGATCGACACGGAGCTGCTGATTGGCTCTTACGCGCGCCATCTCATGACGCATTTTGATCGCTGGCGGGAGGGCGGCTTCAAAGTCGTGGCGCAGGATTTTTTCGCCCGCATGCCATCGAAGAAGGCGGGCGAGCGTCGGGCCATTGATGGCAATGGTGATCTGCTGATCCATGCGCCGCACGATACAGGCGCGCCCGAGCGAACTGCGCTGGTGCCAGCCATGCTGGCGGCCGCTTGGTTTGATGCCGAGAATGGCATTCCCAAATTGCAGGCCGCGCTGTGACGAAACTGCCTCGCACCTTGCGGCTTGATGCCTCCGACACATTCATCTTTGCGCCGGTAGCCGAGACTGGGGAATGGGCTGTGTCGGGCTCGTTTCTGTTCCTGGAAGCTGATGATGCTGGCCTCTCACCCAAAGATCGCGCGGCCATGCGGGCGGGCTTTTTAGGGCTCAGCAGTTTTGGATGGTCGACTTTGGTTGTTGTGACACATGTGACATTAGAGGAGCGCGCTGCAGCCACTAAGCTGCTTGCGACCTTCATCCATGAAAAGCTCGGCGCGCCATCTCTGGATGTGGCACGTTCGGCAGCCGAAGAAGAGATCGCTTTTGCCGCCTCCATCTGCGATCATCCCGAGGGCACGGTTCTGGCCGTGCAGCGCGCGGTGGAGGATGGCGAATTGCGCGAGCGGTTTCGTACGCTCCACCAAAAGTCGCGCGCGCCGGGGGCTGATGGTTTGCATGCGCAGGCTCGCGCTTTCACTTTTGTAGAAAGTGAAAGCGACGAGATGGAAGAACGTGTCGATCTGATCGGACTGATGAGAGACAAGCCGCAATGAGAGAATTCTGGGTTTCTTCTGGGCATCATCTGGTGCGCCGTGCTGATCATGGCGGGCTTGTGGCGACACCTGAATGGATGATGGCTTATCTCGCGCGGCCTGAGCTGGTGCCGCCCGATGAGGCTTGCGATGCTGAGCGGGCTTTGCATGCAAGCCTCTTGGCCGATCCTTTCCGTGCTGTAGAGGCGCAAGATATTGCTGCACTGGCGGACGAAGATGCCCGCGAAAACTGGCGCTTTATGTTGGGCTTTCGTGATCGCATTACCAAGGCGACGTCACTGGAGGCCGCCTATCTTGATTTTGCCAGGAATGGCGCTGAAGGCGTTCCGCCGATTTTCCTCTCGCAGCTCGCGCATCTTGTTTTGCGCAATACACTTGATGAATGTAACGACCCTTTTGTGTTGCGCGCGGCCGAATTGTTCTTTCGTGCGCAAAAGGCCACCGTGCATGATGGCACACTCTTGCTCGCCGATGCCGAAGTGGTTGAAGTGCAGCAGCAGATCAAGGATAGCGAGCATTTGACGCCGCTCACCGCTTTGCTTGATCCCGTGCCCGAATTCGGCAATCTCGACATTATGGATGACGAGAACGCTTGGACTTATTGGTCGCGCTCAGATGCGCATACGATGATCATGAATATCGGTGCGAATAAGAAAGTGCGTGAGGCTTTGGCGCGTGTCATCGAGCGCTGGATCGGGCATTTGCTGGGACTGGACGTGCATGTCGAACCGCTGGCATCGATCGAAGACAAGGATTGGCGCTGGTTTATTGGTCTTGATCCGCAAGGCACGCAGATCGGCAATCTGCTTTGGAAGGGCGCGGCTTTGGGGCCGGATTTCTCCGAACGCATTGTCACTTTGATGCGCCTGACGATCCAGGATGAATCGCGTATGCGTGCGGATTTGCGCGGCGCGCCGATTTATCTGATCGGAGCAATGGACAAGGACAAGATCTGGCGGCTGAAGCCACAAAATCTCATTGCAGGCCTGCCGCTTCTGGAAAGCCAAGCCTCATGAGCATTTTCGAGCAGGAGATTTCACGCGAAGTGGGCCTCGTCTTTGCGCGACGCCAAGTTGTTCATGTCTGGGCCGATCATGTCTGGTCACCTGACAGCGTGCTGGTGCCAGCACCTGAGACGGCGGCCGGTACCATGATTGCTGATGATGGCGCGTGTGCGCTCATTTATGCGGGCAAAGCCAGCATCGATTTGTTTGCCTCCGATACGTCGAATTACCGCGATAATTTTCTGGATGACCAGCCGCGTCTGTGGATGGCCGCACGGGTGGAGGATGGTGCGCCGGTCTCCGCTTGCGTGACGGCAGATCCGACGGAAGGCGAGGCTTTCTTCGAAGCCGGATACGAGATTGTCGGCACTGTGCCGATGCCTCAGGAGATCGCGGCCTGGATTGCTGCCTTTACGGATGCGTTTCATGTTGAGCGTGTCTTCCTGAAGCGCCAGCGTGATCGCAGCGAGCGCAACGAACGCGGTTTTGGAGCCAAGCCCGGGGACCGGCGCGATGACTTCTGACGACGAGGGCCGTTTTCTCTCCCGCTGGTCGCAGCGCAAGCGCGAGGCGATCAAGGAGGCTGAAAAGCAGGCTGTGCAGCCGGCGGAGCCGGCCCCCTTGCCCGTTGAACAGGAGGAAGAGGATTTCGACCTTTCGCTCCTGCCGAGCCTCGAAGAGCTGACGCCCGCGACCGATCTCACGCTGTTTTTTAAAAAGGGTGTACCCGAGATGCTGCGCAATGCGGCTTTGCGTAAAATGTGGACGCTCGACCCAGCGATCCGTGACTATCGCAGCGAGGCCCTTGACTATGCCTGGGACTGGAACGCACCCGGTGGAGTTCCTGGCGGGGGAGACTTGCCCGCCGATTATGATTCTAGCGAAATGGTCGCCCGGATTTTCGGGGATGAACCTGTCGACAAAAAATTGATTGAACATGCTGCGGCGCAGCAAAGTCAAACATCTGGTAATATCCAGCCCGCCAATGTGCCCTCCGAGTTTGGTGCGGAGCCAGTGAAGCCTGTCAAATATGAACAAGATCAGATTGATAACGAAAGTATTAGTCCGATTTCGGTCGATGTTCCGGTGCCGAAAAAGCATCGTCATGGCAGGGCTTTGCCGATAAATCCGACGAAATTATAATGGTGTGAATCTTTGCATCACTTATGGCAGTATGTAGGTGTTGCAGGCCTGCGCAGATTTGTGCGGGTTCTCCGATTTATGGGGTAGCTGGTGGCAGGTGCTGAAGCGGTTAAGGAGGAAATCGATGACATCGATATCCTGCGTGGTGCCGAATATGCGCTTCTCTCGGTCCTGCTCGGTCAGGCGCCGGGCGAGGAGTTGCTTTCCCGTGTCCGCGACTTGCGTGGCGATGCGACGCCTCTTGGTATGGCCCATGTCGAATTGGCACAGGCCGCGCGCGCGACGGATGAAACCGCGGCGGGACGCGAATATTTCAACCTCTTCATTGGTGTCGGGCGCGGTGAATTGTTGCCCTACGGCTCCTATTACCAGACAGGTTTCTTGCATGAGCGCCCGCTCGCGCGTGTCCGTGAGGACCTCGCCTTGCTCGGTATCGAGCGCGCAGGCGCCATGCGTGAGCCGGAAGATCACATCGCCATTCTCTGCGAGATCATGGCGGGCATGGCGCGCGGCGATTTTGACGCCGATAGCCGGCAACAAGAGCAGTTTTTCACCCGTCACATCCAGCCTTGGGCCGCGCGCTTCTTCGCCGATCTGGAAACGACGGGTGCAGCAAACTTCTACAAATCCGTGGGCCGCGTCGGCCGCACTTTTATCGAAGTTGAAGCGGAGGCTTTCAAACTGCCTCATTGATTGAGGTGGCGCGGAGCCAAAGCGACAATGTCAACAACCGGAGGAAACGGTTATGGACAAGATTGAAGATAAAAAAGATCGCGCGCTAGATCGCCGCTCTTTCTTCCGCGCCAGCAGCGGTGCTGCTGTTGTGGCCGCTGCCGCCATTGCAACGGGTGCAGAACCAGCAATTGCAGCGGAATCGGAGACCGAGCGCAAGAAGGCGCGCTATAAGGAAACCGAGCACGTGAAAACATTTTACCGCGTCAATCGGTACTGAGGGGACAGATCATGCTGACGAAACGCAAAGAAGCCATTGCAGGTCGTGCGCGCCTCTCCGGCATTGCCGCGGGTCTTGCCTCGGGCGTGCTGGATCGCCGTTCATTTCTGCGCCGTTCCGGTCTGGTTGCTGGTGGCGTAGCAGCTATCGGCTCACTCTCGCTGGGTGCCGTGCGTAAGGCTGAAGCCGGTCCGGTCGCTGCCGGTGTGAAGAGCGAAATCAAAAAGAATGTCTGCACTCATTGCTCCGTCGGCTGCTCTGTTGTGGCCGAAGTGCAGAACGGTGTTTGGGTCGGACAGGAGCCGGCTTTCGATAGCCCCATCAATCGTGGCTCGCATTGCGCCAAGGGCGCTTCCGTGCGCGAGCTTGTGCATGGTGATCGTCGTCTGAAATATCCAATGAAGCTCGTGAATGGTGAATGGACCCGCGTCGGCTGGGACCAGGCCATCAGCGAAATCGGTGACAAGATGAATGAAATCCGCGCCAAGAGTGGCGCGGATTCCGTCTATTGGCTGGGTTCGGCGAAATTCTCCAACGAGGGCGCTTATCTTTTCCGCAAGCTTGGTGCTTTCTGGGGCACCAATTCGGTCGACCATCAGGCGCGCATCTGCCACTCAACCACGGTCGCGGGTGTCGCGAACACCTGGGGCTATGGCGCGCAGACCAATTCCTACAATGACATTCGCAACGCGAAGACCATCATCTTCATGGGGTCGAATGCGGCGGAAGCCCATCCTGTCTCGCTGCAGCATGTGCTGTCAGGCAAGGAGATGAACCGCGCCAATATGTTTGTGCTCGATCCGCGCTTCACCCGCACAGCCGCGCATGCCACAGAATTCGTGCGCATCCGTTCAGGCACCGACATTGCGGTGATCTGGGGCATGATGTGGCACATTTTCAAGAACGGCTGGGAAGACAAGGAATTCATTGCGCAGCGTGTGGCCGGCATGGATCTGGTCCGCGCTGAAGTTGAAAAGTGGAATCCGGAAGAGACCGAACGCGTGACCGGCATTCCTGGCGAGCAGTTGAAGCGCGTCGCTGAGACCTTTGCTAAAGAGCGCCCCTCGACCTTCATCTGGTGCATGGGCGGCACGCAGCACACAGTGGGCACGGCCAATGTGCGCGCTTATTGCAACCTGCTGCTGGCGACCGGCAATGTCGGCGTCTTCGGTGGCGGCGCCAATATTTTCCGCGGTCACTGCAATGTGCAGGGCGCGACAGATATGGGTCTCGATATCACTTCACTGCCGCTCTATTACGGGCTTGTCGAGGGTGCCTGGAAACATTGGGCGCGTGTCTGGGAAGTCGATTATGATTTCCTGCAGGCGCGTTTCGACGATGTTCCTGCAAAGTCCGGTCGTCCTGCGCGTACCCGCAAGGAAAATATGGAACTGCCGGGCATTCCTTCGACCCGTTGGTTCGATGCGACGAGCTTCAAGGCAGATGATGTCGACCAGCGCGATAGCCTGAAAGCGATGATGATCTTTGGCCACGGCGGCAATACAGTGCCGCGCATGCCCGACATGATCAAAGCTCTTGAACAGCTCGAGCTGCTTGTCGTGGCTGATCCTCATCCGACAACTTTTGCCGCCATTTCGGGTCGCAAGAACGGGACATATCTGTTGCCGATCTGCACGCAGTTTGAAACGGATGGCTCGCGCACAGCGTCTAACCGCTCTGTCCAATGGGGCGAGAAAGTCGTCAATCCGATCTTTGAATCGAAGGATGATTACGAAGTCATCTTTCGTCTCGCCACCAAACTCGGCTTTGCTGACAAGATGTTCAAGAACATCAAGGTCGAGAACAATCGCCCTGTCGCGGAAGACATTCTGCGCGAGATCAATCGCGGTGGATGGTCGACTGGCTATTCGGGCCAGAGCCCAGAGCGCCTGAAGGCGCATGTGCGCCATCGCGACAAGTTCGATCTTGTCACGCTGCGCGCACCGGCCGATGTGCCGGAAGTGGGTGGCGATTATTACGGACTGCCGTGGCCATGTTGGGGCAAGCCGGAAATTCGTCATCCCGGCACGCACACGCTCTACAACACCAATCTTCATGTGAAGGATGGCGGCGGCACGTTCCGTGCGCGCTTCGGTACTGTCTATGAAGACAAGAAGGCCGATGGCACATCGACGACTTATAACCTTCTGGCTGAAGGCTCTTATTCCAAGGGCTCCGAGCTGACAGACGGTTATCCGGAGTTCACCTTCGGCGTTTTGAAGAAACTCGGCTGGGACAAGGATCTCACTGAAGAAGAAGTGGCAACGATCACCAAGATCGGTGGCGCTAATCCGGATGCTGTGAGCTGGGCGATTGATCTGTCGGGTGGCATCATCCGCGTCTGTCTCGACCATGGCGTCCTGCCCTATGGCAATGCCAAGGCGCGTGCGACAGCGTGGAACCTTCCGGATCCGGTGCCTGTGCATCGCGAGCCGATCTACACGCCGCGTACCGATCTCGTCGCGAAATATCCGACGCGTCCGGATGGCCGTCAGTTCCGCATGATGAATGCTGGTTTCTCGGTGCAGAAGGCCGCAGTGGAGAGGGGCGTTGCAAAAGACTTTCCGATCATTCTCACCTCCGGGCGTCTGGTGGAATATGAAGGTGGTGGTGAAGAAACCCGCTCGAACAAGTGGCTGGCTGAATTGCAGCAGGACATGTTTGTCGAGATCAACACAGCCGATGCAGCGCAACGTGGCATTGCAGATGGCGGTTGGGTCTGGGTTTACGGCCCCGAGAACAAGTCGAAGGCAAAGGTCAAGGCTCTGGTGACAGATCGCGTTGGCAAGGGCGTGGCTTTCATGCCCTTCCACTTTGGCGGCTGGTATCAGGGTGTCGATCAGCGCGGCAATTATCCGAAGGGCACGGACCCCATCGTGCTTGGTGAAAGCGTCAACACGGTCACAACCTACGGCTATGATCCGGTCACGGGCATGCACGAAGGCAAGGTGACTCTCTGCCAAATCCAGGCAGCGTGAGGAGATTTGAGAAATGGCACGTGTGAAATTTCTCTGTGATGCGGATCGCTGCATCGAATGCAATGCCTGCGTCACAGCATGCAAAAATGAGCATGAAGTTCCGTGGGGCATCAACCGCCGCCGCGTGGTGACAATCAATGACGGTAAACCGGGCGAACGCTCGGTTTCCATGGCCTGCATGCATTGTACGGATGCGCCTTGCGCCGCCGTGTGCCCGGTCTCGTGCTTCTACACAACGGCAGATGCTGTGGTGTTGCACTCGAAGGATCTGTGCATTGGCTGCGGCTATTGCTTCTACGCGTGCCCGTTTGGCGCGCCGCAATATCCCAAGGTCGGTAATTTTGGCTCGCGCGGCAAGATGGACAAATGCACCTATTGCGCGGGTGGTCCTGAAGATGATTTCTCGACCGTAGAATTCGAAAAATATGGTCGCAACCGACTGGCCGAAGGCAAGCTGCCGCTCTGTGCAGAAATGTGCTCCACCAAATCGCTGCTTGCAGGAGATGGCGATATCATCGCCACCATCTACAAAGAGCGTGTGATGAAGCGCGGTTATGGCTCGGGCGCTTGGGGCTGGAAAACAGCCTATAAAGAAACCGTCGCTATCTGATGTCTCACGCACACATTTCGAAAGGTCGTGCGATGAAAGCACAGTTCAAAACACTCGTGGCAGCTCTGGCTCTTCTCTTCGCCAGCGCCATGCTGCCGGCAGTCGCGCAATATAATAATTTTCAGCCGACCAAAGAGGCCGTGCAGGAAGACAAGCTCCTGCGGCAGTTGAAGGACGGGGACCGTCTCTCGGGGCGCATCTCCATTCCTGATCACCAAGCAGCCAGCCTCATCCAGCCGCAGGGCCAGAGCTGGCGTGATTTCCATCAGAACAAATTGCCGACCATCGGCGGCGTTGTTCTGCTCGGCATGCTGGGTGCGCTGGTTCTGTTCTTTCTCGTGCGTGGCCGCATCAAGATCGACCACGGCTTTTCGGGACAAACGATCACACGCTTTGCCTCGCTTGACCGCTTTGCACATTGGATGACGGCGGGTTGCTTCATCATCCTCGCGCTGTCGGGGTTGAATGTGTCTTTCGGGCGCATGGTGGTGCTGCCGCTGTTCGGGCCCGAAACATTCGCGATGCTCACCGGCTATGGAAAATTGGCGCATAATTATCTCGCCTTCCCCTTTATGGCCGGCGTAGCGCTGATGTTCCTTCTGTGGGTCAAGGATAACATCCCCAACAAGATGGACCTTGAATGGCTGAAGCAAGGTGGCGGAATCTTTGCCAAGGGCAAGCATCCACCGGCCGGTCGTTTCAACGCCGGTCAGAAGGGTGTGTTCTGGATCGTGATCGCGGGCGGCGCGGTCATGTCGGTCTCGGGCTGGTTCCTGCTGTTCCCCTATATGGCGCCGGATGGTGTTGCGGGCTTACAGCTCTTCACCACCGTTCACGCTGTGCTGTCAGTGGGCTTCATTGCTGCCATGTTGGCTCACGCCTATATCGGCTCAGTCGGTATGGAAGGCGCGTTTGATGCCATGGGCACGGGCGAAGTCGACATCAACTGGGCCAAGGAACACCACGCGGTCTGGGTTGCTGAAGAGCAGGCCAAGGCGCGTTCTGTGCCGAGCAATAGCGTTCCGGCGGAATAGACGGCCAGGGCTATGAAATGCTAATCGACTGCCCGGCCGTTCGCCGGGCAGTTTTGTTTTGAGCCTTGCTGTCATTGCGAGGAGAGAATGCGACGAAGCAATCCAGAGTACGCGCGTGTGGCTGTCTGGATTGCTACGCTTGCGCCGCGCAATGACGGGGCACTGGAGTGAGTATGAAACTGATTGGTCTTGCGGGTTGGAGCGGTGCGGGAAAGACAACGCTGCTGGAGCGTGTCATTCCGCATTTGATCGCGCGAGGCCTGTCTGTCTCGACAATTAAACATGCGCATCATTCGTTTGATGTCGATGTGCCGGGGAAAGATTCCTGGAAACACCGCAATGCGGGCGCGACTGAAGTGCTCGTGTCCTCCGCCAATCGTTTCGCACTGATGCATGAATTGCGCGGAGCTTCGGAGCCCAGCCTTCCAGAATTGCTCTCGTTGCTGTCTCCAGTTGATCTCGTCATTGTCGAAGGCTTCAAGGCCGACTCCCATCCCAAGATCGAGGTCTATCGCGCTGAGACGGGCAAAGACCTCCTGCATGGACAGGATAAAGCCATTGTCGCGGTGGCGAGCGATGTGGCGGTAGAGACTCATCTGCCTGTGCTGCATCTCGATGACATTGAAAAAATTGCCGATATGATGCTGGCTTGTGCTGTTCCGCTGGCAGATGTGCTGGCGGGAGCTGACGAGGAATAATTCGCTCATGGCGCAGCTTTCTGACGATTGCTTTGCCTTTGGCGGCGCGCTAATGCCGGTTGACGAGGCTCTGGTTCTGATCGCAGCTCGGCTTGTGGCTGTCGATGGTTTTGAGCGCGTGCCTTTGCACGACGCCGACAATCGCGTGCTAGTGGCCGATCTCGCAGCACCCGTGCCATTGCCACTTTTCGCCAATTCCGCAGTCGATGGTTATGCGATTGCCGGCGCTGATCTGCCCCAAGATCATCCGCGCGCTTACATGGCCTCGCAGCGGGTGACAGCCGGCGCTCTGGCGCAGCCGCTTGTCACAGGCACGGTTGCGCGCATCTTTACAGGCGCCCCGATGCCTGCAGGCACTGATACCGTTTTCATGCAGGAAGATGTCGAGGTCGATGGCGACAAAATCATCCTGCCACCTGGTTTGAAAGCCCGCGCCAATATGCGCCCGGCGGGCGAGGATATTGCGCAAGGTGCGATCGCGATTTCTGCTGACACGCGTCTACGCCCGCAACATGTAGCCCTTGCTGCGGCCCTTGGCCTAACAGAACTTACTGTGCGCCGTCGCATCAAGGTTGCCGTGTTTTCGACTGGCAATGAAGTGGTCACGCCCGGTGCTGCGCGCACATCCGCGCAGCTTTATGATTCCAATCGCTTTATGTTAGCGGCGATGTTGCGCCGACTGGGATGTGATGTGTCGGACCTCGGCATTTTGCGTGATGAGCGAGAATTACTTGCTGTCGGCCTGAAACAAGCTGCGCGAGAGCACGATCTTATTCTCACATCGGGTGGAGTCTCGACGGGTGAAGAAGATCACATGCGCGACGCCGTTGAGGCTGTCGGCTCGCTCGTCTTGTGGCGGATGGCGATCAAGCCCGGGCGGCCTGTGGCGATGGGCGTGATTGAGGGGACACCTTTCATCGGTCTGCCTGGCAATCCTGTCGCGTCATTTGTGACCTTCGCTTATGTCGTGCGGCCCGTGGTGCTGGCGCTTGCAGGTGTACGAATGGAAAGGCTTGTCGCACTGCCGGTGCGCGCCAATTTTGCTTACAAGAAAAAGAAAGGCCGGCGCGAATATGTCCGCACCAGCCTGAATGTTTTGAGCGATGGCACCCTGGAGGCACAAAAATTTCCGCGTGAAGGCGCGGGGCTTTTATCATCGCTTTGCGAGACCGATGGCCTCGTTGAATTGGCCGAAGATTGCGAGGGCGTGAGCCCTGGCGACAATGTCGCCTTTATCGCTTATCCGAACCTGTTTTAAAAATTACATGCGGATCAGATTATGGCCGGGGTCGCCCACGCGCGCACCTGAGGTCGCAAAAGCCTGATCAGCGGTCTTCTGCTGGGTGTTGAGCACGAAAGATGCACCAGCAGCGAGGGCCACGGCCACGATCACGGCAGAGATGAAAGCTTTCATCAGATACTCCTGTCTATCTTGTCTCACGCGGCGGGCACCGCTTTTCATACCCAAGTCTATGGGGTCGCACGCGCTGCAAATCAAGGTTTTCAACGCAGTCTGGCCGCTTTCTCGATAAATTCTACGAGCGCTGTGCGATCTTCTTCGGATCCTACTCTTTGTTCAGGCATTTTGGTACCAGGCGTATAGATGCTTGGCCCGAGTTCGAAGAGTTTGGCGATTGTGTCTTTGTTCCAGACAATGTCATGGGCGACAAAGCCTGTTGAATAGATATAGCCGGGGGCCGTGCCAATGCGGCGCCCGATGATTCCATAAAGGCTCGGCCCCGCGCGGTTCTCAGCATCAGGTGTCAGCGTATGGCAGACCGCGCAGGCTTTGAACACATCTGCACCGCGTGAGCCATCACTCACAAAGATCTCTGCTGGTTTTTCAATGATGATGGGCCCCAGATGATCGCCATTGACCGCGTTCCAGCGCCGCACGAGGCGATCAGTGCCACCGGTGAAGAGCACTTTTCCATCAGGCGAAAAAGCTAACGACCAGACCGGCAGGCCAGGGCCATTCAGTGTGAAGAGTGCTTTCCCGCTTGCCGCCTCAAATAATGTGACTGAACCGCGCGGGCTGGCAGCGGCCAGAAATCTACTGTCTGGTGAGAAAGCCAGCGCAATGAGCGGCGATTCTGCTGCTTCGATCTTGCGCAGATTGTTGCCTTGCGCATCAAGTAGAAACAGCGAGCCATCGGCGCCGCCTGCCGCCATCCGTCCATCTGCGGCAATGCTGAGCGCATTGAGCGGAACCTCGAGCTTGATGATGCGGGCTGCTCCGCTCCCCGGCCATATGCGCAAGGTTGCATCATAACCGGCGCTCACCAACGTTACGCCATCCGGCAAAAAGCCGACGCCGTTCACATTGCCCTGATGGCCTTCATAGCGGCGCGGCGTGCCGCCTGCGAGTTGAGTGACTGCAAGGCTTGAATCCCATGAGGCGGACGCAACACTTTTTCCATCAGGCGAGAGGCTGAGAGCGGCGATGGGGCCTGCGTGGATTCTATCGAAACTTTGCGGCCGGGTGAGATCAGCACGGTTCCAGACCGCGAGGCGCCCATCCTCACCCGCGGTGACAAAACCATTCGCCGTGACGCCAACTGCATTCACAGCCCCATCATGCGCACGCAGCACAGCGCGCGCGATGCCGCGCTCCAGCACCCAGACAATGCTCGAGGAATCGAACGAGCCTGTAACGGCCTCACGCCCGTCTGATGTGATCGCAAGCGCCCGCACAGGCCCGCCATGGCCACGCAATTCAGTTTGGGCGAGAGCAGGGGCGGCGAGAAGGAGGGCGAGGACGAAAGTGCGCATGAGTCTAATGTAGGGCCTCCGATGGAGGGGTCCAGTCGCGACATTGTGAGCCATCATTGCGAGGAGGCCGAGGGCCAACGCGGCACTCAGGAAGCCACACCCGCGGTCTTTGGGTTGCTTTGCTTCGCTCGCAATGACGGGAGTTGACGCAGAGCCTTGCCTTCGTCACATCTTGCTCCATGACAACGATCCTCGATCTCTCCGGGCTGAAATGCCCTTTGCCTGCGCTGAAGACCCGCAAGGCGCTCAAGTCCGTTGCACCGGGTAGCAAGCTAGAAGTGCATTGCACGGACCCGCTGGCCGTGATCGATATTCCCAATCTCATTCGTGAGACGGGTGACCGCATTGAAATCCGCGAGCGAGATGACAAGCATGTCGTCTTCCTGATCGAAAAGGCAGGCTGATGGCTTGGCCCACGGAGTTGCGTCTTTCAAAAGATCGCCGGACCCTCTCCATCACTTTCGATGATGGTGCGCATTATGACCTGTCCGCAGAATTGCTGCGCGTAACGAGTCCATCTGCCGAGGTGCAGGGCCATTCAGAAGCCGAGCGCAAAACGGTTGGCGGTAAGCGCAATGTGTCAATTCTGTCTGTCGACGCTGTTGGTAATTATGCCGTGCGTCTGGGCTTTGACGATATGCATTCGACCGGCATTTATTCGTGGGATTTTCTGAGCGAGCTTGGCGCGCATGCGAAACAGCGCTTTCAGGCCTATCTCGATGATCTGGCCACTAAAGGGCTTGATCGAGACAGGCCTGGCGTGAAGTGACGGTTGGGCTTAATGCCCGACCGGCACCATTTCATTATAGAGAGCGATGACATCTTTCGGCGTGGCGGCTGCGCGTGCCACGAGATCAAGCACAGCCTTGCCGTCGATGGGTGACAATTCAAGGTTCACTTTTTCAGCGTCCGACTGAAAATCCTTGTCTGCGACCATGCCGACAAAGGCTTTCTGCAAGGCGCTGGCGCGATCTGCCGGAAGGCCCGGAGGAGCCAGGAATGGCAGAGCCATGAAGAAGGGCAGTTCGGCAAATTCCACCAAAGCAAGCATGCGCGGATCTGTAGCAAGCTCGCGTCCGGTGGGCACATCGGGCAAGGCGGGCAGTCGCGTGATGCGGCCGAACTGAATGATCGGGCGCATTTTCTTGCCATTCCAAAGCGAGGGCTGTCCTGCGCGCACCGAATTATAGCCAATCACCTGACCATCGAGCTCGCGACGCTCCATTGCAAGGAACATGGGTGCAGCGCCGGGATAACCCCGCACCACATCGATATTCAGGCCTAGAACATTTTTCGCAATGACGGCGAAGGTCAGATTGGTGGAGCCGGGTTGATCGCCGCCGAGTTTGGCAACGATGCCGCTCTTGCGTAAATCAGCCACCGTTTGGGCAGGGTGGTCATGATTGACGAGCAACAGATAGCCATCGTCCGCGTAGGAGGATAAAGAGCCGAGCCACGTGAATTTTTGTGGATCAAATTTGGCGTTGCTGTTGCCCTGGATTTGCAATTGCATCGTGCCGCGCTGGATCAGCGAAATTACCGAGCCATCACGCTCCGATGTATTATAGAGTTTATTGGCAGCCACGAGCCCGCCGCCACCGGGAACATTTTGCACAACGACGCTTGGGTTGCCGGACAAAAAGCGGCCGAAATGGCGTGAGAGAAGTCGGCCGGAAATATCATTGATGCCGCCCGGTGAGGTTGGCACAATGAGCGTAATGGTGCGCCCTTTGTAAAAGCTCTCAACACTTTCCTGCGCCTGCGCACTAAAACAAAAGCCTGTTGCCAGAACAGCAATTCCCAATGCTGTCAGAAGTTTTTGCCGGATCATGCTGTTCTCCCTTGGAGTTTGTTTTTATTCTGCAACGAGTTTCTTGAACCTGGCAAGGACATCAGGAGGTGTTTTGGTGGCATCCTCGATCAACTTGCGTACTTTTTCGCCATCAATAGCGCTGATGTCGATACCGATTCTTTCTGCATCTGCGAGAAATGAAGGATCTTTTGTCATATTCATAAAGCCATCACGTAAGGCCCTCGCACGATCGGCTGGGATATCAGGTGGACCGGCAAAGGGCAGCGCCATGAAGAAGGGTAATTCTGCAAAGGCCAGTAGGGCCAGATCATCCTTATCGGTGACAAGCTCGCGCCCTGTCGGGACATCAGCCAATTCTTTCATGCGGGTCATGCGGCCAAATTGAACGACTGGGCGCACTTGTTTCGATGTCCACATTTCACGCTGGCTAGAGATAATGGCAGACAGATCAATGGCCTGCCCTTCAACTTCGCCGCGCTGCATGGCGAGATTAATATCATTGGCGCCAGGAAATCCACGCACAACCTGCACATTGAGTTTCAGAACATCGCGTGCAATCAGCGCAAAAGTGACATTGGCCGAACCCGTGCGATTGGCGCCTAGCGGCACGGCAGGTCCGGGCTTTTTCAGATCAGCAACATTTTTGGTCGGCGCGTTGGTGTTGAGTAGCAGAAGATAGGCATCGTTTTCGTAAGAGGACAGAGAGCCAAGCCAAGTGAATTTCAATGGATCAAAATTGGCATTGGCGTCACCCATGATCTGGAACTGCGGCAAGGCGCGGCCCATGATCGAGAGTGTCAGCCCATCTTTTTCCACCGAATTGGCAAAACGATTAGCGAGCGCGAGGCCGCCGGCCGCGGGCTGATTTTGGACGACCATGCCCGGTTTGCCTGTGACATAGCCAGGCATGTGCCGCGCAACAAGGCGTGCGGCCAGATCATTGAGTCCGCCGGCTGTGAACGGAACAATAACATTGATCGTCTTTCCGTGAAAAAAAGATTCTGCAGTATTTGTCTGGGCCTGAACTACGCCAGCCATAAGTGTTGCAGTGATTGTCATGCATATAAGAGACGCGCGGGCGTTCATATTTTATCTTTCTGATTATTTTGTTTTGTCATGGTCAGTGAAACAATCCGGGACATGATATCCCGGATTGCTTCAAGTCGTTCTTATATCACAACGACGCTTTGTTCTTATTTCGGCAAAGGCGGCATGGTTTCGAGAATCTTGCCGTAGCCAGCCTTCGGTTCGTTGATATGCAGGCGGCGTTGTACTTCCCATACGCGCGCAGGCACGGGGTGAATCACAGGCACGCCGAGATCTTGCTCGAGCATATGGATGATGTTGAGCACGCGCCAGCCCGAACCCAGCATGTAGATCACATCGCCGCCGCCAGATTTCAGGAAGGCTTTCTTGATGTGGCCATAGACCTGCTCGCCGGAGAGTTCTTGTGCACGGTCGAAGGGCACTTCAATGCCTGCCATACACTTCACATCAAAACCCGCGTCCTGAAAGTAGCGTGAGAATGTATTGTTGATGTCACCAGGAAAATAAGTTGCGCCGACAATGGTCTTGGCGCCGAGCGCACGCATCGCAGCGATATGGTTCTGGCCCGAGGTGAAAATCGGCACGCCGAATTTTTCTTCCCAGCCCTTCACGATTTCTGCTTCACGCTTCAGACCCTGCACCATGAAGGGCGGCGCGCCGGAGGGGTGAATGAGATCACAGCCTGCATCGGCGCAAATCTTGATCTGGTCTTCGTAAGCAGAAAAGACTTTTTCGAATTCATCGCGCGTGCCACGGCTGATGTTGAGGAACATCGGGATGACGCCGATGCCTTCGGGTGCGAGACGGATGAATTCCTCGGTCGAGCCCGGACGCAATGTAGGGTGCACCATGCCAAGCGTGCCACGCCAACTCGAAAAGCCCATATTTTCCTCCCAATTATTTTTTTCACGTCACCGCGGTCTTGTCGCCGGAGCGGATGTGGAGTTTAGGGAAATCAATGCGCTCTGGCTAGACCCGTCATTGCGAGCGGAGCGAAGCAATCCATAGCACCCATCTCTCTTGATGGGCGCCATGGATTGCCGCGTCCGGCCTTTGGCCCTCCTCGCAATGACGGCGCAAAAAAAGGGCCCGAAGGCCCCTTTTAGAAAGGTCACAATTTACGTCACAATTAATCTCACACAGCGACGGCGAACTTGTCCATTTTCGGCGTGACACCGTTCTTTTTCATCTCGTCCAGCCATTCGCGGTGGATGCGCGGATCCTGATCTTCATATTCGATCTGGTCGCCACCTTCCTTGATGGAGAGCGAGACCGCACCCTTCTCACCATTCACGCCAATCAGCGAGCGGCGCTGCGAGAGCATAGTGGGATAGCGCAGGCCACCCACAGCGGTCGCGAGGTAACGCGCAGGCTCCGTCGAGGTGTTGAAGTGCTGATGGAATTGCTGGTCAGCAGGCGGGAAGACGGTGCCATGTTTCCAGTCAATGCGGATGAAATCCTTCTCCTGCGCATACCAGAGCAGCGAATAGCCGTGGCCGGTGACGCACATGACGTGGAATGACGGCCCATGCTTATGGCCCTTCTTATAGGTGCCAACCGGCATTTCGGAAATATGCGCATGCATAATACCATCAGCCAGTACGAACATGATGTTGGTGCCACCGGCTCCGCGATCACCCCAGCTCTTCAATTCAATGCCCGCCAGATCAGGCACGAAATTGGTTTCCCACATGTGATTACCCGGACGCACCGTGATGAGATCACCTTCGCCCGAGAAATAGCCCTGCTTGCCAGCGCGCGCCATAAAGTCGCGTCCCGTGTTGAACACGAAATCTTCGTCATGGAAGACATTCATGATCATCGGCAGATTGGTCGTAGAGACGAGCAAAGCACGTTCGCGGCCGGACCCGTTGAAATGACGATGCGTGGCATTGAGCGGAATGGCGAAGAGGCTTTTTGGTCCCCATTCGAACGAGCGCTTGGTGCCATCGACAAACTCAATCTGCGTCGAGCCCGTGCCTTCCAGCACATAAATCACATCTTCATAGAGATGTTTTTGCGGAGCCGTTGATTGGCCAGGGCCAATATCAAACAGGAACATATTCGAGAAGTCGCCGCGTCCCTTCAGATGCACAGCTGCACCCTTCACGCCATAACGGGCCCAGGGCTTTGTTTCAACGGAGAAGAGATCAACCCCGTAATCCTCGTGGACCGGCAGGCCTTCTTTTTCGACCCAGTTCAGATAGGGGTCGACGCCATAGCGCGGCTTATCGTCAGACATGGTTCACTCCCGTTTTATTTTTATTGATGATTGGCAGGATTATCGAAGAGCAGCGATTTGATCACCACCGGCACAACGCCGGGCGGTGAAATCAATTCACCGATGTCGACGAAATCCAGTTCCTGCAATTGTACGCCGTCGATGGATACAACCGCGCCTTCGACACCTTCTTCATCTTGCAACAGGCGTCCCATGGTGCGGCCAACATCGCCATCGATCATCAGGCAGAGCGTGTTTTCACGTTTGCCATTGGGCGCAACAGCAGCCTTGATGGCGGCAGCTGCATTAGAGAGACGCGAATATTCCGGATCGCCGTGCCAAGGGAAAGCAATCGCCAAACGCGCTGAGGGCTCGAGATCCAGCACGGCCATTTTTTCATGAATGCGCTTGATGATATCTGCGGCGGGAATGTCATCCGACAGATCCATGCCGATCTGCACAACTGGAATATTGTGCACGGGCAGAATGCCTGTCTGATCCTTGGGTAGATAGATCGTCTTGCCAGATACCTGCACGGTGAATTGGGAAGCGCCGATGACAGTTGCGCGGATGCGGTTGCCGGGATCTTCGATCGGAAGTGTGCAGCGCTTCGTCAGGCCATCTCGAATAGCGTTAGCAAGCGGAATGGCAATGTCGCCAAATTCCTGCGTCTCTGTTCCGAATATATATTCCGACACGCCACCTGAGAAGGTAACAATTTCGGGGGCGAGGGTGCGGTCGAGCGGTTCAGTGAGTTCGATCTTGTGGCCAAGTTCGTCGAGCGGCGCATTGACGATCTGGTCAATGGCCAGTTCAGCAAGACGTACAGCAATTTTCTTGCGCGTCATGGCGTTGGACAGCGCACCGGGAGTTGTTGGCAGCCCGAGATCCTCAGCCACAAGCTCGGCTGATTCATCTACGCGCGTCCAACCTGACTTGCCATCATGTGCGACGAGACGGCCACCAACGGCAAAAGCCGCGACAGAGCGGATCATGCCCTTATCGATCAGCGCGAGCTTTGTGGTGCCCCCGCCGATGTCGACGTGCAGAACGACAGCGCCTTTGGCTTTGGACAAAGCAACCGCGCCCGAGCCATGGGCGGCGAGTGTGCATTCAAGCTTATGGCCTGCGGTGGCGCAGACGAATTTGCCGGATTCTTCGGCGAAGAGTTCGTCAATCGCGCGTGCATTGGCGCGTTTGATGGCCTCGCCTGTCAGAATGACAGCACCGGTGTCGATATCTTCGCGCTTGACGCGCGCATCGCGGTAACAGGCGCGGATGAATTCTTGCAGATAGGCGGCATCGATCATGCCATTGGGCAGGAAGGGCGTGAGCATGATGGGTGAACGCCAGACCACTTCGCGGCCCGTCACGACAAAGCGGGCGGAGAGGCCTTGCGAGACACGTTGCAGCGTGACTTTGGCAAAGAGCAAATGCGAGGTGGATGAGCCGATGTCGATGCCGACTGTTTTAAGCTCGACTGATTCTTGTGCCCAGATCCAGGCAGCCATGGCGGCCTTGTCTTCATCCGACATTGCGTTGTGGTCGTGTTCCTCATCCATATCGTGCATTTTTATGACCTTCTATTCGGGCCTTGTTTCCAAGCAAACGCCCGCTCCTTTTGGGCGGGCGTCCTGCTCACCGTCAATGATTTTATTCAGCCGCCTGAGATTTGGCCTCATGCGCCATTTCTTCGGGCGTGACGCCCATGACGCGCCAATCGGTGGTCTTGGGTACCACGCCCTCAAAGGACATGAGCTTTGCGTGCGGGATGCGCGGCTCCAGCGTACCAATGGCGGGGCCACCGGCCGCAAAAGTCTTGGCAGCCTCCACCATCTGCTTGCGGAATTCGACAATGGCGAGATCGCTGGCGCCTAATCGGTCGTGCGTGCGATCAGCAATTGGCCCCATGGTTTCCCACATGACAATGTCTTGGTTGGGAATACCCGGAATGCCGGTGAAATTGCCGAGCTTCATCGCCTTGCGATCTTGCAGATAATTGTTGGCGCGCGTGCGGACCTTGATGAAATATTTGTCGACATCAATGCCCACCTGCGCATGCAGGAATTTGCGCCATTCTTCGGTTGCCGGCGTTGTCGACGCATCACCCCAAGCAATGAAGTGGAAGGCGGTGTGCGTGTCATCTGTCGGCACATGGAGAATGGCGACATTGTAGAGATTGTTGGGCGGGATGAGCACAGTATAGGGCGCGATGAACAAGGTTGTGCGGATGTAATCATGCGTCTGCGGATTGGCGATGGGCTTGCGGATCGCCGCATAGCGAAAGCCAAAAGACGTGCGCTGCACTTGCATGCGCGGCGCTTTGTCGGTGGAGGGGCGCAGCCAGTTTGTGTCGGTGGCGGCAGCACCGGGCACACGCGCTGGCACCATGTCGGAAGAGTGGAGTGACGAGGAATGGGCGCTATCAATCGCACCCTCCAGAATCTGCGCCCAATTGCAATCGATGTGAAACTTGGCAATGGAGACGCGTGTTTCAGGCGTGGGCTGGAACACGGGCGGCTCAAATTCCGGCATGGATTCGGCGGGGCCCATATAGACCCAGACAAAGCCCGCACCTTCACGCACCGGATAGGCCTTGTGCTTAACCTTTTCCGTCATGGTTGAGCCCGCAGGCTCGGAGGCCATTTCAACGACATTGCCGTCGACGTCGATTTTCCAGCCGTGATAGAGGCAGCGCAGGCCGCATTCTTCATTGCGGCCAAAGACCAGCGAGGCGCGCCGATGCGGGCAGAGTTCGTCCAAAATGCCGACACGGCCTTCGGTGTCGCGGAAGACGACGAGATCTTCGCCGAGCAGGCGCAGTTTTAGAGGGTCGCAATCGGGCTCGGGCACTTCTTCAATGAGGCAAGCGGGCAGCCAATGGCGGCGCATGATCTGGCCAGCGGGCGCATCGCCTTCGACCCGGCACAGGAGATCGTTTTCCTCTTTCGTGAGCATGGCGTTCCTCGACTTGCTTAGCTCTCTAAGTTTCCGCCAACATAGCGGGGCGGCGCGGGCTTGTCCACGGGGGCAGGTGCCCCTTTGCACCGTCATTGCGAGGCCAGCAAAGCAATCCAGAAGCCTCACGCGCGGCCTCTGGATTGCCGCGTCGGGCTTCGCCCCGCTCGCAATGAGGGGGCAGGTCCCTTGAACAAATATCCTTAGCCTTCTAAGTAAGTCGGGTGGGTACGGAGAGGGTTGATGGCGGTGGATGAGCTGAAGCAGGCTTTGCGGATTACGGACAAAAGGCCGGCGGCCGATGGCATTGAATATTTCGAGCTGAAAAAGCCCGATGGCGGTGAGCTTATGTCTTTCATGCCCGGCGCCCATGTCTCTTTGCGCGTGCCCAATGGCGACGTGCGCAAATATTCGCTCTGCAATGATGCCGAAGAGCGCACCCGCTATTGCATCGCCGTTAAGCGTGAAGAGGGCGGGCGTGGTGGCTCGATCAGCCTGATCGACCATGCCAAGATCGGCGACGATATCTTGGTTTCCGCGCCGCGCAATGATTTTGAACTGGTGAGCGCGCCGCAATATGTTTTCATTGCGGGCGGCATCGGCATTACGCCGATCCTGTCGATGATCAAATGGGTTCGTGCTGCGGGCACGACGAAATTCAAACTCTATTATCTCACACGCTCACCCGAGATGACGGCTTTTCTGGATGAGTTGAAAGCACCTGAGCTGCGCGGCATGGTGACGATCCACCATGATGAGGGCGATCCGGATAAAGCTTTTGATCTCTGGCCAGTGGTGGAAAAGCCCGGTGCGGCGCATCTTTATTGCTGCGGCCCGCGCGGGCTGATGGAGGCTGTGCGCGATATGACCGGGCATTGGTCAACCGCCAAAGTGCATTTTGAAGATTTCACGCCGCCCGGTGCGATCACCAAAGCGGAAGATGTGCCTTTCACCGTGCGGCTTGCCAAGACGGGCGCGGTCTATGATGTGCCGGTGGGCCAAACCATTCTCGAAGTGCTGCGTGCACATGGCCATGATATTTCTTTCTCTTGCGAGAGTGGGTCCTGCGGGTCCTGCAAGACGAAGCTCGTCTCGGGCGCCGTTGACCATCGTGATCTTGTGCTTTCCGATCATGAGAAAGCCGGCAATATTATGGTCTGCGTGTCGCGTGCGATGGGCGGCGATATCGTGATCGACCTGTGAGGAATGACATGAGCGCGCGGCCTTTGAAACTCGGCATTGCAGGCATTGGCCGCGCCTTTTCTTTCATGATCCCGACCTTTCGGGATGATCCGCGCATTCATGTTGCGGCGGGTTTTGATCCGCGCGAGGAAGCGCGTGCACGTTTTACGCAGGATTTTGGCGCGCGTGCTTTTGCTTCCCTGGAAGAGCTGTGTGCGAGCGAGGTGGATGCGATTTACATTGCGTCGCCCCATCAATTTCACGCACCGCAAGTGGCGATCGCTGCTGCGCATGGCAAGCATGTGCTGGTTGAAAAGCCCATGGCTTTGTCGCTGGCTGATTGTCAGGCGATGATCGAGGCTACGCGCAAGGCGGGCGTGCATCTGATCGTTGGGCATAGTCATTCTTTCGATGCACCGATCCGTAAAATGGGCGAGCTGGTTTCTAGCGGCGCTTTTGGCGCTTTGCGCATGATCACGGCGATGAATTTTACCGATTTCATGTTTCGTCCACGCCGGCCGGAAGAACTCGACACCGCGCAAGGCGGTGGCGTTATTTACAATCAGGCGCCCCATCAGGTGGAGATGATCCGCCTCATTGCAGGCGGGCGTGTGAAATCTGTGCGCGCCATGACAGGCGTATGGGATGCCAATCGGCCGACGGAAGGCGCTTATAATGCGTTTCTGACATTTGAAAATGGTGTCAGCGCGACCATGACCTATTCCGGTTATGCGCATTTTGACAGTGATGAATGGCTCGACTGGACGAATGAATTGGGTCTGAAAAAAGATCCGAAAAATTATGGTGCTGCGCGCAAAGCCATTTTGGCTTCGGGCAATCTGGCGGAAGAATCGGCGCTGAAAAATGCGCGTAATTATGGCGGTTCTGCTTATGCCGACCTATCTGATCTGAATGCACGCCAGCACCAGACATTCGGTTTTATGTTGGCAAGTTGCGAGCGCGGTGATCTGCGTGCCTTTGGTGATGGTGTGCGCATCTATGGCGATGCAGCGCAAGAATTTCTGGCGCTTGATCCCCCCAAAGTTCCGCGCAGTGAAGTGACGGATGAGCTGGTCGCCGCTGTGTTTGACAATGTGGCGCCGCTGCATTCTGGTGAATGGTCACTGGCGACGATGGAAGTCTGCCTCGCGCTGTTGCAATCAGCACGTGAGGGCCGCGAGATCACTCTGCAGCATCAGGTGGGTTTGCCATGACCAAGCGCAGCAATCTCGCACAAGTCATCCAGCATCATTGGCGCGAATCCGTGCCTGATGATCGCCTCGCCCATCTCATCAAAGATGCATCGCGTGGCTTGGGCCGCGCTTTGCAAATGCGCTTGGCTGAACATGGCGTGTCCTTCGGTCATTGGACCTTTTTGCGCATCTTGTGGAATGGCGATGGCATGGCGCAGCGCGCTTTGTCGGATATGGCGGGTGTGATGGAGCCCACCACTTTTTCGGCTGTGAAGGCGATGGAAAAGCTTGGCTATGTCGAGCGCCGCCAGAAGCCCGGTGATCGCAAGCAGGTGTTCATTCATCTGACCCCGCTCGGTCATTCGCTGAAAGACAAGCTGGTGCCGCTGGCCGAAGAGGTCAATGCCATTGCTGTCGAAGGCTTGGAGGAGCGCGAGATTATCGCGATGCGCAAGGCGCTGCTCGCCATGATCGACAATCTGGCGCGTGACGAGGCGCAGGCTGCGGGCGACAATCGCCGGATCCCCTCCACGCGTGAAGTCGCGGGGCGTTTGTCTAGCGCGCAACCATCGCGTAAATAAACAATCTGATTTTCTTTGGGACCACATCCATGACCATGGCCTTCTTTAATCCGATCCTGCTCGAAAATGCCGTGCGTGCCGCACTGGATGAAGATTTGGGTGACGCTGGCGATATCACGACCATGGCGACGATCCCGGCTGACATGCAGGCCTCTGCCGTCATGGCTGCGCGCAAGGGCGGTGTGGTCTGCGGCCTGCCTTTGGCGGAGGCTGCGTTTCGTCTGATTGATCCGAAATTGTCGTTTGAGCCGCTGGTGCAAGAGGGCGCGCATGTGCCGGCGAAAACGCCGGTCGCCCGCATCAAGGGCAATGCGCGGGCGATTTTGACGGCTGAGCGTGTGGCTTTGAATTATGCCTGCCGCTTGTCGGGCATTGCGACGATGACGGCGGAATTTGTGGCGCTGGTCGCTCATACCAATGCGAAGATTTGCTGCACGCGCAAGACCACGCCCAATCTGCGCGCTTTTGAAAAATATGCCGTGCGCTGTGGCGGCGCGATGAACCATCGCTTCGGTCTCGATGATGCGGTGCTCATCAAGGATAATCACATTGCGGTTGCGGGCGGCATTCGCGCGGCTCTGCGTGCGGCGAAAGCGGCGGCTGGGCATTTGGTGAAAGTCGAGATCGAAGTCGATACGCTTGATCAGCTGCGCGAAGTGATTGCTGAGGGGGCGGATTTTGTTTTGCTCGACAATATGTCGGTGGAGCAGATGCGCGAGGCGGTTGCTATGGCCAAGGGCCATGTGAAGCTGGAAGCATCTGGCGGCATCAATCGTGGCAGCGTGAAAGAAATTGCTGAGACGGGCGTCGATTTGATTTCATCGGGCGCGCTGACACATTCGGCGCCGATTCTGGATTTGGGTTTGGATATCGAGATAGGTTGAGTTTTCGTCGTCATTGCGAGCGTAAGCGAAGCAAGCCAGAGCCTCACGTGTGGCCACTGGTTTGCTTCGTCGCTGACGCTCCTCGCAATGACGAGGAGGGGCGCGCTTTATTCCAGCCGCACGTTTTTCGAGAAGTCGTAGGACTTGGCGAACGAGCAATCGTAAGCCTGCATGACCGGATCAGCCTTCCAGTTCGGCGACAGAACACGCGCCAAAAACTTCTGCTGATCAGCCCAGCCTTGTTCAGCCTGCGGCTTGCGATAGCGGCCGGGCATAGTGTCATTCAGCCAGCCATGCGGTGCATCGGCGTAGACGTGAATGTCATAGCTCTTTTTGTTGGCCTCAAGGCAATTGCGCATGCGCTGCACATCTTCCACGGCGATGATGTGATCGGACGCGCCAAAAGCACCAAAGACCGGGCAATCGAGTGAGGCCAAAATATCATCGAGCGTTTTGGGCTGACGCTCATTGATCGCCCATTCGCGCTTGGAAGCCGCGCCATACCAAACAATGGCTGCTGTGATTTTGCGCTCGGCTGCATAGACCAGCGGGTGACGACCCGTCTGGCAATAGCCAGCCACAGCCACTTTCTCCATATCGGCGCCAGCTTCATTCGACATGGCTTTGATCGCCGCATCGATATTTTCCAGCGCTTCCATGTCGCTCATGTCATAGCGGCCATCGCCGCAATTGAGTTTGGGCTGATCGGGGTGGCGGAAGAAGAAATTGGGGGCGAGAACGGCAAAGCCATCGCTGGCGCAGCGCTTGGCCAGATCGCGCGTGTGCTGCACGAGGCCGTAGCGCTCATGCATCAGCACCACCACAGGGCGGCGCTCGGAGCCGGCGGGCCGTGCCAGAAAAGCCGGCATGCCATTCGAACAGGTGATGTCCTTCGTTTCAATTGATGTCATCTCTTGTCTCCTCAGGCGCGCATTAGCGCGACAATATCATCCACATTCATCACGCGGCTCATGCGCGGGAAAACGCGGTCCATGAAAAACTCATTGTTATTGCCGCGCGCCGAGAAACAGGCGTCACGCGCCACCACAATGCCGAAGTCGAGATCACGCGCAGCAAAGACGGTCGAGGCAATGCCCACATCGGTCGAGCCGCCGCAGATGATGATGTTGACGATGCCACGCACGCGCATCTGCAATTCGAGATCGGTCTGGAAGAAAGAATTCCAGCGGTGCTTGGGCACCATCACGTCACCCTTGGCGGGTGCGAGTTCGGGAGCCACTTCCGCATCTGTGGAATCGCCATAAAAGCGCGGCTTGATGACGGCGTCAGGTGCGCTGGTGGAGCCCAGATCCATATCTGTGTCGGTGAGGCGCAAAACTGTGTCGGAGCCATCAGGCGCATGATGGCCGGAAGGGTAGAAGGCCGTCATGCCGACCTTGCGGGCACCCATCAGGAGGCGCTGCATATTGGGCAGGATGTTGCGGTCGGCGAGGAATTTCTGCTTGGCGGGGTCGCGCGGGTGCAGATAGCCGTTGAGGCTGTCGAACATGACGAGCCCGGTGTTGTTTGCCGAGAGCTCTTTTTCCATGCGGGATATTTTGGCCATTCCGCGTCTCCTTTTCTTGTTTTTGGATGTTTCAGGATAAGGGCTTGCCCCGGCTCGCACAATGGGCCGAAAATGGGCTCAAAGGCCGCCAGAGGCGGCAGGGAGGATCAAAGATGAGTGTTCTGGTCACGGGAGCCGGTCTGGTCGGCACGTCATTCGCGCGCGAGGCCATCAAACGGGGGGAGAAGATCGTCTTTTTCGATCCCGAACCACGGCGCTCTTTTATCGATTTCAAATGCGGGGCGGGCCGGGCCGAGCTGGTGCGCGGTGATGTGCGTGATCTGCCAGCGCTGCTTGATGCGGTGAAGACGCATAAGGTCGAGACCATTGTGCACACTGCCGGATTGATTGGCGGTCGCGTGCAGCAATCCTTGTCCTTGGCTTTCGATATCAATCTGGGCGGCACGCGCAATGTGGCCGAAGTGATTCGGCTCGCAGGGCTGCGTCGGCTTGTACATATTTCGACGTTCGGTGTCTATGATACGCGCCGCGCCACCCCCGATGTTATTGATGAAAGCTTCCCGCGCGGTGCCGGGCGCGGCTATGGCAATCTGAAAGTTGCCAAGGAAGTTTTGCTCGAAGCCTATGCCGATCTACACGGTTTTGAACTCGTCATGCTGCGGCCAGCCAATGTCTATGGCTTTGGCCATTTCTGGGCAGGCTCATCGGGTGGGGCCAAAATGCAGGCTTTGCTGGAGGCGGGGCTCTCAGGCGTCAAAGCGCGTATTCCATCGGCTGAGACCATGACGAATGAATACATTTATGCCGATGATATGGGCCGCGCTGTTGATCTGGCTGTGACAAAATCTCTGCCCAAGGGTGCGATCTTCAACATTGGCAATGGTTTTGTTACGCCTTTTGCGGATGTTGTGGCAGCTTTACGCTCCCATTGCTCGACCCTTGACTATGAGATCGAGGCGGGTGAACCGCCCAAGAACAAGGCGGTCCCTCTTTCAATCAGCGCAGCTGAAAAACATCTGGACTGGCGGCCCGCTCACGACATTGTGGCTGGCTTCGGGGCTTATCTCGCGGAAATGAAAGCTGCCCGCGTGCAGGGTTTCTAAGGCGCATTCGACTTTGGTCGACCAGCATCTTTGGGCATGGCGCATTGTCGCAGACGCGGTTAAGATTGAGCCGAAAAAATTGTAGGGGGATAATGTATGGCTGGCCCCGAAGCGGGCCGCTTGCGTGTCCTCCTTGTTGCTTGAGGAGGATGAACGCATGTCGGATCAGGTTACGCCGTCCGAAGACCAATCGCGAGGGCTGATCAAGTCCGCGCAGGAGCTGGGCGCCGGCCTGTTCCTGATGGCGGTTGCCTTGTTTTTCTATTGGCAGGGTCTTGATCTGCCGCGCGGTTCGCTGCGCGCGCTTGGTCCTGGCATGTTGCCCTTGGCGCTGGTTACGATGCTTGGCATCGGCGGCCTGATGATGGTCATCTTCTCATTGTTCGAAAAAGGCCCGCGTCTGGAGCGCTGGTCGCTGCGTGGCCCCTTCTTCATATTCGGCGGAATCATCCTGTTCGCTTTGCTCATCCGCACCTGCGGCTTGGTGATTGCTGGTCCCGTTTCGATGATCATAGGCATGATGGCGAGCGAAGAGTTCGAGCTGAAAGAAGCGACGATCTTTTCCATTGCGATGACCACCATATGCATCCTTCTTTTCAAGACGCTTCTGCGCCTGCCGATCCCCGTGATTGGTACGCTGCTTGAGCCGTTCTTTCCTTTCTGAGCCGGAGAATTTTTCATCATGGAAGCTTTTCTCGGCAATCTTGCTCTCGGCTTCGGCGTCGCATTGACGCTGAACAATATTTTCCTCTGTTTCGTTGGTTGTATGGTTGGAACGCTGATCGGCGTGTTGCCGGGTGTGGGCCCCATCGCGACTATTGCGATGCTGCTGCCTATTACATTCGGTTTTGATCCGACGGGCGCGCTCATCATGCTGGCCGGCATTTATTACGGCGCGCAATACGGTGGATCGACGACGGCCATTCTCGTCAATATCCCCGGCGAGGCGACGTCGGTCGTGACTGTGCTCGATGGTCACCAGATGGCCAAGCAGGGCCGCGCCGGCGTGGCGCTCGGCATGGCAGCTATGGGCTCGTTTTTCGCGGGCACTGTTGCAACGCTCTTCATTGCCGCCCTCGGCAAGCCGCTGACCAAGCTCGCGCAGCTGTTTGGCCCCGCGGAATATTTCTCGCTGATGATCATGGGCCTCGTGTTCGCCGTCGTGCTGGCGCGTGGATCGATTCTCAAAGCGATTTGCATGATCTTGCTCGGCCTGTTGCTGGCAACGGTCGGCACTGACCTTGAAACAGGTCAGGAGCGCATGACGCTCGGCATCCAGGATTTGTCGGACGGCGTCGATTTCGCCGTGCTGGCGATGGGCATTTTCGGCTTCGCCGAAATCGTCCGTAATCTGGAAAATCCGGAGACGCGCGATGTCGTGCGTGCCGCGATTGGCCGGCTCTGGCCGACAAAAGCGGACTTCCGCGCCTCCTATTTCCCGATCCTGCGCGGGACGCTCACAGGTGCCATTCTGGGCATCCTGCCGGGCAATGGCGCGGTG
>CANJVX010000014.1 GCA_947478405.1 Beijerinckiaceae bacterium | reverse complement strand
AGCATCGGTAACCATCGACCACTGGAGGGCTGCTATCTCCTTAGCTCGAAGACCAGCCTTCAGAGACAATAGGAAGATCACTCGGTCCCTTTCGGGGTGTCGGGTATTGGTGAGGTAGCTAAGGACAGCTTCGACCTGCCCCTTACTGAGGATTTTCGCTTGTTTGCCGAGACCCATGAGGTTTTGCTCCAACTCATTATGAAAAGCTCGATTTCGAGCCAAAAATAACGGGCTGTGGAGACTGCGGCTAGGGCGGCAGCAAGAAATATTCGTAAAAACAATGGGTTATGGAAATTGATTATAAAAGACGGCTTTTACAATGAGTTGGGGCGACTAGTTCTATTTGGAACCACCTACCCCAGCTTATTTGCCGCTAATGCGACCCCTGAGTGTCCCCAGACAGCTTTGGGAACAGGTGCGGCGCTTCCTGCTTCAGTAGCGCTAGGCAAGCAGTGCGAACAATAGCCGACACATGGACGTCTGTTTCCTCGGCGTAGGCTTCTAGCTTCTTTTTCAGATTGTCTGGGCAACGGAATGCGAGATTAGAATTCTGAATAATGCGCAATGATTTTTCTCCTGTTTATTTGAAGACAATAACGAGATAGCTACCAGATGTTGGCTTGCTGACGGTTCTTTTGATTTCGTCGAGCTTCTTTGGAACCTCAGCCGTGGTGCTGATTTCATAGACACCCATGACGGTGGTGTTCTTGATTAGCTGGTTGATGGACTTGCCATCTGAGCCTGTGAAAATATCAGACAAACGCATTGTTCTTATCCTTCTTATTGGCGTTGTGACTGATGTTATTTAGCGTTTTGCAAAAGTAGCTCATGTGGCTAATTAGCTGGCTATTCAGTTAGCCCGCAATAGGTCGGTGGCGCGTTGTAGGAAGAACCTGTCTTCACGGATGGTGGCTAAGGTGATTAGCGAAAGCGACCCGTGGAATAGCATTAGCTGCGACAGCAGTTCGTCACGTGCTATGGGGTCGGTTGTGTCAGCTATCTGGTCGCTGACTGTTCGCATATCGTTGGCAATGTTCTGAGCTAATGAGCGAACCATTGAATGTGGAAATGGGCTTTCTGTAAGCATCATTGTATTTAGCGTTTTGCAAAAGTAGCCCGTTTGACTAAATAAGAATGACCTAGGGGAAGGAAATGGCGCAATCGTTCAACGAAATGAAAAGGAAGTCACGTTCTGGCGAAACGCTGGAACAGCTGGCGTTCGCAATGCGCTATAATCTAGGCTCACATAAGAAAACGCGATTGAAGAAAGCCGGTGCTGGAAATAGTCGGTCATTGCTGCACGACGATGTTTCTAAGAAGCACGCTGACAAATTATTTGAAGAATTGAATACACGAGCCAAGGCACTTGGTCGGTCAGCTGATCAGCGACTGCGCTTCATGACCGTATTGCAGGAATTGACTGATCCAACGATTGAAGACGTCGAAGGGGCTGTTCGTCAGCTTGAGGACATCTTCAAATCAATGCTTGGATCATTGAAGCTGTGGTCACGCGGAAGCATCGAACTGGAAATGGTCAACCTGGACATATTGGATCGCATTGGCAAAGCACGAGATGACGAACAGCGAAAGATGAATGTGCTTCTGGGTCTATGGACTAAGGATGATTATCAAGGGCTGATGATTGCAGCTGATAAGTCGAAGTCGAAAATACTGGTTCATTGTCACGTGGTCGTCGACTTAGGCAAAGACTTCGAACGCAATGAAGAAGAACTGAGAAAGCTTTGCGCGAAAGAACATTCGTGGAAACGCAGCAAGTATCAGGTGGAAATCAAGGGGCTGTTCAAGAACCGAAAGACTTCACGCAACCTGAAAGCCATCTCAGCTTACGTGACCAAAGGTGGCAATGAGAACTTGCGTTACAACGCTGGCTTTGGACGGGACTTAGCTGAAGACTTAGAGGCTAAGATCTGGCGCGATGGCGGCATTGGGCGATCAGCGCGTGGTGGCGAAACTGTTGCGGACGAACGTGGGCTGACGGTTGGCGAAGTGCAGCAACTGGATGCGCTTTATGTGTGGCTAATGAACAGGCGCAAGGACAAGCGTGGCTACTTGCTTTGGACGAATGGGCGCTAATGGGGAATGGCTCAATCGCTTCGCGATTACTCGCTGCGCTCGTGGCGTCTTGTTTGTGATTGTTGAGTTTGGTGGTGGCTTATGGTGCGATGGGGCTCAGTTTTTGGGTAACTCGTTACTACGCTATCCGCGACAGCTATTATTTTATTTCGTTACCAGCGTCATCAAAGCGGGAACCTCGCCACGAGTTCTCGAGATAAACTATGCAGCCTTCGATAAAAGGTCGGCTCTTTTTATCGACACGAAGTGCATCGGCGCATTGGCTATCACGATTTACTTTTGTTGCCTGTGCCCATTGATAGCCTTCTTTATGCACGATGCAGGACGTATCGCACAGAAACCCACCAAATTCAGCTGCAGTTGCAGGCAACCCTGCGTGAAATCCGCACAGAAAAATAAACACCAAAGCAAGTCAGAATAACAGTTCATGCATATTCATGAACACCGTCCACGCTTTCAGCGTTGTAACAGAAAGTTGAAACGTACTTCATTTGGTTTGCGGATGCTGACTGCCATCGAGTTAAAGGTTTTCTCGTACCAAGGCTCGTTTTTGAAATTCAAGCTCGTCTTTGGCATTGAAACCTTCTGTGCCACGTTTTTAGGCGACACCTGTTTGGTTGCTGGCATCTTCTTTTTAGTTGGCATGACACAAACTCCAGATACTCAACTCGATGTTTTTAAGCAGGCTTCATGATTGTCCATAATTCATGTGCCATTTGCGTGACGATGAAACCGTGTTCGGCAGCGATGTCGGGATTGTTGCGCAATCGGCTGACGATGATTTTCAAAAGTTCCCTCATCACTTCAGCATTGAGGTCGTAGATAACTTTCCGATCAACCTTATGGGCGTCCGCAAGATCGAGCAGATTAGCTGAAAATTTCTTTACTGAAGAAGCATTCTTTTTCAGAATGATCAGAAGCAAAGTATTATGGTTGATTGCTAACCCCATTGCTGCTGCTTTGTTCTTTGGCAGCAGCTCATCGTATGTCGAGCGGATAAAATCCCGCATAGGGCTTAAATAGAGCTCGGTGAATACCGTGCGCGCAGCGTCAGAGGCATACATGGCGAGGCGGTCCTTTCTCAAGGATAGGCGCAAACGATCTTTGTCGAATGTCTCTCGCTTAGTTTGCCAATTAGAGAGCAATACTAATGCTTCTTTATATCTGCCTATTAATTAAGCAGGTGTCATGCTTCAGTTCAAGCAAGTTGAAATAGAAACCTATAAAAAAAGATTGGTATTCCACATCCTTCGCTAATCTTACGCAGAGGTGTAAAGACCCGCTATTGCTTCAGCGGGACAGCTTCTGGCAACTCGATACTACGGTCGCTAGGAACGGGGTCTGGGGTCACTTTTTTTATAATACTTTAGTAGTAGATTTTTGATCCCATAAACTGGTCTGGCAACTCGATACTACAGCGCTGGGAACGCTTAGAAGTTTATACCAGTTTATAACTTTTTGAGGGGGATATCAGAGGTTAGCCTTTTACAGCTAACACTCTGATTTCATTGGACTTCGATGGTGGGCGCACTAGGGCTCGAACCTAGGACCCGCTGATTAAGAGTCAGCTGCTCTACCAACTGAGCTATGCGCCCATTCGAAGATTGCCAGACGCATGCGTGCGACCAGCGAGCGGGGGTGTACCAAAGCCCCCTCCCCCTGTCCAGACCGTGCGAGGCCAAAAGACTTGTTTTCCTTCGTGTTTTACAAAGTCTTTTCAGCAGATCACGTCACTCAAGGCGTGATGGCGCGCACGCCTGGCTCAATCTCCTCCGGCCGCGAACGGCGACGCTTCACCATCAGTTTGTTCAGTGCCGCAATATAGGCGCGCGCTGATGCCACCAAAGTGTCTGGATCAGCACCTTTGGCTGTTACGCTGCGTCCGTCCTCATGCAGACGCACGGAGACTTCCGCCTGCGCATCGGTGCCCTCTGTGACGGCATGGACCTGATAGAGCTCCAAAACCGCTGTGTGGGGCACGAGCGCATGAATGCAGTTGAAGATCGCATCAATCGGGCCATTGCCCGTCGATTGATGTGTCATCTGCTGGCCTTCAATATCGAGCGTCAATGTAGCTGATTGCGGACCCTTGGTACCCGCCACAACCGCCAGATCGACAACCTTGATGCGCTCGCCAGCGTGACCTATCTCATCGTCGACGAGCGCTTCAATGTCTTCGTCATAGATAATCTTCTTGCGGTCAGCGAGATCCTTGAACCGCTTGAACGCATCTTCCAGCGCATTGTCGCCCAGCGTATAGCCCAAGTCTTTCAGCTTTTCCTTGAAAGCATGGCGGCCTGAATGTTTGCCCATAACGAGCGAAGTCTTCTGCACGCCGACGCTTTCGGGCGTCATGATTTCGTAGGTCTGCGCATTTTTCAGCATGCCATCCTGGTGGATGCCGCTCTCATGGGCAAAAGCATTCCGGCCCACAATCGCCTTGTTATATTGCACGGGGAAGGATGTGACCGCCGAGACGAGCTTTGAGGCGCGCATCAGCATGGTCGTCTCTATTCTGTTGGAATAGGGCAGCACATCCGAGCGCGTGCGCAACGCCATGACGACTTCTTCGAGCGCGGCATTGCCCGCGCGCTCGCCAATGCCATTGATGGTGCATTCAATCTGGCGTGCACCGCCGCGCACACCCGCCAGCGTATTGGCAACCGCCAGACCCAGATCATTGTGGCAATGAACCGAGAAGATCGCCTTGTCGGAATTGGGCACGCGTTCAATCACTGTGCGGAAGATATGCTCATATTCATCCGGCACCGTGTAGCCGACCGTGTCTGGAATATTGATGGTGGTGGCACCAGCTTTAATCGCTGCTTCCACGCAGCGGCAGAGAAAATCCATCTCCGTGCGCGTACCATCTTCTGCCGACCATTCAACATTGGCAACATGGTTGCGCGAGCGCAGCACCTGCGATGTGACCAGCGCCAGCACCTCTTCCGGATCTTTCTGCAATTTATATTTCATGTGCAGAGGCGATGTAGAAATGAAGGTGTGGATGCGGGGATTGACGGCACCCTTCAGCGCTTCACCGGCGCGATCAATATCCTTATTGGCGGCACGCGCCAGGCCCGCAACACTGGCATTCTTCACCAGTTTTGCAATGGCCGAGACACTTTCAAAATCCCCTTCAGAGGCAATCGGAAAACCGGCTTCGATAATATCGACACCCATCTCATCGAGCAGCTGCGCGACTTCGAGTTTTTCATCCAGCGTCATGGAGGCGCCGGGCGATTGTTCGCCGTCACGCAAAGTCGTGTCGAAAATGACGACGCGGTCGCGGGAAATGTCATTCATGTCGATCGGGCTGGCCATCTGTCTGTCCTGATGTCTGTTGCCACCATATCGGCGGCTCGGCTGATCTTCGTTGCGCTCATAACCCCTAAGCACCCAGGCATGGCCCGGACGGCGCTCAGGGGCGGCTAAGAAGAAGCAGCTTCAGCGTGGGCAAAGCAGAGCAAACGCCGACGGCTTGGTGCCGCGCGTCCATCGCCCTTGTGCTGGTGGCCAAAGTCGCCACGAAAACCCTCGTTGTCACATGTTGGCCCTGACGGCCTTACCTTTCATAGCGTATCGCCCGCCTGCCCCGCAAGGCGTGGCAAGCAACGTCCGCGCTTGACCAGCACCGCTTGCCGCCGGATGGTTAAGCACGCTCATTTCAGGATTCGACAGCGATCATGACCTTTCTGCGCCCGGCCTTCCTGTATCTCACCCTGCCCCTGCTGGCTGCTTGCAATGCCTCACCGGGTCCGCAGGCACCTGTCGCGCCACAGCCTGGCGCCTATGGCTCAACAGAATTTCCCACCGTCGTCCTGCCCAAGGGCGACGGTTGTGCGGCCGTCATCGGGCGTTACGACGCTGTGCTCAAGGCCGATTGGGAAAGCGGCAATGTGGCGGAGCGCGTTTACAAAGAGATTCAGAAAGAGCTGGAGCCGGTGCGCGCATCTTGTAGCGCCGGGCGCGAGGCGGAGGCGCGCGGCATGGTCTTGGCCAACAAGACGCGCCACGGCTATCCCAATAATTAAGCCAAAGCATTATCCAGAAAGGGCTGCATATAGTCCGGCATCGTCAGGCCATGGGTATCGTCGGGTCTGCGCACAATATGAATACGCGCCAGTTCTTGCCGGTCTTGCAGCGCAATGCGCGCCTGGATCAGCGCGCGTGCGTCATCAGCGGGAAACCTGACACGCATGTCGCGCATGAGGGCTAATTGCGCATTCTGGCGCACGGCGACCCATGTTGCGCGATCATCGATTTCGGTGGCGAGCAGCCCCGTCTCCTCTGCGCATTCACGCAAGACAGAACTTTCAAGATCAACCACACCATTGCGACAATCGGCAGGCTCAGGCGTGCCCGCAGGGAAATAGCTTTGTCCTGAATGGGCGGTCCAGCTGCTCATCTCGCCCAGCAGAAAGGCGCCATCGCTCGCTCGCAGGGCCGCCATGCCAAAGAAGTTGCAGACACCCGCTCCAGGGAAGCCAAGGCTCTTCCAGGCTATGAAGGCACTATAGGCTGTCTCGAAAGCGCGAGCCTCCAGATGTCCATCACGCCAAGCCTGTGCGTGCAGCAAAAGCACACGACCATCATAGGCCTGCGACTTGCGTGCGCTAAAATCACGCCAGAATCTGTCGATCTCGTAACGCGCCTCATTCAAAAAGGGCCAGTCATAACCGCCAAGGCGAATATCCAGAGATGTGACAGGAAAAATTTCAACATCGCTCACAGCTCACGCATTCCTTATCAGATCGGCGTCCTTGCGAGCATGAGCGAAGCGATCCAAACTTCGCGCCTGCCCCTCGCAATGACGGGCTCAGACAACCGTCATTGCGAGCGAACAATCACAGATTCAATGTGCCATCTTGCACCAGCACGGCAGAGCCGCCAATGCTGGCTTCCATCAATTTGCCCTCGGCCACATCAAGCCTGAGAGAAATCAGGCTCGGGCGGCCCATTTCATAGCCCTGTTCGATGACAAAAACATGCGAGCCATCGGTGATCTTGTCTTGCGCCATCAGCACGCCGGCAAAGGCTGCAACAGCTGAGCCTGTCGCCGGGTCTTCATGAATGCCAAGGCCCGGCGCAAAAGCACGCGCATGAAAGTGATGGTCAGACTGGACAGTTTCGCGCGTGTAGAGATAGCAAGCTCCACGTTCCATCTGACCAAATGCAGCTTTCCAAGCCGAAGCATCTGGCTTTGCGCGCGCCATGGCCTCAAGGCTCGCCACGGGCACAAAGCAGAAAGGATTGCCCGCCGAAAAAATGCACGGCACATGAGAACCAAAGCCAATGTCGCTTTCGGCCAGTCCCAAAGCTTGCGCAATGAACAGAATTTCGCCTACCATACCTGCAGTCTCTGGCAGCTTGGGTAAAGTGAAACGCGCGCGCGCCACCCCCTGCTTGTCGAAGCCAACCGTGCAGGCAACGGGGCCGACCTGCTCTTCAATGACGATCAGAATATCTTGTGTGCGCATGAAACTTTGCGCTTCGCTGAGCCCGATCAGCACGGCCGCACCAATTGTCGGATGACCGGCAAAAGGCAATTCGCGGATCGGCGTGAAAATGCGCGCACGCGCCGTATTCACAGGATCGCAGGGGGAGAGAAGAAAGACCGTCTCAGAGAGATTGAACTCACGCGCAATGGCCTGCATCTGTGCCTCATCCAGCCCATCGCAATCGCGCACCACGGCGAGCGGATTTCCCGTGAGCGGCGACTTCGTAAAAACATCAAGCGTATGAAATCGGCGGGCCATGGGCTCTCCTGTTAGCGAATCCAAACTAGGTGAGCCAAAGGGCTGTGGGAAGTTGGATCAGTCGCGTACCGGGCCCGACATAGCAAAGGCCGGCATTTCCGGCATCCAGCCCGCGAGATAAGAGGCCGTGGCCGTATCGATAAAATCAACCCATTCAATCACCATCCCGTCGGCAAAGCGCAGATAGGTAAAGCCATGAATGGTGGCGCCATCGCGCGTGCCCCGGTTGATCCAGCGCGCATTCCAGCGCACAGCCGCACTCGCGTTTTCCGCCAGCACATTGCCGATCTCAAGGTTGCGCATTTCGAATTCCATATCGAGCGCTTGAAAGGCCACGCATGCATCTGTGCGCCCCTGGAATGTTCCCGCATAGGGCATCAAGCGGCGGTCGCCCGAGAGCTGATAATGAACGCGAAGGCCCAAGATATCTTGGAGCCGCTCAAATTGGCGGTCGACCCGCAAGCCGAGAACGTGATCGGCCAAAGCCGCAGACAGCGCGCGTCCTGACATTTTGCGAAAATCCATGTCTCAAAAAAATAATCAAAAACGCGGTTGCAGCGTTACAAAGAAATACAACCAAACGGTTGATATTTCTGATTAAGTAATAACAGTTTCAAATTACGTTACCGTGAAGGCGCGGCTTTGCCAATACGACAAAGGCCGGAGCTTACGCTCCGGCCTCACTTTTCCAGACCTTTCCGCTTGGGAAGATCAATTACGGGTCGTATCGACCATCTTGTTTTTGCCGATCCAGGGCATCATCGAGCGCAAGCGAGCGCCGACTTCCTCGATCTGATGGGCATCGTTGCGCGCGCGGGTGGCCTTGAACGAGGTCTGGGAGACCTTGTTTTCCAGCATCCAGTCACGGGTGAACTTGCCCGATTGAATGTCCTCAAGGACGCGCTTCATCTCGGCCTTGGTGGCCGGCGTGATGATGCGCGGGCCGGTGACATATTCGCCGTATTCGGCCGTGTTCGAGATCGAGTAATTCATGTTGGCGATACCGCCTTCATAAATCAGGTCGACGATCAGCTTCACTTCATGCAGGCATTCGAAATAAGCCATTTCAGGCGCATAGCCCGCTTCGACCAGCGTTTCGAAACCAGCGCGGATAAGTTCTACGAGACCGCCGCACAGGACGACCTGCTCACCGAACAAATCGGTTTCGCATTCTTCCTTGAAGGTGGTTTCGATGATGCCGGCGCGGCCACCGCCAACGGCGGAAGCGTAAGAAAGGCCCAGATCATGGGCATTGCCGGAGGCATCCTGATGGATGGCGATGAGGCAAGGCACGCCCCCGCCCTTGTTATATTCGCCGCGCACTGTGTGGCCGGGGCCCTTCGGGGCGACCATGAGAACATCGAGATCCTTGCGCGGCTCGATCAGGTTGAAGTGCACATTGAGACCATGCGCGAAGAGGAGCGCTGCGCCCTGCTTCATGTTGGGCGCGAGGTCCTTGTAATAAATGTCAGCCTGCAATTCGTCGGGCGTCAGCATCATGACGATGTCAGCCCATTTGGCGGCTTCGGCGACTTCCATCACCTTAAGGCCTTCGCCTTCAGCCTTCTTCACCGTGGGCGAGCCCTTGCGCAGACCGACCACAACGTCCTTTACGCCGGAATCGCGCATATTGAGAACATGGGCATGGCCCTGAGAGCCGTAGCCGATGACGGCCACTTTCTTGCCCTTGATGAGGTTGATGTCGGCATCACGATCATAATAGACGCGCATGGGTCGTTTCCCGGGTTTGGATGGGACGAAGGCGGAACCGTCCCTTGGCAAAAGTGATCGAGCCTTCTAAGCGCGAAGTCCGCCCGCGTCAAAGAAAAGCTGGTTGTTGCGACCCCTCCTTCTCCCTGAGGGAGAAGGTGCCCGCGCGAGCGGGCGGATGAGGGGTTACAATTTGTGTCGTGAGGGCATAACCCCTCACCCCGCCCTTTCAGGGCGACCCTCTCCCTCTGGGAGAGGGTAAATCAAATCGGCTCCGGCCCCCGCGAAATCGCGGCGACCCCCGTGCGGGAGACTTCGACGAGCCCGATGGGGCGCATCAGCTCGACAAACTGGTCGATCTTCTCGGCATTGCCGGTCAGCTCGAACACGAAGCTCTCGGTCGTCGCATCGATAACACGCGCGCGGAAAGCATCAGCCACCTGCAAAGCCTCGACACGATCATCGCCTTTGCCACGAACCTTGACCATCGCAAGCTCGCGCTCGATGCTTTTCTTGGCCATCGTCAGATCAATCACGTGATGCACGGGCACAAGACGCTCGAGCTGATGACCGATCTGCTCAATCGCTTCCGGCGGACCGGAGGTGACGATGGTGATGCGTGACAAATGTTCGCCATGAGCAACTTCGGCGACTGTCAGGCTTTCGATATTGTAGCCACGGCCCGAGAACAGACCAACGACGCGCGCGAGCACGCCAGGTTCATTGTCGACGAGCACCGAGAGCGTGTGGCGCTCGATGTTCGATTTGCCCAGTGCCGACGAATAGGGTGAGGGCGGGATAGCGGGTGCGTTCATTGTTTTCGACCTTGTCTCTTCCGCCAATCAGACCAGCAACTTGCCGCGTTCATCGATGACCGAGCCGATTTCAATACCGGCATCGTCACCAAGTTCAGCGAGCAGCATTTCATTATGCGCCTTGCCTGACGGGATCATCGGGAAGCAGTTCTCTTCCTTCTCGACGAGGCAATCGAAAATGACGGCTTTGGGTGACTCGATCATTTCCATGATCGCAGCATCCAGCTTGTCAGGGTCAGAGCAGCGAATGCCATGACCACCATAAGCTTCCGCCAGTTTCACAAAGTCGGGCAGAGCTTCGGAGTAGGAATTGGAATAGCGGCCACCATGCAGCAATTGCTGCCACTGGCGCACCATGCCCATATATTCATTGTTCAGAATGAAGATCTTCACCGGCAGGCGATATTGCAGCGCTGTCGACATTTCCTGCATGTTCATCAGGATGGATGCTTCACCCGCAATGTCGATAACCAGTGCATCAGGATGGGCCATTTGCACGCCCACGGCGGCCGGCAGACCATAACCCATCGTGCCAAGACCACCTGAGGTCATCCAGCGGTTGGGCTCTTCGAAATGATAAAATTGCGCGGCCCACATCTGGTGCTGACCGACTTCGGTCGTGATGTAAGTGTTGCGGTTCTTCGTCAATTCATACAGACGCTGGATTGCATATTGCGGCTTGATCGTGGTTTTGGACGGACGATAGGCCAGCGACTTTTTCGCGCGCCACACATCAATCTGCTTCCACCAATCTTTCAGCGCTGCCTGATCGGGCTTGGCCGCTTCCGTACGCCAGATGCGCACCATGTCTTCGAGCACATGCGCGCAATCGCCGATGATCGCGAGATCGACCTTCACATTCTTATTGATCGACGAGGGATCAATATCGATGTGGATCTTCTTGGAGTAAGGCGCGAAAGCGTCCAGTCGTCCGGTGATGCGGTCATCGAAACGCGCGCCCACGCAGATCATCAGATCGCAATCATGCATCGTATGATTGGCTTCATAAGTGCCGTGCATACCCAACATGCCGAGCCAATTGGGGCCGGAGGCAGGATAAGAGCCAAGACCCATCAGCGTCGAGGTGATCGGGAAGCCCGTGAGCTTGACGAGTTCGCGCAAAAGCTCGGACGCCGCCGGACCCGAATTGATGACGCCACCGCCCGTATAGAAGACGGGCTTCTTTGCACCAGCCATCATTTTCACGGCTTCGCGGATCTTTTCGAGATCTCCCTTCACCTGCGGCTGATAGGTTTTGTGCTGGACATTCTGCGGGCCGACATAAGTACCCATGGCAAATTGCACGTCCTTAGGGATATCGATCACCACCGGACCGGGACGCCCGTGGGACGCCACCCAGAAAGCCTCATGTAAAATGCGCGGCAGATCTTCCACCGAGCGCACAAGGTAATTATGCTTCGTGCAATGGCGCGTAATGCCAACCGTATCGCATTCCTGGAACGCGTCCGAGCCGATGAGATGGGTCGGCACCTGACCGGTGATGCAAACGAGCGGGATGGAATCCATCAAAGCATCCGCCAGACCCGTGATGGCATTGGTGGCACCGGGACCCGAGGTGACGAGCAAGCAGCCGACTTTGCCGGTCGAGCGGGCAAGGCCTTCGGCCGCATGGGCGGCGCCCTGTTCATGGCGCACGAGCACATGCTGGACCTGGTTCTGCTGGAACAAGGCATCATAAATGGGCAGGACCGCGCCGCCCGGATATCCGAAGATTGTATCGACCCCCTGATCCTTCAGGGCCTGGACGACCATTTCGGCTCCAGTCATCTGCTTCGACATCGCTCAACTCCATTCGGCTTTCGCTTTGGTCAGCCCGCTTATTCTCTTCTCACCCGGCCCGGAATTTTGGGCAATAAAAAAGGCCCTCAAGGGGGCCCGGATATGCGCCGTTGGCAGGAAAGCGGGTTTCAGACCCGTCCTGTCTCTGGCGCGAAAGATACAACAAGCTTGGTGGCCACAACGGCTACTCCAATTTCAGTATGATGAGTTTACGGGAGGGCAGCGGCACGGTCAAGGGAAAGCGGCCCATCCAAAAGTCACAAATGGCAGACGTGGTTACTCGCGCGGATCGACCAGCATGACCGGATCAATTTCGAGCGCCTTGGCAATCATGCGCAGCGTCTGGGCCGTGCCCTCCCGCTTGCCGGCCTCAAGGTCACTGAGATAGCCCTGCGTGAACCCCGTTTTTTCTGCGACCTCGGCTTGAGTCATGCCCCGCCAGTTGCGGAGCGCTTTTAAAATACCTTCGCCTTTTAAAACCCGCATACTAACTTCTGGTGGCAGGACGACACTGATGCCAGCTTTCAGGCGGGCCATGCGCTCATCATAAATGGCCACCAGCTCGGCATTTTCCTCTGCGTCCTCAATGCGCTGCATCAGGGCATCAAATTCTGCCCGCGTCAGCAGAACCATTTCGGCACCGCCGATATCAATGAATTTGGGGTTGAGTTCGCCCATCTCAATGTCTCCGGTAAGTCGCCTCATTCCGGCGACCTATGTAGATCGCGAGGACCGTTGATCCGTCCTCGGTCAAAATAATGCGGTAATTTCCAACCCGCATACGAAAGCCTGGCCGACCAACCATTCGGAGGATGTCGCCCCTGCCATTGAGCGCATAGCCGATCAAAGCCTCTTCGATCGCCTTTTGCGCTTTCATCGGCAGAGCATCAAAATCCCGCTCGGCATCTTTGCTCAAAACAATCGTCTTCATGAATTTATCGCTAAATATAGCTATATGCAAGGACTTTGAAAGAATTCCCCAACCCTCCCACGACATTGCGTTATTTGCCATTGCCCAAAAGGTCTGGGAGGAGCCCGCAAATCCCTGTTGCAGAGCCCCACCCCGCCTCTAGACTGAGGCTCAGGACCCCGAAAACAGGAGCCGGACAATGATCAGGGAGGAGCGCATGACTTTGCGCATTCTGGGGCTCATCGGAGCCGGTTTCATCGCCGCCACCAGCATGGCTTCGGCCGCCGATGACAACATCGCCGCTTTCTACAAAGGCAAAACCGTCAGCGTGCTGATCGGCTCCTCTCCGGGTGGCGGCTATGATCTGTATGGCCGCATCATCGCGCGCCATATGGGCCAGCATATTCCGGGCAACCCGACTGTCGTGCCATCCAATATGCCCGGTGCCGGCAGCCACACGGCGGCTGCGCATATTTACAATGCAGCCACCAAAGACGGCACTGTCATCGGCGCACTGCAATCGCCTGTGGCGTTCGAACCCTTCTTGGCCGGTCGCAGCTTCAATTATGATCCGACGAAATTCGTCTATCTCGGCAGCGCCAATGATGACGTCTATCTCTGCATCGCGCGCGTTGATGCGCCCGTGCAAAAGTTCGAAGACCTGCTCAGCAAAGAATTGCTGATGGGCGGCGTGCAATCATCCTCGCCCGCCGACAATCCGATCTTCATCAACAATGTGCTGAACGCGAAGTTCAAAGTCATCACCGGCTATCCGGGCACGCGCGAAATTGGCCTCGCGATTGACCGTGGTGAAGTGCATGGCGCTTGTGGCGTGGCGTGGCCGTCCATCTCCGTGACCAATCCCGGCTGGTTTGACGGCAGCAAGCCCGGCCGCATGCGCGTGCTGGTGCAAACACATGCAACGGGCGCGGCTGATCTCAATGCGCAAGGCATTCCCAAGATCACCGACTTTGCCAAGACGGACGAGCAACGCGCCATGCTTGATCTCTATTTCAGCCAGACGGCCTTTGGCCGCCCCTATCTCGTCTCGCCTGATGTGCCCGCAGATCGCATCGCCGCTTTGCGTGTGGCCTTCAAGGCAACGATTGAAGACTCCAAGCTGCAAGAAGAAACCAAGCGCATCGGTGTCGAAGCCAATCATGTGCCGGGCGAAAAATTGCAAGGCATGGTGCAGCGCCTTTATGCGACACCGGCTGATCTGACGGCGAAAATGAAAGCCGCCACCATCGCGAAGAACTGACAAAGCAAGCAAGAAGAAGAAAAGGATAAACCCATGGCGACACCGCCTTTCCGTGCCGAACATATCGGTTCGCTCCTGCGGCCCAAAAGCCTGCTGGATAAACGCGCGGCCTATATCCGCGGCGAAATATCTTTCGCCGAACTCGATACAGCCACCAGCGCGGCGATTGAAGAGGCGGTGCGCCTGCAAGAAAAAGTCGGCTTGCAAGTGGTGACCGACGGCGAGTTTCGCCGTGATGCCTATCACTCTTATTTCTTCCGCCAACTTGGCGAAGTCTCGCTCGACAATCCGGCTGACCAGCAAGCCCACGGGCGCGGCGCGCAACCGCAAGCCACCATTGGCTCACGCCTCAAATGGACCAAGCCCATTCATGTGCCGGATTTTCAGTTTCTGAAAGCGCGCACCAAAGCCACGCCGAAAATCACCATTCCCGGCCCCTGCGCTTTGCATTTTCGTGGCGGCAATCAGGCAGCTCTTGCCTCCGCCTACAGTGACATGGATCTCTTCTGGGAAGACATGATCGCGGCCTATCGCGCCGAACTCAATGCACTGGCAGCAGCAGGCTGCACTTATGTGCAGATTGACGAGACAGCCTTTGCCAAATTCGGCGATGCCGATGTGCAAACCCAGCTCGCTACGCGCGGCGATGATTGGGACAAGCTCATAGATTTTTATATCGACATCACCAACCGCGTTTTGAAAGACCTTCCCGCCTCGCTGACCATCGGCATGCATTTGTGCCGCGGCAATCGTGGCGGGAAATGGCATGCGGAAGGCAGTTACGAGACGGTGGCAGATCGTCTCTTCAACAAGCTCGCGATCAAGACTTTCTTTTTGGAATATGACTCGCCGCGTGCAGGCACATTCACGCCGCTGCGTCTTGTGCCCAAAGACAAGCATGTCATTCTGGGCCTCGTCTCGACCAAGAGCGATGAATTGGAAGACAAGCAGGCCTTGAAGAGCCGCATTGAAGAAGCCACAAAATTTGTGGCGCTCGACAAGCTCGGCATCAGCCCGCAATGCGGCTTTGCAAGCGTGGAAAGCGGCAACCCGATTTTGCCCGCAACACAAGAAGCGAAGTTGCGCCGCGTCGTTGATGTCGCGCGCGAGGTTTGGGGGTAAAACCTAGATTGTTGCGGCAGAATGTTCGCTTTGTCTTTGAGTATGACAAGAAAAAGTCATACCCAAGACCCAGAAAGCGAACAAATGACCAATCCAGCAATTACTCCCAAACTTGAACCCTCGCGTCCCTCAGGCGCTGATCGCGCGCGCCTGACCATTCGCGCCCTGCTCATGGGCGACCGTATTGATACCGGTGGCCTTGAGCGACCCGACATGATTGCCAGCGCACCCTTTGCCATCAGGGTCGGTGACCGCGGCTTTGCGGCCTTGTTCCGCTACGGGGTTGTTGTGCTCGCCGGATTATCGCCTGTTGAAGAAGATGGTTTTCTGCGGATGCTAGCGCCGCGCATCAGCGGCCCGCTGCCACGTCTCGACCAGGAAGTGGCGACAATGGAAGCCACGGCCGAGCGCGAGGATCAAGTGCCGCCCGGCGGCCCGATCCAGGTGCGCGATCTTGCACCAGAGCGATTTCTCGTCGTGGCCGATGCCCTCGCCAAAAGCGTTGCCATGGCCCATTACGAACGCCAAGTCAGCGCCGTGTTTGACGTGATTGACCCGCTGGCACGCGATCTCGCGCGTGAGGGGCGCTTACCCAACGACCGCAAGCGCATTTTGAAAATTATCGGCGAAGCTTTGCTGGTCGACCATCGCATGTCTGGTCGCGTTGCAGTTGAGGACAAGCCTGACGTGCTCTGGGATCGCTCCGATCTTGAACGCCTCTATGCTCGCCTTGAAGATGAATATGAATTGAGTGAACGCGCCCGCACATTGGCGCGCAAAATCGCCGTCGTGCAGGAAACAGCGCGCGCTTTGACAGATCTCATCGATGCCAAGCGCAGCGCGCGTCTTGAAGGCACGATTGTTCTGCTGATTGTCATTGAAGTTATTCTGGTGCTCGTACAGATCACGATGGGCGCCGTGCATTAAAGCTGAGCCCGCACAGCATCCCATGCCGTCTCCGGCGCGACCATTTCAAATTCCGGCAATTGATGGCGCACGAAAGTGAACTGGCGCTTGGAATAAGCGCGCGTATCGCGCTGCCCGCGCTCGATCGCAGCTTCCAGCGTTGAGGCCCCGCGCAAATAATCAATCAAACCCGGCACGCCATGCGCCCGCATCACCGGCAAAGCCGGATCAAGCCCGCGCGCCGCCAGTGCTTCCACTTCTGGCAAAGCGCCCTGCTCCATCATCGCCACAAAGCGTGCATCAATCCGCGCTTTCAAAACCTCGCGCTCGGGCGCCAGAAAAAAACCGCGTGCGGTGTGCGGATCCAGCAAAGGTATGCCCGGGCGCGTCTGGAAAGTTACCAGCGGCTCGCCCGTGGCCTCAAACACTTCGAGCGCGCGTATAATGCGTTGCGGATCGGATGGGCGCAGGCCCGCCGCTGTCGCCGGATCAAGCGCCATCAGCCGCGCGTGAAGCTGCGGCGCGGATAATCCCTCAGCCTCGGCGCGCACACGCGCCCTCACCTCGTCCGGTACGGCGGGAATATCCGACAGGCCGCGTAGCAGCGCTTTGAAATACATGCCCGTGCCGCCAGTGATGATCGGTAGACGCCCCTCTTGCGCGAGCTCGGCCAATAGCGCCTTGGCATCCTCGACCCAGCGGCCGACCGAATAATTTTCGGCGCCGTCGACATGGCCGAAGAGGCGATGGGGGGCCTGCCCCTCTTCCTCGACCGTCGGGCGGGCGGTGATGACCCGCAGATCGCTATAGACCTGCATGGAATCCGCATTGACCACAACGCCGCCTGTGGCTTCAGCCAGACGGATCGCCAAAGCGGACTTGCCGCTGGCCGTCGGTCCTGCAATGAGGAGGGCGGATATTCTGCTCACGGTTCGAAAGCCCTTGTCATGTCGCTTGTCGCCACGCTCGTTTCCAATCCGGCCCGCCCCGCGCTCGACGAGGCTTTGCTCAAAAAGGCCGCTGCCGCCCTGCCCGCCCCCGCCACTTTGGACTGGCTGGCGGCCGGCATTGCCGCTGACCTCTCCTTCGCACCTCAAGGCGCGTCAGACAACCGCGCTCTGGCCGAGGCCCTGCGCGCAGCACTTGGCGGCGCCCCCGTTGATGTGATCGTTCAGGAGAAAGCCACACGACGCAAGAAGCTGTTTCTCGCCGACATGGATTCCACCATGATCGGACAGGAATGTATCGACGAGCTTGCCGATTATGTCGGCAAAAAAGAGCACGTCGCCGCGATCACCGAACGCGCCATGCGCGGCGAGATCGAATTCGAACCCGCGTTACGCGAACGCGTCGCTCTCCTCAAAGGACTTGATGCAAAAATTGTCATGCAAGTCATTGCGGAGCGCATCACTTTCACCCCCGGCGGGCGTGAACTTGTAGGCACCATGCGTGCGCATGGCGCCCATACCGCACTTGTGTCGGGCGGCTTTACGCTTTTCACCAGCGCTGTGGCTGAGGCCATCGGCTTTCATGAAAACCACGCCAATGTGCTGATCGTCGAAGATGATCAATTTGCAGGGCTCGTCACCGAACCAATCCTAGGAAAGGAAGCCAAACTGGCTGCCCTCATTGAATTGCGCGAGAAGCACGCACTCCAGCCGCAAGACACAATGGCGGTTGGGGATGGTGCCAATGATTTGGCCATGTTAGGTGAAGCCGGATTGGGCGTAGCTTTTTATGCCAAGCCGGCGGTTGCTGCTGCAGCCCATGCACGCATCGATCATTCGGACCTGAGCGCGCTGCTTTATGCGCAAGGTTACAAGGCCTCAGACTTTGTGAAATAAACCCGTCATTTCGAGGAGCTAAAGCGATGAAGCGATCCAGGGCCTCACGCGCGGCCTCTGGATTGTTTCGCTTCGCTCGCAATGACAGTTAAGAAAAAGGCGGGCTTTGCCCGCCTTTCGCTCAATCCAAATTCAGCGCCACAAAGCGCACTTCGCCACCAGCATTGGCGACAAGGAAGAGCGCGCTCTTACGGCCCTGATCTTTCAGAACCTTGGTGCGCGCGGCAATATCAGTCGGCTTGGACATAGCCTCCTGATTGATCTCGACAATCGTATCACCCGCCTGGATGCGCTTCTCGGCAGCCGGTGAATTGGCGTCGACATTAGTAACGACCACGCCCTTCACGCTATCCTTGATGCCATATTTCTTGCGCACATCAGGATCGAGCGCACCAAACTCCATGCCGAATGCTTTTGGCACAACCGGGCGGCCAGGCTGTGCCTCAGAGCCAGACTTTTTGTCATTTGCAGCTTGTTTCTCGCCATCTTCGAGACGTCCAAGCGTGACTTTCAGCGTCATCTCTTTGCCATCGCGCATGACGAGCACATCAACCTGCTTGCCAACTGGTGTGGCCGCCACGAGCTTGGGCAGATCGCGTGATTCAACCACATCCTTGCCGTCAAACTTCAAAATGACATCGCCCGCCTTCATGCCGGCAGGCTTGCCCGGACCCTTTTCATCGACAACGGCCACAAGAGCACCGCGCGCTTTCCCAAGCTTCAGGCTCTCTGCAATTGCATCATCCACATTCTGGATGCGCACACCCAGCCAACCACGGCGCGTCTCGCCGAAATTGATCAGCTGATCAATGATCGGCTGCACTGTGGCCGATGGCGTGGCAAAGCCAATGCCGACCGAGCCACCTGAGGGTGACAAGATCGCCGTGTTCACGCCAATCACGTCGCCATTCATGTTGAACAGAGGGCCACCGGAATTGCCCTTGTTAATCGAGGCATCGGTCTGGATGTAATTGTCATAAGGCCCGCTATCGATATTGCGGTTGCGCGCCGAGACAATGCCCGCCGTCACAGTGCCACCAAGACCGAAGGGATTGCCGACCGCCATCACCCATTCGCCGACGCGCATTTTTTCGCTGTCGCCGAATTTAACAGCCTTCAGCGGCCTTTCGGGCTTCACGCGCAAAACGGCAATATCAACCTTGGCATCCTTGCCAATGATCTCCGCTTTCAACTTCTGCCCATCAGTGAAGATGACTGTAATTTCATTGGCGTCGGCGATGACGTGATTGTTGGTAATCACAATGCCCGCGGGATCAATCACAAAACCAGAGCCCAGCGAGGAGGAGCGGCGCTGGCGCGGTGGCTGCGCCTGGCCCTGACCCTCGCCTCCGCCCTGGCCCTGACGGCGCCGGAAAAATTCTTCGAACAGATCATCGAAGGGAGTGCCCGGCGGAAGGCTTGGCGTGCTGGATCGCTTCTCTTCCACCGTGGTGGAAGCGGAAATATTGACCACTGCCGAACTCACTGCATCAGCGAGGTCAGCAAAACTTTCGGGGGCGCCGCGCGCCTGCGCCATGACGGGCGAGAGCGGCGTCACAACCAGCGAGAGGACCAGCGCCGCACAAGCGGTACGCCGGACGCTTTGCGGAAATATCGAACGGACACCCATGGCGGGTCTTCTCCCCTGCGGCCACATCGGCCGGAAACGATCTTCTCATCGAAGCGACGGACCCTTTAGGGGACCGTCACTAATCTAGTGCCCAATTTCGTTCCGACCAGTCCAGCTGGCGCTACCGCGCGCCAGCGGCTGGCCGCTTCCCGTCAGGCTGGCCGAAGAAGCGGAAGAAGTCCGACGTCGGGCTCAGGATGAGCCGCGTGTCACCGGAACGTAATCCCGTCTCGTAGGCCTGCATAGACCGGTAAAATGCGAAGAAATTAGGGTCAACATTATAGGCTTCGGCAAAAATGCGGTTCCTTTCGGAATCGCCCTCGCCGCGCGTCTGGTCAGCCTGGCGTTGTGCATCCGCCCGTAGCACAACCACGTCGCGGTCGGCTCGCGCCCGGATACGCTGGGCAGCTTCTGCACCCTGCGCCCGGAATTCGGCGGCCTCACGTGCGCGCTCCGTGCGCATACGGTCGTAGACGCGGTCCGAAATCTGCTTGGGCAGGTCGGCGCGACGTATGCGCACATCCACCACTTCGACGCCCAGACGAATGGCTTCGCCGTTCACCAGATCGCGAATGGAGACCATGAGGGTCGATCGACCCTCGCGGATGATCTGCACCATAGGCACTTCACCCAGCACACGACGTAGCGCCGAAGACAGCACCGAGCCCAGCTGGTTGTTGGCACGCTCAATCGTGCCTACCGTTTGATAGAAGCGTAACGCGTCGACAATGCGATAGCGCAGGAACGCATCGACTTCGATGCGGTTGTTGTCGGAGGCCAACACTTCCTGCTTCGGCGTTTCCAAATCGAGAATACGGCGATCCAGCAAAGTTACCGTTTCAATGAACGGCACTTTGAAATGCAGACCAGGCTTATTGACAAGCGCGCGGCCGGGGATTGGCTCGCCCAAGCGAAGCACAAGGGCCTGCTGGTTTTGTCCGACAGTGAAGAGAGAGCCCGCACCGACGATCACGGCGATGAGGAGCATAATGGCGGCAATGGCGCCCGCGAATGGGGATTTCATCGGTTGCCTCCCTGCGGCTGGGCTTGCACAGAGGGAACATTCAATCCCTGCAAGGGCAGATACGGCACCACACCGCTGCCGCCATTCTGGTCAATAATGACCTTGCTCATGCCGCCGAGCACACGCTCCATGGTTTCCAGATAGATGCGCTCGCGTGTCACTTCCGGCGCATTCTTGTATTGCTGATAGACCTGCGTGAAGCGAGAGGTTTGACCCTTCGCCTCATTTACCGTCTGCTCGCGATAGCCTTCAGCTTCCTGAACGATGCGGGCCGCATCGCCGCGTGCTTCTGGCACAACGCGATTGGCATAGGCTTCCGCCTCATTGCGCAGACGATCCTGATCCTGCTGCGCGGCTGTCACATCGCGAAAGGCCGCAACTACCTGCTCCGGCGGATCCACCGACAGCAATTGCACCTGCAAGATCATCACGCCCGCTTTATATTCGTTAAGAACTTTTTGGGTCAGTTCTTGTGCGGCAGGCTCGATCAATTTGCGCTCGGCGGTGAGAATACGCTGGATCGCCGTGCGCCCAACGATCTCGCGCATGACGCTTTCGGCTACAGCGCGCACAGTCTCGCGCGGCTCGCGCACATTGAAGGCGTAATCTTCCGGGCGCACCGGATCGATCTGCCAGATGACGCGGAATTTCACGTCAGCTATATTTTCATCGCCCGTGAGCATCAGGCTTTCTTCAGCCACATCGATCTGCGTCTGCACATTGGCGCGACGACCATCTTCGCGACCGCGGAAACCGACTTCCGTCGAATTGCGATCAGTGACCTGTAGCTTCTGCACAGAACCAATGGGCGCAGGCCAATTGTAATTCAGGCCCGAGCTTGTCTTGGCGTCATAGCGGCCAAAGATCATGTTGAGACCAACTTCGTTGGGCCCCACGGTGTAAAAGCCACTGGCCAACCAAGCAGCAACGGCCAAGCCAGCAAAAAGTGCAATGCCACGTGCGCCACCCGCGCCACCTGGCATGGCTTGCCGGAACTTTTCCTGAGACCGGCGCAAGAGCTCTTCCAAATCCGGAGGACCACCATTGCCGCCCCCGCCATTGCCGCCGCCGAGCGGCCCCTGCCCCCAAGGTCCCTTGGGGCCGGGCTTCCATGGGCCGCCACCGGTCTGATTGTTCCAAGGCATAAAAAAGTCTCCTCGCACGGCCTAGCACCGCATTGGCTCTCAGTTAAGCACGCATTAGGGTGCTTTCAACGCGGCGGACACCCGTTTGTGATCCGTTGGTAGGTGACAAAGGCGTAATCGGCCTCGTCCTTGCCTTCGGGGTTGCGGGCATGGACCTCCCGGGCGGTCTCTTGCCACTGGGCCGGGTCGAGGGGCTCGAAACGGGCATCCCCCTCGGGGGCCAGATCAACCTCGGTCCATTCCACACGGGCGGCACGGGGCAACAATTGCCGATAAATCTCCGCCCCACCAACGACCGTGACCTCGGAGGCGCCCATGCGTTGGCCCACCTCATCGGCAAGCGCCAAAGCACGCTCCAGATCATGGGCCACATGGACACCCTCAAAGGCCCAAGCATTATCCCGCGTGACAACAATGGTCTCACGTCCGGGCAAGGGCTTGCCGATAGATTCAAATGTCTTACGGCCCATGATCATGGGCTTGCCCATGGTCAGCGCTTTGAAGCGTTTGAGATCGCCCGACAGGCGCCACAACAGCTGGTTGTCGCCGCCGATCACGCCGTTTTTCGCAACGGCCACGATGAACACAAGCGGCAGAGACATGAGAGACCTTTTCAGACCGCCACCGGCGCTTTGATCGCAGGGTGAGGATCATAGCCTTCGATCGCAATATGCTCAAAACGGAAATCGAACAGGCTCTTCACCGATGGATCCAGCACAAGCTTGGGCAAGGGACGCGGCTCACGCGACAATTGCAAATGTGTCTGTTCCATATGGTTGGAATAGAGATGCGCATCACCAAATGTATGTACGAAATCGCCCACGCCCAAGCCGGTTGCTTGCGCCACCATATGCGTCAGCAATGCATAGCTGGCGATATTAAACGGCACGCCAAGGAAGACATCGGCTGAGCGCTGATAGAGCTGGCAGGAGAGTTTTCCATCCGCCACATAGAATTGAAACAGGCAATGGCAGGGTGCCAGCTTCATCTTGTCGATATCAGCGACATTCCAGGCCGAGATAATCAGGCGGCGAGAATCGGGATTGCGCTTGATCTCATCGATGAGCCAGCTGAGCTGATCGCGCGTCTGCCCGTCGGTCGTCGCCCATGAGCGCCATTGCTTGCCATAGACGGGGCCAAGATCGCCCTTCTCATCAGCCCATTCATCCCAAATGGTGACGCCATTTTCTTTGAGATAGGCAATGTTGGTGTCGCCCGCGATGAACCACAGCAGCTCATGAATGATTGAGCGCAGATGCAGCTTCTTCGTTGTGACCAGCGGAAAGCCTTGCGCCAGATCGAAGCGCATCTGATGGCCGAAAACAGAGGTCGTGCCCGTGCCGGTTCGGTCGGACTTGGCCACGCCTTTGTTGAGAATGCGGCGAAGAAGATCTTGATACTGGCGCATGGGGTTTTCACGAATCCGGGCAAAACAGGGTTTTGTGGGACGCAAACTAGCTGTTTCGCGCGCGGGTTTGAAGGCAAAGGCTACATTCGGCTTGGGAAAACATTGTTCTCCTCTCGCGAAGGCGCCCCTTTCCGAAGGGGCCATGAACCCCTATATTCCTCCATGCCGTCGCAAGACGGATATGGCGATAAATGGACTCCGTAATAAACCATCCGGACCCGGGGGCGGTACCCGGCGCCTCCACCAGAGCCAGTCTGTCAGGGCTGGCTGTGGCGGGGGCGAAATAGGATCGACGGGGGCGTAAAGGGTGATCTTTTGCTCGGCATGATACCGCCGTTATCGGGTCAAACCTTATAGTTGCCAATGACAACTATGCTCCGGTCGCCGTCGCAGCGTAAGCTGTGCCGTCACCGGGAATTAAGCCCTAGGGGGTAGCACTTCTAGGCGGGGTTCGGAGGCACCTGGCAACAGAAGCCTCCACTTTCTTCGTCTCGCCTGGAATTCGCATGTCCAACGATCTCATTCGCTACGATCTCTTGGTTCAGGACGCGCTGCGCAGCGTGGTCCGTAAAGTTCTCATCGAAGCCGCTAAAGAAGGGCTTCCTGGCGACCATCATTTCTACATCACCTTCCGCACACATGCCCCAGGTGTTCGCCTGTCGACCGCTATGCGCGAACAATATCCCGACGTGATGACGATCATTTTGCAGCATCAATTCTGGGACCTTTCGGTCAGCGAACATAATCTCGAAGTCGGCCTCTCGTTCCGCAATGTGCCCGAGCGCCTGCTGGTGCCCTTCGATTCCATCACCGAATTTTATGACCCCTCGGTCCAGTTCGGCCTGAAGTTCGAGGTTGAGGAGCCAAGCCCCGAAGATAGCGCCAATGATCTCGAACCCATGACACAGAGCAATGGCCCGCTCGTCTTCGCGCCCTCGGAGGCTTCTCAAAAAGACAAGTCGTCGTCTGCCAATATTGCCGCAGCCAGTGCCGAGGCGGAGCCGGGCAAGGTCGTCTCCATCGACGCTTTCCGCAAAAAACACTAAAGGGACACGCCGCGCGCATGGGTGAGATCGTCAATCTCCGCATGGCCCGCAAGCGCAAGGCGCGCGATGATGCCGCGCGGGATGCAGAGCAAAACCGCATCTCTTACGGGCGCACCAAACAAGAGCGTGAATTAAGCGAGGCCGAGCAGCTGCTTGCCGCCAAAAAGCTCGAGGCCCACCGCCGCGACAAGGAGCAGACCGAATGAGCGATGCCCCGATCCGCGTCGTGAAACATTCTCTCATGATTGCGGGACATCGCACCTCCATTTCTTTGGAAGATGCTTTTTGGACCGAGTTGAAAAAGTGCTCGGCCGCACGCAACATGTCACTCGCAGGCCTCGTCACTGAAATTGACGGCACGCGTGGCCAAGCAAATCTCTCCTCAGCAATCCGCGTTTATTTGCTTAAACGGACCAAACAGAGCGCACGACCAGAACCTGTCCGAGACTAGTTGATCAACGCTGGCGCGGTGCATCCGCACGGCGGCGCTCGTCTTGCCCAAACAACAAGATCTCACGCTCGCGCCGACGCAAAAACTCAAAAGCTTTTGCGCGCCGCTGGATGGCAGCACGCTCGCGGATATCTTCATCAAGTGCCTCGGCACGCAATGTTCCGCGCGCAATGGCGCGAGCTGAGATGGCATTGAAGAGCGGCGCAGCATCGACTGTGCGCTGCATGGCGGCCCATTTGCCCTGCCAGATGAGCGTGGCTTCCGGCGGATCGCCCTGCCAATCGCGCGGATGCGTCGGCGAGGGTAAAGCAAAACGTGCCTCGGCGCTCCATTGGCGCGCATCAAAGATCATCGACAGGCGTGGCGCATTGAAACTCTCCAGCCGCATGACACCTGCGGCTGCGCTAAACACAACTTCGCGCTGCGCAGCCTGATATGGCGCGCGCTCGGATTCTCGCAACAGGCTCGCGCGCAAATCGCGCTCGTCAACATTCACCTGCCCGCGATCGACGCCTGCAATCAGCCGCCCCAAGGCAGATGCGTCTGCACCTGCCACAGTGATTTTTTCTAATTGTCCTGTTCCCTCGCCCGCAAGACCGGCAGCGAGTGCCGAATAAGACGCACCCGTAGAAGTGATTTCAAAATGCCCCGACAGGCGACCGATGACTGGGGATTGGGGGAGAGCCACGGCAGTCGCATCCGCCTTCAATGAGAGCGCTGCGCCATTGGCATCGCGCCGAATGGTGAGATTGCCACCCAGCGAGCCCTCACCGATCTTCATACGCGCGGATTCAAGTGCCACAAGACCGGGCTCAAGATGTAATTGAAAAACTGCATCTCGCGCGGACAGACCCTCTGCCAGATCGAACTCGCCCACCGAAAAGTCCAGTCGTAGACGCGGTGCATCGGCAAGACCGGGTGGAAATTTCAGCTCGGGCCAGACCGCCCCGCGCGCAGCTGCTTGCGGCGGCCCCAGAGCGAAAGACGCAAGCAGCGGCAAAGACAGACGATCTGTGCGAAGAACGCCAGACCAGCGGCGCAGGCCCTCATCATCAACGTTGCGCAAAGCACCATTGACAAAGGTTCCAGCCACAACACCTGAAAGATTGGTGAGAGAAACATCGCCCTTCGCGAAAGTCATATCGGCCGTGCCTTCCAACGGAAGGCTCAGACTTACATCGGGCAGACCGTAACCAACGAGACGCAAGAACGACGCACCGTCATTCGAGCGTACGCGCAACTGACCGCGCATGTCCGGGGCCGATAAAACACCAGATGCAACACCTTCGAAAACGGCTTCCACCCGTGCCGCAGATAAAGACAGGGCAGTCGAAAAACCTTTGTCAGCATTGCCCGTCGCGCGCAGGTTCAAGCGCCCGACACCCAAAGATGAAATCGGCAAAGTCTCAACGCCTATTTGACGCAAAAGCATCCCCGCATCGGGATTTTCGGCAAGCCCTGCAACTTCGGTCTTTCCGGCGGTGGGTTGGAGGATTAATCCAATGCGGCTGCCGCGCGCAGACCCCTCAATGCGCAAATGCTCAGGCGCCGAAAGATCATGCCCGCGCGCAGACACATCCAGACGCAAGGGCGAAAGAGCAACCGCGCGCGTGGCCAGACCGTCGGCAAAAACACCAGGCGCAATGCGCTGTAGCAAAGCCGCCAGATCACCAAGACGCTGTGCATCCACACGCGCGGTCAGCTCTGTCCCCGCCTCGCTCATCTGGCCGCTGGCAGCAATGGAAGCGCCACCGATATTCTCAATCGAAAAGCGCTCGATCTTTGTGCCGCTGGCATTTTTAACAAGCTTAAGTCCAATGCGACCGGCATCCACTGTGCCTGTGCCAAAACGCTCAAGCCGCAAGGCACGCGCATCGAGTGTCAGCGACAGATCGAGCCCTGCTGCAAAACGTGTGGGCGCCGAGAGATCGGGCAAGCCTTCAAGATCAAGCGCATCAGATCCCAGATCGGCAAAGAGACGCGCGGGCTCCTGGCCTTGGGCGCGCGTGTAAGCCAGTGCACCAGAAAAATCAGAGCGGTCGAGACGCAGCCTCATCGAACGCCCAATCGCGCCCACGCCAGAGATTTCAACATCGCCCGCCATATCCAGAGAGCGGAATGGCAAATCATAAAGACCTGCGGCCTCTGGTGAGATCAACGCCAGCCATGTCGAGAGGCGGGGAATATCGCGCGCCGAAAAATCGAGCTTGCCGCGATAGGCCGCTGCCGCACCCGTCTCCAAAGTACCGTCCAACGACAACGCCGAGCGTGCCGGGCCTTGCGCGGAAAATATCAGGCGCGGCGCCTCGCCCGGAGACAGTGCAATCTGTGCGCGTGTGTCGGTGAGTGTTTCGCTGGCCAATGTCATGGTTGGCGCCGTGAGCGCGGCCTCAATGGCAAAAGGCCATTGTTCGGCAAAGCCTCGATCGGCCACAATATCACTGACGATCGTGGCGATGCGCCGCGCCGCCGATTGGCCCGGAACCGCAAAGAGCCGATCAAGATCAAGCTGACGGGCAGAAAATTGCGCGCGCACCTTGGGCTGTGGGGCCACATCAAGCCCTAGCGCGCCGCTCGCTACAAAAGCGCGCTCATCATCGCCAGCGCGCAATTCAGCATCCTCCAGCGTTGCGCCGGCATGGGTGGCCTTCAGCGCGCCGGCCAGACGCCAAGGCACGGACACGCCGCCAATGCGACTCGTGGCAGAAAAAATCGACTGACCCTCGAACGACAATTGCCCGCCCGACTGATCGCCCTCAAAACCCAAAAATCCTTCAAGATCGGCGCGAGGCCCCAAAGGGCTTTCATCAATGATGATTTTGGCGCGGAGGTGATCATTCTCAATTGCACTCGTCGAAAAGCGCCAACGCAGAGGCACCGAGCCAAGGCTCATCGAACCCGAGCCACGAAAAGGCCCCACCAATGTCGAGGCTTCACCTGAAAAATCGAATCCACCAATCACAATAGGATCGCGACCATCAGCAAGACGGAAAGAAAAAGAACCATCATGCACGGACAGCTTTTCAATCTGCACACCGGAGGCAGAAAAATAGGGCAGCCGCGGGCTCATGAGCCGCCCATCTTCACGCAGGCTCAAACTAAGTTGCGGGCGTTCCAATTCCGCCTCGATAAAGCGCAATTCCCCACGCAGCAGCGAGGTAGCGGCGAGCTCAAAGCGCACACGGGCAATATCGAGCACCGGCCCATCGGGCCGGTTGCTGGCGACGCGTACATCACGCAGGCTCAATTTCGGCACGGGCAGAAGCTTGAGATCGACCTCGCCGTTCACACGCACACGTGTGGCGGTGATGCGGGCCAGTTCTGATTCGACCCAGCCGCGATGGGCCGTCCAATCAATGAACCACGGGCCCGCCAAGGCCGCCGTCAGAAGTACGATCAGGGCCGTTGCCAGAAGGGTAATCAGGTCACGCAAGGGGTCAATCCACGAAAACTTGCCTCATTATAGCGTGATTTTTCTTCCTTTGGTGGACAAAGCTTCACCGCCCTTCAAAGCCCAAGGGGCCTGCGCTACATCTTGCCCTATGACCAGCCAGAGCCCAGACCAGATTCGACGTGCCGCCCGCCTCGCTGACGCCCGCGAGGAACATGCGCGCCTGGCTGCCGAAGTGGCCCAACATGACATCAGCTATCACCAGGAAGATGCGCCGACCATTTCGGACGCTGATTATGACGCCATACGCCGGCGCATGGATTCACTGGAGGCCCGCTTTCCCGAACTCGTTGATCTTTTCGCCAAACCCCGCATCGGCGCAGCGCCAGCCGAAAAATTCGCGAAGGTCAAACATGTCGTACCCATGCTCTCGCTGGGCAATATTTTTGACCCCGATGAAGCACAAGAGTTTGTTGCCCGCGTGAAACGCTTTCTGGGCTTGGCCGAGAGCGATGGCGTGGCGGTTACCGCTGAGCCCAAAATCGACGGCCTGTCCTGCTCGCTTCGCTATGTGAAGGGTGAGCTGGTGCAGGCCGCCACACGTGGCGATGGCTTTGAGGGTGAAGACGTCACCGCCAATGTGCGCACGATCAAAGAAATCCCGCATCGCTTGAATGGGAACGCACCCGAGATCTGCGAAGTGCGCGGCGAGATCTATATGACCAAGGGCGATTTTGCCGCGCTCAATGAACGGCAGATGCAACAGGGCAAGCCCGCTTTCGCCAATCCGCGCAATTCGGCGGCAGGCAGCCTGCGCCAGCTTGACCCCAGCGTCACGGCACAGCGCCCCCTGCATTTCTTCGCCTATGCCTGGGGTGAGATCAGCGACATGCCAGCCACCACGCAGCACGGCATGATCGAGGCCTTGCATCATTTCGGTTTCAAGACCAATCCACTGACCAGACAGTGTCAATCCGCCGACGAGCTGCTCGCCCATTGGCATACGATTGAAGATCAGCGCGCAGCTTTGCCCTACGATATCGACGGCGTCGTCTACAAAGTCGATGATCTCGATTATCAACGACGCTTGGGCTTTGTCTCACGCGCGCCGCGCTGGGCGACCGCGCATAAATTTGCTGCTGAAAAAGCCACCACACTTTTGCGTGACATTGAAATTCAAGTTGGACGCACAGGCGCACTGACACCCGTGGCCAAACTTGAACCGGTGACAGTGGGCGGTGTGGTTGTCTCCAACGCCACTTTGCACAATGAAGATGAAATCACCCGCAAAGATATTCGCATTGGCGATACGGTGATTGTGCAGCGGGCAGGCGATGTTATTCCGCAAGTTCTGGGGCCTGTAACAGACAAACGTCCAGCTGAGGCCAAGCCCTATGCCTTCCCACACCTCTGCCCAGCCTGCGGTTCTGTGGCCGTGCGCGAAGCGGATGCCAAAGGTGAGCTGGATGTTGTGCGTCGTTGCACGGGCGGGCTCATCTGCCCGGCGCAATCCATCGAACGGCTGAAACATTTCTGCTCGCGCAATGCGCTCGACATTGAGGGGCTTGGTGATCGTCAGATCGAATTGTTTCATGCAGAAGGGCTGGTGATGACACCAGCGGATATTTTTACGCTCGAAGAACGCGACCGCCGCGCGATGAAAAAGCTGAAAGACCGCGAGGGTTTTGGCGAGACATCGGTGCGCAATCTCTTTGCCGCCATCAATGCGCGCCGCAAGGTGGCCGTGAACCGTTTCATTTTCGCCCTTGGCATTCGCCATGTTGGTGAGACCAATGCCCGCCGATTGGCGCGCCATTTCGGCACATTCGAGGCTTTACGCTCTGTAGCCAGCGCCGCAAGCGATCCAGCATCGGATGCCCGCGCAGAACTCAATGCGATTGAAGGTGTGGGCGATGTGGTGGCCGAAGCCCTCGCGGAATTCTTTTCCGAAAAGCACAATGAAGCTCAGCTCGAAGCGCTATTGAAAGAAGTCTCGCCAGAGCCGATGGAAGCTGTGCAGACATCATCACCGGTGGCTGGCAAGACGATTGTCTTTACCGGCGCGCTTGAGAAAATGACGCGCGAGGAAGCCAAAGCGCAAGCCGAGCGGCTCGGCGCAAAAGTGTCAGGCTCTGTGTCGAGAAAAACGGACCTTGTCGTGGCGGGACCGGGCGCTGGCTCCAAACTCGACAAGGCCAGCGAATTCGGCATTGAAGTGATCAGCGAAGATGAATGGCTGGCGCGGGTTTCATAGCCGTCATTGCGAGGAGGGCTTTAGCCCGACGCGGCAATCCAGAGGCCACGCGTGAGGCTTCTGGATTGTTTCGCTTTGCTCGCAATGACCAGACTAGACTTTCGCCGTCGCCTCTTTCAGCCAGGCACGTGTCTTGCGATCAAGATGGGGCGAGAGCGCGTCACGCACATGGGCATGGTAATCATTGATCCAGGCCACTTCAAAACGATTGAGCAGCAAGCGCTCAAGACATGAAGTATCAAACGGCACCATTGTCAGCGTTTCAAAATCCAGCATATCGCGTTCGGCGCCTTTGATTTCGGCTTGCTTAACGACGATCAGATTTTCGAGACGAATGCCATAAGAACCCGTCTTATAATAACCCGGCTCATTCGAGAGGATCATGCCGGGCTCCAGCGGCACAGACGGCATTTTTGAAATGCGCTGCGGGCCTTCATGCACGGACAGATAGGAACCAACGCCATGGCCGGTGCCATGATCGAAATCGAGCCCGGCCTCCCATAGAGACGCACGCGCTAGACTATCAAGCTGCGAACCCGTTGTGCCTTTGGGAAAGGCCGCACGGGCAATGGCAATGTGTCCCTTCAACACACGCGTGTAGCGATCACGCATCGCAGCATTTGGCTTGCCGACGCAGAGTGTGCGGGTGATGTCGGTCGTGCCATCTTCATATTGCGCGCCGGAATCGATCAGATAAAAGCCGCGCCCGATACGACGATCCGTCTGCTGCGTCACACGATAATGAACGATCGCGCCATTGGGGCCTGCACCTGAAATGGAGGGGAAGGAAATATCCTTCAACGCCCCAGTTTCGCGTCGAAAGGTTTCAAGGGCCGAAACGGCATCAATCTCGGTGATGCGACCCGACGACGAAGCCCCATCGAACCAAGCCAGAAAACGCACTACGGCAATACCATCGCGCAGATGCGCGGCACGCGCACCGGCCAGCTCGACTTTGTTCTTGCGCGCCTTCATCAAAGCAATGGGATCCGCGCCGACATCCGCGACACCCCCTGCTTGCTCAAGCGTGGCCACCAGCTTTTCGGAGGCCGTTGCCGCATCAAAGCGCAGCGTCAGCCCCTCTTCGCCCGCTTCACGCAGATCGCGCAACAGATCATCAGGCGCGTGAAGAGCGCACATCTTGTCGAGCACCGCGCGTGTTTTGGCGTTCAGCTTGCGCGGATCGAGATAAAGGCGCGGTTTGTGGCCTTTCACGAGCAGGGCATAAGACAAAGGCAGCGGCGTATGCGCCACATCCTGGCCGCGAATATTAAAAGCCCAAGCCACCGCATGCGGATCGCTGATGACAAGGCCATTGATGCCTGACAGCGCCTTTTCAATGCGCACGAGTTTTTTGAGCGCATCTTCGCCGGCATATTTTTTGGGATGCACCCAGATGGGATACAGTGGCGGCAAGGGGCGATCCGCCCACACAGCATCGAGGAGATTTGTATCCTGCGCGACAAGCTCTGCCCCTGCCGCTTGAGCGGCAGCGGCAAAGCGCTTCACTTGTGCGCGCGTATGCAGCGCGGGGTCATAGCCTATGCGCGCACCCTTGGCCGCATTGCGTTCGAGCCATTTGTTGGTCGAGGCCTCAGAAATGTCGACGGGTGTGAATTGTTTCGCGTTGACCTGATCGCGCACCTGAAGCGTATAGCGCCCGTCAATGAAAATAGCGGCTTTCTTCGCCAGCACGATGGCAGTGCCAGCCGACCCGGTGAAACCGGTGAGCCAAGCCAGACGCTCGGCGCAGGGCGGCACATATTCATTCTGCTGCTCATCTGCGCGCGGCACGATGAAACCATCAAGCCCGCGCATTTTCATTTCTGCTCGCAAGGTGCTGAGGCGCGCTTTGCCATGCGAGGGATCAGCGCTTTCAGAAAAAGTCTGGAAATGGCTTTCGAACATGCGCCCTCACAAGGGTCGCTGAGCCGCGCCACCGCGCGCCATCAGCAAAGTTGCCCAACCTTCGAGATGCAGCTTGCGGCGCAAGGCAAAACCCTGCGCAGCATAGGCTGACAAAACACCCGGCACATCCCGGTAGAGAAGGCCGGAGAGGATCAGCTCGCCACCCGTGTCGCTGAGGCGCGCAATTTCCGGCGCCAGCATGCGCAAGGGTTTTGAGAGAATATTGGCAAAGATCAGATCATAAGGTCCGCCCTTGCGCAGATCGGGATGCTGCGTGCCGCGGGCGACGACGGGGTGAATCCAGGGCGCTGCGCCATTGAGCCGCGCATTGGAGCGCGTGGCATCAACCGAGATCGGATCAATATCTCCCGCTGCGACAGTCTGGTGCAACACACGCGCTGCCGCCAGCGCGAGCACGCCCGTGCCGGTTCCGACATCCAGCACATTGCGCGGGCGACGCTGTTTCAGGACAGCATCAAGCATCAGCAAACAGCCTCGCGTCGTGCCATGGTGCCCGGTGCCAAAAGCCAATGCAGCTTCGATCTCGAGCGCAATCTCATGCGTGCGCGGGCGGGAGCGATCATGCGAGCCATGGACGAGAAAGCGTCCAGCCTTCACGGGCACGAGACCCTCGAGCGCGCTCTTCACCCAATCCTGTTCGGCAACGCGATCATATTCGACGCGGGCAGCGGCTTCTTCACCCGCTATATTGGCGATGATCGTGGCGATAAAATCGCGATCTGGCTCTTCGGAAAAATAGGCTTCCACCACCCAGGGGCCGACGCTGGGATTCCAGTCGCGCATGTTGGGCTCGATCTCGAAGGCGGAAGCAGCCGTCTCGGTCGGGTCGAACATTTCAACAATGGCATCGGCAATCTGGCGCGCCGGCTCCTCCTCGGTCAGGAGGCGCAGCATGTGGGCGGCATTATTGGGGGGCAGACCTTCAAGCATGGCTTCCGATTAGCACGAGAGCCGCCTATGCTCCACCCCATGAAAGCTTTCCTCGTCGCCCTCCTCATACTCGCCACACCCGCCTGGGCCGACGAGCCCAAAGCATTGCCCCTGTCTACGGCAGAGGAGCCCCATGTGGCTGCCCTTGGTCTAAGTGACACAACCTGTCTTGAATGGACTGACGCATGTCAGGTCTGCATCCGCAAAACGCCGACCGACGAAATCCAATGCTCAACGCCGGGCATTGCCTGCGTGGCGGAAAAACCATTTTGCCGGCGGCGGTAACGCGCCCATCACACAGCGTTGACAAAATTCTCCAGCACCATTTTGCGTCCGGCCTTGTCGAATTCGACCGTCAGCTTGTTGCCATCCACCAAAATGACCGTGCCATTGCCAAACTTCAGATGAAACACCCGCGCGCCGCGCGTGAAGCCTGACGCGGTGGATGATTTGGCGACCAACTCACCTTCAATGAGCACAGACTTGCTTGCCCCGCCCCATTCGCGCGCCCGATCCTGAATCGGATTGCCGCGACCCTCATCCTTGCGCCGTGCCTGCGCACGCTGCCAGCCGGGCGTGGAATAAGTCGAGTCATAGGAATCCATCGTGGCAAAACGCGATTGCGCATAGCCGCCATAATTGCCGCCCGGCGCCTCAACAAGCTCGACATGAGCTGGCGGCAATTCATCGAGAAAGCGCGAGGGAATGGTGGTTTGCCACAAGCCGTGGATACGCCGGTTGGTAGCAAAGAAAATCTTCGCCCGACGTTTCGCCCGCGTGATGCCGACATAGGCCAGCCGCCGCTCTTCTTCCAAGCCCGCACGGCCATTGTCATCGAGCGAACGTTGATGTGGAAACAAGCCCTCTTCCCAACCCGGCAAAAAAACAGTTTCGAATTCGAGACCTTTGGCTGCATGCAACGTCATGATGGAGACTTTTTCGCCGCCCCCTTTAGAATCCGCATCCATCACCAGTGAGACATGTTCCAGAAAGCCTGCGAGATCTGGAAATTCTTCCATTGAGCGCACAAGCTCTTTCAGATTTTCGAGCCGGCCTGCGGCTTCGGCCGTGCGATCCTTTTGCCACATGTCGGTATAGCCCGATTCTTCGAGGATCATTTCTGTCAGCTCGTGATGGGGCATTGAATCGATGAGCGAAGACCAACGCGTAAAAGAGGCGGTCAGATCACGCAATGTGCCGCGGGGCTTGGGCTTTAATTCATCCGTTTCGGCCAGCACACGGGCAGCCTGCAACATCGGAATGTTCTGGCGGCGCGCATATTCATGCACTTGCTGTAAAGTGGCATCGCCCAAACCTCGCTTGGGCACATTAGCGATACGCTCAAAAGCCAGATCGTCGGCCGGTTGTGCCACGGCACGCAAATAAGCGAGCGCATCGCGGATCTCGGCGCGTTCATAAAAGCGCGGTCCGCCGATGACGCGATAGGGCAGACCCAAAGTGATGAAGCGCTCTTCAAACTCGCGCATTTGGAACGAGGCGCGCACCAGAATAGCAACCTCTTCCAGCGATTGTCCCTTGCGCTGTAATTGTTCGATCTCTTCGCCAACCAAACGCGCTTCTTCTTCCGAATCCCACACGCCGGTGACCGTTGGCTTCTCGCCATCTTCACCATCGGTGAACAAGGTCTTGCCCAGACGGCCTTCATTATGGGTGATGAGATGAGCGGCTGCAGCGAGTATATGACCCGTCGAGCGATAATTGCGCTCAAGGCGCACGACGACAGCGCCGGGAAAATCTTTTTCAAAGCGCAGAATATTATCGACCTCAGCGCCGCGCCAGCCATAGATCGACTGGTCATCATCCCCCACACAACAGACATTCTGTTGGCTCTTGGCGCCAGAGGCTTGCGCCAGCAGACGGAGCCACAAATATTGGATCGTGTTGGTGTCCTGATATTCGTCGACGAGAATATAGCGGAAGCGCTCCTGGTATTGACGTAGCACATCCGGATTTTCGCGAAACAGACGCACGGCTTCCAACAGAAGATCACCGAAATCCGCTGCATTGAGCGTCTTCAACCGCGCCTGATATTTCGCATAAAGCTCAGCACCCTTACCATTGGCAAAGCTGACAGCTTCACCAGCCGGCACACGCGAGGGATCAAGCCCGCGATTTTTCCAGCCATCGATCATTTGCGCGAGCGCACGTGCGGGCCAACGCTTCTCATCCACATCATTGGCCTTGATCACCTGTTTCATGAGGCGGATCTGGTCATCGGTGTCGAGAATGGTAAATTGCGATTTGAGGCCCACAAGCTCGGCATGGCGGCGAAGAATTTTGGTCGAGATGGAATGGAACGTGCCAAGCCAGGGCATGCCCTCGCCGGCCGGACCCGCCAGCACACCGATGCGCTCTTTCATTTCGCGCGCAGCTTTATTGGTGAAAGTCACCGCAAGAATTTCATGCGCGCGAGCGCGCGCCGTCGCCATAATATGCGCAATGCGTGTGGTGAGAACGCGCGTCTTTCCCGTGCCAGCCCCCGCCAGAACAAGCACAGGGCCGTCAATAGCCTCTACAGCCGCGCGCTGCTCAGGGTTCAGCACCGACAGATAATCATGCCCCCGCGACATTGCCGCCTGCGCACGCGCCGCCAAGCCCCCCGCCTGTGGGCGGTAGCTCAGATCATCGCGCCCGCTGGGGCGCGGTGGCTCGTCGTCAAAACCGAAGGGATCAGACAAGGTCAGGCTTCCGGTTACGCTGCTGCCAGCGGAACAAAATAAGAATCACTCACGGCCAATCTGAGGCGGGCGAGCCAAAAAGTCGATTCCACTGCGTGGCTTATCGACGGCTGAACCATCATGCCGCGCCCCGCGTAATAAGAATAACCATGACCCCGGAGCCCGCCCATGCGTCTGCGCCTCGCTTTGCTTGCTGCTGTCACGCTCGCTTTGACCGGCTGCGCTACTGCGCCCAAAATTGACGCTACGCCGCCGCGCGCCCTTGTGCCCGAGCTTTTCTTTAAAGGCAGGTCTCTGGCAATCGGCGAATTCGTCAATACGATCGATGGCTCGCGCCGCGGCCTCACGGCCATTATCGACGGATCCTTCGATGGCCAGACACTTACGCTTGTCGAATATTTCACCTTCTCCGATGGCGAGAAGGACAAGAAGACGTGGCGCCTCACCAAGACGGGGCCGACGACTTATGTCGGCACGCGTGAAGATGTGGTGGGTGATGCGCAAGGCCGCCTTGATGGTCCCTTCTTCCGCCTCACCTATGGAGCAGATGTGAAAGCCAAGGGCAGTGTTTACACGCTCACCTTCGATGACGTGCTGGCCTTGCAAAGCGATGGCAGCGTGCTCAATCGCGCGGTCGTATCGAAATGGGGACTGAAGGTCGGCGAAGTGACGCTGAAAATCAGCCCGCGTTCTGCAAAAGCTTTGCAGCCGCTGCACGCGCCTCGTCCGTAATCGTAGCACCTGCCAACATGCGGGCGATTTCTTCCTGACGTTCATGGGCCGCCAGCGGCTCAACGCGCGTGGCGATGCGCTTGCCCTTGCCCGTCTCGCCCTTGGCAATGCGGAAATGACCGCGGGCGCGCGCGGCAACTTGGGGAGCATGGGTGACAGCCAGCACCTGCACTTTTGAAGAAAGGCGCGCGAGGCGTGCACCAATGGCATCGGCTACAGCTCCGCCCACGCCGGTATCGATTTCATCGAAGACGAGTGTCGGAGCTGAACCACGATCTGCGAGCACGACTTTCAGCGCGAGCATGAAACGCGCAAGTTCACCCCCTGACGCTACTTTCATCATAGGGCCTGGACGCGTGCCAGGATTGGTCTGTACCCAGAATTCAATCCGGTCGATCCCATCGGGCCCCGGCTCATTCGCATCCGTGTCGATTTGCGTGGTGAAAATAGCGCGCTCAAGTTTCAGCGGTGCGAGCTCTGCATTGACCGCTTTGTCGAGACCTTTGGCCGTGGTGGCGCGCGATTTCGACAGCGTGGCCGCAGCCGCCTGATAGGCTTTCGCCGCTTCATCGACTGCTCTGGCCAATTTCGTCAGATTGATTTCGCCCGCATCAAGCGAAGAAATATCAGCCGCGAATTTTTCTGCGAGCTTGGCCAGATCATCAGCTGGCACATTGTATTTCCGTGACGCAGCGCGCAGCGCGAAAAGGCGCTCTTCGGTCTGCTCCAGTTCGCGCGGATCAAATTGCGCATCGCGCAATGCTTGATCCACCACTTGTGCGGCGCCATCCAACGCATCCAGTGCGAGAGAAAATGCTTTCACCGATGGATCGATCAACTCGGGGGCCTGCGGCGCACGCCGCTCGAGGCGACGCATGACAGACGAGAGAGCCACAATCGGCGACTGGCCGCCGGTGAGTGCCTCGCTGGCCTCACGCAATTCGCTGGTCACTTTCTCCGCCTGCATCATCCCGGTGCGCTTGGCAGCCAGATCGCCCTCTTCTTTTTCGCGCGGCGCCAGACGGGTAAGCTCTTCATGCGCGTGACGGAAATAATCACCATCCGCACGCACACGCGCGATGCGCTCTTCTTCATCAGCGAGCAGCGCTTTGGCTTCTTTCAAGCCAGTATGGCATACACGCACCGCCTCAACCTGCTTCTGCAGGCCACCAAAGGCATCCAGCAAGGCGCGATGCATGGCAGGGTCAACCAAGGCGCGATCATCATGCTGGCCGTGAATTTCAACGAGTGGGGCGGCAATCGAGCGCAATGTCTGCACGCTCACGGGTTGATCATTGATGAAAGCACGCGTGCGCCCATCCGCCATTTGTACGCGACGCAGGATGAGGTCGCCCTCAATGTCGATGTCCTGCGCATTGGCGCTCTCACGTGCAGCATGTTTGGCTGGCAGATCAAACACCGCCGTCACCTGGCCCTGGGATTCGCCCGTGCGCACAAGTGAGCCATCGCCGCGTCCACCAAGCGCCAGCGCAAAAGCGTCAAGCAGAATGGATTTGCCCGCACCGGTTTCACCGGTGAGCACCATCAAACCCGATCCACACTCCAGATCGAGTTTGTCGATCAGAACTATGTCACGGATCGACAGCTGGATGAGCATGTCGACTGATCAGCCAAGAACTTTGGAGAAGGCCTTCGAAATCCACGAGGCCTTGTTCTCCTGTGGCTTCAGACCGCCACCTGCCAGCAGCTTATAGGCATCCTGATACCATGTACCATCGGGGAAGTTGTGACCAAGAACCGCTGTGGCCGTCTGTGCTTCATGCGCAATGCCCAAGCCCATATAGGCTTCGGTCAAGCGGTAGAGCGCTTCTTCCGAATGGCGGGTGGTCTGATATTTGGCCAAAACTTCGCGGAAGCGATTGATGGCAGCCGTATAATTCTTACGCGAGAGATAATAGCGACCCACTGACATTTCCTTGCCGGCGAGCTGGTCACGTGCGACCTGAATTTTGAACTTGGCATCCTCGACATATTCAGATTTCGGATATTTCTGAACGAGAGCGGTAAAAACCTGCAGCGCTTTTTCAGTCGTTTCCTGATCGCGCGAAATCTCGGGGATCTGCTTGTAATAGGACATGGCCATCAGATAGGTCGCGTAAGCGGCTTCCGGGCTCGACGGATAGAGGCCGAGGTAACGCGTGGCAGTAGCCGCCGCATCATCATGCTTGCCGCCTTCATATTCCGAATAGACCTGCATCAGCAGACCCTTTCGCGCCCATTGCGAATAGGGATATTGCTTTTCGAGTTCGGAGAATTTCTTGGCCGCGCCTTCACCGTCATTCCGGGCCAGACGCGCCAGTCCCTGATCATAGATTTCTTCTGCCGGCACATCGGGGAGAAGCTTTGTCTCGTATTTCTCGCCACCGAACGGGTTCAGCTTGTCAATGCTGGAACAAGCAGTAAGTGGAGCGGCTACAAGAGCCAGAAGAGCAAGCCGGACGATGCTGGCGCGCAAAGAAGCCGGGATCACGGAATGGGACGCACGGAATTCGGACATCATGCCTCGAAGCTCGATCGATTTGGGCCAGAGACTCAAGGGCAAAAAGCCCAGAATCCCCACGCAGGACGCATGCCGCTATTTACCCCAAACGGCCGCGCCACGCCACAGGTGAACCCGCATCCTCCCGCTTAATTGTGGCGGTGAGAGGTCAAAGCCCGGCTGAATCAGCCAAAGTTTGCAGATTTCACTCAAGAAAAAGGGGGCCGGAGCCCCCTGAATGTCTTAGCTGCGCGCCGGAGCGTAAGCCGGCTGAGCGACACGCAGATCGCGCGCGCCTTCGCGGCGCGCCGGAGCCTCTACAAATTCATACGCGGTCTTGTCGGCAAAGAGCGCCGCCAGAACTGCCACATTCATCTTGTGGCCGCCACAATAGGACCGGTAGGTACCAATAATCGGCGCACCCGAGAGGGCCAGATCGCCAATGGCATCCAAGGTCTTGTGACGCACGAATTCATCGGGCCAACGCAGACCCTCGGGGTTCAGCACGCGCTCGTCATCGAGAGCAACCGTATTGTCCAACGAGGCGCCGAGAGCGAGGCCCGCCTTCCAGAGGTGTTCCACATCACGCATGAAACCAAATGTGCGGGCGCGGGCAATGTCGCGCTCGAAAACGCGACCGTCGAGATCGATCACTTTCTTCTGGCGACCAATCATGTCGGTTTCGAAATCAATCTCGACTTCGAGACGGAAACCCTTGTCAGCCGGGCGTAGCTCCGAAAAAGCGCGACCATGTTCCACGCGTACGGGCTTCAAAACTTTGAGATAACGGCGCAGGGCGGTGAGCTCTTCAATTCCCGCGGCGCGAATGGCGGCGACGAATTCAGCCGACGAACCGTCAAGGATCGGCACTTCCGGCCCATCAATCTCGACCATGCAATTGTCAACGCCCAGTGCCGAGAGAGCCGCGAGCAGATGTTCGACAGTCGATACGCTGGCATCGGCGGGATCGCCAATCACCGTGCACAATTCGGTTGTCGACACATTCGACCAGACAGCATCGATGATGCGCTCACGACCACCAGAAAGACCGGTGCGCAGAAAAGTGATCCCGTTGTTGGCTTCAGCCGGATGCAGAACGAGACGCACCGGAGCGTTGGAATGAACACCCGCGCCCTTGAGGGCGGCGCGATTGCGAAGGGTGGTCTGAAATCCGAGCATTCTCTTTTCCACATTTACTGTGCGCTGCAGCATCTTCGGGCCAGCTTACTTGGCATAAGATGCAGGGCGCGGGCCCCAGCTGTTTCACAAACCGTCTGCTTTTGACTGCTTTGCAGCCTGTCTTTTGGCAGGTCGTTTCGTGCCATTTGGCCGACCCGGGAGGCTCTACCGTAGCGGTAAGAGCCTGTGATTCCCTTAAAGCGAAGCCCCTTGGGATGGCCGCAAATTACCCCCAAGCCCTTGCTTGCCTCAAATCACGCTTTGCAACTTTATGTAACAGTGAAAACTGCGTTGAACAGCTCTGACAGAAAATTTGAAAACTGCTATAAATCAAAAGGTTAGGCCCGCACCTGGGGAGGTGCGGGCCTTTAAATTTTTAAAGCTTTTTTAAGTTCCGTGATCAGCTCGACTGGCGGCGCAGAAAGGCCGGGATCTCAAGCTGATCGTCCTCTATGGAACGGGTCTGCTGACCCTGACGCCCTTGGGCATCAAGACTGCCCTGGGGGGCGCGCGGCGCCTGCGGGGCAAGCGGACGCTTGCCATATTCCTGATGGACGGGCGCGGGCGCTTGGGGCGCACGCGGTGCGAAACTAGACTGGGGCTGATGTTGCGGCGCGGCAGGACGGTGCGCGAGCGGCGCCTCTTCCGCCTGCTTGCCAAAGCCGATCAGACGATCAAACAGCGAGCGGCGTTGCGGCGCCATTTGCGGATCGGTCTGCGCGCGCATCAGATCCTGACCCGGACGGGGTAGATCGTCGATGGTGGGCATGCGCGGGGCGCGGACCGGCTGTTCAACCACCGGCGGAATGAAATGTGCCGGCTGCTGATAGATTTCCTGACGTGGTGCTTCCTGCTGCATAGGGGGAGGCACGAAAACCGGCCTAGGTGCAACCGGCTGCAGTTCAACGCCGTGCTGTGCCGGCATAGTGAGCGGCAAAGGCATTGGCATAGGTGCGGGCGCCGGAGCCGGAGCCGGCGCAATCGCCACCGGATCGAGTGCAATCGGGGATTGCTCATAAGCTGGTACCGGGGCGGGAGCGGGCGCAAACGTCATTTGCGGCGCGTGCTGCGAGGCCGCCATTGGCGCGGAAGCCGGTGCAAGGGGACGCGACTGCGTCTGCAGGCGCAGCTTTTCGGTCACTTCAGCAATGCGGTCACCTGTGGTGGTGAAATCGCGCGCGAGAGCGGGCTGATCAATGCCAGTAGCAACAACCGACACGCGGATGATGCCATCGAGTGACTGATCGAAGGTTGCGCCGAGAATAATGTTGGCGTCTTCGTCCACTTCCTGGCGGATGCGACTCGCCGCTTCATCGACTTCATATAGAGTGAGGTCATTGCCGCCCGTGATCGAGATCAGCAGGCCGCGCGCGCCCTTCATCGACACTTCATCAAGCAGCGGATTGGCGATCGCTGCTTCCGCCGCCAGGATCGCGCGACGCTCGCCCGAGGCTTCGCCGGTGCCCATCATCGCTTTGCCCATTTCGCGCATGATCGCGCGCACGTCAGCAAAGTCGAGATTGATGAGGCCTTCTTTCACCATGAGATCGGTGATGCAGGCCACGCCCGAATAGAGGACCTGGTCAGCCATCGCGAAAGCGTCGGCGAAGGTTGTCTTTTCATTGGCAACACGGAAGAGGTTCTGGTTCGGGATAACGATCAGCGTATCGACCGCTTTTTGCAGCTCGGTAATGCCCTGCTCGGCAATGCGCATGCGGCGCTGGCCTTCGAACTGGAACGGCTTGGTGACAACACCCACCGTCAGAATGCCCATTTCACGCGCCATGCGCGCGATGACGGGCGCTGCGCCAGTGCCAGTACCACCACCCATGCCGGCGGTGACGAACACCATATGTGCGCCAGCCAGATGATCGCGGATTTCCTCAGCAGCTTCTTCAGCCGCCTCACGGCCGACCTCGGGCTGCGAGCCCGCGCCAAGGCCCTCGGTCACTTGCAGGCCCATTTGAATAATGCGTTCGGCACGCGACGCGGTAAGCGCCTGTGCATCGGTGTTGGCGACAATAAAGTCCACACCAACGAGGCCGGACTCGATCATGTTATTGACCGCGTTGCCACCGGCACCACCGATACCCGCTACCATGATGCGGGGTTTCAGTTCCCGCAACTCGGGAGCTTTAAGATTAATTGGCATCGTCTGGCCTCTCGACTGAAATGCGGGGACACCCCGCGCCTGCTGCTATGCCGGATATTCGAATCGGCCTCCGCGCCGCTTCGAATATCCGAAGTTTCGTTACTTAGAACGCTGAACTCATCAGAAACTCTCGCGGAGCCATCGTCCCATGCGGGACATGTATCCGTCCGTACCCGTCGCCTGCATCACTATCCGCCGCCGGGACTCGAAATGTTCGATGCCGGCAACTTGCGGATAGACCAGCAAACCCACCGCCGCCGAGAAGGCGGGGCTCTTTGCTGATTCGGGCAACCCTTGAATACCCAAAGGACGGCCCACGCGCACCTGATTTGAGAGAATTTTTCGCGCCGCGTCCGCCATTCCGGTCAGTTGCGCCGCTCCGCCCGTCAGAACCACCCGTTGTCCAGCCTGTGGCGCGAAGCCAGAAACCTTCAGACGATCCCGAACCAGCTCTAAAATTTCCTCAACTCGCGGCCGAATGATTCGCACAAGATGCGATTTCGGCAGATGAATCGGATGCTCGCCGTCTTCGCCGACTTGCGCAACTGAAATCGTCTCGCGTTCGTCAGAAGGCGAAGACATGCATGACCCATAAAGAGTCTTCAGACGCTCGGCATCGGACAGGCGGATGGTCAACCCGCGAGCAATATCCATAGTTACATGATTGCCGCCGACCGCTACCGCATCGACATGGGTAAGATGTCCGCCCGAAAAGACGCCAATAGTGGTGGTGCCCGCGCCCATATCGATCAACGTCACGCCCATTTCGGCTTCATCGTCGACCAGCGCCGAGAGACCGGCCGCATAGGGGCTTGCTACCATGGACTCGACATCGAGATGGCAGCGCTCAATCGCCAGCATCAGATTGCGCGCGGCCGCGCCATCCGAAGAAACGACATGCATGTCAGCGCCCAGCTTTTCACCGATCATTCCCCTAGGATCGCGAATACCGCGGCTCTGATCGAGAGAGAAGCCGGTCGGCAGCGAATGAAGCAGAGCCCGACCGTCCTGCTCGGTGCGCGAAGCTGCAGCTTCTAGGACGCGGTAAATATCGGAATCCGACACAGCGCGCGCGCCCACGCCAACCTTGGCATGATAAAGCTGAGAGGCTAAGCGCCCCCCTGAGAGGTTGACGATGACGCTCTCAACCTGCACGCCGGCCATACGCTCGGCCGCGTCGACGGCGAGCCGGATGGCGTGTTCGGCCTCTTCCATATCGACCACCGTGCCGGCCTTGATGCCGCGCGAGCGCTGATGGCCAATGCCAAGGATACGGCAGCGATGGGTGCGACCACGCAGCGTGTCGGAGGCTTCGGCGGGCATAAGACGCGCGATCAGGCAAGCGACCTTCGACGTGCCTATATCCAGCACCGACAGAATGGCACTTTTGCGCGCTGACAAGGGACGCATACGAGGTGTCAGACCACTGGGCTTCAAATCTGCCCTCCCCTGCCGCTTTTCTTGCGGTTCTGTAATTCCGCACGCGTAGCCGCCGCATCGGCGGTCAAACGCACGATCATGCGGTCAGGCAAACGCAAATCGACGGAGCTGATGTCCTTGTCCATGATCCGCATCTCGCGCGACATCTGGACGAATTTAGCAAAAGCCACGTCTGGCTGGCTCTCGGGCAGTTTGATTTCGAGACCCGATTCCATTTTCACATTCCAGCGGCGACCCGACACCAAAATGCCCGCACGCACGCGCTCGCGCAGATCACCTGCATTGTCGAGGATTTTCAGAAATTCCGGCACGCGCAGATTGGCGTCTTCGCCCACCACGAAAGCTTTGTGGGCAAGACGTGGATCGGCAAGATTGTCGATCGCCGTGCCTTCTTTGGAAATAACCTGAACCTGACCGTCTTTCTGCCACAGCGCATAGGGTTCGCGCTCCTCGATCTCAACAACCAGACGGGCGGGATAGAGCTTCCTGACGCTGACTTCCTTTACTATCGGCACATCAGCCAAGCGCTGCCGAATGGCAGATGCATCGAGGAAGGGCAACGAGTCCCGCGTTGTGATGCCGGAGGCCTGCAGCACTTCGTCTTCCGACAATTCTTTCGCGCCAATGATGGTCACGCCTTCGATGCCAAAGCCCAAGGCATTGGCCGCCAGATCAGGCAGAGTGCCAAATTCCGCGACGAAGAGATCATATTGGCCACCACGTACAGCGCCGGCTCCAATGGCCGCGCTCAAGAGCGTGAGGGCGAGGAGAGTGCCGATGCCGCGCTTGCGTGCGAGGGTCGACAAAACATGGACAATTGCAGCGCCCTTGGTGCGACGGCGACGGCGTGTGGGCAATGGTGAGCGGGGAGATTGCGGGCGGATCGCCTGCTCGCGCAAAGGCTGCGAGAAATGCAGAGATGCAGATTCATGAACGGCGCCGGCAAAAGCCGGATGCGCTGCGCCGGGAGCCCATTGCCCCCCTAGCGATCGCAGGACGCCTCTTCCACCATCCATCGGACAAGCCCACCAAACGAAAAACCGGCTTTCACCGCAATTTCCGGCACGAGTGAGGTCTCGGTCATGCCTGGCTGGGTGTTGACCTCCAGAATGACCAGCTCGCCCGTTCCATCGGGGCGATCGTCAAAACGGAAATCTGAGCGACTCACGCCGCGGCAGCCGAGGGCCTCATGTGCCTTAAGGGCCAATTGTTGAACATGTAGGTAAAGATTTCCTTTAAGGTCGGCTGGAAGAATGTGAATTGATCCACCTTTTGAGTATTTTGCGTTGTAATCGTACCAACCGCCGTCTGCCGCCCGAATTTCTATGATATCCAAGGCCTTGTCGCCCATGACTGCGCAGGTCAATTCCCGCCCCGCCACAAAACGTTCGGCCAGCATGGCATCGCCATAAGCCCAGTCAGGTGCTCCTAAATGGGACGGTGGGGGGTCTCCGGCGTTAACGATTACCACGCCGAAAGACGAACCCTCGCAGACAGGCTTCAAGACATAGGGCGTGCTCATTGCATGAGCCTTGGCCGCCTCATGGCGGCTCACCACGCAGCCCTCCGCCACTGGAATGCCCGCCGCTGCCATGACGATCTTGGCCTGCTGCTTGTTCATGGCGAGTGCTGAGGCCAGCACACCCGAATGGGTGTAGGGGATCTGCAGCACTTCCAAAATGCCCTGAATCGTGCCGTCTTCGCCGACTTTTCCATGCAGCGCGTTGAGCGCAACATCGGGCTTCAGCTCAGCCAAGCGCTGCGCAATGTCACGATCCACATCGATCTCGGTGACGCGATAGCCTTCTTCGCGCAACGCTTTCGCGCAAGCCGCCCCCGAGTGCAGGCTCACCTCGCGCTCGGCCGACCAACCGCCCATCAGCACGGCGACATGTTTGCTCATCTCAAATGTCTCCAGCAGCGGCGTGAACGCCAATGCGCTTGATTTCCCATTGCAGCTCGATGCCTGACTTTTCTTTCACGCGTCTTCGCACGTCTTCACCCAGACCTTCCAGATCGGCCGCTGTGGCTTGCCCACGATTGATGAGGAAGTTGCAGTGCATTTCAGAGACCTGCGCATCGCCCACCACCAGCCCTCGACAGCCAGCTGCATCGATAAGCTGCCAGGCCTTCTGATCTGGCGGATTTTTGAAGGTCGAGCCGCCGGTCTTTTCCTTGATCGGCTGGGCGGCTTCACGGGCGGCCGTGATCTCATCCATTTCAGCCAGAATATCTGCCGGATTGCCGGGGCGCCCCTGAAAGAGCGCCTGAGTGAAGATGATATCGGCCGGTACCGAGGAATGGCGATAGGAAAAGCCCATATCCGCATGGCGGAAAATATGCGGCTTCCCCTGCCGGTCGATTCCGCGCGCCTCGATCAAGACGTCGGTCGTCTCACCACTATGCGCGCCGGCATTCATGCGCAAGGCACCGCCGATGCAGCCGGGAATGCCACGAAAGAAAGACAGTCCCGCAATACCAGCATCGGCTGCCGCGCGCGCCACTTTTACATCGGGTGCGGCGGCACCAGCACGAATGTGATGATGATCCTCCAGCGTGATTTCGGTAAAGGCTTTTCCACCCAAGCGAATGACCACGCCCGCCACGCCGCCATCGCGGATGATCAGATTAGAACCCGCGCCAATCAGCGTGACGGGAACATCTGCAGGCAGGTGTTTTAGAAAATAGCCAAGATCATCTTCATCAGAGGGATTGAACAAAGCCTGCGCTAAGCCGCCGGTGCGGAACCAAGTGAAATTGGCCAAGGGCTGATGAGCAACAAGGCGCCCGCGCAGCTGCGGCATGGCGGCCAACAGCGCGGGCGTGAGATCAGGAAAGCTCATCTCACTTTCCCGCGTTGAGTTGCTCGGGCAAGGCATAAGCCCATTGCGTGATATTGCCTGCCCCCAAGAAGACAATGTAATCACCGGGCTTGGCGATTTCGCGTACGATTACGGGCACATCATCGGGACTATTCAGCGCCAGCGCGCGCCGATGCCCGTGCGCCTTGATGGCTGCAACAAGAGAATCCCGATCAAAGCCCTCGATCGGCTTTTCACCAGCAGCATAGACATCTGCAATGAGCACGGCATCGGCGTCATTGAAACAGGTCGAGAAAGGCTCGAAGAGTGATTGCAGGCGAGAGTAGCGATGCGGCTGTACAACAGCGATCACTTGCCCCTTGGTTGAGGCGCGTGCGGCGCGCAGCACAGCGGCAATCTCGACTGGATGGTGACCGTAATCATCAAAGATCTGCGCGCCATTCCACTCACCTGTACGGGTGAATCGGCGCTTGACACCACCGAAATGCGACAGGGCCGTGCGGATCGCATCCACACTCATGCCCAGCTCATAGGCCAATGCAATTGCTGCTGTAGCATTGAGCGCATTGTGATGGCCCGGCATCGGCAAAACAAGACCTTCGAGATAGGTGGCCGAGGCCATTTTGCGATCACGGATCAGCACATTGAACTTGCAAACGCCGCCCGCCAGATCGACATCCAGCAGGCGCACATCGGCCTGCGGATTTTCGCCATAGGTGATGACACGGCGATCCTCGATTTTTCCCACCAGCTCCTGCACGGTGGGATGATCCAGACACATGACTGCAAAGCCATAGAAAGGCAGATTTTCAATCAGCGTGCGAAAGGCGTCCTTGATCGCATCGAACGTCTTGAAATGATCGAGATGTTCGGGGTCGATATTCGTGACGATGGCCACGTCCGCCGGCAGCTTCAGGAATGTACCGTCGCTTTCATCAGCCTCGACAACCATCCACTCGCCTTCGCCGACGCGTGCATTGGTGCCATAGGCATTGATGATGCCACCATTGACGACAGTGGGATCAAAGCCACCCGCATCAAGCAGTGTCGCCACCATCGACGTCGTCGTGGTCTTGCCATGCGTACCCGCCACCGCCACGCATTGGCGCAGGCGCATGAGTTCGGCGAGCATTTCGGCGCGACGCACGACAGGAATGCGGCGCTCGCGTGCGCCCGCCAATTCAGGATTGTCGCGGCCGATAGCGGTCGACACGACCACAACTTCCGAATGGCCCAGATGATCGGCCGAATGGCCGATGAAAATTTTCGCGCCTTTTTCGCGCAGGCGTTTCACATTGGCATTCTCAGACGCATCCGAGCCCTGCACATCATAGCCAAGGTTGATCAGCACTTCGGCGATGCCGGACATGCCAATGCCGCCGATACCGACGAAGTGAATCGGTCCCAGTTCGCGTGGCAATTTCATCTGGCGATCTCCTCACCTGCAGCGACCCGCTCGACGAGATCTGCGAGGCGCTCCGTAGCATTGGCAACCCCTGCGTCCTTGGCCGCTCCAGCGCGTTGCGTCAACCCCTCGCTGGCAAAGGCAGCGCGCCCGAGCGCTGCGGCGAGCCAGGCAGGGTCAAACTGGCGCTGGTCAATCACCTCGACCGCGCCCGAGGCCTGCAATTGGGCGGCATTGGCTGCTTGGTCCTGATCAAGCGCATGGGGGAATGGCACCAGAATGGCCGGACGGCCAATCACGGCGAGTTCCGAGACCGTGGAGGCCCCCGCGCGCGCAATCACCAGATGAGCCTGCGCGATGCGCATCGGCAAATCTTTGAAAAAGGCTGCGACCTCCACCGCGAGGCCCATTTGTTCATAAGCCGCGCGCACCCGGCTTTCATCTTCGCCACGCGCTTGCTGCACGATGACAAGACGGGTCTGCACATCGCGTGGCAAGAGTGAAATGGCGGTGGGCACGACATCCGACATGACCCGTGCACCTTGGGAGCCGCCTGTCACAAGGATGCGCAATCGGTCACCCTCGAAGGAAGGATAGGGAATTTGCGCCGCTTCTAGAACGGAAGGCCGCACAGGATTGCCCGTTGTGCGCGCTTTGGCGAGAAGCGAAGCACCCGCGCCAGACAATGTCGGAAAGCCCGTTGCAATAGCCGTGACGCCTGAGGCCAGAAAGCGATTGGCGCGGCCGATGACCGCGTTTTGCTCATGCAAGACGCTGCACACACCCAGAAATCGCGCAGCCAGCATGGGCGGCACGGTCGGATAACCACCAAAGCCCACAACGCAAGCAGGCTTGACGCGGCGGATAAGTAACATGGCTTCCAGCGTACCGCGCCCGAGGGTGATCGCGGCCTTCAGCTTGGCGACAAGACCACCGCCAGTGGGCGTAGCCGCCGAAACTGTATGGATAGCATCAGCCGGGAAGGCCCCACCATAATTCAGCGCACGATCATCAGTGACAAGTTCAACGCGATGACCGCGCCGCTTCAACTCGCCCGCCAAAGATTCTGCCGGGAAGAGATGGCCGCCCGTGCCACCTGCTGCGAGAAGAAATATATGATTCACGATGCGCTCACGGGCTGCTCAATCTCCGCGCGCGGGCGCTTGCGTGTAACAGCGATGAGAAAGCCCATGCCAATGCCCAGCGAAACCATCGACGAGCCACCATAGGAGATGAAGGGCAGTGTCATGCCTTTGGCGGGCATGAGATGCAGATTGACGGCCATATTGATCGCGCTTTGCACACCAAAGAGCACAACGAGACCGGCAGCTGCAAAACGGCAGAAAGGATCTTCATTCTTGGAGGCAACAACGAGGCCGCGCAGAACGACAATGGCGAAGATGAGCACGATGAACATGCAGAACAAAACGCCAAACTCTTCGCCCGTGACGGCAAAAATAAAATCCGTGTGACTGTCTGGTAGAACGCGTTTCATCGTGCCCTCGCCTGGGCCCTTGCCAAGCCAGCCGCCGGAAATGAAGCTTTCCATCGCCGTGTCGACCTGAAATGTATCGCTGGCACTCGTGCCGCCTGAACCCGGATCCAGAAATTTGTCGATACGCGTTCGCACGTGGGAGATGAATTTGTAGGCGAGCAAAATGCCGCTCACGCCCGCGCCGCCAATCCCGATGACCCAAAGCCAATGCAGGCCAGCCATGAAGAAAAGCGAGGCCCAGACGATCGATATCAGCATGGTCTGGCCAATATCCGGCTGCATCACCAGCGGCACGACAGTGAGTGGCAAGAGCAGCATGGCGATGATCGTGCCCGGTACATCGCGACGACGAGCACCTTCCGAAAAGGCCCAGGCTGCGATGATGACAAAAGCTGGCTTTACAAATTCGGAGGGCTGAATACCAAAAATCCAGCGCTTCGATCCCTTCACCTCAGCACCATAGAGCAGCGACATGACCACAAGCACCATCCCGCCCACATAGAGCAGCAGCGCAAAGCGTCGGACATAACGCGGTGGCAGAAACGAGATCGACACCAGCACGACAGCGCAGACGCCCAGAAACACCACTTGTCGATTGACGAAGTGGAAGGCCTGCAAGCCAAGACGCTCTGCCACGGCCGGTGAGCCTGCCATGATCAGCACAATGCCTAGCACCATCAGCGCGGCGAGCCCCGACAAAAGCCAGCGATCGACCGTCCACCACCAATCGGCGAAGGCACTACGTTCGGCGCGTGAGACCATGGTAACTTTCTCCCTTAGCGCAGTTTCAGAGTGGCTAAACCGATCAGTGCCAGCACGAAAGCAATGATCCAGAAACGGACCACGATCTGCGGCTCCGACCAGCCGAGCTGCTCGAAATGGTGATGAATGGGCGCCATGCGAAACACGCGCTTGCCGGTGAGTTTAAAAGAGACAACCTGTACAATGACCGACAAGGCCTCGACCACGAAGAGACCACCCACAATGATCAGCACGACCTCGTGCTTCACCGCGACCGCCACTGTGCCGATGAGACCACCCAACGCCAGCGAACCCGTGTCGCCCATGAAAATTTGTGCGGGCGGCGCATTGAACCAGAGAAAGCCGAGGCCCGCTCCGATCAAAGCGCCACAAATGACCGCGAGCTCACCCGAACCAGGCACAAAATTAATGCCAAGATAAGTTGCGAAAATCGCATTGCCTGCAACCCAAGCGATGATGGCAAATGTGCCGGCTGCAATCATGGACGGCACAATGGCCAGACCATCGAGACCATCGGTGAGATTCACCGCATTGCCCGAGGCAACGATGACAAAGGGGGCAAAAATCAGGAACAACCAGCCCAGATCGAGCACATAGCCGTTGACCAGCGGAATGGACAAGCCCGTGGTGGCTGGCGTGCCAAAGCGCATCATGATGAAGCAGGCTATGAAAGCAATGAAGGCTTCGCAAGCCAGCCGCATGCGGCCTGAAAATCCATCGTGTGATTGCTTTGTTACCTTGAGGTAATCGTCATAAAAGCCGATGAGGCCGAAACCGGCTGTCACCAGCAGCACGACCCAGACGAAATGATTTTTCAGATTTGCCCAAAGCAAAGTCGAGACAATCAACCCTGAAAGGATCATGAGCCCGCCCATCGTCGGCGTGCCCTTTTTGGTCAGGAGATGCGATTGCGGGCCATCGGTACGAATCGGCTGGCCCTTGCCTTGCTTCAGGCGCAGAGCGGCAATGATGCGCGGACCAAAAAAGAAGACAAACAACAGCGCTGTTGCTGCCGCACCACCCGTGCGTACCGTAATGTAGCGGAACACGTTCAGTGGCGTGAACCAGCTCGAAAAATCCGACAGCCAGAAAAGCATGGATTACCCTTCAACCTTGTCTTGTTGCGTGTGACGCGCTTTCAGCGCCTGCACGATAGAGCCCATCCGGCTCCCGTTTGAACCTTTGATCATCACGACATCACCTGCCACGACCTGATCTACCAATTGATCGCAAATCTCTGTGGCTGTTGCGCCATGCAATCCGCATTTGCCTGTGGGCAATGCATCATGCAAAGCGCGCATGCGCGGACCGACCGTATGCACAAGGTCGATCGGCAGTTCAGCGATCACATGCGCAAGCTCGGCGTGGAATTTCATTTCATCAGTGCCTAGCTCCAGCATATCGCCGAGCATGGCCATGCGGCGACCAAAAATAGCAGGCATAGGCGCATCAGCGAGTAATGTCAGCGCGGCGCGCATGGACACTGGATTGGCATTATAACTTTCATCGATCAGCGTGGCAGGCGCGCCGCCAATCTCCAGCGTGATCTGCTGTCCGCGACCCTGTGGCGCGGTGGCGTGCGCCAGCTCTTTCGCAGCTGAGGTCACATCAACACCAACTGCGCGCGCTGCGAGTAGAATGGCGAGCGCATTTTGCGCCAGATGACGCCCCGGTGCGCCCAGCAAGTAGGTAATTGCCTCGCCCATTATATCGGCTTTCACCAGAGAGCCCGCGGCTTGCGCGTCAAACGAGATCATGCGCGCATCTGCGCCCTGCGTTTCGCCAAAGCTCAAAATGCCGCCAGCACTTGAATTGCGTGCGCCATTGTCGAGCCGCATGTAATGGGGCGTATCACGCGGAATGATGGCAATACCGCCGTTCTCCAACCCATCAAAAATTTCAGCCTTCGCATCGGCGATAGCGTCCATTGTACCAAGATTTTCCAAATGGACTGGCGCAATCGCCGTAATGACAGCAACATGCGGACGCACCATCTGGGTTAGTGGGCGAATTTCATTGGCATGGTTCATACCTATCTCGAGAATGCCGAAAGCGGTATCCGGCGGCATGCGAGCGAGGGTAAGTGGTACGCCCCAATGATTGTTGTAAGATGCAACAGACGCATGCGTCTTGCCGAAGGAGGAAACGACGTCTTTCAGCATTTCCTTCGTGCTGGTTTTACCTACAGACCCGGTGATGGCGACAACCATACCTGTCATGCGGCGACGCCCGGCCCGGCCGAGATCTTCCATCGCACGCAGCACATCGTGTACGACGTATAGCGTGCCAAGGCCCCGCAGCGTATCAGCGTGAGCTTCATCAACAACAGCAGCGGCCGCGCCCTTTTCGAATGCTTTTTCGACAAAGGCGTGGCCATCATTTGCATCCCCACGAATAGCGAAGAACAAATCACCCAGTTGCAATGTGCGCGTATCAATCGAAATACCATGTACGGCGGGTACACGAGGCCCCAGCACACGCGCACTCATGGCCGCAACCAGTTCAAGGCCCGACCAGAGCGGAAGATTATTTGCGGGCTCGCTCATGCTGCACACTCCGCCAAGGCCGCGCGCACGGCTTCATGATCCGAAAAAGGAAGCGTTGTGGTCCCGACGATCTGGCCCGTTTCATGTCCCTTGCCAGCAACCACCAGCACATCACCAGCCTGCAACAGCGAGACACCGTGACGAATGGCCGCTGCGCGATCACCCATTTCCAGCGCGCTTTTGGCCTGCGCCAGAATGGCAGCACGGATTTTGGCGGGATCTTCTGAGCGCGGATTATCATCTGTGACGATCACGACATCGGCATGCGCAGCTGCAATCTCACCCATGATGGCGCGTTTGCCTTGATCGCGATCACCACCACACCCAAAGACAAGGATAAGCCGCTCGCTTGCCAATGGGCGTAAGGTGGCGAGCACTTTGTCGAGCGCGTCAGGCTTATGCGCATAATCCACGAAAATAGGCGCGCCATTTTTTTCACCCACACGCTCTAGGCGACCTGGAGCACCTGACAAATGTTTTAGCGCCCCAAAGACTTTTGAGGCATCTGCACCGGAGGCAATGCACAGGCCTGCGGCCACAAGCGCATTGGAGACCATGAAGTCACCCGCCAAAGGCAAGTGCAGATCATAAGATTGTCCGGCATGCGCCACCATAAGGCGATTGCCATCCGGCAACGCCTGCAAGGAGACAAGGGTGATATCTGAGCCCTTCCCACCAACCGTGAACAATTTCAAACCCCGCCTTGCGATCACTGCAGCAACATGTTCCGCCACATCGCAATCGGCATTGAGAACAGCGCTCTGGCCCGGCTGCAAAAGCGTATCGAACAGACGCATTTTGGCAGCAAGATAGGCTTCAATCGTCGGGTGATAATCAAGATGATCGCGTGACAGGTTGGTGAAACCTGCAACGCTCAGACGCACTCCATCAAGGCGGCGCTGGTCGAGACCATGCGAGGAGGCTTCCATCGCCAGATGCGTGACACCTTCGGCGGCCAATGCATCCAATGTGCGATGAAGCGTGACGGGATCTGGTGTTGTGAGCGAGCCGTAAGTTGCGCCCGTGGGCTTCACAAGGCCTGTCGTTCCAAGAGCTGCCGCCTGATGGCCCAGGGTCGCCCAGATCTGGCGTGTAAAAGCGGCGACCGACGTCTTGCCGCTCGTGCCTGTGACTGCGGCAATGGTGGCGGGTTGGCGCGGATAGGCCAGCGCTGCTGCGGCAGTGAGGGCCGCGCGCGCATCAGCCACTTTGCAAAAAAATGCCTGAAGCGGCGCATCGGGCACGCGCTCGCCAAACACAGCAACAGCGCCCTTTTCAACTGCGATTTCGGCAAAGAGCATGCCATCGGCACGCGCGCCTGTTACAGCGATGAAAAGATCGCCCTTCGATACGGCGCGACTATCCGCAGTGACGCCGCTGATCACACAATCAGCAGCGCCCACAGGCCAATGTTCAGCCGGGACTTTCAAAGCGGAAAGAAGTTGCGCGAGTGTCATCAGCGGGACGTACTCCCGTTCGCGACATTGAAGCCTGCGCGCGCGAGGAGCGGGAACGGCTGTTGGGGCGGCTCAAGGCGCGGCGGCGCACCCATAAGCGGACCTGTGCGTTCAATAACTTTTCCCGTCACAGAGCCTGCATTCCAGGCAGCGGTGCGATAGCCGTGGGTTTCTGGCAAAGGTTGGGGCTCATCCATCACGGTGAGATAGAGATATTTGGGCTTATCGGCTGGGAAGATCGCGGTGAATGTGGTGAACACGCGATCTTGCGAATAATGACCATTGATAGCCTTGTTCGCCGTGCCCGTCTTCCCACCAGCATAATAGCCTTTGATATCCACGTTTTTAGCCGAGCCAACCTCAGCATTGAGGCGCATCAGATAGCGCATGGCTTCGCTGGTTTCGGGCCGGATCACGCGCGGGGCATCCTTCTTTGCATCGTCTTCGCTGCGCTTCAGAAAAGTGGGCGTCACCAGATAGCCCCCGTTGGATAATGCAGCGACCGCCATCATGGCTTGCAATGGGGCAACAGCGAGGCCGTGGCCAAAAGCAATGGTCATGGTGCTGAGTTCGCTCCAGCGCTTGGGCACCATAGGCTCGGCACTTTCTGGCAATTCGGTGCGCATCCGGTCGAGCTGGCCCATTTTACGCAAGAAAGCCTTATGCCCCTCAATGCCAACACCCATCGCAATTTTGGCGGTGGCGATATTGGAGGAAAAGGTGAACACTTCCGGATAGGTCAGGAAACGATTTTGAGGATGATAATCACCAATCTTGTGGCGCCCGTAGCGCAAACCGCCGCGCGCGTCGAGAGAGGAGCGCATATTATATTTACCGCTCTCCAGACCCATTGCCAATGTCAACGCCTTGAAGGTCGAGCCCATTTCATAGACGCCAACTGACATGCGGTTCATGCGATTGGGATCAAGTGCATCGGTGGGAATATTGGGATCGAAATCGGGATAGGAGGCAAGCGCAATTATCTCACCCGTGTTGACGTCCATAATGGCGGCAGCACCAGCATTGGCTTTGAACTTTTCGATGCCCTTCACAAGCTCATCACGTAAAGCATGCGTGACCTTAATATCGATGGAAAGTTGAACGGGCTTCAGATCGTCAGCCGTGAGATTGAAGCCTGCGCCCTTCAGATCGCCCAAGCCTTGATTGTCGATGTATTTTTCAATGCCCGCGATGCCTTGATTGTCAACGTTGGCGGCACCAAGCACATGAGCGGCAATCGGGCCATTCGGATAGATGCGCTTATTTTCCGGTAGGGTTTTAATGCCCGGCAGACCAAGGCGAAACACTTCTTGCTGTTCAGTTGGGGTGACACCGCGCTTGATCCAGATAAAGGCTTTGCGCGAACCCAGTCGTTCACGCAGTTCATTAGCATTGAGCCCCGGCAAAACAGCGGTCAGCAGTTCCACCGCCTCGTCCTTGTCGATGATGCGGCGCGGGTCCGCGGAGATTGACATGGTTTTCACGTCCGCCGCCATGACGTCACCATTGCGGTCCAGAATATCGGGGCGCGCTGCAGAGACCGCTTCAGAGGCGGCTCGGCGTAGGGTTTGCGGCTCGGGCTTCATGCCCAGATAGACGAGCTTGCCGCCTATCACGCAATAGAGTGCGACAAAGCCAAATGCGACGAGCCGGATACGATGCGTGCTCTTGTCAATGCGCGTGCGCATGAGATTGGAGAGCAAACGCATGAAGCCGCCCCCTTTAGGTGCGGCTGGCTGGAAATCCGGTTCAATCATATGGATCTTAGGGCCAGGATGATTTTGGATAGGATCAATCTTTGTCATCGGGCCGGCCTCATTGATACTTTGCCCGTCGGCTTTTTCTCATCGCGCGGTGCATCACCCAAGTCACTCAAGCCTAATGCTTCCAGCTTGCGACCGATCGCATCAATCTTCGGCGGCTGGTCGGGAATGTCATGAGGCGACAAGAGGATCTGGCTATGAACGATCTGCTGTACATCGAGATGGCGGTCGGCCAAAGTCTGCAAGCGCTCGGGGCGCATCAAATAAGACCATTCCGCGCGCAGCACACTGATCTTGTTCTGCTCGGCACTGATCTGATGCTGTATTTTTACGATCTGCTCAGAGAACAGGATCGTCTCGTATTTGATCGAATAGGCATAGACAGCGGAGCCGACCAGAGCGCCAATGGCGAGAACATTCAAATAGCGCAACATGTCAGCGCCCCTTGCCGTATACAGGAAGGCTCGCAAGAGATGCGAGCGAAGGATCAATGCCAAGCGGCGCAACATTATTGCGGATGCCGGCCCGCAGGCGTGCAGAACGTGCGCGCGGATTGGTATGCGTTTCTTGAGCACCTGCTGCGACAGGCTGTTTGCCAACAAGCGTGAATGTGGCGGCCGGCGGCACAGGCTCGCCGGGCAGAAGGCGCGAGGGCGCACGGCCCCGGCTTGAGCGCAGCGCAAAGAATTGTTTCACGATGCGATCTTCGAGCGAATGGAAACTGACCAAAGCCAGTCGCCCGCCTTCGGCCAAAATGGCCTCAGAGGCAGCCAAAGCCTTCACCAATTCGCCCAGCTCGTCATTCACCGCAATGCGCAGGCCCTGAAAGGATCGCGTGGCGGGATGAATATCCTGCGGTCGACCAGGAATGATGCGGCCGATGAGATCAGCCAATTGTTTGGTGGTGGTGAAAGGTGTCGTTTCGCGGTCATAGACAATCGCGCGGGCAATGCGGCGCGAGGCGCGCTCTTCGCCATAATGATAAAGAATATCGGCGATCTCTTCTTCAGAGGCTCCATTGACGATCTCAGCCGCGCTGCGCCCCGCCTTGCTCATGCGCATGTCGAGCGGACCTTCAAAACGGAAGGAAAAGCCGCGCGCCGCCTCATCCAATTGCATGGAAGAGACGCCGATATCGAAGGTGATGCCGTCAAAATCGGAAAGACCGCGCTCGGCTGCGACCTCGGCGCATGTTGAAAAACGCGCATGGGCCAGCATGAGGCGACCATTGTAGTTCTCAACGAGGTTCTGGCCTGCGGCGATCGCATCCGGATCGCGATCAAAGGCGAGAACACGTGTGCCGGGAGTTTGCAGAATAGCTTGCGAATACCCGCCAGCGCCAAATGTGCCGTCGAGATAAAGCCCGCCTTCGCGGATCGCGAGCGCATCTAGAACCTCTCTCAGAAGCACGGGAATATGCCGGGCTGGTCCGCCTGCGGCGAGAGATTCCTCAACGCCGCTGCCCTGCCTCATTCCCGTGCTCCTCGAGGTCGCGGCTGGTCCGCTGCCGCGTGCCGGGAACTGAGCTCTTTCCGCAAGTCGCGCACCCGGTTTCTGGCCTCGTCCAGATGCGCACGGAAGCGGCTCGGCTCCCAGATTTGAAACTTGTGTCCCTGGCCCACGAAGGTCACTTCCGCTGTGATCCCTGCGTAAGCCTTGACGCTGTCTGTCAGAACGACACGGCCCTCCGTATCGACTTTCAGAATTTCGCTCGTACCCAACAGGGCTGTCGAAAACAGATCGCGCTCTTCCGAATAAGGCGAGAGCCTGTCCAACAACCCGTCGATCTCTTTCAGCAGCGCATGGCCACCGCAATCGACCGTTTGCGCGTCCAACGAGGGATGCACGTAAAGACCTTCGAATCCGTCGCGCACCAGCACCGCTCGAAACGTGGCCGGGATCGAAACACGGCCCTTGGAATCGAGCCGGTTGGTGAAGTGCGAAACAAAACGGTCCAAAACACTGATCCAACGCGAAACACACAAACCCACCGGAAGCAGACACAAAACGTTTCATTGGACGCGCCTGAAGGCGGCACCCGGGAAACGCCGAAACCTGAACTCCGAACGGGATAATTTGGGATAGCATGGGATATCGTGGGGCGTCAATGAAAAACGAGTCATTTCGGGACAGGTCTGTCCCGGCTGCCATTAGGAAGCTTTAACGATTAACGAAGCGTTGAATCCGAGCCGATACCTCAGAAAAGACGCACAATACGCGCGAAAATATGACCCTCGGCGCGGAGAATCAGGACTTCAGACACCAAACCCATCCACAAGAGGCATCCGGCTCAGGGCTGCAATCCTTGCCTCAATCCCCATTACCGTATAAAGATATCTTTATATCTTAAAACAGCGACGATCCGGACATTCCATGCCCCAGTCCGCCCCGACACAGGTTACCCCGCTCGCTCTCATCACCGCGCTGGAAGCGGCCGGTGAGATCAGCCGTATTCGCTTGTTGGCCCTGCTGAATGAAGCTGAACTGACGGTGAGTGAGCTCGTCACCATTCTTGGTCAATCGCAGCCGCGGGTTTCGCGCCATTTGAAGCTTTTGGCGGAAGCTGGGCTTGTCGAGCGCCACCGAGAAGGCGCTTGGGCTTTTTTCCGTCTGAATGACCGCGGTGCCATGGGCGAAATTGCGCTGGCTGTCGTGAGCCGCCTTGATCGCGCTGACGCTGTGCTCGCCAATGACCATGTCCGCCTCCTGGACGTGCGCCGCACCCGCGCCGAACACGCGGCGCGGTATTTTGCCGAACAAGCAGCCGATTGGGATCGCGTGCGTTCACTGCATGTGCCCGAAGAGCGCGTCGAAGCGGCATTGCGCGATATTATTGGCAAGAACCATTTTCATGCCGTGCTGGATCTGGGCACAGGAACAGGCCGCATGCTCGAATTGCTGGCCCCATTTGCGCAGCGCGCAGTAGGCGTGGACCAGAGCCCCGCCATGCTCAATGTTGCGCGTGCGCGCATTGAACATGCGGGCCTGCGCAATGCGCAGTTGCGCCAGGGTGACATTTACGCCCTACCCGTCGAGCATGATGGTTATGATCTCGTCATCATACATCAGGTCTTGCATTATCTCGATGACCCTGCCCGCGCCTTGCGTGAAGCCGCGCGCACATTACGGCCCGGTGGACGTCTGGTCATCATTGACTTTGCCCCCCACGAATTGGAATTCCTGCGCGAAAAGCAGGCCCACCGTCGGCTTGGCTTTGCGCATGAGGAAATTGACACGCTGTTGCAAGAATGTGGACTTGATGTCGAAGACAGGCGGGATCTCGCGCCCTTCACCAAGAATGACGGACAACTCACCGTCTCGCTTTGGGTGGGACGCGACCGCCGTGTGGTGACCGATCTCATTGCGCGCGGCAATCGTGAGGTCGCCTGATGAACTCCAACCTTCGCCCGAGCCGCAACGGCCAGAACAAAATCAATGTCTCGTTCGAATTCTTTCCGCCCAAATCAGCGGAGATGGAAACACATCTGTGGGAAAGCATTCACCGCCTCGCCCCTCTTGAACCCACCTTTGTCTCGGTGACTTATGGTGCAGGCGGCACAACACGCGAGCGCACACATGCCACTGTCGCACGTCTGGTGAAAGAAACCGCCCTGAAACCGGCTGCACATCTGACTTGCGTGGGCGCGACACGCGATGAGATCGATGAGGTCATCCGCGCTTATGCGCAGGCCGGTGTGAAACATATTGTAGCACTGCGCGGCGATCCGCCCGACGGGCCCGGCTCGCAATTTCGTGCCCATCCGGGCGCCTATGCGACATCAACCGATCTGGTTGCGGGTATTCGCAAACTAGGCGATTTCGAAGTCACCGT
>CANJVX010000013.1 GCA_947478405.1 Beijerinckiaceae bacterium | reverse complement strand
TTCATCTTCCAGTGCAGAACGGATCAAAGCCGCCACGGCCTCTTTGAAATCGGTTGCACCCTCAAGCGTGTCGGCTAGGGTCTGGTCATCCAAGTCCGGGTGCAACTCAAGCAGCCGGCGGCGGAGTTCGGTAAAGCGGGTGCGTTCGAATTGTAACTGCTGGTTCATAGGACACCTAAGGCATAAATAATGCTGCTAGTGTCATAAAATATGACATAAGGTTCAGTCTGTCAAGTGATAACGTCCGCACAAATACGAGCAGCAAGGGGTGCCCTAGGTTGGTCTGCGGAACTTCTATCGGAGCGTTCGGGGGTTAGCTTGCGGACAATACTGCGGTTTGAGGCGGCATTAGGCGTGCCACCGAGCCGTTCATCTACATTGCTTGAAGTACAGGCCGCGCTTGAGGTTGGTGGAATTGAGTTTATCCCGAGCGGCGACGGTCGCGGCCCTGGCGTGCGCTTGCGAGATCCCTCTTAAAGGCCGATTTGACCTCACTGGCAGCGCTCTAACAAAATGCTTAGCAGTGCATTTTACGGCCTTGACCGCCAAGCCGCGTTCATGTTTTATTCTTTCTTGAAAGTGGCGATCCCCAGTGTGATCAGCCTTCAATTGGCAGCTTCTTTCCAAGCTAGCCGTCTCCCTCGGGGGAGATAGGGCAGCGTTCATGAACCAGTCGTGTTTTGGCTGGGGTTGACCTGTTCGTGGATTAGTCGATGGAAAGAAGACGTGCCTGCAAACCTAGCCAGAATTATCATCCGTGCTCTTTCAGCGCATTTGTCTGGCGTTTGCTGCCGTCCGCCTACACTGATCCCCGCACAGTCCCCCAGCCCTCATTCAAGAGGAGTTTAGGGTGATGACAACGCAATCACATGTGCGCCAGCGCTTGCGCCCATCAAAGAATGCCAAGGGCCGATCAAAAACAGAGGAAAGCCAAACTCTGGAACCACTGCTGGGGCCGACCCCTCTGCTGCATGGCGAAGACGGGGCAGGCTACAGGGCGTTCTATCAGACCTTCCGCAATCAGGTTGGCCCCCATGATCTGATTGATGAAATCTATATTCGCGATGTGGTCGACCAGACGTGGGAGATCCATCGACTTCGGCAGATCCGCATAGGCACGATGCGAAAAGGGCAAGTGCAGGCTGTCAGGCAATATACAGATCATAATGCCTCCCCTTCTATGAACTCGAAGCAGTGTGAGGCTGTTCGAAACAAGTTGGCATCCAGCTTGGAAAGCGCCCTAGCTTGCCTAGAAGCGCTTGGCGTTCCCCTCTGGGACATTAATGCACGCGCCTTCAAGAACGAGAGCGAGATGTTGTTTGACATTGATCAAAACATCATCCGTCTCGAAGTCCGCAGGAATTACATTTTCCGTGAAATAGAGCGGCGCAAGGCGGGCCTTGCCAAAAAGATCACACAGATTGTGTCCTCGATCGAAGACAATGAGGATTCAAAAACGATAAGTCTTTCCGCTTCACCTGCGAAGGAGGGCTGAATTATGGGACGGCGCAGAACATCTCCACGCCTTCGCGCAAACAGATCAAACGCGAGGAAAAGTACCGGGCCACGGACAAGCTCTGGAAAACAAACATCCTCGATGAATGCGACCATTCACGGATTGTCTGCAAAAACGCTCATTATGCCTTCAGACCCCGAAATCGATCTATTTGCGGGGCAATTATGTGTGTTCGATAAAAGCGAAACGGCATTGTATCTCGCGCATGAAATTGCACAGGCGCAGTCCAGATTAAATACAGTTCGCCGATATAAATTGATACTGCATCAATTACATGCAGCGGACAAAGACAGTCCGATGCCTGCCTGCGAACTATTAGATGACCCACACATCGAAGAATTTTTTCAATATATGCAAACTGACGAACTGGATTTTTGGTTTGGACCCAAAACCAAAAAAGACTGGAGGTTTTTCTTCAGCGTCAAAAAAGCGATTTACAGGCTTTCTAAAACACCCAGGCGCCCGCAATTGCAGATTGCAAAGCTCAATCGTTACGAGCAAGCTGCCATTCAGAACCGTCAAATCGCGATCGGGAATTGGGATGCATACCAAGCCGAAAAGAATCTAAAGCTGCACGATAATTTGGAGGTGGTTTTACAAAACGAAGCCAAAATAGCTTAAGCTGCTGATAATAATGAAGCTATTTTAAAATAACGCCTTTGAGTCGAGGTCTAAATCGGGTGAGTTGCTGTCGAATGAAGACTTGGCCTCCGGATAGGGCAGGCTCCGCATCCCTAACTAAAACGAACAAAGAAAATAATCTGTGCGCATGTTCATAAAAAATTCTTAGAAACAATTTCAAATCTTACAAATCGGCGCCGCAATGCGGGGCAAAGCAGGAAACAAAGAAGACGTTTGATCCGAGGCCTTAATGCCAAGTTTATAAGTCACCACGTTTCCTCATACTAAGCTAAGGTCCAGCAATATAATTGCTGCATCGTCATTTCTTTCACGTGCGTTGGTTGGCGGCTTGAAGATTTTGCGAGGCCTATAATTTCAATTGTGTTTGATGACGTATTGAGGGTGGTCTATCCATCTCCTCCAGAAACTCTTGTGCCTCGCGCGTAATTTCCGCGCGTCGTGCATCGGTCATTTTCGAAAGCGTCCGATAGGGCATAGCCATGCGCGGATTGCGGCTGAGCGCAGTTTGATTTTCGATCATAAAGTGCCAGTAGAGACGATTGAACGGGCAGGCTGTGGCGCCAGACTTGGCCTTCACATCATAGGCGCAGGATTTACAATAATCCGACATGCGGTCGATATAAGCGCCCGATGCCGCATAGGGTTTGGAGGCGAGCAGCCCACCATCGGCAAACATCACCATGCCATGCACATTGGGGAGCTCGACCCATTCGAATGCATCGGCATAAACGGCGAGGTACCATGCCTCGATTTCAGCGGGGGCAATGCCTGCCAGAAGTGCGAAGTTTCCGGTCACCATCAAACGCTGAATGTGGTGGGCATAGGCATTGGCCTTTGTTTCCTCCACGACCTGCGCAATGCAATTCATCGCGGTGTCGCCGGTCCAGTAAAATGACGGCAGCTTGCGTGTTCCGCCAAGGGCATTGCTTTGCACATAGTTTGGCATGTGCTGCCAATAAATTCCGCGCACATATTCACGCCAACCAAGAATTTGGCGAATAAACCCCTCGACGGCATTGAGTGGTGCTTGATCTTTTTTCCAAGCCAGTTCGGCTGCAAGGCAAACTTCTCGCGCAGTGAGCAGGCCGCAATTCAAATAAGGCGAAATCACCGAATGGTAGAGAAAGGGCTCGCCCTCTTTCATCGCATCTTGATAATCACCGTAGGCTGGCAGGCAGGCTTGGATAAAATGATCCAAGGCCTCCAGCGCATCTTTGCGTGTGACGGCCCAGCCAAAGTTTTCAATATCGCCGATATGCTGGGCATATCGTTGTGTCACAAGATCCATCACCTCGCGCGTCATAGCATCGGGTGTGAAGCGATCGCGCTTAGGGGGCTTGGCGCCCTTTGGCAGGCTTTTGCGATTGTCGTGGTCGAAATTCCATTGGCCGCCTGCGGGCTCATCGCCCTCCATAAGGAGGCCTGTTTCGCGGCGCATCTCGCGGTAGAAGAATTCCATACGATATGATTTGCGCCCTTCAGCCCAGCGCGCGAAGCGACCGCGTGAACAAAAAAAGCGGTCATCCTCACGAATTTCCACGTCAATGCTAAATGCGTGCGACCAGCTCCGCATCATGTCCATGACGCGCCATTCCCCTGGCTCAGTGACGATGATCCGTGAAATTTTATGGCGGGCAATCGCACGCGCGACTTCGCTGGTGAAGGAGCCTGCATTGTCAGGATCATCGAGCTTCACATAATCGACGCGCAGCCCCTCCTGCGTCAGGCTTTGCGCAAAATGGCGCATCGCGGAGAGAATGAAAGCAATCTTTTGCTGATGGTGGCGCACATAAGTTGTTTCCTCCGCAACTTCTGCCATGAGCACAATGTCATGCGCGCCATCGACCCCATCGAGGCTCGATATGTCGCGTGTCAATTGGTCGCCGAGGATCAGGCGCAAAGTGGTCATGGAAGCAATCCGGATGTGCGCGTCAGTTCGTATTTCATGCTATTCATACGGTGAGCGGCTATTGCCGGTTCAGGAGTGCATGACATGGCCAAGATGCAAAAGAAGGGCGATCTTCCGCACAAGGCCTGTGTGGCCTGCGGGCGCCCTTTTGCCTGGCGCAAGAAATGGGCGAAAGTCTGGGACGAGGTGAAATATTGCTCGGACCGCTGCCGCGCTGAGCGGGTTAAGCCCGCGCGCGACTGAGCGCCACCCATTCGCGGGTGCGCGCTTCTGGATCAGGATGGCCCAGCACATCGGTTGAGACAGCCGCGCTATCAGCGCCCGCATCAAGCACGGCATTGGCGCGCTGCACATTGAGCCCGCCAATGGCCACCAGCGGGACATTGCCGACAAGCTTCTTCCATTCTCCAACGCGCGCCACGCCTTGGGGCGCCCAATCGAGCTGTTTCAAAGTCGTGGGAAAGACGGGGCCCAGCGCAATATAAGCTGGCCTGTGGGCCAGCGCAGTTCCCAATTCTGATTCATCATGGGTGCTGATGCCAAGTCGACACCCTGCGCGGCGGATGGCCGCCAGATCAGCCTCTGCTAAATCTTCTTGGCCCAGATGAATGAAGGTGCAGCCTTCCTCAATCGCGACTTGCCAATAGTCATTGATGACTAGCGTGGCGCCTGCTTGTGCGCAGAGATCTCGCGCCTGGATGATCTGCGCGCGTATTTCTGATGTCGGCTTGTCCTTGATGCGCAATTGCACGAGGCGCAGGCCGTGCGGAAGAAGCCGCTCAATCCACGACGCGCTGTCGACGATCAGATAAAAAGGGTCGAGTGTCATTTTTGCCTTTTGGCGAGCCAGTCGCGGAACAGGGCGATTTCTTTCTCCTGTGCTGCGATAATCTCTTGTGCCATTTTCCGGATGTCGGGATCAGCCCCATATTGCCGCACGATCTTGGCCATGTCGACCGCGCCTTGGTGATGCGGGATCATGCCTTGCACGAAATCTACATCTGCATTTCCAGTCAGTGGAATGGCCATATCACGATGCATTTTATCATTGGCCTCCTGAAAGGCTTTTGCTGCAGGCGACGCAGGCATTGAGACTTGTGGTCCATGATTATGAGCGGGCGGTGGTGCCGCGTGATTGTGTTGGGCGGCAGCGGGAGCTGCCATCAGCATCAAGCTGAGAACAAGAAACTTTTGCATGGTTTTCTCCCTGTTAATCGATGTGGGTAATGCGTAGACGCAGCGCATTGCCGATCACACTGATAGATGACAATGCCATTGCAGCGGCAGCGATGATGGGTGAGAGCAGCAGGCCGAACGTGGGATAAAGAATGCCCGCTGCAATCGGGACACCGCCCGAATTATATATGAAGGCCAGAAAAAGATTCTGGCGGATATTGCTCATGACTGCGCGCGAGAGGCGGCGCGCGCGCACAATGCCCTGCAGATCCCCTTGCAGCAATGTGATGCCCGCGCTTTCAATCGCGACATCTGTGCCTGTGCCCATTGCAATGCCGACATCAGCGGCGGCAAGGGCTGGCGCATCATTCACGCCATCACCCGCCATGGCAACAATGCGACCTTGCGCGCGCAAACGCTCAATCACAGCGCGTTTCTGATCGGGAAGCACGTCTGACTCAATATCAGTTATGCCGAGTTTATCGGCAACCGCTTGCGCCGTGGTGCGGTTGTCGCCCGTGAGCATGATGATTTTCAGTCCTTCGTCAGACAGTATTTTCAGTGCTGGGGCTGTTGAAGCTTTGATCGGGTCTGAAATGGCGATCACGCCGGCCAAAGCTCCATCGACAGCGAGAAAAACAGCTGTTGCGCCAGAGCGGCGCAAAGCCTCGGCTTGCGTAGCGAGAGCTTGGGTGGAGACGCCCTGGTCTGCAAGGAATGATGCGTGGCCAATGACAAGCTTGCGATTGGCCACTTGGCCTAAGGCGCCTTTGCCAACGGGCGAATCAAATCCCTCGACTGCTGTGAGCGCGAGATTTTTATCACGCGCAGCGGCCACAATGGCGGCGGCCAAGGGATGTTCGCTCAATGCCTCGAGGCTTGCGGCCAGATGCAGGATCTCGTCATCACTCCACTCTGGCATAGTCACGATCTCGGTCACGCGCGGCTTGCCTTCAGTGAGCGTACCGGTCTTGTCGATCACCAATGTGTCGACTTTCTCCATGCGCTCCAGAGCTTCGGCATTGCGGATCAGAACGCCCATTTGCGCGCCGCGCCCCACACCCACCATGATGGACATGGGCGTGGCCAGACCCAGCGCACAGGGGCAAGCGATGATGAGCACGGAGACGGCGGCCACAAGTCCAAAAGTCATGCGCGGTTCGGGGCCAAAAAGCGACCATGCGATAAAGGCCAGTGCAGCCACCGCCAGCACCGAGGGCACAAACCAGCCAGCAACCTGATCGGCGAGACGTTGGATGGGTGCGCGCGAGCGTTGCGCATTGGCAACCATCTGCACGATTTGCGCGAGCATTGTGTCGCGGCCGATTTTTTCGGTCTGCATCACAAAAGAGCCTGTGCCATTGATCGAGCCGCCAATGACTTTTGCGCCTGTGCCTTTCGTCACCGGCATGCTCTCGCCCGTGATGAAAGATTCATCTACCGCACTGCGTCCTTCCAGAATGAGTCCATCGAGTGGAATCTTGTCGCCGGGGCGCACACGCAAGCGATCACCGACACGCGCAAGATCAAGCGCGATCTCTTCTTCGCTTCCATCTTCACGGATGCGTCTTGCGGTGATGGGCGCAAGGTCGAGCAGTGCGCGGATGGCGCTGCCGGTCTGTTCACGCGCGCGCAATTCCAGAACCTGACCGACGAGCACGAGAACGATGATAACAGAGGCCGCTTCAAAATAGATTGGCACAGATCCGTCATGATGACGGAAAGTGTGAGGAAAGAATTCCGGGACAAAAAGCGCAACGAGGCTATAGGCAAAGGCAACACCTGTGCCCATGGCAATCAGCGTGAACATGTTCAGATGGCGCGTTTTTAGCGACAGCCAGCCGCGCTCGAAGAAGGGTCGCCCGGCCCACAAAATGATCGGAAGCGAGAAAACGAGCTGGGTGAGGCCTGAGACCATCGGCGACATCCAGTCGAAAGCGCCGACATGGCTCCCCATTTCCAGAATGACAATCGGAATGACGAGAGGGCCCGCCAATATCAGGCGTCGCAGAAAATCAACATATTCCGGATTGGGGCCTGTGTCGGCGCTCGGCATATCAGGCTCAAGCGCCATGCCGCAGATCGGGCATGTGCCGGGTCCAATCTGACGGATCTCGGGATCCATCGGGCAGGTGTAGACGGCACCTTCAGGAATAGGGGTGCTTGGCATAGACGCGGCTTCGCCTGTGTAATGTTCAGGTGCTGTTTCGAATTTTGTCTGACAGACGGGGGAGCAGAAATAATAGCTCTTCTTGTTATATCGCAGCGCATATTTCGCGTTGGCAATAGTGACGTCCATTCCGCAGACAAGATCTTTGGTTGTGCGCGAAAGATAATGCAGCGTGTCAGCATCGAATTTTGTTTTGCAGCCATTGCCGCAGAAATAGAAATTGCGGTCATCCACGTGCGAGGTGGGTTTTGAGCCATCGGTCTTGGCTGTCATCCCGCAGACCGGGTCACGCGCTTCAGCCGCATGGTCGGCGCTGCAAGCGTCTGTGTGGATGTGGTCATGCTCGGTCATGGGCCGCCTCTTATTTGATTTACCCCATGGATACACTCTCCCGCCGCCGGAAGGTCAAGCGATCAGAGGCGGACGGTCGGGCCGCAATCATGCACTTGGCCATCGTCCAGCCCGAGCGCGCGGGCGCGCGGGCCATCAAAGCCGAAGAGATCCAGATAAAGCGCGGACCACGGCGTCAGGGGATCGTGTAAATGCGGGTCGCCGGGCGAGAGCCAGGCAACGCGCGCGGCTTCCGCTGGATTGATGCGCGGCATGTCTTCGACAAGGCCGACGAAGACATCGACGCATTCATGCTCGATCAAATGACCCACACGGGCGCGATAGCGCACACGTGCTAGCGGCGTCAATTGCGTGCGTAGGCGCAATTCCTGGAACAATCTGCGCTTGGCTGCTGCAGCAGAGCTTTCGCCAGCCATCTGGTGTGAGCAGCAGGCATTGGTCCATAAGCCGCCGCAATGATATTTGGTGAAAGCGCGCTGTTGCAGCAATTGCCGGCCCGCGCGGTCGACAAGAATGATGGAGATGGCCGCGTGATAGAGGCCACGCATATGGGCGGCATGTTTTCCGGCCGTACCGACGGGATTGTCCTGCGCATCGAGGAGCACGACCCCACGCGGATCGGGGCGCAGATTGTGGCCTATATTGCTCGTCGCATTCATTGTGATCGGCGCTCAATAATGGGGCGGCGGCGGTTCTGCCGGTCCGGCTTGACGTGCGCTTCTTTCGGCTTCCTGCACGCGATCACTCAATTGCTCATAGGCGCGCTTCAGGCGGTCAATGATCGTCCATTGTTCGGTGATGATCCGGTTGAGATCGTCGATGGCATGCGCCTGATGGGCAGCCGTCGTCTCCAGTGCATCAACCCGATCCTGAAGTTCTTTCATGCCTTGGTCTCCTGAGGGGCCTTTGGCGCCAGCAAGTTCAACGTCAGACCTGCCATGACCAATGCAGCTGCTGCAAGCTTCCAGATGGGGAGCGGCTCGCCAAGCCACAGGGCGGAGGTTGTAAAACCAAAGACGGGGACAAGCAGCGCCATCGGGGTGATGGTGGCCGCCGGATGGCGGGCAAGCAACCAGCCCCACGCGGCATAGCCAAATAGCGAATTGCCGAGCGCCTGCCAGATCACGGCACCCCATGTCCCCATTGTTGCCTCCTGTACGCCCTGCAGGATGGCCTGAGGCCCTTCCACGGCCAACGAGAAGGCAAGCAGCGACGGGGCTGCAAACAGGCTCGACCAGGCGACATAGGAGAGCATGTTGACGCGTCCAGCGTTGCGGCTTGCCATATTGCCGAGCGCCCAGCACAGGGCTGCGCCCAGCACCAGCAGCAGGCCCAGCATGCTTGTCTGGGCATCGGTATGAAACGCGATGATGGCGAGGCCCAGTGCAGCCAGAAGCAGGGCCGCCCATTGCCGGGGCTTTACCCCTTCATCATCGAACACCAAAGCGAGGACGATGGTGAAGAACACCTGCGTCTGCGCCACAAGCGAGGCGAGAGCGGGTGAAATGTGGCCATTCAGCGCTGTGAAGATGAGGCCGAATTGGCCAAGGCCGATGAACAGGCCGTAGGTCGCCAGATTGCGCCAGCGCACACGCGGGCGCGGCAGAAAGAAAACAACCGGAAACGCCACCAGCGTGAAGCGCAGCCCCGCAAAGAACAGCGAGGGCAAATGCTCGAGGCCTGCTTTCATCACCACAAAATTGCTGCCCCAGACCGCCATGATCGCAACCGCGAGCCACACATGCGAAAGAGGCAGGGCGGCGCGACGCATCAGGGCCGCGCCTTGGCGTGATCTAGACCCCACATGATGAGCGGCACGCCTGCCACGCAGGCTGCAAACAGGCCAGATGCCGGAAGTCCGAAGGCCGAGATCAGCGGGCCTGTAATGATGGACAGGACAAGGCTCACGCCGCCTGCCCATGAATCATTCGTGCCGATGGCACGGCCACGCATGCTTGTCTCGACTTCATCGGCGAGCAGTGCAGTTGAGGCGACATTGGTCATCGCCCAGCCGATGCCAACGAGAAAAGTGCCGAAGGTGATCGGGATGTAGCTCGTCGTTAGGCCCACAAGAGCTGCGCCTGCAATGGTAAGCACAAGGCCCGGATACATGACTTTTGCGCGGCCGATGCGATCGGTGATTTTTCCGATGGGTATCGAAAAGGCGAACATGCCCGCGGAATGGAACAAATGCGCCCAGGCAATGGCCGTGAGCGAATGTCCGTGATGCTGCAGCACGAGAGAGGTAAGCACCATGACAATGGACATATTGCCTTGCGCGGCCGCATTGGCCGCAATGGCGAGCCGCGTGGGCGCATATTTCATCAAGCTGCCGCCGACGAATGAGCTGCGCTTGCCCGCCGGATGTGGTGGTTCGACATAGCCGGGATAATAAGCCCGCAGATTTTGTCCGATCTCTTTCGGGTCGGGCCGCACAAAGAAAACCAGCACAGCGCCGATGATGATCAGCACAGGGAGCATGAGCCAGGGCAGCACGAGCGACTTGCCAAGGCCAGCCTCTGCCAGACGCTCGGCCAGATTGACAACGGCGGGCGAGAGAATGAGGCCCGCAAAAGTGCCCAGCGCAATATAGCCGAGTGCCTGCCCGCGCAGCGCGGATGGGAACATGTCGGTGGCGCCGACGCGCATTTGCTGCGCGGCATTCATGCCCATGCCAAACACAAGGATCCCGATAATGACGATGGCCAGATTGGACCAATCCTGACCAAAGGCGATGAGGCATGTGCCCACCATCGCCAGCGCCAATCCAAGCAGAATGCCGGGCTTGCGGCCAAAGGAATCCGTGATCTTCCCGATGGGGTAGGACACGAGAAAGCGCGAGAGGCCCACGAGCGCAACAGACAGGCCCGCCAGATCGCTGGATCCGCTGATGCCCACAATCATGATAGGCCCGAGCCCGTAGATGAATTGCATCCCTGCGCCCGTGAAGCTTTGCGACAGCGCGAACAAAGTCATGTTGCGCTTGATCAGGGCAGGAACGACGATTGTCACCGGGGCGTGGCCTTTTCTTATTTGTGGGCATCAAAAAAGGCGGCGTTTTCACGCCGCCTTGTAAATCAATCGTCGGGCAGCTGCCGGACTGCGCCTTTTGCGGCGCTGGTTGTGAGCGCCGCATAGGCGCGCAGCGCAGTTGAGACCTTGCGCTGGCGCGCTTTCGGCTTCCAGGCAGCTTTGCCCTTGGCCTCCATGGCCACGCGACGCTTGGCGAGATCCTCGTCGCCAACCGCGATACGGATCGAGCGCTTGGGAATATTGATCTCGATTGTGTCGCCTTCTTCCACCAATCCGATGGCGCCACCTTCGGCGGCTTCGGGCGAAACATGGCCGATGGACAGTCCCGATGTACCGCCTGAGAAGCGCCCGTCAGTGATGAGCGCGCAAACTTTGCCCAGCCCCTTCGATTTGATGTAGCTCGTCGGATAGAGCATTTCTTGCATTCCCGGGCCACCACGCGGGCCTTCATAGCGGATGATGACCACATCGCCTGCCTTGACCTTGCCGCGCAGAATGGCGTCCACCGCTTCGTCCTGGCTTTCAAACACGCGGGCTGGGCCAGAAAAAATATGGATGCTTTCATCCACGCCTGCTGTTTTCACGATGCAGCCATCAAGCGCGAGATTTCCGCTGAGAACCGCAAGTCCACCGTCTTTCATGAAAGCATGATCCGCATCGCGGATCACGCCGCTCTGGCGATCGAGATCAAGATCATCCCAGCGACGTGACTGCGAGAAAGCTGTCTGCGTGGGCACACCGCCTGGCGCGGCGCGGAAAAATTCATGCACGCTTTCATTCGTGGTGCGTGACACATCCCAGCGTTCCAGAGCATCGCCCATGGTCGGGGCGTGAACCGTCGGCGTGTCCGTGTGCAGGAGGCCCGCGCGTTCCAGTTGCCCCAGGATAGACATGATACCACCGGCGCGATGCACGTCTTCGACATGCACATCGGCTATTGCAGGCGCAACTTTGCACAGCACGGGCACTTTGCGTGACAGGCGGTCGATGTCTTCCATGGTGAAATTGATGCCGCCTTCATAAGCGGCGGCAAGAATGTGCAGAACCGTATTGGTTGAGCCGCCCATGGAAATGTCGAGCGCCATTGCATTTTCAAATGCTTTGAAATTGGCAACATTGCGCGGCAGAACACTCTCGTCATTCTGCTCATAATAGCGACGCGCCAGATCAACGATCAGATGACCCGCTTCGATGAAGAGGCGCTTGCGGTCAGCATGTGTGGCGAGCGTTGTACCATTGCCCGGTAGCGAGAGGCCCAGCGCTTCAGTCAAACAATTCATCGAATTGGCTGTGAACATGCCCGAACACGAGCCGCAGGTCGGACAAGCCGAGCGCTCGATGGCATCCACTTCTTCGTCGGAAATCTTGTCATCGGCCGCAGCGACCATCGCGTCGATCAGATCGACCTTATGCGATTTGCCATCGTGAATATATTTGCCCGCTTCCATCGGGCCGCCGGAGACGAAGACCACCGGGATATTGAGGCGCATGGCGGCCATCAGCATGCCGGGTGTAATCTTGTCGCAATTGGATATGCAGACGATGGCATCGGCGCAATGGGCATTACACATATATTCCACCGCATCGGCGATGACTTCGCGCGATGGCAGGGAATAGAGCATGCCGTCATGGCCCATGGCGATGCCGTCGTCGACCGCAATCGTGTTGAATTCTTTGGCGACGCCGCCAGCTTTTTCCACCTCGCGGGCGACGAGCTGGCCCAGGTCTTTCAGGTGGACGTGGCCGGGCACGAATTGGGTGAAGCTATTGGAAATGGCAATGATCGGCTTGCCAAAATCCTCGTCCTTCATGCCGGTCGCACGCCAAAGGCCGCGTGCACCCGCCATGTTGCGGCCGTGGGTCGTGGTGCGGGAACGATAAACAGGCATGGGATCACCGAGCGTGGTCAAGAAAAAGCCTCACAGGGCATGCGGGTAAGACTTGCGGTCCGCCGCCCCAGGCGCTGAATCCATAATGGCTGTTCCCGACGAGGTCAAAAAGCCCTTACTTGGGCGATCACGTAGCTTTGGTCAGGACTGGTTTGGGGCGGCTCGCCCATGGCTTGGGCCCGAATGCCTTTTTCTCGGGGGGAACAGGCCCGCGCGCCCACCTTGGCCCACGTAATCTGACTTGGCGTGGGATTTGCCGCGGGTCTGTCAGCTGTGCACCGGACCAGTTTGAAGCTCTCCTGTGCAGGCCCGCCTCTTTAGGCGTTTCCTCCCAGACTTGCCCGCCCCTTGCAAAAGGGGCAGGCTTTTTGTTGGCGTGCCAATTGTGACGTGTCGCTTCATTTCGGGGCGGCAGAAAAACCCTGCGCTGGTCAGGACTTCCAATGCCGCGCCCCTTCAGCCAGTATGGTGCCAACCGCGGACACAAACGAAACCGCGCGATAATTTTGGGAGGAATCTATGGCCTTTTCGGCTTGGCGTGGTATCGCCGGCATCATCCATCCGACTCTGCGTCCCGGCGCGACGGAAGAATTCATCCGCCTGCTGCCCGAGGGTATTGGCGTCATTCCGCTCTTCATCAATATCACGCGCGGTACGCGCGATGAGTTCAAGACCGTCATGGGCGGCTACGAGCAGCAGATCGCGCTTTGCGCTGAGCAAAATTGTGATGCCATTCATCCCAATGGTGCGCCACCTTTCATGGTGATGGGTCGCGAAGCCGAAACACGTCTCGTGGGCGAATGGGAGGCCAAATACAAGACGCCGATTTTCACAGCCGGCCAAAATCACATTTCAGCTCTTCGCGCTTTGGGCGCCAAGAGCATCATTGGGGCGAGCTATTTCCAGGGCGACATCAACGACACCTTTGCGGCCTATTTCCGCGATGCAGGTTTTGATGTGCGCTGCATGGAAGGCGTCGATGTGCCGTTCAATAAAGTGCAGGAGCTTTCTGGCGAGCAGGTCTACAGCCACATCAAGAAGAGCTTCCTGAAACACAAGGGCGCAGATGCAATCTATATGCTGGGCTCAGGCTGGCGCACACTGCATATTGTCGACATGCTCGAACGCGATCTCGGTGTCCCCGTGGTTCATCCGGTGCCGGCCCGCGTCTGGGAATTCCAGAAGCGATTGCATGTCAATGAAAAGCGCACGGGCTTCGGGCATTTGCTCTCGGCTTTGCCCTCGATGGTCTAAGCTTTTCGGGGTCGTGCGTGTGGCGCGTGCGATTGCAGCCAGCCTGCAGCCATGCGCCACTCGCGCTTGAGCATATTGCGCCCCATGAACAGCGTAAAATGACCTGCTTGCACGACCAACTTGCGCCGCCTTGCTTGTGGCGTGCCAACGAGGTCGAGCACACGCAGCGCCTGTCGGCGCGGGGCAATTTCATCCTGCGCGCCAGCGATAACAAAGATTGGTGCGCGGATGTTTTTCAGGTCGATCCGCTGGCCCAGCGCCATAAATGTGCCTTTGGCGATCTCGTTGCCGGCGCAGATGCGTAACAGCAATTCGCGAATATAAGTCCCGGACAAATCGCCTTTGCGTTGTGCCCAGCGCCCGTAGAGTGCGAGCGCATCCAGATCGGCGCGCGAGAAAGATCCGGGATCGCGCTGCATGGATTCGAGGCCGTGCACTTCTGTACCCTGCGCGATGGTGAGCGGGGCCAGCCAGGTTTCGGCAGCTGCCATATCAACGGGAAGCTTTTGTGGCGTTTTGGCGAGTTTGTTGGCGTGGTGCGTCATGGTTGAAAGCCCGGCGTGCATATCAACGGGCGTTCCAGCAAGCAGGAGCTTGTCCACCTTGTTGGGAAAGCGAGCAGCAATGAGCAGCGCGAAGAGTCCGCCAAAGCTTAGCCCCAGTAAATTGACGCGCCCGCCCAAATCATCGATGGCGATGGACAGATCGGCGAGGCATGTGTCGATGGATTGTTCCCGACTGTCCGCCGTCATCTGACGCCAATCGGCCAGATGCACATGATCCAACCCGCTTTGGAGCAGTGCGCCAATCAGCGAATGTCCCGTGGACAGATCAAGAAAGCCTGAATCATGGACTGCAAGTGGCGGCACGATCAGCGTTGGAAGGTCTGCGCCTTTGCGTGCCCTGCCGAAGCGCCGCAGTTGCAGACTGCGGTATTGGCCGCATATTTTGTTGGCGCTTTTGAACGCGCAAGCTTGAGCCGAACCATTAAGGTGGTGTTTGAACTGGTCCAGCCATTCCTGGCCCGATGCCGCATGTCTTTGATCTTGCGGCGCAGAAAAGGAATTCTGCGAATCTGTCATGGAGAAACGTCCTGAAATGTGAATTAAACAAAAAACGAAAAAGAAAAACCTCGGCATCGATAACAACGCCGAGGGGCTGTTGCAAACTGAGCAGTAAAATTTTTGTTTAGATAACCTTAGCCTAGCTTTGCCTTGGCTGCTTCAATCAGGCGCCAGACCCGGGCCGGTGTGGCAGGCATGGGCACGTCATCAATGCCATAAACGCTCAGTGCGTCCGCAAGCGCATTGGCGACAGCGGGCAGCGCGCCGACGCAGCCCGCTTCGCCGGCGCCCTTTACACCGAGCGGATTGCTCTTGGTGGGCACCGGATTGCTCACCACCTCAATGGGGCAAAAATTATCGGCCTTGGGCATGGCGTAATCCATGAAGGATCCGGCCAGTAATTCTCCGCTTTCAGGATCATAGGTGAGGTCTTCCATCAGCATCTGGCCGACGCCTTGGGAAATGCCGCCATGGATCTGGCCCTTCAGCAGAAGCGGATTGAGCACAGTGCCAACGTCATCAACGACGTTGTAGCGCACGATTTCGACAACGCCCGTCTCCTCGTCGATTTCCAATTCGCAGACATGGCTGCCGTTAGGGTAGTTCATCAGATCATTGGCATAGACAGCATTGGCAATAAGGCCGACTTCCATGCCTTCAGGCAGATTTTTCGGATTGGTCGACCCTTTGGCAATTTCGCTAATCGTCAGGCTGCGGTTGGTCTTGCGGGCGGTGAAGATGCCGTCCTTGAAATCAACCTCATCATCGCCGAGCATTTTCTTGGCAATCTTGGTGGCCTTGTCGACGATCTTTTCAGCTGCCAGATGGAGTGCTGAACCGCCCACTGTGGCCGTGCGCGAACCGCCCGTTCCTTCACCGAAGAAGACGGCATCCGTATCGCCTTGGACATAGTGCACTTCGCTCGGCTTGATGCCGAGGCGGTCGCAGACGAGCTGTTTGAAAATCGTCTCATGGCCTTGGCCCTGCGTCACCGCGCCCGACAGAATGGTCACAGTTCCCGAGCGGTCAAAGCGGATTTCCGCGCCTTCAAAACCGGGTGATGCTGCTTTCTCAATGGAATTAGAAAGACCGATGCCGCGCAACTTACCGCGTGCGCGGGCTTCCTTGCGGCGCTCTTCAAAGCCTTTCCAATCGGCCATTTCGAGCACCATATCCATGCCCTTTTCGAATTCACCCGAGTCATAGATGAATTTGAGTGGCGTCGCGTAGGGCATGGCCTCTGGCGGAATGATGTTCTTACGGCGGATTTCCACCGGATCCATTTTCAATTCGCGTGCGGCCAGATCGATGATGCGCTCGATCACATAGGCTGCTTCCGGGCGGCCATTGCCACGATAGGGGCGCATTGGATTGGTGTTGGTGAATACAGCCGTTACATCGACATGGATCGCGGGCGTTGTATAGACGCCAGCCAGCGTTCCCAGATTTGACGTCGCACCACCATCGCCACCCGGTTGCAGATAGGCGCCGACATTGGCAATCGTCTTCACCTGAAGGCCCAAGAATTTTCCATCCTTGGTCATTGCAAGTGCTGCTTCGGTGACATTGTCGCGCGCCTGCGCGTCCGACAGGAAGGCTTCTGAACGCGTGGAGGTCCATTTCACCGGGCGGCCGATGACCTTTGAGGCGAAGAGCGTCAGCGCCACTTCATTATAAACGCCCGACTTCATGCCGAAGGAGCCACCAATGTCGCCCGCAATCACATGTATCTTGCTTTCCGGTACACGCAATGTGCGCGCGAGTTGGCCGCGATAATGAATGGCACGCTGCAATGTTGTATAAATCGTGTAGCGCTCTGCCGCGGGATCGAAATAGCCCACGCAGGCGCGCGGCTCCATCGTTGCAGCTGTCACACGGTTGATGACGAATTTCCGGCGAACGATCACGTCGGCTTTTTTGAATGCCTCTTCGGTCGCCTCTTTGTTACCTTCCTGATGTACGAAGGAAATATTGTTGGCACAATCTTCCCAGACCCGCGGCGTGCCATCATTGGGCGCTTTTTCGGTCACGATATTGGCTGGCAGCGGCTCATATTGCACCACCACAGCTTCGGCCGCATCGAGTGCCTGCAGGCGCGTCTCGGCAACGACGAAGGCCACATAATCACCCACCCAGCGCACCTTGTCGGATGTCATCGCGGGGAACTTGCCTGAATGCATCGGCGAGCCATCGCGGCGCTTGCGGCCTTTGGGCATGGGAAGATCGGCATAGCCCGATGTCTTCCAGTCTGCGCCGGTCAGCACACAGAGCACGCCCGGCATGGCAGCGGCGGCGCTGGTGTCGATTTTCAGAATGCGCGCATGCGCATATTGTGAGCGCACAACGACCCCATGGGTCTGGCCCGGCATGCTGATGTCGTCGGCATAGCGGCCACCACCGCGAATGAGGCGGGGGTCTTCGAAGCGGGGCACCGGCTGGCCAAGCGCAAATTCACCCATCGTCGTCCATCCCATGTTCTTGTTTGATTTCAGGCCTTGGAGCCCCTCAAGGGCCCTTTATCCCGCGTGCGCTGTCAAAGCTCAAGCGCTCTGGCACCCAAGTCAGGCCGCGCCTGCTGTGATTTCAATCTCGATCCGTTTTTCGGGAGCTGAATAGCCGCCAACCTGGGTCAGAACAAGCGTGACGGGGCAATCGGCAAAATGCCGATCGAGCAGCCCCAGAGCCTCGCGGGGGTCTTCCTCACGGGCGAGAAAGACCGACATGAGCCGTGCTTGGCCGATAGCGCTGCCAGCCATCGCAAGCGATTTGTCTATACCCTCTCGAATGGCCGCGATCTGCGCGGCGAGCCCTGGTGTCATATCGGTGATGCCTGAGAGGAAGACGAGCCCGTCGAGCGTCACGAATCGGGGCGGGGCAATGGCAGGCTCGTATTCGACCACGCTTTTGATCGCACGCGGGTCGTGCGGCGCGAGCACAGAGAGGTCCAGGCGCACGCGCCCGTCTTCAGGCAGACGCCGAGCGTCGAAAAAGCTGGAGCTGGCGCCCCGCCATGGGCCCACAAGGGCCGCACGGCGCACGTCGCTGGCGCATTGCCGATTTTCGCGGCTGTCTGTGAACAGGCGCGAGCGCACGATATGGCGTTTGTCGAGACCTTCCTCGCGGATGATCTCGAGGGCCTCATCGATTAGCTGGGCAGTTTCCTCTTCCACGCTACCATCGGCAGCGCCGATGAGTGTCAGCGTGTAGAGATCGCGCCCCGCAATGCGGGACCATTCGGCAGAAAACATCAGGATTTTTTCAGCAGATGACGGGCGATGACCATTTTCATCACTTCCGTCGCGCCTTCCGTGATGCGGAAAGAGCGCTGTTGGCGCCAGAATTTTTCGATCGGCAGATCAGTGGTCAGGCCCATGCCGCCGAAAATCTGCATGCAGCGATCGACCACACGAAACGCCATTTCATCTGCGTTGGATTTGCAGATATAGGCATCGACGCGCGTGTCTTCGCCCGCATCCATTTTGCAGGCAGCTTCATAAACGAGCAGGCGCGCCTGTTTCAGCTCCACATAGGAATCGACCAGCATGAACTGGATGGCTTGGCGCTCAGACAGTGGCTTACCAAAGGTCACGCGCTGTTTGGAATAATCAATGGCCAGATCGAGGCAGCGTTCCGCCACGCCCAGTGCACGCGCGCCATGCTTGATGCGCCCTACGCCCAGCCATTTCTGACCGAATTTGAAACCTTCGCCTTCTTCGCCGACGCGGTTTTTGGCTGGAATGCGCACATTCTCGAAGACGATTTCGCAAGGCGCATCGCCCATCATGGTTTGGTATTTCGCGGTGATCCGCACGCCTGGTGTGTTCATATCTACCAGGAAGCATGAAATGCCGCCGCGTGACCCTTTCGAGCGATCGGTCGCTGCCATCACTTGCGCGAAATCGGCTTTGTCAGCGTGGCTGATATAGCGTTTCACACCATTGATGACGTAATCATCGCCGTCGCGCACAGCGGTCGTGCGCATGGAGCCGGGATCAGATCCCGCATCGGGTTCGGTCTGCGCAAAACAGGAGCGCTTTTCACCACGCAGCACGGGCAGTAGATATTTTTCACGCAACTCGCCTTCGAGTGCGAAGAGAATGGCGCGCACGGAAGGGCCCATCATGCTTTCGCCTCGTGTGGGCAGAGCAATGGTGCGGGCCAATTCTTCCCAGACGACAACGCGCGGCAGGATACCAAGGCCGGGACCGCCGAATTCTTCCGGCACTTCCATGTGCCAGATGCCCAGCTCCTTCGCGCCTTTCTGAAATTTTTCCCGCCATTCAGGTTTCAGCTCTTCGCCGTCAAGCGTTTCGCGCTCGTGGGGGATCATGTTCTTGTCGACATAGCGACGAACATTGTCCTTGAGCATCCGCAATTCTTCTGGAAGCGAGAAATCCATTTGTCGTCCTCTCTGCAGGGTCCCTCTTTTTCCGGGGCTCCTGCTTGTTGTTCTGATCTCAGCATCGGGGAAGCGGGCGCTCAAATCAAGCCCCGCGTCCGGCGGTTTGTTTGGGGCCTATTTCACGCGGGCGCGTGTTTCCAGCTCGGCGATGACTTGGGTTGTTTTCATCAAGTCTGCATATTTGTGATGAAGATCGAAAAGATTGATCTTGTGGGAGATGTCGCTGCGATCAAAACAGCATTCCTCTGCCATGACCATGTGGAAGCCATTGGAATAGCCATCCACCGTCGAGGCGCGCACGCATCCCGAGGTGCTCTCGCCGATCACGATCAGCGTGTCTATGCGCAATTGCGTGAGATGGGCCAGCAAAGGCGTGCCATAAAATCCGCTGGCGCGCTGTTTGGTGATGACGACGTCGCCCTTTTGCGGGGTCCATTCGGGTCGAATGTCATAGGCATGGTCGCGGTCAGCCCCGCCCCGCCTGTTGGTGGCTTTCACTGCGCCGGGTTTGGAGGCCTCGCGTGTGTCGCTGGTCGTGTAGAAAATTGGCAGGCCCGCAGCGCGAGCCGCCGCAAATAGACGCCTGGTTGGCTCGATAGCGTTCCAGGCATTGATGCCGCACGAGGAGGGGAAGTCCTGCGCGACTTCCGCCACTGGGCGCGGGCCACCTTCATAGGCGAGCTCATAGAGGTCGATGGCCAGAAGGGCGGCACTGGGGCCGATAAAGAGGTCACGCTTGTAATGTTTGTAGAGGTCGAGAATGTCGGCTGGGATGATGTCCTGCCAGCAATGATCCTCGAATGAATCGACCATAGCCTATGCCCTTCTTGCTTCTTGGCCCGCAGGCGGTCTCATTTTAGGCGATCTCGGGCCCTTCAATCAATGGCGGGTCAGGCATGATTCTGTTTTGGGTCAAATTCCGACATCTTTGACTTGCGGGTGCTTGGCGGGGCGGCAGGCTGGCCCTATGTCTCACCTAAGCCCTGTCTCGGGGCCTGATTCTCCGACATTTGAGGAAAGCTCACCGTGGCAACAGGCGCCGGTCCAGAAACTGAATTGGCCGAGCGACCAATGAGCACCAAGCAGCTCTTCTTCACGGTCTTTCCCTCGATCATGCTGCCCATGTTTATGAGCATGAGCGACCAGACAATCTTGGCCAGCGCTCTGCCCGCAATTGCGGCGGCTCTGGGCGATGTTGAGCGCGTCTCTTGGCTGGTCATTTCCTATCTGATCGCAGTCACCATTGCCGCGCCCGTCTATGGCTTTCTGGGGGATATGTATGGCCGTCGCCGTTTCATGTTTATTGCGCTTGCGCTTTACCTTGGCGCAGCGATAGCGAGCGCCTTTGCGCCATCCATTGAAGTGCTGGCCCTCACCCGCTTCGTACAGGGATTGGGTGGCGGTGGCCTGATGTCACTGTCGCAAGCCTTGATCGGCGAGGCGGTTCCACCGCGCCAGCGCGGACAATTTCAGGGTTATCTCGCAGGCATTGCCGTTACAGCATCCTCGTTCGGGCCTGTGGCGGGCGCCTTTGTGACGGATTTGTTTGGTTGGCGCGCGGTCTTTCTGATGCATGTGCCCACAGGTATTATTGCAGTCTTGCTGACGATGCGACTGAGAGCGCGGCCCGGCAATTCCCAGGGTGTGTGGCGGTTCGATTTTCCAGGCCTCATCTATTTCATCGGCTTCATCGTGCCCCTGTTGCTGGCGCTCGATCAGGTGCGTTCGGTGAGTGCCGCCGCCCAATCGACGGGCCTTGCACTGCTTGGTCTGGCGATATTGTGTTTTGTTTTGCTCATGCGCCGCGAGTTTCGCACGGATGCTCCACTTTTGCCGGTGCGTCTCCTGCGTCAGGCGGCGATCTGGCGGGCTGATCTGATGGCGGCTTGCCATGGTGCAACGTTGGTTTCGCTTGTGGCCTTCATGCCGATTTACCTGCGCGCCGTGCATCAGGCCTCTGCGGGCGATATTTCAACCGTTCTCCTGTCGATCACGGCGGGGGTTGGCACCGGCTCGATCATCACCGGGCGCATTGTCTCTCGGACGGGGCGCACAATGATTCTGCCCTCGCTTACTTTGATGGTCACCACCTGCACGCTTGTGATCTTCGCTTATTACGGATCTGCGATGAACATGCTTCAGCTGTCAGCGCTGCTGATGTTCAATTGCTTGATGATGGGTTCGGTGATGGGTGTAGCCCAAGTGACGGTGCAAACGGCAGCCGGACCGCGCCAATTGGGTCAGGCGGCGAGTTCCGTGCAATTGTCGCGCTCGGTCGGCGCCTCATTGGGCACAGCGATGATCAGCACTATTCTGTTTGCGACGCTCGCGGCGCGTGATCCGGAAGCCGCAAAGCTTTTCGGTGCGATCTTGCAAGACACACAAGCGGCGCTGGGCGGCCTTCCACTTGAGCGGCGCGCCGCGGTGACGGAAGAAATCACCGCCGCTTTTCGCGTTGCTTTTTTGGCTTTGGCTGCGTTCACAACATTCGGATCGATCATGGCCTGGACCAATCCGATGCGTCGCGTCTGACGCCGATCAGCTGGTCATCAGAACCGGAATTTCAGCGTAATTCATGATGTGGCTGGTGGCACCGCCGAAAAACATCTGGCGCAGGCGGCTTTGTGTGTAGGCACCCTTGATCAAGAGGTCCCCCCCCAGTGCCTCAGCGCCGCGCAAAATGGCTTCGCCGCTGTTGCGATGGCTGGCGCTGCGGATCACGAATTCCGCATTGACGCCGTGGCGGCACAACATGTCTGCATAGAGATCGCCAGCCGGACCATCGGAGCGGAATTCTTCGACTGTCATGACGATCACTTTGGAAGCCTGCTTCAGCAAAGGCATGGCCATTGAACTGGCGCGCGCGGTTTCTACGCTGTTGTTCCAGGCAATGACGATAGTCTCTCCCATTTTTTCGGGCGTTTTAGGTGGCGCAAGAATGATCGGCTTCCCGCTTTCGAAAAGGACTGTCTCTGCGGTCGCCATGCGCGCATCACCACGTTCAGTGCCAGGGCGGCCCAGAATCGTACAATCAAAAATGCGTGCATAGGCGCCAATCTGGCTCTCGCCAAAAGCGCTTTCTCCAGTCCAGCCGAAACTGGTTGCGGTTTTGTCCGCCCCTGCCTCCGGCAGTCCCGCGTCGCGCATGGCCTGCTCAAAGCGCTGATGTGCTTCGTCGGCCATGTCTTTCCAGGTGTTCTGATCGGCGACGCTCCAGCTCACCGGCATGTCGAAGGCGACGAGATCTGGCAGATCGGGGCCAAGCGGCGTGCCCTCAATGTAGGACGAAAACCGGCGTGACGCGAGCACGGCCGTCTGCAGAACAGAATCGATGGCCGAATGGGCTTCAACCGGCACAAGGATATTTTTCATCGGTGCGAACCTCGCAGGGCATGTCCTAACCCCAGCATGCCATGAAGCGGGGCTCGCGAATAGATGGGCGTTCTGACGTTTTTGTTAGGGATGTGGATCCGTCGCAGTGGCCTCAGCTGTCCATCTTTAAGGCAGCGATAAAGGCTTCCTGCGGAATCTCCACTTTGCCGAATTGGCGCATGCGCTTTTTGCCCTCTTTCTGCTTATCGAGGAGCTTGCGCTTGCGCGATGCGTCGCCACCGTAACATTTTGCCGTCACGTCCTTGCGCAAAGCCCGCACGGTTTCACGCGCAATGATCTTGCCCCCAATCGCTGCCTGGATCGGAATCTGGAACATATGGGGCGGGATCAGGTCTTTCAGTTTTTCGACCATGGCTCGGCCACGGTTTTCGGCGCGTGTGCGATGGACGAGCATGGAGAGCGCATCGACTGCTTCGGCGTTGACGAGGATCGACATTTTCACAAGGTCGCCTTCGCGATAATCACTGATCGCATAGTCGAAGCTTGCATAGCCCTTCGAGATTGATTTCAGGCGATCGTAGAAATCGAAGACGACTTCGTTCAGCGGCAAATCATAGGTGACCATGGCGCGCTTGCCGACATAATTGAGATCGATCTGCGCCCCGCGGCGGTCCTGACAGAGTTTCAGAACCGAACCCAGATAATCATCCGGCGTCAGAATGGTTGCGCGAATCCATGGCTCGTTGATCGCAGCAATCTTCATCACATCCGGCATGTCAGCCGGATTGTGCAGCTCGATATCTGTTCCATCGCTGAGCACGATTTTATAGATGACGGAAGGCGCGGTGGCGATCAGGTCGAGATTGAACTCGCGATGCAAGCGCTCTTGAATAATTTCCAGATGCAAAAGCCCTAAGAAGCCGCAGCGGAAACCAAAGCCCAGCGCTGCAGAGCTTTCCATTTCATAGGAGAAGCTCGCATCATTCAGGCGCAACTTGCCCATAGCCGCGCGCAGATCATCGAAATCTGCGGCATCGACGGGGAAAAGGCCGCAGAACACGACCGGTTGCGCCGGCTTGAATCCGGGCAGCGCTTCTGTGCAGGATTTCTTCTCGTCCGTAATCGTGTCGCCAACACGCGTGTCGGCAACCTGCTTGATTTGCGCGGTGATGAAACCAACTTCGCCGGGTCCAAGCTCGGTGACATCTTGCATCTTCGGACGAAACACACCGATTTTATCGACCGAGTAATGGGCGTCCGCCGCCATCATTTTGATCTTCTGGCCCTTCTTCAAAGTGCCGTCGATGATGCGCACGATAACAACGACGCCCAGATAGGCATCGTAATAGGAATCAACCAGCAGAGCCTTGAGGGGCGCGGTTTCGTCACCCTTGGGCGGCGGCAGACGTTTGACAATCGCTTCGAGCACGAGGTCGATGCCAATGCCCGTCTTGGCCGAGATCGGCACAGCTTCGGATGCATCAATGCCGATGACTTCTTCGATCTGTTCTTTGACGCGATCGGGTTCAGCTGCGGGCAGATCGATCTTGTTGAGCACAGGCACCACCTCGTGTCCCGCGTCGAGCGCGTGATAGACATTGGCGAGCGTCTGGGCTTCAACCCCTTGCGAGGCATCGACCACGAGCAGTGATCCTTCGCAGGCCGCCAACGAGCGCGAGACTTCATAGGCGAAGTCAACGTGGCCGGGCGTGTCCATGAGGTTCAGAATATAGGTCTTGCCATCCAGCGCCTTATACTCGAGGCGCACGGTCTGGGCTTTGATCGTGATGCCGCGTTCACGCTCGATATCCATGGAATCGAGCACTTGCTCGACCATGTCGCGCTCAGCCAGAGTGCCGGTCGTCTGGATCAGACGGTCGGCCAGCGTCGACTTGCCGTGGTCGATATGCGCGACGATGGAGAAATTGCGGATGTTTTCGATCGGATGGGTCGTCATGGGGCATGGGGATAGCAGGCGCGGGCCACATTTCCAAGGCTGCCGAGGGGCTTTTGGGAAAAGCGTGACCCTAGGCCGCTTCGTGGTCCGACTTTTCGTCTGATTTGGCTTTTGTCCGCAGCTCGATCGAGAGCGCCTGCAGCACTTTCATGACCGTGGCAAAGCTCGGGTTGCCGTCTTCCGAGAGCGCCTTGTAGAGGCTCTCGCGGGACAGGCCGGTTTCGCGGGCAATATCCGTCATGCCCTTGGCGCGGGCGATGGCGCCGAGGGCGTGCGGAATGAGGCTGTAGTCATTCGTCTGCGCGGCATCCTCGAAGACTGCGTCCAGATAGGCTGCGACATCATCTTTTGATGAGAGAAGCTCGGCACTGTCCCACGGCGTCATGTTGATCATTTCAGCTTCTCCAGAGCCTGCTTTTTCAACTCGATAGCTTTTCTGATGTCATCAGCTTGGGAGCTTTTGTCTCCTCCAGCCAGGAGGTAATAGGCGCAGCCGCCGTGGTTGAAGAAATACAGCCTGTAACCCGGGCCGAAATGAAGCCGCATTTCAGACAGGCCTGATCCCACAGGGCGGACATCTCCCATCTTGCCTTGTGCCATCCGGTCGATGGCAACCGCAATCCGCAGTTGGGCTTGCCGATCTCGAAGCTTCTTCAGCCAATCAACAAATTCATCGCTCTTGAAACGAGCATTGAAATGTATCCTATAGACTACAAAAATCAATCAAAAAATGAAATTCAGCGTCCCTGCATCAGGCGGCCCACGACCTTGGCCGTGTAATCGACCATGGGCACGATGCGGGCGTAATTCAGCCGGGTCGGGCCGATCACGCCCAAGACGCCGACAATCTGCTGGGCGCCATCGCGGAAGGGGGCGGCGATCATCGAGGAGCCCGAAAGCGAAAAGAGCTTGTTTTCTGAACCGATAAAAATGCGAACGCCCTCGCCGGTTTCGGCCCGCGAGAGCAGGTCGATCACATCGGTTTTGGTCTCCAGATCAGAAAAGAGGAGGCGAATCCGCTCCAGATCCTCGTCTGCCCGCAAATCATCCAGCAGGTTGGCTTGGCCGCGCACAATCAGCTGCTGGCTTTCGCCTTTGAGCCCAGCCCAGCTTGCCAGCCCCGCATCGACCAGTCTGGCGGTCAATTCATCAAGCTCAGTCTGGGCGGAGAGGCGGGCGGCTTCGATTTCCGAGCGGACTTCCCCCAAAGTGCGGCCACGCAGACGAGCATTGAGATAATTGCCGGCCTCAATCAGGGCGCTGGCAGGCAGGCCTGCGGGGATGGCGACCAGTCGGTTTTCGACCGTTCCATCCTCCGAGACGAGCACAGCCAGGGCGCGCTCGGCATCGAGCCGCACGAATTCGATATGTTTCAGCCGGACGTTTTCTTTCGTCGTCAGCACCACGCTCGCTCCGCGGGTGAGGCCCGAGAGCAGGCTTGAAGCCTCGGCCAGAACGCCATCGAGGGTCCGGTCCTGCGAGGCGGCCTTTACTTCCGCTTCGATCTTGCGCCGATCTTCTTCGTTGGGGGCACCGTACTCCAGCATGGCATCGACGAAAAAGCGCAAGCCCTGTTCGGTGGGCAGGCGCCCGGCCGAGGTGTGGGGTGCATAGACAAGGCCTAGCTCCTCGAGATCCTGCATAACGTTACGAATGGAGGCGGGGGAGAGCGTGATGGGCAGGAGGCGGGAAATATGGCGGGAGCCCACCGGCTCCCCGGTGGCCAGATAGCTGTCAACAATCGAGCGGAAAATCTCGCGCGATCGATTGTTCATGTTGACGAGCGCGCTGGCGCCAAGATTATTCGGGTGTCCCGGGGTAATGACCATGGTTTGAAACATGGCCCCCGCGGGTGTGAAGCGCAAGGCGGCCGGTCTCTCGTGCTTGTGAACATTTACAAGCCTTTGTTAGTGGGGTGGATTCCCCGCGCCGGATAGATTATCCCGAGAAGAAGCGATGTTAGGTCGGCAAAGTCCGGCGCCGCCGCGGGAGGACAAGATGCGCAAAATGCAAATGACACACCCAATTTTCATCGGCACGATGGGCGCGATACTCCTGGCCGGAGCGGCACAGGCGCAATCTCCCGCCGAATTTTACAAGGGCAAGACGGTCGAGTTCCTGATCGGCTATGCGACGGGTGGCAGCAACGATACCTATTCGCGCATGATCGCCCAGCATATGGGCAAGCATATTCCGGGCAATCCGACTGTGGTTGTGCGCAACATGCCGGGTGCGGGTTCCTTCCTGGCGGTCAATCAGATTTTCAACAATTCGGCAAAAGACGGAACTGTGGTTGGCCTTGGCGCTCCCACGCTGCCGCTCGATGAAAAGCTTGGCACGAATGGCGTGCGCTTCAAGACGGCAGAGCTGAATTGGATCGGCCGCGTTGGCCCGCTCGTCAATATTGTTTTCACATGGAAGACGTCTCCGGTGAAGACGATTGAAGATGCGATCAAGCAGGAGGCAACGCTGGGTGGCACAGGTGCGGGCTCAACCGTTTCCATCTACCCGCTTGTGCTCAACAATGTTTTGGGCACCAAGTTCAAGCTGGTGATGGGCTACAAGGGCTCGAATGAAGCCATGCTTGCGGTTGAGCGCGGCGAAGTGGAAGGCCATTCGACGGCATACGAAGCTGTGCGCTCGGCCAAGCCCTCATGGTTCAAGGATGGCAGCATCCAGGTGCTCTCGCAATTTGGCCTGAAGCGTCTGCCGGAATTGCCCAATGTGCCAACAGCCATTGAGACCGCGGACACGCCGGAGAAAAAGCAAATCCTTACCGCCATCATGTCGGCGAGCGAAATCGGCACATCTTTCTTCACGACACCCAAGACCGCGGATGATCGCGTCAATACATTACGTCGCGCTTTTGATGCGACAATGCTCGACGCGGCTTTCACCGGTGATCTCGATCGGATGGGCATGAGCATGGGTCCGATGAAGGGCGAAGATCTCCAGAAGCTTGTGACAGATGTGGCCAACATCACGCCGGAACTTTTGGAAAAGGTCCGCAAGGCCTATCCGGACGAAAGCAAGTAAGGCGATCTGAAGTTTGAAATGACATGAAACCCGTCAGTAAATACAAGCTGACGGGTTTTTCTTTTTTAAAGTGCAGCTGAATTTTCGAGCAAGCCTGCCACCATCTCGCGCAAGGCGCGTAAATCCTTTGTGAAAAGGCGAATGCCTTCCGCAAGCTTTTCAGTCGCCATCGCATCTTCATTCAAAAGGAAGCGGAAGGTTTTTTCATCCAGCGACATTTTGGCGGGCGCAAGCTTGGCGGCTTGTGCGGGATCAAGCTTGCGCGCCAAAGCGCCTTCGCTCTTGGCGAGTTCATCAAGCAGAGCAGGCGCAATGGTGAGGCGATCACAACCAGCCAGCGCTTCAATCTCGCCCAGGGAGCGGAAAGAGGCGCCCATGACGACGGTCTTGATGCCGTAAGCTTTGTAGTAAGCGTAGATATTGCGCACCGACAAAACGCCCGGATCTTCCTCAGCCCCGAAAGTTTTGCCGCTCGCCTTCACATGCCAGTCGAGAATGCGCCCGACAAATGGCGAGATGAGAAAAGCACCAGCCTCTGCCGCAGCAATGGCCTGCGGCAGACCAAAGAGCAGCGTCATGTTGCAATCAATGCCTTCACGCTGGAGGATTTCGCAGGCGCGGATGCCTTCCCATGTGGTGGCGAGCTTGATGAGCACGCGGCTGCGCGCCACGCCCCGCGATTCATAATCAGCAATGGTCGCGCGACCTTTGCTGACCATGCCCTCGACATCGAAGGAGAGATCGGCATCCACTTCAGTCGACACGCGGCCCGGTACAATTTTGGCAAGCTCGGCACCGAAATTCACAGCCAGCCGATCTGTAACTTGGCTGGTGACGGCATGGTGGCTACGGCCCCATTCAATCGCTTCATCGACCAGATGCTTATAGGCGTCCATCTGTGCGGCTTTGAGGATCAGCGTCGGATTTGTGGTGCAATCGGTCGGCTTGAAAGCGCCAATGGAGGCCATGTCGCCTGTGTCGGCAACAATCGTGGTCATAGATTTGAGCTGGTCGAGCTTGGATGACATGGGATTCTCCTCGTGTCTCCATCATGCCCCAAATGAGCGCTTGCGCGCAACTCAAGCCGTCATTGCGAGCGAAGCGAAGCAATCCAGAAGCCTCACGTGTGAAGCTGGATTGCCACGTTGCTGCGCTCCTCGCAATGACGGCGTTTTAGTCTGCTGTGATTGGTGAGCGCACGGGCAGGCCGCCGCGCTTGGCGATGAAATTCATAATCGGCTGCAAGCCCTGTTTCGTCTTCATATTGGTGAAGACATAGGGTCGCTCACCCCGCATGCGTTTTGTATCCGCATCCATCACATTAAGCGAGGCGCCGACATAGGGTGCGAGATCGATCTTGTTAATGACGAGCAAATCCGAGCGCGTAATACCAGGCCCCCCTTTGCGCGGAATCTTTTCGCCGCCCGACACATCGATCACATAGATGGTGATATCCGCGAGTTCGGGCGAAAAAGTAGCCGCAAGATTATCGCCACCCGATTCAATCAGAATGATTTCAAGGCCCGGAAATTTTTTGCTCATGTCAGACACGGCCGCCAGATTGGCAGAGGCGTCTTCGCGAATAGCGGTATGCGGGCAGCCGCCTGTTTCCACACCCATGATGCGATCAGGCGTCAGTGCGCCTGCAACAGTCAGCAGGCGTGCATCTTCCTTCGTGTAAATATCATTGGTGATGGCGGCGATATCGTAAGTGTCGCGTAACGCCTTGCAGAGATTTTCCATCAGAGCGGTTTTGCCGGAGCCGACGGGGCCGCCAATACCAACGCGCAGCGGTCCATTCAAAGATGCGGTCATGAGCGAAAGAGCCTCGAATATTGGGTTTCATGCTGCATGGACGCGAGATCGGAGGCAAGGGTGGCCGAGCCGAGATCGTCCAAGGTGGAAGTGAGCGCAAAGCGCGCCGTTGCGTGGATGGCAGGCAAAGCACCAGCCGTGACACGTTGACCATCGGTCTGCCCAATGGGGCCAAGGCGCACAGCCGCCGATACGAGATTGGCGGTGAAGGCCAGCAGAAAATGCTCCAGCGTTGCGGCCAAGGGCACATGGTGTCCCGCTGCGGCAGCGCCAAGCGCAACAGGATAGGCGGTCTCGCCATCAAGCGCATCAAGTGCGGCGCATGGCCAAGCCGCGCGCATGGCAATGACGAAAGCCGCTCCCTGTGCTGATGTTTCAAGATGCCGCTCGCGCGAGGGTGCGAGCGCCAAAGCCAATTCGTTGATCTCGATCAGCGCGGCTGCATCATTTGCGGCGCGATGGCTGGCTGCAAGCAGAATGGCATCATTGCGGCCCGAGCCGCAGCGCAGAAGATCATCGATCCATGTGCTGAGTGTGGCTGCATCCTGCACCGCGCCGCATTCCACCGCCCATTCGAGCGCATGGCTATAGGCGAAGGCGCCAACCGGAAAGGCTGGCGACAACCAGATGGCCAGCGGCAGATGCGCGCTCTCAGCCATGCTTGTGGCCATGCGCATGGTCATGCCCGTGGTGATCATGTCCGCAGCCGCAATCATCGCCATGATCATGGTGATCGTGCCCGTGATCATGTCCGGGATCATGCGCATGTTCGGCTTGCGCATAAGCGCCACCTTCGGGATCGAAGGCGGCTTCAATCAGCGCAATTTTGGCGCCGAGGCCGCGCACCATATCTTCAATCACATGGTCGCGGCGGATGCGGATTTTGGTTTCGAAAATTTGCACCGGCAGATGGCGGTTGCCCAGATGCCAGGAGACATTGGCCAATTCGCGCGCGCTGCCGCAGCGAATTTCAGCCAAAGGCTCGGGCTTGCCCAGCACTTCTACGAGCCGCCCATCATCAAGCATGATCGCATCGCCCGAGCGCAGCATAATGGCTTCCGGCAAATCGAGCAGGAATTCCAAGCCGCGCACGCATGTCATCGTGGCGCGCCGACGATGGCGCTCTGTGGAATCGAGCAGAACTGTATCAGCGCAGGTATTTTTACCTGCGGCCTGTGCCAAGATTTTTCCAGCGCGGATCATGATGTGTCCCTCAGAACATGAAATAGCGTTGCGCCATCGGTAGCACCGAGGCGGGTTCGCAAGTCAGGAGCACGCCATCGGCTGTCACCGCATAAGTCTCGGGATCGATCCTCAGCTTGGGCGTGGCGCCATTGTGGATCATGCTCTTCTTCGAGATTTGTTTGCGCGTATCCTGCACAGCAACCATCTGCTTGCTGACGCGCAAATGTGTGGCAATGCCCTTGTCGAGCGACATTTGCGACACGAAGGTCATGGATGTGCGTGAAACGGCTGCGCCATATGAGCCAAACATCGGGCGATAATGCACGGGCTGTGGTGTCGGGATCGATGCATTCGGGTCGCCCATGGGGGCGGCTGCAATCATGCCGCCCTTGATGATCAGATCAGGCTTCACACCAAAGAAAGCAGGCGTCCACAAAACAAGATCAGCAAGCTTGCCCGCTTCAACCGAGCCAATATGGCGCGACACGCCATGGGCAATCGCGGGGTTGATTGTATATTTCGCGATGTAGCGTTTGACGCGGGCATTGTCATTGTCGCCCTTGTCTTCGGGCAGCGGCCCGCGCTGGCGCTTCATCTTGTCGGCCGTCTGCCACGTGCGGATAATGACTTCGCCCACACGCCCCATGGCTTGCGAGTCTGATGACATCATCGAGAGCGCACCCAGATCATGCAGAATGTCTTCGGCTGCGATGGTCTCTTTGCGGATGCGGCTTTCGGCAAAAGCCAGATCTTCAGGAATCGATGAATCAAGATGATGGCAGACCATCAACATATCGAGATGTTCATCGAGCGTATTTTTGGTGAAAGGCCGCGTCGGATTGGTGGAGGATGGCAGCACATTTTCAAGTTCAGCCACACGCATAATATCGGGCGCATGGCCACCGCCTGCCCCTTCGGTGTGGAAGGCATGAATCGTGCGGCCTTTGAACGCCTTGATTGTGTCTTCGACAAAGCCTGATTCATTCAGTGTGTCGGTGTGGATCATCACCTGCACGTCCGTGTCGTCGGCCACCGACAGGCAATTATCAATCGCTGATGGAGTGGTGCCCCAATCTTCATGCAGCTTCATGGCGCAGGCGCCAGCTTCAATCTGCTCGATCAAGCCTTTGGGTGTCGCCGCATTGCCCTTGGCGGCAAAGCCCAGATTCATCGGAAAGGAATCTGAAGCTTCGATCATGCGCGCAATATGCCAGGGGCCGGGCGTGCAGGTGGTCGCAAAGGTTCCTGTGGCTGGCCCCGTGCCGCCACCCAGCATAGATGTGACGCCCGACATGAGCGCCTCTTCAATCTGTTGCGGGCAGATGAAATGGATATGTGTATCAAAGCCGCCCGCGGTGAGGATCTTGCCCTCACCCGCAATCACTTCCGTGCCGGGCCCGATGATAATATCCACACCCGGCTGGATTTCGGGGTTGCCCGCCTTGCCCAGTTTGAAGATGCGCCCGTCACGCAGGCCCACATCGCATTTCACAATGCCCCAATGGTCGATCACGACCGCATTGGTGATAACCGTGTCGACAGCACCATCGGCGCGCGACACTTGCGACTGGCCCATGCCATCACGAATGACTTTGCCGCCACCAAATTTCACCTCTTCACCATAGATGGTGAAGTCTTTCTCGATCTCGATCATGAGCGCTGTATCGGCCAAGCGCACTTTGTCGCCGGTGGTGGGCCCAAACATATCTGCATAAGCAGCGCGGGAGAGTTTCGTTGTCATCTTGTCATCTCCCTCTTAGAGCTTGCCCATGATTTCGCCGCGCAAGCCATAGACTTCGCGATTTCCCGATAGTGCCACGAGCTGCACATCGCGGGTTTGTCCCGGCTCGAAACGCACAGCCGTGCCCGCTGGAATATCAAGCCGCATCCCACGCGCTTTGGCGCGGTCGAAAGACAGGCCCGGATTGGTCTCGAAGAAATGATAATGCGAGCCCACTTGAATGGGGCGGTCGCCAGTGTTCGACACTTTCAGCGTCACCGTCTCGCGGCCTTCATTCATCAGCACATCACCTGACCCTGCAAACACAGCGCCGGGAATATCTTTGGAGGCCGAGCCACGGATGGGCTCATGCACGGTCACCAGTTTCGTGCCATCGGGGAAAGTGGCTTCCACCTGCACATCGTGAATCATTTCGGCAATGCCTTCCATCACCATGTCAGCGGTGACGACATGCGCGCCCGCTTCCATGAGGTCAGCCACGCTGCGCCCATCGCGGGCTCCTTCCACCACATAGTCGGTGATGAGGGCGACAGCTTCGGGATGGTTCAGCTTCACGCCGCGCGCGAGGCGGTTGCGCGCGACCATGGCGGCGAGCGCGATCAGCAATTTGTCTTTTTCACGTGGGGTGAGATTCATGGGAAAAGAACTCCCTATTGCCAGACGCGCGGAGCAGAGCGCCCGCGCAGGGTTTCAAGAAGAGGCACAAGCGCCGCGCGGATCGTTTCGGGCGCAGGCGATAGAAGACGAATGGCGAGAAGCCCGTTCCACGCGCTCGCACCCCAAGCGCAAGTCGCGGGTGCAAGTGTTTCGCGGGCGAGATCAAGCAAGCTTTCAGCCTCTGGGGCCAGATGCAAAAAGAGTGCGGTGGCACGCGCGCCTTGTCCGCAAGCTTTGCGATCGAGTGTCGCGCCGATGGATTCCTCCAACCGCAGATCATCCGCAAGGACAAGTTTGCCGCCACGGCGCAATCGCCAGCGATCTGCCAGCATGCCGCTGATGCTGCTCTCGCCCATGGCGAGCCGACCGAAGGTCGTGGCTTCCAGCAGTGTCACGCGCGCATCATCTGCCATATCGAGGGCAAAAGAGCGTTTCAGCTTTGCACCTTCAAACAGAATGGTTTCTTGCGGCAGCCATTCGAGTCGTGCGCCAGCGCCAGCCCTGAGCGAGAGCGCGACTTCCGCAGGCACATTCTGTGCGCGATAGATTTTTTCAGCCGATTGCGTGGTGATCATGGCATCGGCATGCGCATCAACTTCGAATGAGAGTTCCGCGCGGTCGCCACCGATAATGCCACCGCCCGTATTGACGAGCACGGCCTCGCAGGTCTGGGCATTGCGCGGAAAGCGCAGGCGCAAACCGCCCGCTTCATACAGATCAGCCAAAGCACTGCGCCCATCAAGGGCGGAAAAACGCGCACGGATGGCGCCCCGCGCACGCGCGCCGATGGGCACATGATGGCTGAGCAAAGGCGCGTTCACGGGGTCACTCGCGAGAAAAAGGTCTTGTGCCACTCAGACGGACAGGCGGCTGCGGACATCTTTCTCCACCATAGAGGCTTTGTCACCCGAGATCACGACGGCACCGCGATCCATGACGATGAAATCATCCGCCAGGTCACGAGCAAATTCGAAATATTGCTCGACCAGCACGATGGCCATGTCGCCCTTCTGGCGCAGATAGTCAATGGCGCGGCCGATATCCTTGATGATGGAGGGCTGGATGCCTTCCGTCGGCTCATCCAGCACCAAAAGGCGGGGGCGCGTGACCAGCGCGCGGCCAATGGCGAGCTGCTGCTGCTGGCCGCCCGACAGGTCGCCGCCACGTCGCCAGAGCATATCCTTCAGCACGGGAAAGAGATCGTAGATTTCATCTGGCACATAGCGGTCGGCGCGTTTGGCGGCAGCAAAGCCGGTTTCCAGATTTTCGCGCACGGTGAGGAGAGGAAAAATCTCGCGCCCCTGCGGCACAAAGGCAATTCCACGCTGCGCCCGAGCATGGGGCGCCAGTCTGGCGACATCCTCGCCCTCCCACATGATGCGACCGCCCGCGATGCTCTGGTGCCCGCAGATGGCGCGCATGAGCGAAGTTTTGCCCACACCATTGCGGCCCATCACGCAGGTCACACGGCCGGGCTTGGCATTGAGCGAGACGGAGCGCAGCGCTTGCGCGGCGCCATAGTAGAGGTCGATGGATTCAACGGCGAGCATGGTTCAGCGTCCCAAATAGACTTCAATCACGCGCGGATCTGCGCTCACCACATCAAGCGGGCCTTCAGCCAGCACGGCCCCTTCGTGCAGAACGGTGACTTTCACACCCAGATCACGCACGAAGCTCATGTCATGTTCCACCACAACCACCGAATGATCGATGGCAATCTCGCGCAACAGTTCAGCAGTCTGTGCGGTTTCCGCATCCGTCATGCCCGCCACCGGCTCATCGACCAGAAGCAATTTCGGGTCTTGCGCCAGCAACATGCCGATTTCGAGCCATTGCTTTTGCCCATGCGACAGGTCTGCTGCAAGCCGCAAGCGATGGTCTTTCAGCCTGGTGGTTTCCAAAATCTGGTCGATGCGCGCGCGTGTGTCGGCGGCTGGTTTGCCAAACAAAGTGGCGAGCGCCGAGCGGGGGGCTTTCAGCGCGAGCAGGATATTGTCATCCACTGTGTGGCTTTCGAACACAGTGGGTTTTTGGAATTTGCGGCCAATGCCCAATTCGGCAATCGAGGCTTCATCCATTTTCGTCAGATCATGCGAGCCAGCAAAGAGCACATCGCCTTCATCGGGTCGTGTCTTGCCGGTGATAATATCCATCATGGTCGTTTTGCCCGCACCATTGGGGCCGATAATGGCGCGCATTTCGCCCGGCGCGAGGGTGAGCGAGAGACCACGCAGCGCTTTATAGCCGTCAAAAGAAACGCTGACGCCATCGAGATAGAGCAGGGAGTTCTTGGCGATATCCATATTCCTCACTCCGCCGCGGGTGCGGCGGCTGTGCCGCCTTTATTCGCAGACGCGCGCTGCGCTTTATATTGCTCGATCACGCCCACAACGCCCTTGGGGAGAAACAGCGTGACCAGCACAAACAGTGCGCCCAGTGCAAAGAGCCAATATTCGGGCAAAGCGCCGGTGAAGAAGGTCTTGCCCCAATTGACGATGATGGCGCCCAGTGCCGCGCCCACCAGCGTGCCGCGTCCACCAACCGCCACCCAGATCACGGCTTCAATCGAATTGGCCGGCGCAAATTCGCCCGGATTGATGATGCCCACTTGCGGTACATAAAGCGCACCCGCCACACCCGCCATCATGGCCGAGAGCACGAAGACGGCGAGCTTATACGTCTCGACGCGATAGCCCAGAAAGCGCGTGCGCGATTCCGCATCACGAATGGCAATCACCACTTTGCCGAATTTCGATTCTGTGACGGCGCGCGCAATCAGATAGCCAGCGCCTAGGGCGATACAGCTGGCGACAAACAGTGCCACACGCGTTTCCTTGGCTTGCACATTGAAGCCCAGAATATCTTTGAAGTCTGTCAGACCATTATTGCCGCCAAAGCCCATGTCATTGCGGAAGAAGGCGAGCAGCAGCGCATAGGTCATGGCCTGCGTGATGATCGACAGATAAACGCCGGTGACGCGCGAGCGGAAGGCAAGAAAGCCGAAGATGAAAGCCAGCAGGCCTGGAATGAGCAAGACCATCAGCATGGCATAGGGAAAGCTTTGAAAGCCCCACCATGTGATCGGCAATTCTTTCATGTTCAGAAAGACCATGAAATCAGGCAGTTCGGGATGGGCATAGACGCCGCGCGTGCCGATCTGGCGCATGAGATACATGCCCATCGCATAACCGCCCAGCGCAAAGAAAGCCCCGTGCCCCAGCGAGAGAATGCCGCAATAGCCCCACACCAGATCGAGCGCAATCGCCAGCAGCGCATAGCAGAGATATTTGCCAAACAGCGCCACCAGATAGGCCGGAATGGCAAAAGCAGAATTGGCGGGGATGACAAGCGAGAGAAGCGGCACGAGCACGGCAGCAGCTGTGAGAATGCCGAGGAAGATCGCACCGCGCCCGTCGATGAGCGAGAGGAGGAGTGGCTTGCGGGCTTCCATCATCATGCCTCCACCGCGCGGCCTTTGAGCGCGAAGAGCCCGCGCGGCCGTTTCTGGATGAAGAGAATGATGAAGACGAGCAGCAGAATTTTGCCCAGTACCGCGCCTGCAATCGGCTCGAGAAACTTATTGGCCACACCCAGCGTGAGTGCGCCCAGCAACGTGCCCCAGAGATTGCCAACACCGCCAAACACCACGACCATGAAACTATCGATAATGTAGCTCTGGCCAAGATTGGGCGACACATTGTCGATCTGCGATAGCGCTACGCCCGCCATGCCGGCAATGCCCGAGCCAAGGCCGAAGGCCATGGCATCAATGCGGTTGGTATCAATACCCATGGAAGAGGCCATGCGGCGGTTTTGCGTCACCGCACGCATGCGAAGCCCAAAAGAGGTCGCGCGCAAAACAAACTGCAGCGCGAAGAAAACGGCGAGCGCAAAAACAATGATCCACATGCGCCCATAGCCGATTTGCAAACTGCCGAAATCAAACGAGCCCGCCATGAAAGAGGGGGCAGAGACTTCGCGATTGTTGGCACCAAAGATGGTGCGCACCGCCTGTTGCAAGATCAGCGAAATGCCGAAAGTCGCGAGCAATGTCTCTAGCGGGCGCCCGTAGAGAAAGCGGATCACCACGCGCTCAATCAGAATGCCCACAGCCGCTGTGACAAGAAAAGCCAGCGGAATGGCGATGAAGAGAGAATAATTCAACAGACCCGGATGGCTCGTGCGCGCCCATTCCTGAACGGCGAAAGTGGTGTAGGCGCCCAGCATCACCATTTCGCCATGGGCCATATTGATAATGCCCATGACGCCGAAGGTGATGGCGAGACCAATGGCCGCCAGCAGCAATACAGACCCAAGCGAGAGCCCGTACCAGATATTCTGCACATTGCGCCACAAGGCGAGTTTGGCCTGAATGACAGAAGAGGCCGAATCTGCGGCCGCTTTCACACGACCCTCGCTCCATGAGGCAATAGTTGTGAGAACACTCACGGCATCTTGGTCGCCACGGCTTTTCAAAATGTCGATGGCTTCAAGGCGCTGCACCTCATTGGCGCCGCTGTCGCCGGCCACAATGGCCGCGCGCGCTTCTTCAAGAATCTTGCGGTTGGCGGAGACGGTTTCTTTGGCAAGCGCCGCCTCGAGCAAGGGCAGCGCTGTGGCATCGCGCGATTTGAACACGCTATCGGCGGCGGCCTTGCGCTTGGCGGGGTCGGGCGACATGAGGGTGAGCGCACCACGAGCGGCATCCAGTGAGCGGCGCACAGCATTATTGATGCGCACTTTCTTCAGCGCAGAAGCCATCACATCGGCGCTCTCGCCGGTGGCGGCATCAAACATTTTGCCCGCTTCATCCGCAAAATAGAGTTTGCGCGCAGGGCCATTGAGGTAAAGCCGATTGGCGACCAGCGCCTCAACAATATCAGGTGCCGTGGCAAGGCCCGCGCCGGGCAATTCATTCAGCGCGCGCTCCGTGTCGGGAAATTTATCGGTGGTGAGGCCGATGATCACGTCAAAGCCACCCTGTGCGCGGGCATGAGGGGCTGCGATCAGTGCCAACATCAGCAGAAAGAAAGCGGCGGCCAGAACAGACAAAGTCTCAGTGAGGCTTTTGGCCTTTGTCTCCAGCGGAAGGGCGCGTGGGCGAGAAGGCATGTTCATGGCGGCCTCTTGGTCTTCTTTTTTGGAGTGGCCCGGACAGTTTTCGTCCGTCCGGGCCTCTGGTGGTCGCGCATCGGGAGGAATGATGCGCGACAAGTCTTTCAGCTTTTGCTTACTTGCCCGCGCCGCCGCACTTGCCGGTCTTCACATTGAAGTTGCCGCACGAGAGGGGCTTGCGCCAATCCGAGATCATGTCCTTCGAGCCTTCGAGATAGTCGGACCATTCGTCACCAACGACGAGACCGGATGTCTGCCAGACCGTGTTGAACTGGCCGTCAGCCTGCACTTCGCCAATCAATACAGGTTTGGTGATGTGGTGGTTCGGCATCATGGTCGAATAGCCGCCGGTGAGGTTAGGCACCGAGACGCCGATCATGGCGTCAAGCACGGCTTCCGTATCCGTCGTGCCGGCCTTTTCGACAGCCTTCACCCACATGTTGAAGCCGATGACGTGTGCTTCCATCGGATCATTGGTCACGCGCTTCGGGTTCTTGGTGAAAGTCTTCCACTTTTCAATAAAGGCCTTGTTGTCAGCATTATCGACGGACTGGAAATAGTTCCAGGCGGCGAGATGGCCAACCAGCGGCTTGGTGTCGATACCGGCGAGTTCTTCTTCACCCACCGAGAAGGCGACGACAGGAATGTCTGTGGCCTTCACGCCTGCATTGCCGAGTTCCTTGTAGAAGGGCACATTGGCATCGCCATTGATGGTCGAGACAACGGCTGTCTTCTTGCCGGCTGAACCGAACTTCTTGATGTCAGCGACAATCGTCTGCCAGTCGGAATGACCGAAGGGCGTGTAATTGATCATAATGTCTTCTTGCTTCACGCCCTTGGCCTTGAGATAGGCCTCGAGAATCTTGTTGGTCGTGCGCGGATAGACATAGTCGGTGCCGGCCAGAACCCAGCGCTGGACCTTTTCACTTGCCATCAAATAGTCGACGGCAGGAATGGCCTGCTGGTTCGGGGCAGCACCCGTGTAGAAAATATTCTTGGAAGATTCTTCGCCCTCATATTGCACGGGGTAGAAGAGGATCGAATTCAGCTCCTCGAAAACCGGCAGAACCGACTTGCGCGAGACAGATGTCCAGCAGCCGAAAGTGGCTGAGACCTTGTCTTTCGAGATCAGCTCGCGTGCCTTTTCAGCAAAGAGCGGCCAGTTGGAAGCGGGGTCAACAACGACAGGCTCAAGCTTCTTGCCGAGCAGACCGCCCTTTTTGTTCTGCTCTTCGATGAGCATCAGCATGACATCCTTCAGCGTGGTTTCGCTGATGGCCATCGTGCCCGAGAGGGAATGGAGAACACCGACCTTGATCGTGCCGGCGCCCTGAGCGAAGGCCGAGGTCGAGGCAAAGGCGAGTGCGCCGCCGAGAGCTGCGCCAGCGGTGCGCAGCATGATACGCCGGGTGAGAGACATGGCATCCCCTAAAAGTTGCCGGTCAGCCCTTTGAAAATGGGCGCCGGTAAGTTGCGTTTCGTCCGCGAGGGACGCTTGGATACAAGTGCAACGGCCATGCCAGAGCGATGAATGTAGCGCGCGCAGGCACTTCTCCCGAAGAGGCTTTCTAGAAGTTCGGTTTTGAGGCATGGGAAGTGGCGGGTTGCCCTCGATGAGGCAGTTAGGTGCCTAACTTCTAGGCAGTATTGGAGCAGGATCCGGCATTGGCGGGCGGCGCCTGCTTCATCCATGGCCAGATCGCTAATTGATGAATCACTAAGGATGAGGCTCTCTCTCCCGCCAAAGCGTCGCCTGGGGCTTGGGTTCCGTTCGGGGCGGTTTCATGAGACTTTCGCCGCCGTTTTGAAAAAGCCGAAGGATTCGCGCGTGTCACAGCATCGCCGCCTCGAAGGAAAAATTCTCATCGCCACGCATAATGCGGGCAAGCTCGCTGAAATGCGCGAATTGCTGGAGCCTTATGGCATCACCGCTGTTTCGGCAGGTGAGCTGAATCTCGGCGAGCCGGAGGAGACGGGTTCCACATTCATGGCCAATGCCGAGATCAAGGCGCGCGCAGGCGCTGAAGCCTCGGGGCTTCCCTCTTTTGCCGATGACAGCGGGATTTGTGTGGCGGGGCTGGATGGCGCGCCGGGCATTTATTCCGCGCGTTGGGCCATCGACAAGAAATTCGACGCAGCCATGGAGCGGATTGACACCGAACTTCTCGCCAAAGGCGTGACGAGAGACAAATCACGCAAAGCTTGGTTCGTTTCGGCACTCTGCATCGCTTGGCCCGATGGGCACGTCGAACATTTTGAGGGCCGCATTGATGGCGATCTCGTCTGGCCCCCGCGCGGCATTGCGGGCTTTGGCTATGATCCGATGTTCCTGCCCGAAGGTCATACGCGCACATTCGGCGAGATGTCGTCTGACGAAAAGCACGGTCTTCCGGCTGACGGCTCACGCGCTCTGTCGCACCGCGCGCGTGCCTTTCAGGATTTGGCCAAGGCGTGCCTCACTAGATAGAGCGCCGTCATTGCGGGCCGAAGGCGAAGCAAGCCAGGGGCAGCACGTGAGGCCTCTGGATTGCTTCGCCGCGCTCGCAATGATGAGCTAAACATGCGATAAAAGGACATGTTATCCATACCACAAAATTTCGATCCGGGTTTCGGGGTCTATGTTCATTGGCCCTTCTGCCTATCGAAATGTCCCTATTGCGATTTCAATTCCCATGTCCGCTACAAGACCGTCGATCAGGCGCGTTTTGTGGCCGCCTTTCAGCGTGAGGTTGCCCATCGCGCAGGACTCGCGCCCGGGCGCAAAGTCACATCCATTTTCTTTGGCGGCGGCACACCCTCATTGATGGAGCCGCAAACAGTCGGCGCCATTCTGGACGCCATTGCCGGTGCGTGGAGTATCGCGCCCCATGCGGAAATTACGCTCGAGGCTAATCCCACCAGCGTTGAAGCCAATCGTTTCCGTGGCTTTCGTGCAGCAGGCGTCAATCGCGTTTCGCTTGGCGTGCAGGCGATGAATGATGATGATCTGAAGCGCTTGGGCCGCATGCATACGGCTGATGAAGCCATGGAGGCGGTTGCCATTGCAGCTTCCATTTTTGAGCGTTTTTCATTCGATCTTATCTATGCGCGGCCTGACCAAACTCCGGATGCATGGCGTGAAGAATTGCGGTCAGCCATTGCGCGCGCTGCCGAGCATCTGTCGCTCTATCAGCTCACTATTGAGCCCGACACCATGTTCCAAAAGCTTTTCGATGCCGGAAAGCTGAAAATGCCCGATGAAGATGTCTCGCGCGCTCTATGGGATGTGACGCAAGAGGTGACGCAGGCAGCAGGTCTGCCAGCCTATGAAATCTCGAATCATGCACGCCCGGGTGCCGAAAGCCGGCACAATCTCGTCTATTGGCGCTATGGCGAATATGCGGGTGTTGGCCCCGGCGCCCATGGGCGTCTTGTCACCAATGAGGGGCGCCTTGCACAAGCAACCGAAAAACATCCCGAGACATGGCTCGATCTTGTCGAGCGTGAAGGGCAGGGCATTATTGAAACAGAAGTCCTCACGCCCGAAGCACAAGGTGATGAATTTTTGCTGATGGGCCTGCGCCTGAAAGAAGGCATAGACCCGACACGCTTCACCGCACTTTCTGGAACGCATTTGAGCGCGCAGCGTATTGCCGATCTCGTCGCACATGGCATGGTGGAGCGCACAGACGACGGACGCATCCGCGTCACGCAGGAAGGTTTTCCTGTACTTGACGCGATTGTGGCTGATCTCGCGGCTTAAGTTCCCGAGCTAAAAGTTTTTGGTGCGGGGCTTACCGGCATTGCCGACCCGCTGCGCACTTCCAGCACGCTTAAGCCGCGCTCGTTGAGTCCTTCGGGCGTGAAGCGGAAGAGACCATCCGTACCATTGAAGCCTGTGGATGAGGTCAGCACATTTTCCGAAAAACGCGCATCGCCTTGTGTGCGCGCAAGTGCGCTCACCAGCGCCATCGCATCATAAGCAAGCGTGGCAATGCGCGCGGGATCTGATCCGTAGCGCCCGCGATAGCGCCCGGCGAAAGCATTGAAGCCCGCATTGTCCGGCGCGGCAAACCAAGCGCCCTGCAGGGCTGGCAAATTCAGCACCCGGGAATCATTCCACAATCCTGTGCCCAAGATCTGCACTTTCTTGCCATCAAGTCCGTTGGCGCTCAGCAATCCCGCAATAGCGACCATGTTTTCCGCTTGCTCGGGAATAAAGAGCGTATCGATTTGCGCGGCATTGGCGGCGAGTTTTTGAACGGCAGGCCCAGGATTGCCCGGCGCATAGCGTTCAATTTGCACGCGCAGACCACGCTTGGCAGCAAGATCGACAAATTGATTGATTGCGACATTGCCATAATCATTTTCAGGTGCGAGCGCGGCGAGATTCTTTTTGCCGCGCGCCAAAGCATGATCAACAATGCGGTCGACATATCCTTCGACGAGGAATGAGAGAAGATAAGCGCCGCGTGCAGCGGTGCTGGAATCCGTTGAGAAGCCGATCACGGGTTTTCCGGCCGCACGCGCAAGGCGGCCGACTTCTTTTACATTGGGTGCGTAAAGTGGCCCGACAATGAGTTCGGCGCCCTCGGCAAGAGCCGCTTGTGCCGCCTGTCGCGCACCATCAAGCGTCGAGAGATCGTCCTTTATGATCAGTTCAACATGCGTGGCGCCCGCTTCCGCAATCGCCAGTTCGGCGGCATTGCGCATGCTTTGGCCAACTGTGCTCGGCTTGCCCGCTTGCGTGAGCGGCAGGATCAACGCAATCCGGGTGCGCGATTCATTCAAAGGTGCGGTGAGATTTTCTGATTCGACCGGCATGGTTGGCGCTGACAGCGGGGCTTGCTGCGGGCGGCCAGTGGGGCCACACCCTGCCAGTAAGAGCGCACTAAGGGGCGCCACCAATACGAGAAGTCGACGAGAAAAGAGCAGATCGGAATTCACGTGTGTCAAACAAGCCTCCGCGCGGCGCCATTAAAAGGGCGCCATTGGTGCGCTTCAAGAGACATAAAGCGCGGCAAGGGGCAATATGGGCCTTGAAAAAGGCCTAAACTTTGGCTGAGCTGGAGAATGGTTTGTTCTCTATACAGGACGAATTTAGCGTTATAAAGAACAAGATGAAGCCGTGTTCCGGGAGCAGATGACGTGAGTGACAAGGAAGTCAGGGGTGGCTCCTACACAGCGCTTGGCCTGAAGGCCGAGGCGGAGCCGATTGCACCCGGCCTGCATGTCGTGGCCACGCCCATCGGCAATCTGCGCGATATTTCGCTGCGGGCTCTGGCAACTCTCGCCGCGGCCGATGCGGTGCTGGCGGAAGATACACGCGTCACCAAAAATCTTCTGGCCCATTACGGCATTTCAACGCCGCTGGTGGCCTATCACGAGCACAATGCGGCGGTCGTGCGCCCGCATTTGCTGGCGCGCCTGAAAGACGGCGCAGCCCTTGCGCTGGTGTCGGATGCGGGCACGCCAATTGTCTCCGACCCCGGTTTCAAACTTGTTGCCGATGCGGTCGATCAGGGCATTCAAGTGACGACTGTTCCCGGTGCCTCGGCTGTGCTCGCCGCGCTGGTTGTCGCGGGTCTGCCGACGGATCGCTTTTTCTTCGAAGGCTTCCTGCCGTCTAAATCAGGCGCGCGCCGGCAGCGCATTGGCGAATTGGCGGCCATTCCAGGCACGCTCGTCTTCTTCGAAAGTCCGCGCCGCGTAGCCGAAACTTTGAACGATCTGGCGATTGTGCTGGGGCGTCGTGAAGCGGCACTCGCACGTGAATTGACGAAACATTATGAAACGGTGCGCCGCGGATCGCTGCGCTCATTGGCCGATCAATTGGCCGCCGAAGATCCGCCCAAGGGCGAAATTGTTTTGCTCGTTGGCCCCCCGGGCGCCCAGGAAGCGGAAGAAGGCGCCGCTGATCTCGATTCGCGTCTCATTGATGCGATGAAGAAATTTTCGGTCAAAGATGCAGCTTCCGTAGTGGCGGCCGAAGTTGGTTTGCCGCGTCGGCGCGTTTATGCGCGCGCGATTCAATTGTCGGCCGAGGCTGATGGGGGCGACGGCTGAGCGCGCGGCGCTCATCGCAAGAAAGACGCCGCGCCCGGGGCCTCGGGATGGAAGCGGAATTTCTCGCACGTCTGTGGTTGCGGCTGTCAGGCTGGCGCATTCTTGCTTCCAGCTACGCAGCACAGGGCGGCGAGATTGATCTGGTGGCACGGCGTGGCGAGCTCGTCATCTTCGTGGAAGTGAAAGCGCGCAGTGAGCGTGATCTGGCTTTGCTGGCTATTGATGGCACCAAGGTTCAGCGCATTTCCAAAGCGGCCCGCCATTGGCTTATCCACCACCCCTCCCATCAGGGCTGCAGCTTTCGCGGTGATGCCGTCCTGATGGTGCCGTGGCGCTGGCCGGAGCGGGTTTCGGGCGCTTTTGAACTCAATCTGTGAAGCGCCTATAGTGTGGCTTGCCCGCAATGAGGCAATTGAGGAACGTGAAGACATGGCCCTGACTGTCGCCGTCCAGATGGATCCGATCGAGAAGATCAATATCGCGGGCGATTCCACTTTTGCGCTGCTGCTCGAAGGGCAGGCGCGTGGCCACAAGCTTTTCTATTACACGCCTGACCGGCTCGGGCAGCGCGGGCGCGATGTGGTGGCCAGCATGCAACCGCTGGAGGTGCGCGATGTGGTGAGCGATCATCACACGTTGGGCGTGCCTGTTCTGAAAAACCTCGAAGAGATGGATGTCGTTCTTCTTCGCCAGGATCCGCCGTTCGATCTCGCCTATATTACCTCAACCCATATGCTGGAGTGCGTGCATCCCAAAGTACTGGTGGTGAATGATCCCGTCAGCGTGCGCAATGCGCCTGAAAAGCTCTTCGTGATGAATTACCCGCAGCTGATGCCGCAGACGCTCATCACGCGCGACCGGGCTTTGATTGAGGCCTTTCGTGCCGAGCATGGTGATGTCGTCATGAAGCCGCTGCATGGCCATGGTGGAGCCGCGGTGTTCAAGATCGCGCAGAAAGATCCCAATTTTGGTTCACTCTTTGACATGTTCTCGGTGACGTTCCGCGAGCCTTGGGTTGTTCAAAAATTCCTGCCCGCTGTCGCCAAGGGCGATAAGCGTATCATTCTGGTTGATGGCGAAGCCAAGGGCGCGGTCAATCGCGTGCCCGCTGAAGATGACATTCGCTCCAATATGGTGCGCGGTGGCGCAGCAGCTGCGACCGATCTGACACCACGCGAGCGCGAGATTTGCGTCACCATCGGGCCGGAACTGAAGAAACGAGGCCTTATTTTCGTCGGGATCGACGTGATCGACGGCAATCTGACGGAAATCAATGTCACCTCACCCACGGGCGTGCGGGCTATCAAGCGGCTCGGCGGGCCTGATCTGGCGGTGGATATCTGGAATGCAATCGAGTCGAAACGAAAGGGCTGACATGCTGGCCCTTCTGGGCGAGCCCATGCTAGTTTGCACTGATGACGCTCCTTTCTTCTGACATAGCCCTGCCGGGCAAGCGCGCCAGCAGCCGCACTGAGCCTGGCCGCAACTCGGTCATTGATCGCAACAAGCTTGATGCGGATATTGCCGCGCTGGCCTCGACATTCCGTGGCGACAAAGACGGTTTGCGCAAAGCCGCGATAGCGCGTTTTCGTGAGGCGCTGGATGAGGGCCGCAAAATTGCGCGCCGAATCCTTGATGAGAATGGTCGCGGCATTGCCTGCGCGCAGCGCCTCTCGCATCTCGAAGACGAGTTGATCCGCGCCATCTACAAATATATTGTCACCTATATCTACCCCTCGCCATATCCATCAGCAGCTGAGCGGCTTTGCGTGGTAGCTGTTGGTGGCTACGGGCGCGATACGCTGGCGCCGGGCTCTGACATCGATTTGCTCTTTCTGCTGCCCTATAAGCAGACGCCTTGGGGCGAAAGCGTGGTTGAGGCCATGCTCTATGTGCTGTGGGATTTGCGCCAGAAAGTCGGCCATTCCACACGCTCGGTCGATGAATGTCTGCGCCAAACGCGCGAAGATATGACCATCCGCACAGCGCTTCTTGAAGCGCGCTTCATTTTGGGTGATCAGCAACTCTTTGCCGAAATGCGCGATCGTTTCGACAATGAAATTGTGAAAAACACGGCCGCCGCATTTGTGGCGGCCAAGCTTGCTGAGCGCGATCAGCGTATCCAGCGGGCTGGCACGTCACGCTATCTCGTCGAGCCCAATGTTAAAGAAGGCAAGGGCGGGTTGCGCGATTTGAACACATTGTTCTGGATTGCCAAATATGTTTATCGCGTGCGCGATTTGGATCAGCTGGTTGAAGCGGGTCTTTTTAGTGCCGCGGAGCTACGTCTGTTTCATCGTTGCGAGGAATTTTTGTGGCGGGTGCGTTGTCATCTGCATTATGTGACCAATCGATCCGAAGAACGCTTGAGTTTTGATCTGCAACGCGTGATTGCTGAGCGCCTGGGCTATAAGAGCCATGCCGGCCTTTCTGCGGTTGAGCGCTTCATGAAGCATTATTTTCTGATCGCCAAAGATGTGGGCGATCTGACAGCGATTGTCTGTGCGGCGATGGAAGAGCGCCAGGCCAAACCCCGCGCCATGCTGGATCGTTTCATTGGCAAGTTGCGTCCCACCAAAAGATCCCTGCCCGGCGGACAATTTGCTTCAGAGCATGGTCGCATTACAATCACCTCAGACAAGGTGTTTGAAAAAGACCCCGTCAATATTCTGCGGCTCTATCAATTGGCCGACAAGCATGAGCTGGCCATCCATCCAGATGCCACACGGCTCATCACGCAATCATTGAAACGGATCGATGCCAAAGTCCGCAAGGATCCGGAGGCGAACAAACTCTTCATCGACATTGTAACCTCGGACAAATCACCTGAGCCTGTGCTGCGCGCGATGAATGAGGCAGGTGTCCTGGGCCGATTCATTCCCGATTTCGGCCGCATTGTCGCGATGATGCAGTTCAACATGTATCATCATTACACGGTTGATGAGCATCTGTTGCGAACCGTCGGCATTATGGCTGGCATCGAAAGCGGGCGACTGGCGGAAGATCATCCGCTGTGCTCGGAGATTTTGCCCTCGATCTCCAATCGCACAGCTCTTTATGTGGCGTTGTTCCTGCATGATATTGCCAAGGGCCGCGATGAAGATCATTCCGTGGCAGGTGCGCGCGTGGCGCGCGAGCTGTGCCCGCGTCTGGGCCTGTCGGAGGCTGAAACGGAAACCGTTGCCTGGCTGATCGACAATCATCTTGTCATGTCGAATATGGCGCAGAGTCGTGATCTGTCCGACCCCACCACGATCCAGATGTTCGCTAATACAGCGCAGACATTGGAGCGTTTGCGCATGTTGCTGGTGTTGACCGTCTGCGATATTCGCGCTGTTGGCCCGGGTGTTTGGAATGGCTGGAAAGGCCAATTGCTGCGCACACTTTATTGGGAAACAGAAGTCGTGCTGGCCGGCGGCCATTCGGCGATTGATCGCAAGCAGCGCGTCACGAAAGCGCAGGAAGATTTGCGCCGCTCGCTGCCGGGTTGGTCAGACCCGGAGTTTGATGCCTATGCCGCGCGCCATTATCCCGCCTATTGGCTGAAAGTGGATCTCGCCAACAAGGTCAAACACGCCAATCTTCTGCATCTCACCGAAGTCGAGCTGCGCTCGCTGGCAACTGAAGTGGCCACCGATGCCTTCCGTGGCGTGACTGAACTGACAGTGGTCGCCCCTGACCATCCGCGCTTGCTGTCGATCATTGCAGGCGCGTGTGCGGCCTCGGGAGCCAATATTGTCGACGCGCAGATTTTTACGACGACCGATGGTCTTGCCCTCGACACGATTGCCATCAGCCGCGCCTTTGACCGCGACGAAGATGAAATGCGCCGTGCTGCGCGTGTGGCTGACGCAATTGAGAAAGCTTTGCGCGGTGAAATCCGCCTTTCGGATGCGATTGCCAATCGGTTGGGGGGGGCCAAGCCCGTCGACAAGACCTTCCCGCTGGCCCCTGAAGTCACCATCGATAACAATCTGTCGAAACGCTATACGGTACTGGAGGTCTCCGGGCTTGATCGGCCAGGGCTGCTTTTCGACCTGACGGCGGCCCTGTCACGTCTCAATCTCAATATCGGCTCAGCCCATGTCGCGACTTTCGGCGAAAAGGCGGTCGATGTCTTTTATGTGACCGATCTGACTGGTCTGAAGATTACAGGGCCAGCCCGTCAGGGGGTGATTCGCAGGGCACTGCTCGATATTTTCGAGGGGACAGCCAAGCCCCAGCCAAAGCGCAAAGGAGATGCTGGTTGAAACCTTGATTTTTGGCCCCATCCACCTGATATCCGCCATGACCCTTTTCGTTTCCAAAGATTGCGCAATGACCGAACAGAACCCGCCAGATCATAACCCCGCCCATTCTGCAGAACATGGCGGCCATGAAAGCTCACTGTCAGCGGAGGCCTCTCCCCAATCGACCATCGGCGAGCCGGAGCCCTTCACCGAGATCGAAAATCTCATGCAGGAGAATATTTCGCTCAAGGATAAGGTGCTGCGCACCATGGCGGAGATGGAAAATCTGCGCCGCCGCACCGAGCGCGAAGTGGCCGATGCCAAATTATATGGCGTCACATCATTTGCACGCGACATGCTGACCTTTGCCGACAATCTGCGCCGCGCGGTAGAAAGCGTGTCAGCCGATGAGCGGGAAACTGCGAGCTTTGCACTAAAATCCTTCATTGAAGGCATTGAGCTGACCGAGCGTGATTTCTTGTCGCGACTGTCGCGTTTCGGCGTGAAGAAGCTGGAGCCGCAGGGCGAAAAATTCGATCCGAACCTGCATGAAGCTTTGTTCGAAGTGTCCGATCCCAGTGTGATTGCGGGCACAGTGGTGCAAGTGGTCGAAGCCGGCTTCTCGATTGGCGATCGTTGCCTGCGCCCTGCCAAAGTCGGCGTGGCACGCGGCGGCCCGAAGGCAGAAGCCACTCACTAACCGCCATTGCTTCGCGGACGCTCGCAATCACGATTGGTCAAGCCTTTGTCACGCGCCGCAGCGTGAGATTGAGCCGCCCGCCTTGCGGCAGCAAAGTCGATGTGCCGCCCATGATGCGATCAACGCCATGAAAGGCGAGACGTGCGGGGCCTGTCAGCATCATCGCATCGCCTGAATGAAGCTTGAAGCTTTTGGTTGATCCTTTGCGCTCCGTTCCGCCAATGCGAAACAGGCAGGAGTCGCCCAAAGACAGGGATACAACAGGCGCATCAAAATCCTCTTCATCGCGATCTTGATGCAATCCCATGCGCGCGGAGCCGTCGTAGAAATTGACGAGGCAGGCTTCCGGTGGATGTTTGTAGGGCGAGAGATCATCCCAAGTGCGCTGCGCAAGCCGCGGGATTGGCGCCCAAGGCGCGCCTGTTTCGGGATGTGTCGATTGATAGCGATAGCCGCGCTCGCGGTCAGAGACCCAGCCGAGTGGTCCACAATTGGTCATGCGTACTGAAAATTCTTTACCCGTGCGCGGCATGCGTGGCGTGAAGAGGGGCGCGATGCGCACGGCTTCACGCAAGTCCGCCACAAGCTCGTCCTGCTCCTCGCGCGAGAGATAGTCGGGCGCATAGACGAGGCCTGGAACAATCTCATGCATGGGTTACACCTGAGAGTATCGTCATTGCGAGGAGCAAACCGACGAGGCGATCCAGAAGCAACGCATGCGGCTTTCTGGATTGTGTCGATTGCGCTCGCCATGACTGCGCAGATTAGGCGTGATGCAGCACTTTCTTGGATGCGACCGTTGAATCTGCATTGAGCATGTAGACAACCGGCACGCCGGTTTCGAGCTCAATGCCCGTGATCGTCTCGGGCGTTGCGCGCTCAAGCACCATCAAGAGCGCGCGCAGGGAATTGCCATGCGCCACGACCATCGTCTGCTCGCCGCGCAGCACGCAGGGCAGGATGTTCTGACAATAATAGGGGAGCACGCGGGCCAGCGTGTCTTTCAGCGATTCGCCACCGGGCGGAGGCGTATCGTAAGAGCGACGCCAGATCATGACCTGCTCTTCGCCCCATTTTTGCGCAGCCTCAGCCTTGTTGAGGCCCGAGAGATCGCCGTAGTCACGCTCGTTGAGCTGAATGTCTTTCACGACATCGAGTGATTGGCCAAGTTCCTTCAGAACGAGATCGCATGTGTCCTGTGCACGCGTGAGGCCTGATGTGAAGGCCTTGTCGAATTTGATGCCGAGTTTGCCGATTTCCTGTCCGGCCTTCTTCGCTTCCTCAATGCCCACAGGCGTAAGGTCCGGATTTTTCCAGCCGGTGAAGAGGTTCTTCAGGTTCCACTCGCTCTGGCCGTGGCGCACGAGCACGAGAGTGCGTTGCATGTTCGCTCCTGTCTTGGTCTTGAGTTTTGTTAGATGTCTTTCAGGCCGAGCACGTCGGCCATATTGTAATGGCCGGGTTTGCGGCCATGTCCCCAAAGTGCTGCTTTCAAAGCACCACGCGCAAAAACGCTGCGATCTTCGGCGCGATGTCCAAGCTCGATGCGCTCTCCGGCGCCGGCAAAGATCACTTGATGATCGCCAACAACCGTGCCGCCGCGCAGTGTCGCAAAGCCGATGTCGCCAGCATTGCGCGCGCCCGTATGGCCATCGCGTGCGCGCACGGAGCGTGCAGCCAGATCAATCTCGCGACCCTTGGCTGCTGCTTCGCCCAACAGAAGCGCGGTGCCTGATGGCGCATCGACTTTCATGCGGTGATGCATTTCGACAATTTCAATGTCGTAATCTTCGCCCAATGTCTGCGCGACTTTCTTGACGAGGCCGGCCAGCAGATTGACACCAAGGCTCATATTGCCCGAGCGCACGATCACAGCATGGCGTGCGGCGGCGTCGATTTTTTCAATGTCGCTGGCAGCCAAGCCCGTGGTGCCGATGACATGAACGATGCGCGCTTGTGCGGCGAGGCCGGCATAGGCGATTGTTGCTCTCGGCGAAGTGAAATCAATCAGGCCATCGGCTTGCGCGAGAACGCCGAGTGGGTCAGCGCAGATGGATATTCCATTGGCGCCCACGCCTGCCAGCAGCCCGGCGTCTTGCCCGATGGCGATAGAGCCTTCGCGCTCCAGTGCGCCAGACAGTGTCGCGCCGTGTGTTTCATGGATGGCCTGCACGAGCATGCGCCCCATGCGTCCGGCAGCACCTGCCACGACGAGCCGCATTCCGCTCATGAAAACCTCCCGAACCTTCAATTTGACCTTGGGGTCTATAGCGCCGGAGCGGGCCTCGCGCAAAGACAAACCGGATGGTGCGGCCCGCTTGTCATTTTGAGGTCACAATTGGCAGTTAACTTCTTCCTCAAGTCGCTGAGAGATTGTCCCCCAGTCCCGGCGATTGAGCGCCGGGCCGGATGTACGCCCGGCGTTTTTTTTATGGCTTCAGGGCCGCCTTGAGAATGGCATTGGCTCGCGCCCGCCAGCCGGGCCCCGAGGCTTCCAGAGCGTCCAGAACCTCCGCATCAAGCCGTAACGAGACGAGCTTCTTGGGCGATTCCAGCGTGGGTCGCCCGCGCGGCCGTTTGAAGACGGATTTTTCGAGGGCGGACATGGCTTCCCAAGGGAGAGCCTTTTTGACGTCCTCTTCAGTCCATTCCGGATTTTCAGGATCAGTGACCGGACCCTTTGGGTAAAAATGGTCAGTGCTCTTTTTTAACATAACGCGAAACCTCGTCCTCATGCGCGCGGCGCAGGCTGATCGGGCGGATCACATTGGCCCGCATTGTATAAATCAAGCAGTACCAATGACCATCGATATGGCCATAAATCCGGGAGCGCGGTTCGGATCCGCGTTTCTGGCGTGCATAGCCCATGACTGCCAACTCGCTGGCGCGGGCGAGCGAAATCCCATGCTTGGCTTTGTTTTGCCGGTCTTTCTCCGGATCAAACTCAATCATTTATGTAGCACAGAAAATATTAAATGTATAACAAAAAATAAGTCAACAACCCAGATTAACAGGCGCTGGCGATCTCCGCCACGATGGCCTCTGCGGCGGCTTTGGGGTCTGCGGCTTGCGTCACGGGGCGGCCGACGACCAAATGATCTGACCCAGCGGCCATGGCCTCAGCCGGGGTCATGACGCGCTTCTGGTCGCCAATGGCGGTGCCCGCTGGCCGGATGCCCGGCGTCACCAGCAGCATGTCTGGCCCCACCAGGCCACGCATGGCCTTCACTTCTTCGGCTGAGAGGATCAACCCGTGGATACCAGCGGCCTTGGCTTGCTGGGCGCGACGGGCGACGAGGTCAACTACGCCCAAGCCATAGCCTGCTTCCTTCAGGTCGGCATCGTCATAGGAGGTCATCACGGTCACCGCGAGGATCTTCATTTTTGAAGTGCCCAGCGCCCCGACTGCCGCCTTCATCGTCTGGGGGAAGGCATGCACTGTCAGAAAAGTAGCGCCGATCTCCGCCACCTGTTCAGTGGCGCGTGCAACCGTATTGGGAATGTCGTGGAACTTCAGGTCGAGGAAGATCTGTTTGCCGCTTTTGATCAGATCCTGCGCCAGCCCCAGCCCGCCGCCATAGGTTAGCTCCAGCCCGATCTTGTAGAAGCTCACGGCATCGCCGAGTTCAGCCACCATGGCTTCAGCGGCTTTTGTATTGGCAAGGTCGAGCGCGACAATCAGCCGATCGCGGGGGGGAATGTTGGCCATGATCCTCGTCCGGTTGGATTTTACCCCTGATGCACCCGACGGCGCAGCCTGTCGAGACAATCAGCGTGTCCGCAGACGGATTTCCCCCGCAATGCGTCTGAACAAAGCCCCGGCGGGCGAGTGTTTGACGCGCGGCGCTTCGGCGACCGGGCGATAGACCCAAACGCGGGCGGGCGGCAGATTGAGCCAAACGGGCGCTGATGCTTCTGCTGAAAAAAGAACTGAGGGACAGTCTTTCGACTTTTTCGGCATGGGTGAAACAAGCCCATAGGTGAATTGCACGAATCGACCCTTGCCCTGCATGAGGTGAAATGCCTCGTCGAGAAGCGCGAGGCGCTGCGCGTCAGGCAGATTAAGCAAGGGCAGACTGGAGACGATGGCTGCAATGGGCTCATTAAGCTGCCCTCTTAAAGTCTTGGCCAGATGGATCGCATCACCCTGAATGACTTTTGCGCGCGGAAAACGCCGCTCCAGCAAGCGGCAGAAATCGGCATCATATTCGACGAGCACAAGACGCTCTTCAGAAATGCCTTTTGCAATGAGTGCTTGCGTCACGGGGCCTGTCCCTGGTCCCAGTTCAACAAAAAGTCCTGGTTCTTTTGGGTCGACATGGCGCGCCATGCTGCGTGCAAGGAACCGGCCTGAGGGAGAGACTGCGCCGGTCGCGGCCGGATTGCCGAGCCATGCGCGCATAAAACGCGCCTGTTCGTAAAGTCTTATCCGCATGGCAGAGTTGACAAGACGAGCGTTGCGACTGCGAGCGTTGATCTCTGCTCTGTTGTGCTCGGGAAGCAATAGGTCACTCCATTTCGACGGTAGAACAGTCCGTCAATCAACGCATAGCGTCAAGAAAAGACCATAAATAAAAGCGGAAGATAAAAACAAACTAGCCTTGAGCGCCGCCCAAGAATTCCTTCATGCGCGCAAAAAAGCCGGATGATTCCGGATGTGTTTTATTGGACGATTCGGTCTCGAATTCAGCGAGTAATTCACGCTGACGCTTCGTGAGATTTTGTGGTGTCTCGACATTGGCCTGAATGTAGAGATCGCCGAAATCGCGCGTGCGCAACACCGGCATGCCCTTGCCCTTCAGCTTGAACTGTTTGCCCGATTGCGTGCCTTCCGGAACCTTCACCTTGGCTTCCGATCCATCGACCGTGTGCACCGAGAAATCACCACCCAGCGTGGCCTGCACCATGGAAATGGGCACACGGCAGAACAGGTCAGCGCCATCGCGCTGGAAGAAAGGATGCGCCTTCATCGAAAGGAAAATATACAAATCGCCCGCGGGTCCGCCGCGCACACCGCCTTCGCCTTCACCAGCAAGGCGGATGCGCGTGCCATCTTCCACACCCGGTGGAATATTGACGGAGAGGGAACGCTCTTTCGTCACACGGCCTGCACCCCGGCATGCATCGCAGGGGTTTTCAATCATTTCACCGCGGCCCTGACAGGTCGGGCAGGTGCGTTCAACGGCAAAGAAACCTTGTTGCGCGCGCACGCGGCCAGCGCCTCCGCACGTGGCGCAGGCCTTTGGCTTGGAGCCGGCTTTCGCACCGGATCCCGTGCAGGATTCACACGTTATCAGGCTTGGCACTTTGATGGTTGCCGTCTTGCCTTTGAACGCATCTTCCAGCGTGATTTCGAGATTGTAACGCAGATCCGAACCGCGCTCGCGGCCATTGGCGCGTCCGCGCCGCGCGCCACCCATCATATCGCCGAAAAGATCATCAAAAATATCAGACATGGACGAGGCGAAACCATCGCCCATCCCGCCACCCATGCCGCTGCCATTTTCAAAAGCCGCATGGCCGAAGCGATCATAAGCTGCGCGCTTCTGGCCATCCGAGAGACATTGGTAGGCTTCGTTGATGTCTTTGAATTTCTGTTCTGCGGCCGAGTCACCCGGATTTTTGTCAGGATGGAATTGCATCGCAAGTTTCCGGAATGCCGACTTCAGGTCAGCATCGGTCGCGGTGCGGCTCACGCCAAGCATTTCGTAAAAGTCAGCTTTGGCCATGGCGGTCGCTTAGGTAGGGTTCATGCGCGCGGGAGCGCGGAGGGGCACAGAAGAACCCGGCATTTCGGCCGGGTTCTGCAGTGCTAGACGATTTTGGTCCTTCAGCAAAGCGGCTGCCAATCAGGACTTTTTCTTGTCGTCGCCGCTCACTTCCTTGAAGTCAGCGTCGATCACATCATCCTTATGGGCATCGTGCTGGGCGGCCCCTTCGGCGGCAGCCCCTTCAGCACCCTGCTGCGCCTTATACATGGCTTCACCGAGCTTCATGGAAGCCTGCACAAGCTCGTTGGTCTTGGCCTTGATGTCTTCGACATCTTCGCTTTCCAACGCGCTCTTGAGGGCAGTCACAGCCGTTTCAATCGCACCCTTGTCGGCGGCCGAAACCTTGTCGCCATGCTCGGTCAGAGACTTCTCGGCCGAGTGAATCATCGCTTCGCCCTGATTCTTCGTGTCGACCAATTCGCGGCGCAGCTTATCTTCGGCCGCGTTGATCTCGGCGTCCTTCACCATCTTCTCGATGTCGGCGTCCGAAAGTCCACCAGAGGCCTGAATGCGGATCTGCTGTTCCTTGTTGGTGGCCTTGTCCTTCGCCGTCACATTGACGATGCCGTTGGCATCAATGTCGAAGGTCACTTCCACTTGCGGCACGCCGCGAGGAGCCGAGGGAATGCCAACCAGATCGAATTGCCCAAGCACCTTGTTGTCGGCCGCCATTTCACGCTCGCCTTGGAAGACGCGGATGGTGACAGCCGTTTGATTGTCTTCTGCGGTGGAGAAGACCTGGCTCTTCTTGGTCGGGATGGTCGTATTGCGATCAATGAGACGCGTGAACACACCACCCAGCGTTTCAATGCCCAGCGACAGCGGCGTGACGTCGAGAAGGAGAACGTCCTTCACATCACCCTGCAACACACCGGCCTGAACAGCCGCGCCGATAGCCACGACCTCATCGGGGTTGACGCCCTTGTGGGGTTCCTTGCCGAAGAAGTTTTTGACGATCTCCTGCACTTTCGGCATGCGGGTCATGCCACCAACCAGAACGACTTCGTCGATCTGTGCGGCGGTGACACCCGCATCCTTCAGCGCCTTACGGCAAGGCTCAATGGTCTTCTGGATCAGATCATCGACAATGGCTTCGAACTTCGCGCGTGTCAGTTTCAGCGCGAGATGCTTGGGGCCGGAGGCATCAGCCGTGATGTAGGGCAGGTTGATGTCGGTCTGTGCGGCCGAAGACAATTCAATTTTGGCCTTTTCAGCCGCTTCTTTCAGGCGCTGCAGAGCGAGCTTGTCCTTCTTCAGGTCAATGCCCTGCTCCTTCTTGAATTCATCGGCAAAATATTCGACGAGGCGCATGTCGAAATCTTCACCGCCCAAGAATGTGTCGCCATTGGTTGACTTCACTTCGAAGACGCCATCGCCGATTTCCAGGATCGATACGTCGAAGGTGCCGCCACCCAGATCGTAAACCGCAATTGTACCGGCGCCCTTTTTGTCGAGGCCATAGGCGAGTGCGGCGGCGGTCGGCTCGTTGATGATGCGCAGAACTTCAAGACCGGCGATCTTGCCAGCATCCTTGGTGGCCTGGCGCTGGGCGTCGTTGAAGTAAGCAGGCACCGTGATAACGGCCTGCGTCACCGTCTGGCCGAGATAGGCTTCAGCCGTTTCCTTCATCTTCTGCAGGGTGAAGGCGGAAATCTGCGAGGGCGAATATTGCTTGTCGTCGGAGGAGACCCACGCATCGCCATTGCCGGCCTTGGTGATGCGGTAGGGGACGAGCGTCATGTCCTTCTTGGTCATCGGGTCATCGAAGGTGCGGCCGATGAGGCGTTTGATGGCGAAGAAGGTGCGTTCGGGATTTGTCACGCCTTGGCGTTTGGCGGGCTGGCCGACGAGGCGTTCGCCGTCATCGGTGAAGGCAACGATGGAGGGCGTCGTGCGCGCGCCTTCCGCGTTTTCGATGACTTTGGGTGTGCTGCCGTCCATCACGGCTACGCAGGAATTGGTGGTTCCCAGATCGATACCAATGACTTTTGCCATTTGAACTCATCCTTTTCTGTGGCGGAACCCACGGACCCCGAAGCGATCCGATCTGGACGTCCGGGGGCGCTTTTGGGCGCAGGCGGCGGTCCGGGTTCCCGAATATTGGTTTAACGTGAAATAGAGCGGGGAGGCCGTTCTGATGAGCGGGATATGGGAACTCCGTCCCAGTGCTGCAAGACGGGAATGGAGCAAAATAGACAGGTTTTTGGGGTTCTTTTCCCTCCCCCCAAGGGGGAGGGGGACTAGATGGTGCTTCAGACCCTATTCACAACCAGCCCGAGCTTGGGCGGCTTGTTGAGTGTCTGGAAGATCACGCAATAGCGTTCGGTCAGCTTGATCAGCGAGGCGATCTGCTCTTCGGTGGCGTCCGTGTCGAGATCAAAGCTCAGGCGGATCTCGCGGAAGCCCACGGGAGCTTCCTTGTCGACGCCCAAAGTGCCGCGGAAATCGAGGTCACCTTCGGCGCGCACAGTGCCGCTTTTCAGCGGAATGGCGAGCGCAGTCGCGACCGCCTTCAGCGTCACGCCAGCGCACGCGACAAGGGCTTCCAGCAGCATGTCGCCCGAGCACAATTCAGCGCCCGAACCACCGGTGGCTGGATGGAGACCCGCAATCGCCAGAGCTCGGCCTGTCTCGACCTTACAGGCGATCTTGCTCTCATCCAGCGTGCCATGCGCCTTCAGCGTTATGACGGCCGCATCGGGATCGTTCTTGTATTTGTCCTTGTAGGGAGCCTGCATGGCGCGTAGCGCATTGGCATCCATTGTGCGATCTCCTGTGTGTTAAAAACTGCCGCCGGCAGAGGGGCTGTGAACCTTGCCCGGCTGATGCGTCATGGGTTGATTGATCGAACCATCGAGCGCTTTCAAGACGAGGCGTTTGGCCTCGGCGAATTCCGGCGAGAGCCGGTCGCGCGGGCGCGGCAAGTCGATGGGAATATCGGCAAAGATGCGCCCTGGCTTGGGCTGCAACACAATCGCCCGATCAGCCAGTGCGACGGCTTCCTCCACATCATGCGTGACCAGCACGAGTGTGGGTCGATGTTGCTCCCACAGCGCCAGCAAATGATCCTGCAGGTCTTCACGTGTGAGCGCATCCAGCGCGGAAAAAGGTTCATCCAGAAGCAGCGCCTTGGGCTGCGCCACCAGCGCGCGGACAATGGCGACACGCTGTGCCTGACCGCCCGACAATTCACGCGGCCAGCGCTTGCCATAACCAGCCAGGCCGACGCGCAGAAGTGCCTGATCGACGCGCGCTTCTTGTTCAGCGCGCGGCAGATGGTCGAGCCCGAAAGCGATGTTTTGTGCGACTGTCAGCCAAGGCAGAAGACGGGCTTCCTGAAAGACAATGCCAACGGCTGGATGGGGCGCGAAGATCGGCTCGCCATCAATGGCAACATGGCCCTGGGTTGGGGCTTCAAGGCCTGAGATCATACGCAACAAAGTCGTCTTTCCGCAGCCCGACCCGCCGACCATTGCAACGATTTCACCAGCATCCACATTCAGACTGATTTTTTCGAGTGCATGTGTGCCGTTGGGATAGGTCTTGCAGAGTGTTTCAATGGTCAGCATGTCACGCACCCCTCTGATGCGTGTCCTGCCAGGCAAGTGCTGGCTTGGTGGAAACAACGATCAGCCAGTCACCAATTTTTCCGAGCACGGCAAAGGCAATGATGGCGGCGAGAATCTGATCGGGCTTGCCAAGCTGTTGTCCATCAACGAGCAGATAGCCGAGGCCTTCCGATGCGCCCATGATTTCGGCGGCCACAACAAACATGAAGCCCATGCCAAGGCCAGATCGAATGGCGATGATCGTATCAGGCAAAATGGCGGGCAGAAGCACGCGGCGCACCATGGCCAATCGCGAGAGACGAAAGGCGCGGCCCACTTCAACAATCTTGCGATCGACATTGGCAATGGCCGCCATAACGCCGAGATAGACGGGGAAAAACACGCCCGCCGCAATCAAAGCAATTTTCGAACCCTCGAAAATGCCGAGCCAGAGAATGAACAAAGGCACCCAGGCAAGCGAGGGAATGGCGCGCAAGGCTTGCAGAGTGGGGTCGAGCAGGCGGCGTGCATCGCGCGAGGCGCCTGTGAGCGCGCCCAACAATATGCCCACCAGCGAGCCGAGGCCAAAGCCCATGCCCACACGCCCGACAGTCGCGATGACATGCGTTTTCAATTCGCCGCTTTCAGCGAGCTTCCACAATGTGGTGAAGATGCGGCTGGGGGGCGGCAAGAGACGCGCCTGCACGAGGCCTGCACGAAAGGCGGCCTCATAGAGCAGGCCAGCCGTGACCGGCAGCACAAGTCCCAGCAGGAAACTGGTGCCGAAAACAGAAAAGCGCGTAGCCCCAGGCTGCGCGTTTGTTTCGCTTGAATTGTCGAGCGTACCTTCGCTCATCTTAACTCCAGAAAACAGGTCCGGCGGCCGGGGCCGCCAGAGCCAGCCTTCTAGCCTTACTTGGCCGACACCGCAAAGCGTGTATCGATCAAGGCGCCGACAACAGCCTTCACATCGGTTTCGGGCTTCACAACGCCGGCCTTTTGCAGGGCGAGACCGGCCTGCAGGATGGTTTCTGTCGTGGCTGGCGTGATCGAGGCATTGGTCAGGTCGGTCCGCTCCAGCTGGCGCTGGATGACGGCGTCGGGGAGCTTGGTTTCAGCCACCAGTGCCTTCTTCAGAGCGTCCGGATTTGCACGTGCCCAGATGCGGGCCTCTTCATAGACTTTGAGAACGCGCTTTACGAGTTCGGGGTTCTTGGCCAGAAACTCCTCGCGTGTGTTGAGGACGCCCCAGGTGTTGTCCTCGGCCTTGCGATAGAGAAGCTTGGCGCCCTCTTCGACTTCCGCCTGCGCCATGATCGGGTCGAGGCCCGCCCAAGCGTCGACATCGCCGCGCACCAGCGCCGTCTTGCCGTCAGCATGCTGCAGGAGAACGAGCTTCACGTCTTTCTCGGTGAGGCCAGCCTTGTCGAGCGCGCGCACGAGGAAGATATGCGGGTCCGTGCCGCGTGTGACCGCGATCTTCTGGCCTTTCAGCTCTTCAATCTTGGTGATCTTGCTATCTTTGCCCACAACAAGAGCGGTCCATTCGGGACGCGAGAAAATGCCGACGCTCTTCACCGGATTGTCGTTGATGCGCGCAATCAGGGCTGCCGCACCAGCGGTCGAGCCAATGTCGAGCGAGCCAGCGTTGAGGAACTCGAGTGCCTTGTTGGAGCCAGCCGAGAGAACCCATCGAACGGCGATCTTGTCCTTCTCGAATTCTTTTTCGAGAAGCTTCTGGTCCTTGATGACCAGCGAAAGGGGATTGTAGGTCGCGTAATCCACGCGAATTTCGGAAACCTGCGCGAGAGCGGGCGCGGAAACTGCCAGCGACAGGGTCGCGGCCAAAGCAGTGCGGCGTGTGAACGCAAACATAGGAAGCTCCTTGGGACAAAGCAGCCCTGCTTGCATGCGGGCCGTGTTTCTTTTCTAGGACGTTTTGTTCTTTATGTCAAACAGCACAGGGGAGGGTGTGAATATAAAAATTACACAAAACTAAATGTTTAAATTGACGGAATGTCCGGCTTCCCAGCCAATGATGGCCTGTTTACGCAAGAGCCCCCAATGATAGCCCGTCAAAGCTCCACCTTTCCCAAGAACGCGATGGCAGGGAACGACAAAGGAGATGGGGTTGCGCCCCACAGCTGCGCCAATGGCCCGCGCCGCCTTGGGGCGGCCAATGCGTCCGGCGAGCCCGGCATAGGTAGTGGCGCTGCCGAACGGCATTTTCAGCAATGCATCCCACACGCTGAGTTCAAAGTCTGAACCAATTAAAACGATGCGGAGCGGCTGGTCATTCTGCCAAAGCTCTGTGTCAAAGGCGCGGGCGACAAATGGTGCCGAGGTTTCTGGCGCGAGCACAAATTGCGCTTTTGGCCACCGAGCCTGAAATTCGGCGAGCGAACCCTCCCGTTGCCCCTCATCCACAAAACCCATTCCCGCCAAACCGCGTGATGTCACCAGCGCAATGACTTCACCGAAAGGCGAGGGATGATAGCCATAAGAAAAGACAAGCCCCACAGCACCGGCCTTGTAATCGCCGGGCGTCATTTTCTCATGCGTGACGAAAAGGTCATGCAAACGAGCGGGGCCCGAAAGGCCCAATTCCAGACTGGCATCAAGCAGGCTTGCTTCATCGCGCAACAAGCGGCGTGCATGATCAATGGTGATTGCTTGCAGAAAAGCTTTTGGCGTAATACCCGCCCAGCGTTGAAACATATGATGGAGATGCGAGCCTGATAGACCGACATGATCTGAAATTGCTTCTATAGAAGGCTGTCTGGTTGCATGCTGCGAAATGAAGACCAGTGCCTTGCGAATGCGCGCATAATCATCATGTCGGGGGCTATTTTCGTTGCGTAAATCAAGATCAAATACCTGCATCAAAACCTCCATGGTGCAGGCTGATATTGCTTAAGGCTCACACCGCGGGCCACCCGAAAACTGCTATGTCTCATTGATAACGCGGCCCGCGCCGCGCGTCTGCAAGTGCTTGCGAGAGATCGCGTGCAAAATCGGCTTTCCGTTCGGGATCAAGATGGCGCGCCACTTCAACGCGGGCGCCGCGCGAAGCGACAGCCAGTTTCTGCAAGCCGAATTCCTCATCCTCTTCTCTTTCGAGCCGCACCCAGAGCGGGTTGAAATGATAATCCGTCCGTGCGCCATGGGCCGCGACTTTGGCCAGATGCAGATCAAGCGGCGTGACGCGCACGTCTTCATAGGCGCGTGCGTCGCGATAATTGGCGCGGAAGGCCAGATAGAAGAGAACGACATCGAGTCCCATAAAGCCCATGACCGGCCAGGCGCCCAAAAAGATGAACGGCAGCGAGGTCAGAAGCGCCGCGCCTGAAAAGATCAAAAGCAGCAGCCGGAAATGGGCAAGGGGCAGCGAGCGGTGCGGGGTGAGCCGCGCCGCGAAGAGGGTCACATTGGCTTGATCGTTCTGGTCCACGAAAAAGGCTTTGCAAAAAGGGTTGCTTCGCTTGGGCAGCTGCTTCTTTTTCCTTTATAACCCGACCATGCCCACAAAAAAGAGCCCCCCACGCAAAACCAAGGCCCCGGCGAAGAAAATCGCCGCCCGACGCCGTGCGCAAAAAGCCGCACCCGCCAAAATCGCGGCCAAAATTGCGGCCAAGAAGCCTGCGCTTAAGTCGGGCCGCCGCCGCCCGGTGGGGCCGGAAGCCGTGCGCGAGATTTTCACCCGCTTTCGGGCCGACAATCCCGAGCCCAAGGGCGAGCTGGAACATGTGAACGCTTTCACGCTTCTTGTGGCGGTGGTCCTGTCTGCGCAAGCCACGGACGTGGGCGTCAACAAAGCCACGCGCCCGCTCTTTGCAATTGCCGACACACCGGAGAAAATGGTGGCGCTGGGTGAGGAGCGAATTCGAGATTACGTCAAGTCCATTGGGCTATTTCGCACCAAGGCCAAAAATGTCTTTTTGCTCTCGCAAGAGCTGATTGAAAAATACGCAAGTGAAGTGCCGCGCTCGGGCGAAATTCTCGAAACGCTACCCGGTGTTGGGCGCAAGACAGCCAATGTCGTGATGAACATGGCCTTTGGTGAGGCAACCATT
>CANJVX010000012.1 GCA_947478405.1 Beijerinckiaceae bacterium | reverse complement strand
GTAAACCCACGAACCCAGTTCTTTAGTTTTTCGAGAAGATCCATTGCTTCCTCCTGTTTAACTCACCTCATCTGATGAGTAACGGAAGCAGAGCAGTCTAATTTTAAATTAGCAATCCGTAATAAGTTTCTTTTCTGACCCCAATATGGCGCCGACACTATTTAAAAATCGGAGTGTCACAGCGGGCGGCGGTCTCCCATTGGCTATGAAAAACAGTCAAAATGAGTCTGGATCCAGGCGTATAAGCCGAAGCTCTTTCGCGAAGAATAGTTCTTCTTTAAGTTGATGGAGGTTGCATGGCGCTGGATCAATATGATTGTTACAGGGTAGACACTGTGTGCATACGAGCCACTAACCCTTTGAATTCAATTGCATCTGTAGACTATTGCAGTGAAGAGATCATCGGTTCAATTCCGACTGCCTCCACCAAAGTTACAAATCACCTATAATACCGAAGCCGCTTTTTGATGGATTGCCGCCACCTTTTCAGTTGAGTTCCTCTTTTGAGGCGGGAACGGTGCGACCCTCCGCCCAATTCCGAAGAAAAGAAATTTTCTCTGCCATCACCACAGATAGCGGCTTTGTCCGGAGGATCTCTTTTAAGACGTGAGCGTTCGTAACAGAAACCTTGTCTCCGATCGCCAAATAGATACCTCCGACAACCGATTGTTCGATTTCAGCACCCGAAAAACCGTGCGATGCTCTTGCTAGTTGCTCAAGATCAAATTCGGAGAATTTCAGTTTCCGTTTTTCAAGATGGATTTTAAAAATATCCTTTCGAACCGCAAGTGACGGTAAATCAACAAAGAAGATCTCATCAAAGCGGCCTTTCCGAAGCAATTCAGGAGGCAGGAGAGAAACATTATTTGCTGTTGCAACAATGAAGACCCGGCTTTTGCGTTCAGACATCCAAGTCAGTAATGTTCCTAAAATTCGATGCGATAGGCCCCCATCAGAATCAATCGCATTGTCTCCGATCAAGCTCTTTTCGATTTCGTCAATCCAGAGAACGCATGGTGACATGGCCTCTGCCTGGTGCAATGCGTCGATCAAATTATGTTCGGATTCCCCGACCCATTTTTCATAGAGGCTACTGAAATCAAGATGAATGAGCGGGACTTTCCAAGTGCCTGCCACAACTTTTGCGGCAAGACTTTTGCCGGCACCTTGGACGCCAAGCAACAAAATGCCTTTGGGTGGGTCAACAGGAAGAGATGCTTCACCGGAAAGAAAAACAGGCCCTCGCAAATTGAGCCATTCCTTTAGGTTTTCAAGTCCACCAATTTGTTCAAGGCCATATAATTCCATTTGGAAGTCGATAAGACCTTGTTTGCCGATGATCGATTTTTTGAATTCCAAAATTCCATTAATCTCGTCTTCAGTTATCGCTGCGTCGGAGTGGATCGCCTTTTTCAATAAGTCGCGAACATCTTCTTCTGTTAACCCGACAAGTGCATGAATGAGCTTCTCTTCAAGTGCGCCAGGTTTTAGAAATCTACGCCCCCTTTTTGCTGTTAGCCAAGCGTAGACTTCTTCAAAATAAATTTCTCGAACGAGCTCAGCGTTGGGGAGAGGGGGGACAAAAATCACGGCTAGATGACGCAGGTCGGTTGGAAAATCACCCGAGTCACCAACGATGACCAATGTCCGATCCGGCGCTTTTGTATCGTTGATAATATTTTTAATCCAACGCCCTGTAGTCGGATCGGGTAGCATTGTTTTTGTGTCAAAAAAAACAAAAGTCCCCCTTTTTATAGTTTCGATATAACGAAGGGCGTCAACGAGACCCCCTGTCATCCAAATGGGTTCGCCGGTTTGGAGGTTAATAATGCCGTTCGCTGCATTCCAAGAATAACAAGTATAGAGCCCTTCAGAAGCAGACCTTTTGAAATGCTCCAGAAGGCGGGTTTCCTCTTTTGAGTCGATGAGGACCAGTCGATTTTGGGACTTAATCAGCGTATCGAGATCTGAAAACGTGTTCAGCATCTGGTTGCCTTGCCTCGCACGAAGAGGAGAGTCCGCTTCCTCTATTAGATCCTATCCAGAGTATTGCCTTGCGTTCTATCAATCGCAAAAGGCGCAAACCGAAGACCGGCGTCGTTGCGCCAATCTGAAGAATCCCCTCCCCCGGCCAATTATGGGGCACACAACGATTCCCGATCACTCATGACAATCAGGTCAGGCCCGACAAAAAACGGTCTCAGGCTACATTAAGTTTTGCAGACCAGGATTGTAACAAATTCTGTAATAAGAGGTCCGTGCCGTTCGAAGGCGACGCAATGAAGATGTCGTCGGTTCAATCCCATCCGGCTCTACCGAAAACCCCTATTAGAACATGGAAAATAAGCATGGCGACCAAGCCTCTTCGGTCACGTGTTCGTCGCCGTATGTCATCCGCCCTTGTCTGGTTGGCTGCTGGCGACCGCGGCCATGGCTCATCAACTTCCAAATAAACAAATGCAAATAAAGGAAAAATGATGCTTTCTTAGACTGGCATAATAAATGCTGCTCCCCCCAAATGATTATTGCTTATGTGTTGGAGGAGAATGTGGCTGTTCGATTGCTGAAGACCAAGCTGAGGGACGCTCCGGATACGCCTGTCGAGAAAGCTGCCAGCGATATTCGCGGCCGTCGGGAAAGCTATTGGGACGGATATTATGCCAAGGCGAGTTCGGCGCCAGTTGTGCCGTCCCAATTTGCGGCTTTTATCGCTGGGGAATTTCCCGATGCCGACCTGATCGTTGACATTGGCTGCGGAAATGGGCGCGACTCGTTTTTTTTCGCCGACCTAGGTTACTCGGTGATCGGGATTGATGCGTCGGCTTCTGCGATTCAAAGATGCCGGCAACAAAATAAGGCAGCGAAATTTATCAATACCTCGATCGATGCTGCCATGCACGAATCTGTGCTTAACCAAAGCCGGCTTGAGCACGCTAATGTTCTGGCCTACTCACGGTTTTTTCTTCATGCGATTGATCACGTGGAAGAAGGACAGTTTTGGGACTTTGCGAAACATCTTTGCGCGCACCCTGGCGACATCCTAGCGCTCGAATTTCGAAACGAGGACGATTCTCTTCGGCTGAAAGAGACCGGACTGCATTATAGGCGCTATCCAAATCACGACGAGGTTGTGGCCCGCGCGCAGCAAAGAGGCTTTGTCCTGCGGTATGAGGCGCAGGGTCGGGGCTTCGCGAAATATAAAAATGATGATGCAGTCGTAAGCAGATTGATTTTCGAAAATGACCCTCATTGAACGACTGGCGCGGATCGAAGAGATTTGGTCCGGACGCTTCCCGAATGTGCCTTGGTATAACGCTCCATACGGCGTGGTCATCCCGACGTCGATTGGAGAAGTCCATGCGGTGCGATTGATTGCAGTAGAGCCTATTTCAGCGGATTTGAAATTAATCAGGCTCGATGGATCTCACCTCCCGTTCGAAAAATTTGCCAATATCAAAGTCGTGGGCTTCACTCTTCATCTGACGCTCGCAGCGCCTGCGTTATTGGCAGGCGCTATTGTCGTGTGCGGTAACCCGGCCGAACGATTCCATCAAGACTTCGTAATCGAGGTACTCACGAGCGACCAGAAATGGAACCGCATTGTGGATACTGTGGAAGAGCGTGTTCAGCTTGTCCAAGAAATCGCGATTCAGATCGAGCAGCATGGTGGCAAGAAGGATGATATTCACGATTTATATTTTCTTTGCGCCTTTCTGTTAGGCGATTTTTCTGGTGCTCAACGTATTTATGATTCTAATGTTGAGCTGAAACAAAACAGAGGCCGGTTGAACCAAATCCTTCACCGCTTCCATCGCGAGATCACGGCGCATGGTATTAAGCGATCATTTCGGTTTTGGTCAAAGGCAGAAAAAATCAGCTACCTTCAAGACGCACAGAAGGTTGTAAAAATTTTGCAAACAATTTCACCTAATGTATCCGTGGGTTTCGGAACTGTACTGGGTCATGAACGCGAACAGGATCTCATCAATCACGACGACGATATCGATGTTTTGATAGCTTTTCCAGCTAGCGATGTTGTGTCAATTACGGAAGCATTAAAAATCTGCAAGGACCATTTGGCAGCAGGAGGATATGTTTGTTCGCGGCGCTTCTTTTCCCATCATTGGGTGAAATTAGGCAACAGCCGCACTCTTGATGTCTTCGTTGGTTTGATTGAACAGGATGGAAACCTCGGTTTTTATCCGTCGGCCCGCCGAAGTCTAATCTCAGAGATGGTATTCCCATCGGCAGAAAAGCAATTGTTAGGTGTTGATCTTCCGTTTCCTCGAGATGTCGAAAGGTACCTTGAAGTGGTTTATGGACGTGAGTGGCGTTCACCTGATGTCAGCTTCATGCACCCGTGGGATCGTACGCAATACGATGATTTACTCGGTACAGTCTCGGAAAAAATAACTTCGACTCGTGGCGAATTGATCAAGCCAGAGATGGCCGCACCTTCATGAGCTAACTGGCCTAACTGCGATAAGTAAAAATGGCTCCGCGAACCGCGGAGCCATTGTCAGTACAGATGACCCATAGTGGTCATCCGCGATGATCAGCCTGATTGGTTGCCCTTATTGAGTTCATTACGAATCCAGAAGTAAAGGCACAAGCTGACAACGATCAATCCAGATCCAATGATTGTCTGGTTCGTTGCCGCAGTCGGCGTTGCAGACCATTTTGTTGCCACAACCAGAAGAAGGCCGAGGAAGGCGCCGCAGAGTGCGGGGGCTTTTTGACCGCTGAGTTTCTCCAAGCGGGCTTTCGCATCGCGTTCAGCCGCGTCAAAACCACTTGCGCGCTCAAGTTCATCTTTTCTTGCGAGATAGTCTTCTCCAAGTATGGCTTTGAGGTCGGCGCTATCTAGAGCGGGCATAAACGTCTCCTTCGTGAAGGTGCGGCCAGATGAGGTTTTTGGGTCTTTCCACCCTTTGGACACTACCGAGACCAACGCATCACGAGGGAAATTAAAAGTAAACGTCAAATCCGCGCAGCCCGATCAAGTTTGCGCGAGGTCAGCTGACGCCATTATATGTTCTCTGGCCTCGGCCATTTAATTTCAAATCCAGCCCGCTCTTTTAAACCGCCAGAAAAGAAAGCTGCATGACGTGACGATGATAAATATGACGACATAATATCCATATTGTGTTTCAAGCTCGGGCATATTTTTGAAATTCATCCCATAAATACCAGCGATAGCTGTAGGTACGGCGAGGATTGCGGCCCAAGATGCCAATTGTCGAGTAATCACGCTTTGCTGTTTTTGTTCGAGAAGCATGCTCGTTTCAAAAACACTTTTCAGAATTTCTTGAAGGCTGTGAACCTTCGATTCAATGCGGTTGATATGATCGAGCACATTTGAGAAGTACGGTCGCGCTTCTTTGTCGATGCAAGGCAGATCAATATTGGCAAGCTTGCGTACGAGATCGAAGGTCGGGTCAAGAACGCGGTGAAATTTGATCAATTCGCGACGCAGATCGAACAACCTACGGATCTCGTCCCGCGATAGAAAATTATCCAGCGCCTGACGTTCCATTTCCAGAACATCGTCCTCAATGGCACTCACTATCGGAACGTAGCCATCTACGATGTAGTCGACAATGGCATGAAGCACATAGTCGATGCCAAGAGTGAGTAAATCCGGTGAAGCCTCAAGCGTGGTCCGCAAATTCGTATAACTGCGGTTGGAGCCATGCCGGACAGAAATAATATGATGACGCCCGGCAAAAATTGACGTCTCGCCATAGATAATCTCATCTTTCTCAAGGCGAGCGGTTCGCATAGTGACGAAGAGTTGGTTGCCGTAGATATCCAACTTGGGAAGCTCGTGCGCCTGCAAGGCGTCCTCAATCGAAAGCGGGTGCAGATCGAAGGAGGTTTGGAGCTGCCGGAGCATATCTTCGCTGGGTTCAACCAGACCAATCCAAATAAAATCAGAAGGGTCGGACGCGTGGACGGGAGGTGTGTCCAACGATACAGGCTCGATGCGAACGCCCTTGCGATAGCGATAGGCCGCGACAACGGACATCAGTACTCCTCAACAAGTTCAGGGATTCCCTTATGGGGCTGTGCCTTGAAAAACAAGCCTCGTCTATTTTTTAAAAAAGAGGAATTGATCTTAGAATAGAGCCATATCAATTGTGCGGAGGCTCGGCAATTCGGGGTCTTCTCTTTTGCTCCGTTGAGATTTCCCTGGGTTTTGATGGCCTAGTTTCGCCCACGTCACGCTATGTCAGGCCGCGGAGGACTTGAAAATTATTCCAATAAGCCGTCTTTTACTATGGTTGCGGCCGAATGGAGGGTTCGTCCATGTCAGAAGTGAAGCCAGTTGGAACGGATCATATTGTGACACCCGTCCTGTCTGTGGCGTCTACAGGCCGTGTCCAGCCCCGATTTGATCCACCTGCCACCGTCATGCAGCTGTCGCCTAATGGTGTTGCCTTGGCTCATCAGGCGTCCGGGCTGAAAGCTAACGACCAGATCTTTGCCGAGCAGGATCGGAAGAAGCTCATCGGCCTCATCAAGCGCATCCTGAAGGACAATACCAGCGCTTAACGCCCTGCCTATAGACGTAAGCTCCTGCAAACGCTTAGTTAGTGCTTTGGGCCAATGGGGCCATGAGGAGACGCGATGATGTATTGGCGATTGGTCTTGGCGCCCCGCTTTATTCCTTTTTCTTTGGCTATTGGGATGTGCCTTCTGGGGCTGACCTGGCTCATGGCTGGAACGCCTTCGCTTTGGGCTTTAGGCTTCTTTCTGGTTGGCTCAGCTTTCACCCTGCTTGGGCTGCATGATCTTTTCCAAACGCGCCATGCAGTGCTGCGCAATTATCCGATTGCTGCGCATCTGCGCTTTCTTCTCGAAGCCATTCGTCCAGAAATGCGGCAATATTTTTTCGAGGATGAAAAGCATGGCATGCCGTTCGCCCGCGACAAGCGGGCGATTGTCTATCAGCGCGCCAAGCTTCAGCTCGATAAGCGCCCCTTCGGTACGACATATGACGTCTATGCCGATGGTTTTGAGTGGATGAATCATTCGCTTGCCCCAAAACCTTTGGCGCCTTCAGATTTCCGCGTGACGATTGGCGGGTCGGATTGCGCACATCCCTATTCAGCCTCGGTCTTCAATATCTCTGCCATGAGCTTTGGCGCGCTGAGCCCCAACGCCATTCGTGCCTTGAATGAAGGCGCAAAAAAGGGCGGCTTTGCCCATGACACGGGTGAGGGCGGCTTTAGCCCCTATCACCGTTTCGGCGGTGGCGACATTATCTGGGAATTGGGTTCAGGCTATTTCGGCGCCCGCCACGAGGATGGCTCTTTTTCACCCGAGCGCTTTGAACAAACAGCAGCCCATGAGCAGATCAAAATGATCGAGCTGAAATTATCGCAAGGTGCCAAGCCTGGACATGGTGGCGTTTTGCCTGGCGCGAAAGTGACACAGGAAATTGCGCAGACACGCGGTGTGACGATGGGCGAGGATTGTATTTCGCCAGCCAAGCACCCGGCATTTTCAACGCCAATGGAAATGATGCATTTCATTGGCGAATTGCGTCGACTATCTGGCGGCAAGCCGGTTGGCTTCAAATTGTGCGTTGGTCATGAATGGGAATTTTTGGCCGTCTGCAAAGCTATGGTCAAGACAGGTATTTATCCCGATTTCATTGTGGTCGATGGCAAAGAGGGCGGCACAGGCGCGGCCCCGCTCGAATTCCTTGATCATCTGGGCAAGCCTCTGCGTGAGGGGCTGACATTCGTTCATAATGCGCTCATTGGTATCGGTGCGCGCGAGCGTATTCGTGTCGGTGCGAGCGGCAAAATAGCGACGGCTTTCGATATTGCCCGCGCTATTGCACTTGGTGCCGATTGGTGCAATTCGGCACGCGGCTTCATGTTTGCACTGGGCTGCATCCAGTCGCAATCCTGCCATACGGATAAATGTCCGACGGGTGTGGCGACGCAGGATCCATTTCGCCAGCGTGCGCTGGTGGTGCCTGACAAAGCACAGCGCGTCGCCAATTTCCATCACGCCACTTTGGAAGCTCTATCGGAACTCACAGCGGCCGCAGGCCTTGAACATCCAGGCGCCTTCAAAGCGCAATTTATCTCACGACGGATTTCACCCAGCGAAGTCGTGACATTTGCAGATCTTTATCCCAATTTACGCAAAGGGGAACTTTTGTCGGGTACGAAAGATCCACGTTTTGCACGCGCCTGGGATATGGCCGATGAGGAGAGCTTCGCGCCGCGCGCGATCTGATCAGCGCGGTTCGCTCATCTTTCTAACGCGTGAAACAATATCGGGACGGGCTGAATAAGCACGGACGACGACAGCTGCAATGTCTTCGCCCGTGACCAATTGTACTTCCATATTGCGTTTGGCTGCATCGGCCTGGAAGTCGGCATCAGCCATCATGGCATCGAAGGCCGCCCGCAGTGCCGCGAGGCGATCTTTGGGGATGTCTGGCGGGGTGATGAAGGGTCGGCCGGCCAATTGCGGTGCCAGCAAGAGTTCGGCAGCAGCACGATCATCGGCCTTGTCGAGGTCATCGAAAATCAGTGGAACGTCTGGCAATTCCGGGTGCTTTTTCAACGCCAATTGGACAAGAAAATTGACCTTCTTCTGCGCAATCCATTCCGGCTTCGTGGTCTTGAACGTCGACCAAAAAAGTGCGGGATAACCTTCGATTTCGCCGCGCTCCAGTGCGAGCATGGATTGGCCAGCACCCGCATAACCGGTGATGAGTCGAATTTTAGCACCCGTCAAATCAGTCATCGCATAAGCATAATTGGCGCTAATCGAGCCAATCACACCGGCCATGATGGTTTCACGTGCCTTCAGATCAGCAAGCGTTTTTGTTGGCGAGGTGTGCCAGGTGAAGGCGAGCGCCACTTCGCTATTGGCCGAGCCGATATATCCAAGCTTGGTGGCGTCGAATTGCTCGCCACCGGGTGCGATTAAGGGTTGGAAAGGCACGGTATTTTGGACTTGGCCAATCACAGAGCCATCTTTGGTCGCGATCTTTGCCAGATAATTCGTGGCGACAATCCCGCCTGCACCCACCATTTGCTTCACGATAATATTTGGCCGGCCGGGAATCTGTTTGCCATAATGATTGGCGACAAGCCGCGCATAGGCATCATAGCCGCTGCCTGCTTCCGACCCGACCAACATGTCGATGGTCTTGCCCTTATAGAAAGCCTCGGGGCTCTGTGCCTGTCCAGCATTCACGGCAGCAAATGTCGTGACCAGAGTGGCGATGAAGCGCATGGTCATGCTCTTGCGAGACATATTGTCCTCCCTAGGGCCCTTCGGCCTTTGCGCCTTTTTCGGCGCTTGGAACAAAGCCTAGAACCGGCTTTTGGGGGAGGCAAGAGCGGGCTTTTGCATTCATGCGTCCTATGGCTATCATCCGTGCCGATGCAGGGTGCGCAGACGCCTGCCAAGGGAGGATCAGATGTTTTCACGACGGGAGGCCTTGGTCTCACTCGCCGGCGTTCCGGTTCTGGGTATGGCTGGCGCCACGGCGCAGGCGCCCAATTTCTATGCCGGTAAAACGCTCAATATTATCGTCGGCTCGTCAACGGGCGGTTATTACGACACCGCAGGGCGCACCATTGCCCGCCATTTGTCCCGCTTCATTCCCGGCCGGCCAAGCATTGTTGTACAAAACCAGCCGGGCGCAGGCGGTCTCGCCATTGCCAATAAGCTGGCGCATACACTGGACCGGGATGGACTCTCAATCGTCGTGATGAGCCGCGCTCTACCGCAATTGGCGTTTCTGAACGACCCGAATGCGAATTTCGATCCGCTGAAACTGACATGGCTGGGCTCGCTCTCGTCCTATAAGGACGACGCTTATCTGATGGTGGTGAACGAAAACTTCCCCGCAAATAATATGGCAGAGCTGGCCAAATTGCCCAGGCCCGCCATTCTGGGCGGAACGCGTGGTGGATCGACCAATATTACGTTTGCGCTGATTGGCAAAGATATGGTGGGCATGAATGTTGATGTCGTGCGCGGCTTTCCCGGCGCCAATGAAATCTGGCTCGCAATGGAGCGTGGTGAGGTCGATGGGCAGATTGTCGATATCAGCGCGATCATGGTTGGCCGTCCGCAACTCTGGGCGGAGAAAAAACTCAAGCCGCTGATTGCTTTTGGTCGCACCGAGCGCTTGTCCGATTATCCCAACGTGCCGATTGGGCGCGAGCTGGTCAAAAAAGGCGATGATTTTGCGTTGCTAGATTTCGCAGAAATGCCCTTCTTCATGGCACTTCCCGTCGTTGCACCCCCAGAAATTCCGGCTGATCGCGCCACCATTCTGCGCAATGCCTTCATGGATATGGCGATGGATGAGACCTTCCGCGCTGAAATGCTGAAGGCGGGCATTATGACAAGCCCCGTCGATGGGGCCTATGTTCACGCGCTTCTTGAACGTGCCGCGAAAACACCTGAACCCATTCGCCAGCGTTTTGCCAAATTGCTTGCCGATAAGTGAGAAATGCCATGTCTGATTACTTTTTGCTCGACATCGTTCGCAAGGGCCAAGTGGCCACGATTGAACTGAAACGCCTCGAAAAGCACATTCGTGACTTGATGCGCACTGAAAAACGCGGTGGCGCGCAGCGTGCATCCGAAGTCGCCCGTGCTCTGCATGAGTTGCGCGATGATGATGAGATCCGCGTGATTGTCATTACCGGCAAGGCTGATGTGTTCACCATCCCGCCGTCGTCATACGGGCACCACGGTAATCCCGGCAATGATTGGGACATTATGAGTGGCGTCACCAAAGCGGTTGAAGCCATGTGCACCATCGAAAAGCCGGTGATCGCCAAAGTGAACGGCCATGCAGTCGGCTTTGGTGCCAATCTCGTTCTCGCCTGCGATTTTATCATCGCACGTGAAGACGCAATCATTGCTGATCATCATATGAGTGCGGGTGAATTGATGATCGATGGGCAGGTCGTGGGTTCTGCCGATCATTGCATGGTCACAGGTGATGGCGGCACGGTTTTTGCCCCACTGAAAATGCCGCTTGCCATGGCCAAGGAATATCTGATGCTAGCGCGACCCTTCACGGCGAAAGAATTGGCGACGATGGGCGTCGTTAATTATGCCGTGCCCGCCTCAGAGCTGGACGCCAAGACAGATGAAATCGCCGAGCGCCTGCTCAAGCGCAATGCCTATGCGCTAGCGATGACCAAGCGAATTCTCAATAAACAGGCTATGGCGCAATTCAATCAGACGCACGACGCCTCGCTTGCTTACGAGTTTTTGAATTTCTACATGCAGACGCCTCAGGCCAAAGAGCTTGGCAAAGGGCGTGGCGAGACGAAGCTCTGATCAGCCGCGTGGTGTTGCGCGGTTGACCAACATTGTGGTGATGGCCAGCGTCGAAAATCCGGCCGAACCCCAGAAGACAAGCTCGGGATGACCAAAATCCATGAGCCAGCCATACAGCGCCGGGCCGATGATCTGCCCGCCGCTATAGCCAGTCGTCACAAAACCAAAGAGCGTGCCGACACTCACGCCGTCGTTTGCGGCATGGCGAACGGAAACGTCCCGCGAGGCATTGACGAGACCGCGCATGGCACCAGCTGCGCCCAGCAAAGCAATCACGATCCAGAACGGGAGCCCGCCGATGCCTGCCGTAAGAACCAGCACGCCGGACAGTCCGAAACAAAGCGCGAGAAGCAATTCGTGATTTTCGATCTTGTCGGCCAACCAACCACCTGGCAGGACGGCTGCCATTTGCAATCCCTGATAGGCGGTCAGCGCCATGGCAGTGACGGTGACGGGCAGGCCGTAAATTTCCTTGAAGGCGACAACGGAGAAATGGACCATGCCGGAATTGGCGGCTGACGAGAGTACATAGAAAGCAAAGAGCATCAGGATTTTTGGCGAGCTGAGCAGCTGGCCCCATGAATCCTTCTGTTTCGATTTTGTTTTGCCTTCGCCCGACAGCAGCGTCGTCAAAAAGAAAATCGCCGTTGCCAGCACCATGCCTACCATGCCCACAAGAATGGCGCCGGTGCGCCAGCCCGCGAAGGCTGAAAGCAGAACCATCAAGGGCGGGGCTGCCAGAAAGCCCAGATTGCCAGCCAGCGAATGAGCAGACAAAGCCCGACCAATGCGCGTCGTGGAAATGCGCGCACTGAGGATGGAATAATCAGCTGGATGAAAGACGCTTGATCCGGCACCAGCCAGAAGCATGAGGGCAACGAGCTGCCAATAATCTGTCGCAAGTCCCGCCAGCGAAATACAAAGCGCATTCAGGAAGAGTCCTCCCGCCAGCACGCGTTGGCCACCGATGCGATTGACGAGAAAGCCGACGGGGGTTTGCAGCAACCCTGTCGTTACCGCATAAGCTGTGATCATGAGGCCCAGCTCGACATAGCCGACATTGAAATCCGTTCGTAATTGCGGGAACAGAGGTGGCAATGCGAGCATGTAAAGATGGCTCAGCAAATGAGCGAAGCTTATGAGCCCGATGACTTGAGCGTCTTGTCTACTGTCTGCCTGCACCGCGACCGTCATTTTAAAGTGCCTCAAAAATATCGACCATTTTCTTGCGCATGGCCGCGTCAGGCAGGCGACCCATACCTGCTTTCAGATTATCTGTCATATATTGCGCTTTGTCCGTTCCGGGGATGACAGCGGTGATGGCCGGATGACCTAGAAGCCATTTCAGCGCAAATTGCGGCCAGCTGTTGCAATCGATTTCCTTCGCCATATCAGGCAGCGGCTTTCCGGCAATTCTCTGAAAGAACTTGCCACGGCTAAAAGGAAGATTTGTGAGAATGGCGCAGCCTGAATCGGCAGCGGCAGGGATAAGCCGCTCTTCCGAGTTGCGATCAACAAGCGAGTAATCGATCTGAAAGAAATCCGGCTTCTGTTTTTTAACGCAAGCTTCCACGGCCTCATAATCGCGGTCGAATGAGGAGGTGACGCCGATATAGCGGCAGAGACCTTGGGCTTTCCACTCGCGCAGAAGATCAAGCGGCTGATTGGGGTCGCGCACATTGTGCAATTGCATGAGATCAAGCTTGCTGACTTGCAGTTTTTTAAAACTTGCCTGCATTTCAGCAATACTGGCGGCGCGATCGGCCACGCGCACTTTGGTCGCCAGAAAAATTTTGTCGCGAAGGCCAGTTTCTTTAAGAATCTCGCCGATGTGATCTTCCGCTTTGCCGTATGAGGGCGCGGTGTCGATCAGCTTGGCGCCACCAGCAACAAGCGTTTTGATGACGTCGGTGCGTTCAGCAAGCTTTTGCGCGTCATTCTCGAATTCAAAGATGATCGCGGTGCCGATGCCAACGCTGGGCAGAAGCTCGCCGGAGGTAGGAATTTTGCGCGTCAGAAGTGAGGTTTGCGCAAAAGCCGGCCAGGTGGATGAGATAGCCGCGCTGGCCGCCAGCGACATGATTTCGCGGCGCGATGGCACATGGGAATATCTTGTCATGCCTTTGCGCTCCCCTTCTCTGTTTTCATCATGCTTTCTTGTGCTCGACCGAGCCAGAGCGCAAGCCCCGCCCAGGCTCCCATGACGGGAATTGCGAGTCCCGCCACCATGAGGGCTGAGCCTACAATGCCTGAGAGGGCAGCGAAAACCCAACTCCACACCACATCTCCGCCACGAAAGACCACTGTATCGATCAGATTCTTGGCCTTGTATTTCTCTTCTCGGGCGACCGATGTGAAGAGGATTTCTCGCGCCGGGTTGGAGAAGGAAAAATTTAATGTCCGCTGGAGGGCCTGGAAGGCCACGACCGTCCAGAGGCCCGGTACTATCATCAGTGCGGCAAAGCCGCATGCAAAGACCATGGGCAAGAGTGCTGCTGCGGTGCCCGCTCCCAAGCGTTTGATGATTTGCCCCGTCGCGGCAAACTGCAGGGCCAGTGTCATCAGATTGGCAATCAAATCCATGCCGGCAAAAATACGGGTGCGCACGGCCGGGTCTGCGGAAATGGAGCGCACGACATCCTGCTGGAGGAAATAGAGGAACGTGCCCGCGAGCGATAGCAGCGCCACCCAGAGGGCAATGCCCGCTAAATAGCGCGAGCCCAGAATGAGCCGAAAGCCCGCTAGCATGCCGCCACCTAAAGCCGCGGCGCCATTGCCTTGAGCACTAGACTGTTCACTCACAGGCACGGCGCTTTCCAGTCGCGCAGCGCAAAAAATAGCAAGCTCCAGCAAGCCCCCCGCCGCGATCAGCAGATTGGCCGGCCCGATCACACCCGACAAACCAACGGTCAGCGAGGAGCCGAGCAAAGTGCCCGCAGTACCGCCTGCCGCAATGAAACCAAACAAGCGCTTGCCTTGTTCGGTGGCAAAGAGGTCGGCCATGAAGGACCAGAAGACCGAGACAGCAAAAAGATTGAAGACGCTGACCCAAACGAAAAAGATGCGCGCGGTCCAAGTCGCTTCGATGCTGAAGGTCAAAAAGGCCCAGAAGATCACCAGATTGAGGATGAAAAAACGATAGATCAGCGGAATGAATTTTTGTCGGGGCAGTTTGGCAACAAGCCCCGCATAGAGCGGCGAGGCTGCCAGCATGACAAAGAATGTTGCGGTGAAGAGATATTGCAAAGTGTCGCGGCCCGCTGCGATGCCCATCTCATCGCGCAGCGGCCGCAGAATCAGATAGGCCGCCAGCAGACAAAAGAAATAGAGGAAGGACCAGAGCGTCGCCCGGATTTCATTCGGCCGGATATCGGCAAAACGGGATATCAATCCATGGAGCATGTTGCGCCAGCTCTCGGTTTTTCGCAGGGTCCATTAAAGGATACGAAAATCTAGCTGGTGCATGCTCGCTTGTCATCAGGCGCGAATGAGAGCGGTCTTGGCCGGATCGTAAAAGGCAACAGTTTCGAAATGAGCAGCGGTCACGCTGGCCACGGTCTTTCCACCAACCTTGCGTGTCCATCTCGAACCGCTCTGGGCCCATTCCTTTGCGGCCCCCGCGAGATAGAGCGTGTCAGCACCATCCCCACCATCGAGGCTCATCGTGCCGCTACCAGCTGAATAGACCTGATCGGCGCCCTTGCCCCCCGTGACTGCGCCAATCCGGCTGCCATAGGCGAGGCTGACATTGTTTTTGGTCGCACCGATCGAGCTGAACGCACCCTCACGCAGATCGACGAGATTGGCCTTTGTCATGGCGCTCAGATCTAGTGTCGCCCCGCTCGGGGTCCAGAGTGATTCCAGCCCCGCCCAGCCATCGGTGAAGGTTGTTGTCTGGCGTTTGGCCAGTGCGGCCGTGTCTGTCGGATTGCGGTTGGCGCCATAGAGATATTGTAGGGCGGCAATATCATAGGCCATCAGGGTTTGTGGGCTCGCAGAAATGCCGCTGGCTGAATAATAGGACATGATCGTGTTGCGGCGATTATCATCTGTTTTGGACAGATAAGGCCCCGGCGTGCCGCCGCCGCCCGCATTATAATTGCCGGGATGTTTCAAGCCCAGCGTATGTCCCATTTCATGCAGTAGTGTTAGCAGGCCATAGGAGCCATTGCTGAATGTGCTGTTGGTAGCTTGATCATTGGCGAGCATGAGATATTGCGCATGATTGCCGCTCTGGTTTGGCAGATAGGCATAGCCCGCACTGGTGCCGCCCTGATTGTTGGTGCCAAAGACGATGTCGGCTTGCGTGGGATCTGTGACGAGTTCAAAGCTCTGGTTGATGATGCTGGAAAAATACCCAAAGGCATCTTGCACAGCCTGCTTTTGCGTATCTGTCATGACAGCCGCGCCACTGGCATCTTGGCCAGACAGTTGGCTCAGAAAACTTGTATTCATGAATGCATATTTGATCGGTCGTCCCACGACATTCTGCAATTCCATGACGCCGGGCTTGACTTGTGTTGTGGTCTTAGTGGCAACAGATCCGGTGGTGTGAAACCAGGCATTAGTTCCGCCCATCATCAGCGCATCGATATTTTTGTCGCCGCTTGCTGTTGGTAATTTCGATTGCGCCTGCGCTACCGAGACCTGATAGCTGGAATAGATATTTGTGGTCGCGCCCGCCTTTCCAATCGGCTGACCGGTGATGCGGATTGTATAAGTCCCTGCGGCTGTGGGTGTCAGGATGAATGAGGCTTGTGTGTTGCCGGAACCCGAGAAGACAGATTTCACAACCTGATTGTTGATATTTACGAGTTCAATCTTCATTTGGCCGCGACTGTCCGACAGGCCAAAAGCCGCTGAGATCGTATAAAGAGCGCCGGCTTTCAGTTCGACGGTTTCACTCGCAGAATTAGGTCCACTAGCACCAACTGACACGGTTTTCATGCCAGCCATTTCATTGGCGCCCGATGATTTTGTCAGCATGATGGATGGGCTACCAAGTCCAGCCGCTCCCAACTGCTAGGCTGCAGCTTCAATGCTTCTGGAAAGCTGCAAGGGCCTCATCTTGATCACGCGTGCAGTTTGCCCGCTCTGTAGCGGGGCGACACGCGCATTCATCGGCGACAGGCTTTGGCTGGTTTGTGTCAGGGCAGAAAGGTTGGTCATGGCTCGCTCCTTTGCGACCATGCTGAAGTCTGTCATCTCGAAGGATCCTTAACAGCGAGGTGGAGCGCTGAGTATTTTGCCAGAAATGGCAAAAAGAAAGTTGCTTCATTCAGTCAAACTCCAGCAGGCTCTTGGCCTGCCCTAACGTCAGAGCGGCGTCCAAGTGTCGAAGGTAGCTGCTTGTCCAAGGCGGTTCCCGTCGGGATGCGAGACAGTCCAGAGAATGACATCGGAGATGAGAAAACGTTTTCCACTCGCGCTGATTCGCACACCTGCATAATCATCGATAAAACCCTTGCGGGCCGCTGTTTCCATCAGGCGTTGACGTTCTTCGCGCAACATGGGTTCTGCCGTGAGACGCGAGGGCATTTGCGTGAAGCGGGAGAAATCCATTTCCCAAAGCTGAAGCGCAATGTGGTTGCCGTAATTGAGAATGGGGTCGTCTTGCACACCATGTGAAAGCAAGGCGAAGGGTGCCTCAAAGAGGGCTCTGCAATCACCTTCGTCATCACCAGTGGGTGTGATCAGATCGCGCCCGACAAGGCGCTTAAAAGAAGAGATCATCGCGCTGCTTTGCGCGATGATCTCTGATCTTTGCCAAATCTCTTGTGGCTGCGTCACGCCATGCCTGCTTTGATGCGGTCAGGCGTAAGCGGCGCACGGCGCAGTCGCAGGCCCGTGGCATCGTAAATCGCATTGGCAAGTGCGGCGGCAGTTGGGCGTGATGAAGCCTCGCCCGCACCGGTTGGTGCAATATCAGGTCGATCAATCAAGATGACATCGATTTGCAGCGGACGATCAGTGATATCGGCGATGCGATAGCCATTCCAATCCACGCTTGTGACATTCTTCTGATCAAACGTCACTTCCTCAAAAAGCGCGCGGCTGGTTGATTGTACGATATTGCCCTCAATCGTGCTGCGCACGAGATCTGGATTGACGATCTGTCCGCAATCATGCGCCACGGTAATCTTGCGCACGCGCACGCGACCCGTAGTCTTGTGCACTTCAACGTCTGCCACCATCGCAACGCGTGTTCCCGCGCGGACAGCATAAGACAGGCCTTGTCCGACAAAAACATCGCCTTGCGTCTGTTTTCGCGGCGCTGAGTGGCTTTGCCAGCCAGCTTTTTCTGTCGCCGCTTTGATGACAGCGACGTCGCGTGCGTCTTTTACATATTGCAGACGAAAAGCGAGCGGATCTTGTTTTAGCTGATATGCGACTTCATCCATAAAAGATTCAACGGCAAAATGCACCTGCGGGCCACCGGGATCACGCAAATGCGCAGTACGCAAAGGCGATGCGCGATCAAGCAGCGGAGCAATAACATTCGATACTTTCTGGAAGGAGTCGAAGCCGTAATTTTCTTCCGGCGGACCGAACAGAATAACGGGTTTGAGGGGTAGGCCAAGCAATTGTCCGGCAAGCGTGTGCGAGGGATCGCCTTCATTGTTCAGGAAGTCGCGCTTGGAGAAAACTTTTGATTCAAATTGCCAACCTATAACGCGATTGTCGCCATCCAGAGCAACGCGTGATGTGTGCACGCCGGCGGGTGATTTCGGGTCCCAGCCATGGCCTTCATGCCGCATGCTCTGCACACGCACTGGCTTGCCAACAGCCTTTGATAGAACAGCAGCATCCATCACCACATCGCCGGAATCATTGCGTCCATAAGAGCCGGGGCCGACCATCGAGTAGCAAATGACTTTTTCAGGATCGATTCCCAGCATCATGGCTACACCGTCGCGCGCATAATGGGGCTTTTGCGAAGCCGTCCACATGTGCACGCCATCAGCTTTGACATCAACAAGTCCACAGGCCGGACCCATGGGCGCATGCGATTGGAATGGCCATTCATATTCGGCTTCGATCACGCGCACAGCTTTGGCAAAAGCGGCTACATGATCACCCTTTTCCTTATCGATATCGCGCTTGATGACATTTGCTTTGCGGATGTGCTGATGCAGCGTGTCATGTGTTGGGAAGGGGGGCGTGACCTCTGACCAAGTGACTTTCAACTGGCGGGCAGCTTTCACCGCATCCCATTCACGTGGTGCGACAAGTCCGATAAAGCCTTTCTCACGCACGATCTGGACGCCGGGAATATCTTTCACCGAGGCTTCATCGACTGCGATGGGCACAGCACCGGCGACGGGCGGGCGAATAACACGCCCATGCACCATGCCATCAACTTTCATATCGACCATATAATCCGAGGTGCCGAGAATCTTGCCGGCGACATCGCGGCGCGCAATGCCGGACTTGCCAACTAAACGATAATCCTTCGGGGATTTGGGCTGCGCGCGACCCTTGATCGACAGATCGCTGCCGATGATCTTGTTCCATTCCAGCGTCTCGCCGAAATGGCGCCCGCCGATCAAATCGCCATAGGCCACACTTTTGGTGGCATCAGCCTTGGCAATCACCCGGCCATTCTCGGTACGCAATTCAGCGATGGGCAGACCGAGCTTTTCAGCGGCCATCTCCACCAGAACAAGGCGGGCTTCGGCGGCAGCAGCGCGCATGGCCACACCACCTTTCCAAATCCCGGTCGAACCCGATGCGCCGCCCATATTGATGGTGACATGCGTGTCGCCTTGCACGATAGAGACTCGCTCTAGCGGCAGGTCCAGTTCTTCGGCGATCATTTGGGCCCAGCCCACATCAGTGCCCTGGCCCATATCGATCTTGCCGATCCAGCCAGTCGCCCGGCCATCCTTGTCGAGGCTGATATAGGTTGCCAGATTTTCCGGCTTCATCGGCAAGCGGGATGCCAAAGGGGCGGCTTTGGCGGCAATGCCGGGCAATGAGATGGCGATGGTCAGAGCGCCGGATCCGGCCAGGAAAGCGCGGCGGCTGGTGATTGCGGTCATTGGATCCTCCCGAGGGTGCCTTTTTGTCGTTGGTGAGAGTGAGCCATGAATCGCGTCGCTCCGCAATTTGTCTGAGGCATCAAATTCACTCGCTTTCCCCCTTTTCAGGCCTGCCTGCTTAGGCATAGGCTGAGCGCCAAGAATAAAACTCTGGGGAGGAAGCCAATGACGCGAATGACGGGCGTATTCCTATTCGCGAGCCTTTTGGCTCTGCCTGCTCTGGCGCAAAACGCAGGCGGGCCTGCCTCAAAGCCGGATCTGGCCGCCGGCCGCCAACTCTATGAACAATCCTGCGGTGTTTGCCACACCCGCCCCCTCGTCACCAGCGGTCGCTTTGGCCCGGCCCTGTCGAAGGAAAACCTGGGCGGCCAGGCGGATGTTATGGCCGAAGTCATCTCTAATGGTGTGCCCCAGCGCATGCCGGGCTTCAAGCACCAGTTCAATACCACCCAAATTCGTTCGATCGTTGCCTACATCCAGACGCTCGATCCACCTCCCCTTGATCCCAAGCCAACTGCACGTGCGACCGGCGAACGCCGCGAAGACAATTGAGGGAGGCCATCATGAAATTTCTTTCAACCGTCAGTGTTCTGGCACTTTTTGGCGCCTTTGCCGTTCCCGCCCAGGCGGATGCGCTGCTTTCTGGCGCGATCAGGACCAAGGATGGCGCCGCTATGGCGGGCGTCACGGTCTCCGCCAAAATGGATGGCTCGCCCATCACCACCACGGTCTTCACCGACCAGACGGGGCGCTATTATTTCCCCGATATGCCGGATGGGAAATATCGTGTCTGGGCACAGGCCATTGCCTATGACACGGGCAAAAGCGATGTCGCCTTGAACGGCGCCAAGGTGCAGGATTTCACGCTCCACAGCTTTGCTGATTTTGTGCGGCAATTGCCAGGTGACGAGTTCCTTGCAGCTCTGCCCGAGGCAACAGCCGATGACGCACGGATGAAAACCTTCATTCGTAAAACCTGTACAGGTTGCCATACGGCCGCTTATCCGCTGCAGCACAAGTTTGATGAAGTGGGTTGGAATTCCATTCTTGAAGCGATGAAGCGCTTCAATGTTCTGGGCGTTCATCGCGGCGATCATGAAAAGCCAAATGTCAGCATCGATGGAAATCAGGCTGAACTCGCTCGCTATCTGGCGCGCGCGCGGGGCCCCGGCGAGACGTCGATGAATTACAATCTGCGTACGCGCCCGACCGGCGAAGCAGCACGTGCCGTATTCAAAGAATATGATGTTCCGCTCGATCCTGATCTAAAGCTACCGGGAACTTATTTTACCAATGATGGCAGCGATTGGACCAAAGGCACGCCGTCGGGCATGTTTGGTGGCTACGGCGTGCATGATGCCGAAGCCGATCTCGACGGCAATATCTGGTTCACACATTCTTGGCCGAGCCGCACAATTACGGTGGGCCGCATCGATGCAAAGACCGGCGCCTTCAAAGCCATCAAGGTTGAAGAGCCCAATGGTTTTGCCTCGCAGACCCACGGCATCGTGCGCGACCAGAAGGGTTTTATCTGGTTCAACACGCGCCCGGGTGCATCACCTGGTGGCAATCCTACAGGTCTTGCCAAGCTCGACCCGAAAACGGAAAGCGTGAAAGTCTATGTGCCGCCAAAGCCCATGTCGGGCACGGCCGGAACGCTTGATGTTGACCCCAAAGGCTTGATCTGGGTGACAACGCCCGATGGCGTCTTGCGCTTTGATCCGGAGAAGGAAGCTTTCCTCGAATTTAAGTCCGTCACTTACAAGACCGAAAAGGGTGTAGGCACAGTTTACGGTACTGCTGCTGATGCTTCTGGCAATGGCTGGTGGCTCGATATGAAATTCGACAGAGTGGTGCGCGGCGATCCCGTCACCGGCCAGACAGTCGAAATTCAATTGCCGCCAGTGCAGGCTGAAGTTGATCGCCTCACTGCCGATGAAAAGAAACTCTATGCCAATTATGTCGTGCCTGATTTCAACACGCCCTATCCATGGGCACAGGGCGCACGGCGCATGGGCGGCGACAAGAATCCCGATGGGCAATATGTCTTTGTCGGCAATTCTTTTGGTGGCAATCTGGCGCGTATAGATATCAAGACCAACAAGGTTGATCTGATTCCACTACCCAATCCGGCAGCCCAGCAGCCCTATCAGGTGGCCGTCGACAAGGGTCACAATGTCTGGACGAATTTGTGGAGCACGGATTCGATTGCTAAATTCAATCAGACAACCTCGCAATGGACGATCTATGACCTGCCATCACGCGGAACTGAGACGCGTCATATCTCTCTGCTGGAAAAGGACGGAAAGCTACAGGTTGTGTTGCCCTATTCACGCACGCGTCGCGTTGCAGTCATGACAGTGCGCAGCGAAGACGACATGAAGACGCTCGCGACGCGCACCGCACACTAAGAAAATTTTGGGAGAGACTGAAATGAAAATGATGAAACGCCTTGTCGCGGCTACGGCCCTCGCTTTTGCCGCCACATCGGTGCAAGCCGCCGATCTTTCAGCCGAATGGGCCGGGATCAAGGCACCCGATATGCCCGCTCTTCAGAAGGTCACTGTCGATCCGAAAACCACGGTTTTGCTCGTGATGGATTTCATGAAGGCATCCTGCACCGAACAGGCACGCCCGCGTTGTGTGGCAACCGTTACGCCCGTGAAAAAATTGCTCGCTGATGCACGCGCCAAGGGCATGCATGTGGTCTATGCAGTCACAGGCAATGATCCGGTCATGACGAATTTCTTGCCTGAGCTTGCCGCTCAAGCCGGTGATCCCATTGTGGCTGCCCGCGCCGACAAATTCCTCGGTACGGATCTCGATAAGATTTTCAAGGATAAGGGCATCAAGACGGTGATACCGGTGGGCACGGCCGCCAATGGCGCGGTGCTCTATACGGCAACGGGTGCTGCTTTCCGCAATTATGACGTGCTGCTGCCCATTGATGGCATGTCGGGCAATAATGCCTGGTCGGAACAGATCGTGGCTTGGCAGCTTGTCAATGGTCCGGGCCTAGCCGACCGTGTGAAGCTCACCAAGACTGATATGATTTCGTTCTAAATCATTTCAACGACAAAAAAGAAGCGCCGCCCTGAAAACAGAGCGGCGCTTTTTTGTATCAGAAGGAAATCATGCCCACGCGTGTCAGCGTGACACCATTCATGATGCGGGCAGCATTGACCATATGCCAGGCCGTATAGGCCTCCGTGAAGGCCTCATTTGACGACATTCCATCAACCGGCACAACAGCTTTGAAGCCGCGCAAGACGGCTTCACCGCCCGTATGCAAAACGGATGTATGCGCAGCTGTGCCCGCGATGATGATGGTCTGGATACCCTTGTCCTTCAGCATCTTTTCAAAATCACTGCCGATGAATTTGTCAGGGCCTAGCGGCGGCAAAACAGGGTCGCTATCGCGTGCGGCCAATGGTGAAAGAATGTCTTTTCGGTCTGAGCCCGCGGTGGCCACACTGTAGACAACGAAAACATTCTTGGCGCGCGCATCGGCCAGAAGTTTAGCCAGACCCGGCACTTGCGCTGCGCAACGCGGACGCCGCTCGGGTGTGCAGGTCTGATTTGTGAAGTCGAGCAGCAGAAGGGCGGTCGTGGCGGGATCTACTTTTGCTGTTTTCAATTCGGGTGCTGGCGGAAAGGCGAGATCTTTCCATTCGGAAATCACATCGGCTCGCGCTGCGCCGATGACGCTGGCTCCCGCAATTAGTCCGCAAAAAAGGCTTTGTCGAAAATTCATGGCGTCCTCCCGAAGCGGCTCTTTTTGGGCCGTCATCTTATGCTAGCGGTGCTTTCATGGAAGCGAAAGCCTGCCTCTGCTTGCCCCGCCCATCGGCTTTCTCGTAAGATCGCCGCCATCAAAGGGCCACTCTCCAAGAGCCCCGGGAGGAACAGAATGACGAATGCCAAGAATCAAGACATTAAACTCGCCACCGCCACGTTCCACGATAAGGACAGGCTCCAAACCCCAAGCAATGTCGAAATGGGCTGGGCGTCGGACGCGATGGCGGAAATGTTGCGCCGCCTCGATCTGCGCTATATCGCGCTGACGCCGGGAGCAAGCTATCGCGGCCTGCATGATTCCATGGTCAATTATCTTGGCAATCGCGATCCGCAAATGCTGGTTTGCTTGCATGAAGAACATGCGGTGGCTATTGCGCAGGGCTATGCCAAGGTGACTGAAAAGCCGATGGGCGTGGCGCTGCATTCCAATGTTGGCCTGATGCATGCGACCATGGCAATCTTCAATGCCTGGTGCGGGCGCGCACCTGTCTTCATGCTGGGTGCAACAGGTCCGGGCGATGCGGAAGAACGTCGCCCGTGGATCGACTGGATTCATACATCAAAAGATCAGGGTGCCCTTATTCGCCATTATACGAAATGGGATGATGAACCCCGCTCTGTGGGCGCGACGCTTGAAGCTATGATGCGTGCACATCAGATTTCTGCCACCGAGCCACGCGGCCCGACCTATGTCTGCCTCGATGTCGCTTTGCAGGAATCAAAACTCGATGGTCCGGTGCATTTTCCTGATGTGGAACGCCATAAGCCGGGACGTCCTGCGGCACCCGCAGCGGAAACTGTCGAAGAAGCTGCACGTCTGCTCGTGAATGCGAAGAAGCCGATGATACTCATGGGCCGCGTCTCCCGCTCGCAGGCGGATTGGGATGCGCGCGTGGAATTGGCCGAAGCTTTGGGGGCACTTGTTCTCACTGACATGAAGACCGGCGCATCTTTCCCCACCGAACATCCACTGCATGTTTTTGAGCCCCGCTTCCGCCCCTCGCCAGGAACCACAGCCGCGACCAAGGAAGCCGATGTCGTCCTTTCGCTCGACTGGATGGATCTGAAGGGCCATTTTGCGCAGACGCTTGGCAAAAATGCTCCGGTTGAAGCGCAAGTCATTCACTGCTCGCTCGATGAATATCTGCACAATGGCTGGAATATGGATTATTTCGGCCTGCCTGCCTGTGATCTGAAAATTTTGGCTTCTCCTAACGAACTCATCCGTCCGCTGACGGAAGCTGTTCGTCGTCTGCGTGGCATCAAGGATAAGGCGCAGCCGAAATGGCCGACGCGTCAGGCACAAGCGCTGCCCAGACCGCGCACAGAAGGCATGATGGGCCTGAAAGACATGGCTCTTGTGATGCGTGAGTTCACGCAGTCGCGCGATGTTACCATGGCCGGTTTCTCGCTTGGTTGGCCCTCTGACACTGTGAATTTCAAAGGCCCGCTTGATTATGTCGGATTCGATGGTGGTGGTGGCGTTGGCTCGGGTCCAGCCAATGCGATCGGCACCGCACTTGCGCTGAAAGGCTCGGGTCGGCTCTGTGTGGCCGTTGTGGGCGATGGCGATTTCTGCATGGGCGGCAGCGCTCTTTGGACAGCCGCTCATATGGGCATTCCCCTTCTCTTGGTGATCGCCAACAACCGCGTTTATTACAATGACGTGGCCCATCAGGAATTGATGGCCAAGCAGCGCGGTCGTCCCGTCGAGAATAAATTCGTCGGTCAAGAGATGAATGACCCGCCGGTTGATCTCGTCGGTCTGGCGCGTGCTCAGGGTGTGGCCGCCGAAGGACCGTTCGAGACAGCGGCTGATTTGGCCGCGGCACTTTTGCGCGGCGAGAAGGCTGTGCGCGAAGGCAAGCCCTATGTCATCGAAGCTTTGATTGATGTCGGTGCGCCTGGCGAAGCCAATCGCGGCCATACGGCGGGGCGGCGCGAGTGATCGACAGGACGTGGCAAAGCTTCTAGCTTTCGCCCATGATCCGCATCACTGACCGAATCCATCTCGACGAGAGTGAGATTGAGGAAAGCTTCGTCCGGGCGTCTGGCCCGGGCGGGCAAAATGTGAATAAGATTTCGAGCGCCGTTCAGTTGCGCTTCCATGCGGCCGCTTCGCCGAATCTCTCGGAGCCCGTCCGCGACAGGCTCATTCGTCTCGCCGGGCGGCGCGCCACGCGCGAGGGCGTTATCGTCATTTCCGCTCAGCGCTTCCGGACGCAGGAGCGCAATCGGGCCGATGCGCTGGAGCGCCTGATAGTCCTGATTCAGGAAGCCGCTCGCCCCGTCATCATCCGCCGTCCGACCAAGCCGACGCTTGGCTCGAAAATCCGCCGTCGTGAGGCCAAGGGCGTGCGCGGCGAGGTCAAGGCGTTGCGTCGCAAACCTGTGGCGGATGGCTGAGGCGCTTTTGAGGGGGCTGTGGCGCGCCACCCACACCACAAATTCTGCAACTCCGGTAAGATGATCCTAACCGACGAGGCCCTAAAGAGGGGTCTGTCTCCTCTCTCCATCAATGTTGCCATGGCTGATCCACTCTCCCCACGCCCCTACGACGATCCCGCCCAGCAGGCCGCAGGCCTCCTGATTCGTTTAGGCATAGCTGTGCTCGCCATCGGCGTGCCGTCTGGCTCGTTGATGTCGCGGCGTTTGATTTTTACCGTGATGCCGGTTGGCGCAGCGCTGATCGTGTTGGGTGTGTTGCTCGATCCTAAACGGGCGCATATGGAGCGACTGCGCACTGCTATTGTCTCGCCGCTATGTCTGATGACTTTCTTCCTGATGGCCTGGGGTTTGCTCAGCCTGCTCTGGACACCCTTCACCGCCATTGCTGCCGAACGTTATTTCAAGACGGGTGGCACGGTGCTTTTTGCGATGCTGACAGCGGCAGCTCTGCCCTCCCACAGCAAGACGTCCAATCTCTATCTGCTGCCGATCGGTCTTGGCGTGGGCGCTTTGACGACGCTCATTATTGCCATCTTGGCCCCGCCCCTGGTTGTGCAAGATATTGAAACGTCGACGCTCGATCGCGTGTGTCTAACGATGGGCATGCTACTCTGGCCCGCTCTTGCCGCACTGGCTGTGCGTGACCGTTGGATGTCCACTGGACTTCTGGCCGTTGCTGTTGCAGTCGCCATTATTGCGGTTTGGATGCCAGCTGCTTTGGGCGCCTTGGCTGCAGGCGCGATTGTTTTCTCTTTGTCGAACTCATCGCAGATGAAAATTGGCCGAGTATTTGGATTGGCTTTTGCTGTGCTTATTCTTCTGGCACCCGCATTACCTTTGGCGCTTGCGCCTCTGATGCGTTCAAGCACAAGTTCTTTTGCTGTGGCCATGCAAACAGCAGAAGTTTTATTCACAACAGAAGGCCTGCGCCTCATCGCGGGCCATGGCTATGATACGGTGGCGCGCGGATTTATGATGGGTTATCTGCCATCGACCATGCCGCGCAGTGTCATTTTCGAAGTTTGGTACGAGCTTGGTTTGATCGGCGCGGCATCTTTGGCCGCGTTGATCTATCTGGCATTCTCATCTGCCACGAGATTACCCAAGCCGCTGACCGGTTTCATGCAGGGTGCGCTTGTGTGCGGCTGCACGATTGGCCTGTCTGGCTTGGTAACAGCTCAGATCTGGTGGATCACAATTCTCTCTGTAGTTGGTATTCTGTTCGCATTGGTCGCTAAGGGTCAATACCGCACGGAACGCCCGAGTGCCAAAAGCATCAGTGCGAACGCGCTGAAGCCCCAAATTTAACAGGCGTTGCGCTTTCACCAAATTGCGTCGCGAAGAACGCATGATAAGTGCCCTTCGCAACGATCAATTCATCATGTGTGCCAGTTTCAACCGCGCGCCCATTTTCGATTACGCAGATCCGGTCTGAATTAACGATGGTCTGCAGACGATGGGCAACAACAATTGTTGTGCGTCCATGACGCAGGCTATCAAGAGCTTTCTGCACTTCGCGCTCGGATTCAGAATCGAGCGCGGCCGTGGGCTCATCAAGCAGAATGATGGGCGCATTTTTCAAAAAGGCACGGGCAATAGCAATTCGCTGGCGTTGGCCACCTGACAATTGCGCGCCCTGCTCACCGACATTGGTGTCATATCCCGAGGTAAAGCCCATGATAAAATCATGCGCATTTGCCATGCGTGCAGCATCCACAATCTCATCTTCTGTGGCGCCAGTTTTGCCCATGGCAATATTGTCGCGGATTGTGCCGCGAAACAGGAAAACATCCTGCGAGACGAAAGCAATCTTGTCGCGCAGTGAAGCCAGATCGACGTCCATAATGTTCTGGCCATCGATCCTGATCTGTCCGTCCGCTGGCTGGAAGAAGCGCTGGATTAAAGCGACGATTGTTGACTTGCCGCCACCCGACGGGCCTACCAGCGCCGTTGTTGAATTAGGCTCGGCTACGAGGTTGAGTTCATCCAGCACAGGCTCTTCGTCACGATAGCTGAAGGACACATCGTGGAATGTGATGCGACCTTCGCTGACTTGAAGGTTGGGGAGGTCAGTCTCGGTCTTTTCCTGTGCGGGTGTATCAAGCACTTCATAGATCATACGTGCGCCTGTCAGGCCGCTTTGAATATCGAGATGCAAGCGAGCAATTTTCTTACCGGGTTCGTAGGCCATAAGAAGCGCGCCAACGAAAGAAAAGAAAGAGCCCGGATCAGCGCCTGCAATCGACACGCGCCAGGAGCCATAAAAAATTACTGCGCCGATGGCGATACCTGCGACACCATCCGAGATCGGACTTGATATCGCTTGCCCACTCGCCATCCGATTTACAGAGCGTTCGACTTCACGCACTGCGTCATTCATGCGCTTGCGCATGGAGGCTTCGAGATTGAAGCTTTTTACGATGCGGATACCCTGCACCGTTTCCTGAATCGTCTCAAGAATGAGCGCGGAGCCCGCGTAAGATCGGCGTGCCGATTGGCGCACGCGGCGGATCAGCCGGTTCAGTGCATAACCGCCCAGTGGCATGATCGACAAAGCTATCAGCGCCATCACCGGATCTTGTATGATCATGACAATGATGAGGCCGACAAGTGTAAGGACATCGCGCCCCGCGCTTGTAATGACCACCTGCAGCGCATCGCGCACGCCACTGGCGGCGCCGCCCAGATGTGTCATCAATTCGGTGGAATGTCGCCCATGGAAGAAACGCATGTCCTGCTGCAGCAAATGCTCATAGAGCTTGCGTTGGACACTTGCGACAATGCGGTTGCCGGTACGCGCCAGCACGACCTGATAGCCCCAGGTCGCCAGTCCGCGGACAAAGAACAATCCCGTCACGCCGGCCGCGAGATATTGCAGTGTTTTAAAGCCTTCGCCATCGACCATGTGGTTGAGGACGGGTTTCAGCATCCAGGCGGATAGGGCTGTCGCCCCGGCGCCAATGCTCATCAAGAGGGCGGCAAGCAAATAGGAGCGGACGTGATGGCGCCCATGCTCCTTCACCAGCCTTTTGAGCAGCGTGAGGGTTTTGTACCGGGCGTCTTCGGCGTCGAGGGCGTTCATTCCCTCGTGCTAAAGCGCCCGGCGGGTCTGGGCAAGGGGTTTCCCCAAGCTCGGTTAACCCTGCTTGAGGGGCTATTTGCCGGTCCCCTCCAGCAGCAACTTGGCCCTGGCCACAACATCAGGCGCGGCCGCCACAATTTTGTCGGCTACCGCCTGGGTCTCCTCGCCCGATAGGGGGGAAATATCGATCCCCATCTTGTTGGCTTCAGCCAAGAGCTGGGCGTCCTTCATCGTGTCCATAAAGGCTTTGCGCAGCGCTATGACACGCTCGGGCGGCACATCGGGTGTGGTTACGGCAGAGCGGGCAATGGCCGTATCGGCCGAGATGAAGCGCAAGACTTCGCGATCGGCCTCATTGGTTGCCAATTCGAACAGCAAGGGCACGTCGGGTAGGTCTTTGGCGCGCTGCAGGCCGATCTGCACCAGAATATGGACCTTGTTTTCTGCGATCCATTTGGGGTTCAAGCTTTTCCAAGAGGCCCAGCTGTTGGAGCCGCGCCCGCCGACCTCGCCTTTCTCCATGGCGAGATTGACATCGTTCCCGCCGGGGTAACCGGCGACAATTTTGAATTTCGTTCCCGCCATCGCATTGAGCGCCGCTGGATAATAGGCCGCAGGCGTGGCCGTACCCGCAGCACCGACCACAAGCTCCTGCGTCTTCACTTGTTCGATCTTGGTGATGCCGGTCGTGTACCAGGAATTGATGACATTGGGCGCATCGGTCGTATTGCCGACGAAGATCAGCTTGCGCGTATCGAATTTCACACCCTGTCCGCCAACGGCCTGATGGGCTGGCATATTCTGCATCAGCATATGCAGCACGGTCCCGTCGCGGGGTGCGGCATTGGCCATATGATTGGCCGCTGCAATGCCAACTCCGCCGGGCATATTTTGCGGCACCATGGTTGGTTCGCCGGGAATGAGGCGTGGCAAGTGGCGGGCGAGCAAGCGTCCGCGCGTATCATAATCACCACCAGGTGACGTCGCGATGATCATTTGCATCGTCCTGCCATGGTAGAAATCGGCAATGGCATCCGCCTGTGCGCTTCCAGCGATCACTAAGGCTGACGTCAAAATTATGCTGCCGAGCGTGGGTTTTTTGAAAATGTGCATCATGTTTCCTTCCCCGATGTTCGGGTGATCAATCGCCTTTGACGCCAGCTTCGCGGATAAGCTTAGTCCAGCGCTCGATATCGCTGGCCACTTTGGCTTCTTGTTCTGCTGCTGATGTTTTGGGTACTTGCCCGCCCGATTTGGCAAAAAGCTCTTGCACATCGGGTGCTGCCATCACCTGCGCCATAGCCGCCCTCAATTTTGTCAGGATAGGCTCGGGTGTGCCAGCTGGTGCAAACAGGCCAAACCAGCTTTCCATATCGAGCGGCGCGACGCCCGTTTCATAAACACTGGGCACATTGGGGTGGAAGGGCTGGCGTTCTTTCGATGAGACAGCCAGCGCTTTCACTGTGCCTGCATCCACCTGCGCCTTAGCGGCGGAAGAAATATCAAAGAAAAGATCTACGCGTCCGCCCAGAATGTCCTGATAGGCATCTTGCGAACCGCGATAGGGCACATGGGTGAGTTTCACGCCCGCGAGCTTTTCGGTCACCGCAGTGGCGATATGTTGGCCCGATCCCATGCCGGCTGAGGCATAGGTGATTTTTTCCGGATTGGCTTTGGCGAAAGCGATTACGTCTTTCAATGATTCCATCGGCAGGTCTTTGCGCGCAACCAGCGTGTAGGACCAGGTCACCGCCATGCCGACGAGTTTGAAATCCTTGAGCGGATCATAGGGCAGATTGTCATAGAGGCCGGGGTTGAGAGCCATATTCGACAAGGCGCCAATCATCAGCGTGTAGCCATCAGCAGGTGCCTTGGCGGCTGATTGTGTGCCCACGCGTGTGCCCGCGCCCGTGCGGTTTTCCACGACGATGGTTTGCCCCAGAAACGGGCGCATGCGGTCGGCCAGCACGCGCGCCACTGTGTCAAAGCCCCCACCCGCGGGTTGGGGAGCAATCAGGCTGATATTGCGGTTTGGCCAAGTTGCAACATCATTGGCTGTCTGGGCCGATGCGGGCGTGCCCGCCACGAAAGCCGCACACACAACAGACGCGGCCAGACCCGCGCCAAGCTTTTTCACCATATTTGCCTCCCGAACCTGCGCTCATTTCGGCGCTGTGTTGGAGAGGATCATGACGGCAGAGGCTTTAGCCTTCAAGCTCCTCGCGCAGCATTTCAAGCTTGAGCCATTCTTCTTCCCACGTGGCGGTCTGCTTTTCGGCGTCGGCCAGGAGTTTCGAGGCTTTGTCGAAGGCGGCGGGGTCGCGCGTATAGAGCCCCGGCTCTGCCAGCTTCTCCTGCAATAGCGCCTGCTTTGCTTGCATGTCCGCAATTTTGCCGGGCAGGGTTTCGAGCGCATGCTTGTGCTTGAAGGAGAGCTTTTCTTTCTTCGACGCAACGGGCGCGATGGGTGCAAGTGCCTTGGCTGGGCCAGCTTTCGTCTTTTGCGTAGTCGGCGCCGTATTGCTGATGCCGTGTCCGCGCTGGGCCACCATGTCGGAATAGCCACCGGCATATTCGACCCATTTGCCATCGCCTTCTGCAACCAGCAGGCTGGTGGCCACACGATCAAGAAAATCACGATCATGGCTGACGACAATCACTGTGCCTTTGTAATCGGCGATCATCTCTTGCAGCAGATCGAGTGTTTCCAAGTCGAGATCATTGGTGGGCTCGTCGAGCACCAGAAAATTTGACGGCAATGACATGGCGCGCGCCAGCATCAGGCGTCCGCGCTCGCCGCCTGAAAGGCGCGAGATCGGCGTGCGTGCTTGTTCGGGCGCGAAGAGAAAGTCTTTCATATAGCCAATAACATGCTTTTTCTCGCCGTTGATCTCGACGAAATCGCCGCCGCCATTGGTCAGCGCATCTTTCAGAATCCAGTCGGGCTTCAAGGCCTTTCGGCTTTGATCGAGCGTCGCCATTTCAAGGCTTGCGCCCAGACGCACGTGACCTTCGTCAGGTTCCAGCGTGCCGGTGATGAGGTTGAGCAGAGTTGTCTTGCCGGCACCATTCTGGCCAACAACGCCAAGTCTGTCGCCACGCAACACGCGCAGTGAAAAATCCTTCACAATGGCGCGCTCGTCATAGGCCTTGGTTACATTTTCTACTTCGACAACCAGCTTGCCGGAGGTGCGGCCTTCGCTGACGGTCAGCTTCACATCGCCGACGCTCTTGCGCGCATCGCGTCGTTCCGTGCGCAGATCGGCGAGGCGATCCATGCGGCCCATATTGCGCTTGCGTCGTCCGCTTACACCATGGCGCACCCAATGCTCTTCATTGACGATGAGGCGGTCAAGCTTATGGCGTTGGGTTTCTTCTTCTTCGAGCAGCTTGTCACGCCATGCCTCAAATTCGCCAAAACCGCGGTCGAGTTTGCGGGTGCGGCCACGGTCCAGCCAGACGGTGGCACGTGAGAGATTTTGCAGAAAGCGCCGGTCATGGCTGATCAGAACGAGGGCAGAGCGCAGCGACGCCAATTCGCTTTCGAGCCACTCGATGGCTGGCAAATCGAGGTGGTTGGTCGGCTCATCCAGAAAGAGCAGGTCGGGCTCTGGAGCCAGCACACGGGCCAGAGCCGCCCTGCGCGCTTCGCCGCCCGACAGGTGGGCAGGGTCTTCCTGACCTGTCAGGCCTAGCTCATGCAGCAGATAGCCGGCGCGATATTCATCGTCGTTGGGCCCCAGACCCGCCTCGACATAGGACAGCACAGTGGGAAAGCCTGCCAGGTCAGGCTCCTGCGGCAGGTAGCGGACGGTAGCATCCGGCTGAAAAAAGCGAGTGCCGCCATCTTTTTCCAAAAGGGCTGCGGCGATCTTGAGGAGGGTGGATTTGCCCGACCCATTGCGCCCGACCAAGCAAATGCGCTCGCCCTGCGACACCGACAGGTTGGCTCCCTCCAGGAGCGGCTTGCCGCCAATGGTCAGCATAATATCTTGAAGCAGCAGAATGGGTGGGGCCATGAAATAGGGGTCTCGAAACTGGAAGCCGCGCTCCCGCATGCGCTGAAAGGCGCGGGGCAGCGCCCCTCCTTACATGAGCAGGCTCCGGGAAGCCACCGCTGGGTCGTTAACGCGGGGTCTACGAGATTGCGTCACAGTGGCTCCGAATCGCTTGAGGAGCGGAATAAGACATGGCTGACACAGAGGTGATGGCGGCATTGGCCGCGCTCGAGGCGCATCGCGTCGAAATCGGCCACCACAGGATCGCTGATCTTTTTGCCGCTGATCCGGGCCGTGCCCAGCGGCTCAGCCTCTACTTGGGCGATCTGCTGTTTGATTATTCGCGCCACCGCATCACCGATGCCACGCTCGCTCATCTCATTGCGCTGGCGCGCGCCGCTCATGTCGAAGAGCAGCGTGGCGCTTTGTTTGCTGCTGAGTGCGTCAATAATACCGAACACCGCCCCGCCTTGCACATGGCGTTGCGTAATTTTTCAGGCAAGCCGGTGCTGGTCGATGGCCGCGATGTGATGCCTGATATTTTTGCCATGCGCGACAAGCTCTATGGCTTTGCGCGTCAGGTGCGCGATGGCACGTTTCGTGGCGCGACAGGAAAAATTTTCACCGACATCGTCAATATTGGAATTGGCGGATCGGATTTGGGCCCTGCTATGGCGGCGCGCGCTTTGTCCCCTTTTGTCAAAAAAGGCTTGAAACTGCATTTCGTATCCAATGTTGATGGCGCTGATCTAGCCGATACGCTTGAAGGGCTTGATCTGGCATCAACACTTTTCATCATCTCCTCAAAAACGTTTACGACGCAGGAGACGATGACCAATGCGCAAAGTGCGCGAGCGCGCATCACCTCCGTTTTGGGGGAAGCCGCGGTCGGCAATCATTTTGCAGCCGTTTCGACCAAACTCGATCTTGTCGGAAAGTTTGGTATTCGCGAAGAGCGTGTCTTTGGTTTCTGGGACTGGGTGGGTGGCCGCTATTCGCTCTGGTCGTCCATCGGTCTTGCGCTTGCTATTGCAATTAGCCCGGAACATTTCGATGATTTTCTGCGCGGCGGGCACGAGGTGGACGATCACTTCTGCACCGCGCCGTTACATGAAAACATTCCTGTTCTGATGGCGCTTCTGGGCATCTGGTACCGCAATGTTTGGGACTTTGGCTCTCATGCCGTAATTCCTTACGACCAAAGGTTGGCGCGTTTTCCTGCTTATCTGCAGCAACTCGATATGGAATCAAACGGTAAGTCAGTTGCGCGCAATGGCGCATCCATGGCGATGGCGACAGCGCCAGTGATCTGGGGCGAGCCCGGCACCAATGGCCAGCATGCTTTCTTCCAATTGCTGCATCAGGGCACAGATGTGATCCCTGTTGATTTTCTGGTTGCAGCTGAGCCTATAGCAGCAGATTCCCATCACCATCAGATGCTTTTTTCAAACTGCCTTGCGCAGGCAGAAGCCTTAATGCGCGGACGTTCGCGCACTGAGGTTCAGGCGTTGCTATCCAAACAAGGATTGAAGCAAACCGCCATTGCAGAGCTTGCGCCACACAAGGTCTTTCCGGGCAATCGTCCTTCGAGTGTCTTTTTGTACCACCGCCTTGATCCGCGCATGCTCGGGCGCCTTATCGCGCTATATGAACACAAAGTGTTCGTGCAATCGGCGGTGTGGGGCATCAACGCTTTTGATCAATGGGGCGTGGAGCTGGGCAAAGAATTGTGCAGTGGTCTGATGCCGTTTGTGGATGACGATCAAACTGATACATCGCGGCTCGATCCCGGCACGGCAGGGTTGATTGAATATCGTCGGAAATTGATTGCGGGTTAGTCCGTAGATTACTCGTCTTCGCCGAAGCGGTCAGCGACAAGCGCATCAAGCGCGTCGATGCATTCCTGAGCCTGAGCGCCCCGCGCGCAGACCGTGATGCTCGTGCCGATGCCGGCACCCAAAGTCAGAATACCCATGATGGAGAGGCCGCCCACTGTCTCACCACAGCGCGTGACGGTGACTTCAGCGTTGAACCGTTCCACGCATTGCACGAATTTTGCGGTGGCGCGTGCATGCAGGCCTTTGCGATTGATGATGGCCATTTCGCGGCTGATGCCGTCGACGCAGTCGGGTGCAGGTGGGCAGGGTTGCCCGTCTTCAGTCGTGTTCGTCATTTCCCGTTCAAAATCCGGCTCGCGACAGAAATATATTTACGACCGGCATCCTGCGCCTGAATGACTGCTTGCTCAAGGCTTGCCTCTTCGCGCACCGAGGCGAGTTTGATGAGCATTGGCAAATTAATGCCCGCCACCACATCGACCTCAGGCCCTCCCATAACGGAAATGGCAAGATTGGAGGGCGTGCCGCCGAACATGTCGGTCAGCACAACAACGCCGCCGCCCGTATCAACATGAGACACCGCCGCCATAATATCTTTACGGCGCTGCTCCATATCGTCTTCCGGGCCGATGGTGATTGTCTCGATCTGCTTTTGCGGACCGACGACATGCTCCAAAGCCGCGCGAAACTCTGTCGCGAGATGGCCGTGGGTCACAAGGACCATGCCGATCATCAGGTTCACACTTCCTGCAGAATGACGCCAAAGGAGGGTCAGGCCCCTGTCTTAGGGTAAAGGCCTAGCCGAGGGACGCCATTTTGTGCGTTGCGAACGAATTGGCAAGCAAAATGCGCAAGCTGGGATTCCTGAAGGGTTAAATTTTCGCGAGAATCTGCCGCGCTGCCACCTCGCTGGGCAGCCCCACGACGAGGGCAATGCGGATCAGCGCTATCCCCTCTATCCCCTCGAGCCGCGCTGAAGCCTCTTCTGCTGCAGGCAGACGCCCGGGTTGGGGCAAGAGATCGATGATATGGGTCAGGCGGGCTTGACCCTCGTGGGGCATGCAGCGAATACCTGATCCGCGCTCTTCGATTTGTCCGGCAATCCTTGGGTGCGGGGCGGCCAGAATGCGTCCCCCGGCCAGCCGCAATAACACCCGATCATCGGCCACGAGGCGCGCAAAGCGTCCCTGTGCCTGTGCGGCTGCAATCAGGGCAAGCACGAGGCTCGATTTGCCGGCCCCCGAAGCCCCGCGGATCAGCAGGCCTGCCTCATCCACAATCAGGGCGCAGGCATGAATAGAAGCGGGTGGGGTCATTTTGCGCCCGCAGGCAGCCAGACGGCAAAGCGTGCGCCGAGTATTTCGGCCAGAGCACCGGTTCGATTCTGGGCTCGGATCGTGCCGCCGTGGCCTTCGGCAATCTGGCGTGAAATGGAGAGGCCAAGACCACTGTTCTGCCCAAAACCATGATTGGGCCGGTCAGTATAGAAGCGCTCGAAAATGCGCTCCATGGCATGGTCGGGAATGCCGGGCCCATCGTCATCAACGATGATTTCGATACCATCTTGCCATTGTCCATTGCGACCCAACGCGCGCGCCTGACGCATTGCAATGCGCACATTGCCGCCCTGTTCCGAAAAGGAGCGCGCATTTTCAACCAGATTGGTGACGATCTGCCCGAGACGTGAATCATGGCCGAGCACAATATAATCCATGCCCTGACGTGAGGCTTCGCGGGGCGCTATATCTACTGTGACATTCACGCCATCGTCGCGCTTGGTCTGGTTGGAAAAATCCTGAATGGCCGCCAAAAGCTTCACGAGATCGACTGGCTCATAATCGGCTCGTGCCAGTTCCGCGTCGAGGCGCGAGGCATCCGAAATATCGCTGATGAGACGGTCGAGCCTCTTCACATCATGTTGGATGACTTCGAGCAGGCGGGCTTTAGACTCATCTGTCTTTGCGCGCGGTAAAGTTTCAACCGCACTACGCAGAGAGGTCAACGGATTTTTTAATTCATGTGCCACGTCGGCTGCAAAACTTTCAATCGCCTCGATGCGATTATAGAGAGCTTTGGTCATGTCACGTAAGGCACCCGACAGATGCCCGATCTCATCCGCACGATCTGTAAAGTCAGGAATTTCCTGGCGTGATTTGATGCCGCGACGCACACGGTCTGCCGCTTCGGCCAGACGGCGCATGGGGCCTGCAATTGTACCTGCCAGAAAAATCGATAGCAGGAACATCACGCCTGCTGATACGAGAAAGACGCGAAAGATCGCCCAGCGCTCGGAGGCGATAATCTTGTCAATATCCCCGCCTTGCGTAGACATCAGCAACGCACCGCGCACCGTACGGAACCGCTGCACAGGGACAGCAACCGAGACGATGGTTTCGCCACGCGCATTCACGCGCACAATGGAGGTCGCCGTGCCAGTTAGTGCACTTTCCACTTCGGGATAGGCGCGGCCATTGGCTGCGCCAATATCTTCATAGAGCGGCAATTCACTTGACGAGAACCAGCGCTTTGTTTGTGTCCACCAGCGCTCCAGCATCGTGGCGGGTCTGTCGTCTTGCCCGGCGGCTGGGAGATCAAAGCGCAGAATGTTTGAGCGCGCAGCCAGCGAGCGTGAATCGATCAGCAAATAGCCTTCGCGATCATAAATGCGTGCGCGCGTGCGTGTGGGCGATACAAGGCGGCGCAGTACGGGGCCGATCCGCTCGGGATTGATCGAGAATTCGAGCGCGCCTTCTTCTTCCCGATTGCCGCCGTAAGATTGGCCAGGCGCTAGCTGGAGCAATTTTTCTGGATCGAGCGCGAGGGAATCTGTTTCTACAGTTGCCGATGCAGCCACAGCGGCAGCGATGATCTCGCCTTGTGTTTGGAGGCTTTGCACACGTGCTTCGATCAGTCCCGCACGAAACTGGTTGAGATAAAGAAAGCCCAAGAGCAATACAACAAGGCCGCCGATGTTGAGTACGAGAATGCGGCGCGTCAGCGAAGATGAAAAGCGGGCGATCAGCATAGAGAAAAAACGACGCAGCCGCACATAGCGGCGCTTCTGCACGGGTTCCCCGCGCAGGCGCAGCGTGGCTGCCTCATCTCTATCGACTTCGACGTTCATTCCGCTCCGTCTCACAAAGATGGCGGCTCACGGCCGCCATCTGAAATTCTTTTGGCGCTTGAAGATGTCCGGCTCAAGCTTCCTTGAAGCGATAGCCGACACCATAGAGCGTCTCGATCATTTCAAAATCATCATCGACGAGTTTAAATTTCTTCCGCAGCCGCTTGATGTGGCTGTCGATGGTGCGGTCATCAACATAGACCTGATCATCGTAAGCCGCGTCCATCAAGGAATTGCGACTCTTGACCACGCCAGGGCGGGTGGCGAGCGCTTGCAGGATCAGGAATTCCGTCACGGTGAGCGTGACTGGCTCGCCCTTCCAGGTGCAAGTGTGGCGCTCGGGGTCCATTTTCAAAAGACCGCGATCGAGAATCTTGGCTTCCGCTTCCTTTTGCGTCGCGGCATCTTTGGGGTTGGCGCGTCGCAGGATGGCTTTCACGCGCTCTACCAGAAGACGCTGCGAGAAAGGTTTGCGGATGAAATCATCTGCTCCCATTTTCAGGCCGAAGAGTTCATCGATCTCTTCATCCTTTGAGGTGAGAAAGATCACCGGCAGATCAGATTTTTGGCGCAGACGGCGCAGCAATTCCATTCCGTCCATGCGCGGCATTTTGATATCAAAAATGGCGAGATCCGGCGGATTGGTTTTCAATCCGTCGAGCGCGCTCGCGCCATCTGTATAGGTCTGCACGCGGTAACCCTCGCCCTCAAGGGCGATGGAGACGGAGGTGAGAATGTTGCGGTCGTCGTCGACGAGGGCAATGGTCGGCATGGTCGTTCAACCTGACTGGGCCCGGGAGCGGGCCTGGCTGCGGGCGGTCTTGTTGTCCGTCCGCGGGGTGAGAATCGGTGCGCTTACAGGCCGAAATGTGACGGCACTGCGGTAAAACTTAGCCGTAGCCGAAAGGTTCAGGCTCTTACCCTCTTGGGGACTGACGATCCCCACCTTTATATAGTGGCGGGGCCACAAAATCACCCCCGCAGACGGCTAAGGATTTTTCATGAGTGAGACAGAAGCCTCCGAGCCGCGCAAATTCGAGCTGCCCCCCGGCTATGACGGGCTAGCCGAGGCGCGCCGCCTGTTGCGCTCCATCCGGGCGGGCTCCTTGGCGACCCTCGATGCCCAAGGCAGCCCCTTTGCCTCGCTGGTTAATGTGGCGACCGCTTTCGATGGTGCGCCCCTCCTGCTGATGTCAGGCCTCTCGGCCCATACGCAATATCTCCTGAAGGACGCCCGCGCCTCGCTCCTGCTGGCGCAGACGGGTAAGGGTGATCCACTGGCCCATCCACGACTGACGGTGTCGGGCGCGGCCCGGCAGTTAGAGGGTCACGAGCGGGCGGGCGGGCGCGCCCGCTTTCTCGGCCGCCATCCCAAATCTGCTCTTTATGCCGATTTCGGCGATTTCTCCTTCTGGCGGCTGGAGGTGGACAAAGCCCATCTCAATGGTGGTTTTGCCAAGGCCGCGAGTTATGGGGGGTCTGAACTTCTGCTCGCTGTGACAGGAGCGGATGCTTTGGCGGTGGCCGAAGATAGCGCGATCGCTCATATGAACGAGGACCACGCGGACGCCATCGCACTCTATGCCGAAAAGCTCTGCGGTGAGGCCCCCGGCCACTGGCGGGTGAGCGGCATCGACCCTGAGGGGATGGATTTGGCGCTGGGTGATAGGACCGCCCGGCTTGTTTTCCCCCGCCCCCTGCATACGCCAGAAGATCTGCGCAAGAGCTTGGTGGAACTGGCTACCAAGGCAAGGGCCTGACCCGGTCAGATTTTGTGCGATGCACCCAAAGCAGGCATTGTGACGTCCTTCTGATCTGTGCCCTTGCCCTTCTGGCCGCTGGGTAATAAAGGGTCCGCTCATCTATTCATGGAAACCGTGACCCCTTTGGCCATCCGGCCCGGCGCGGTGCATCTGGAGACGGCGATGAAGCAGATCGGCACATTCAATCCGGCGTTCACGATCGAAAAATTCGGTTTCAAGAACCTGGGAACTGTCGCCTACAACCTTGAAGCGCCGATGCTCTATGAGGAATCCATCCGCCGCGGTGAAGCGGTGCTGGTTCCCGGTGGCGCCATCAATGCCGAGACGGGCATTCACACGGGCCGCTCACCCAAGGACAAGCACACAGTTCGCGATGCGAATACGGAAAACGTCATCTGGTGGGAAAATAACAATTCCGTCACACCTGAGCAGTTCGACAATCTCCTGGCGGATTTCATCAAACATGCTGAAGGCAAAGATCTCTTCGTTCAGGATCTCTTCGGTGGCGCGGATCCGGCTTTCCGTTGCAAGCCGCGCGTCATCTGCGAATTCGCCTGGCATTCGCTCTTCATCCGCAATCTTCTGATCCGTCCGTCGAAAGAAGAAGTTGCCAATTACACATCAGATCTGACAATCATTGATTTGCCGACCTTCAAGAATGATCCCAAGCGCCACGGCGGCAAGTCGGAAACGATCGTCGCTATCGACTTCACGCGCAAGATCATGCTGATCGGCGGCACCAGCTACGCTGGCGAAATGAAGAAGTCGGTCTTCACCTATCTCAACTACATTCTGCCCAAGCAGAACGTCATGCCGATGCATTGCTCGGCCAACGTGTCAAAGGAAGGCGAAGTCGCGATCTTCTTCGGCCTGTCGGGCACCGGCAAGACCACGCTCTCGGCTGATCCCAACCGCATCCTCATCGGCGACGACGAGCATGGCTGGTCGAAGGAAGGCGTCTTCAACTTTGAAGGCGGCTGCTACGCCAAGGCCATCAAGCTCTCGCGTGAAGCGGAGCCCGAAATCTATTCGACGACCGAGCGTTTCGGCACGGTGATGGAGAACGTTGTTCTGGATCCCATCACCCGCGTGCCTGACTTCGATGATGATTCGAAGACGGAAAATACCCGCATCGCTTATCCGCTCGACTTCATCTCGAATGCGTCTGCGACGGGTCGCTCGGGTCACCCGAAGAATATCATCATGCTGACCTGCGACGCTTTCGGCGTCCTGCCTCCGATCTCGAAGCTTGATCCGGCGCAGGCCATGTATCACTTCCTGTCGGGCTATACTGCGAAGGTCGCTGGCACCGAAAAGGGTGTGACGGAACCGGAAGCCACATTCTCGACCTGCTTCGGCCATCCCTTCCTGCCGCTGCATCCGTCGGAATATGGCAATCTGCTGCGCGAACTCATCGCCAAGCATCATGCCGATTGCTGGCTCCTCAACACCGGCTGGACCGGTGGCAAGGAAGGCACGGGCCGCCGCATGCCGATCCGCGTCACGCGCCGCCTGCTGACCGCGGCTCTCGATGGTTCGCTGTCAAAGGTGGAATTCCGCACCGACCCCTATTTCGGTCTCGCGGTTCCTGTGTCGGTGCCCGGCGTCGAGCCGCACATTCTTGATCCGGTGAAGACCTGGTCGTCCAAGTCTGAATTCGCCGCGACCGCCAAGCATCTGCGCGAAATGTTCAAGAAGAACTTCATCAACTTCGAAAGCCATGTCGACGAGAAGGTTCGTCAGGCAGCGCCGGTGTCGAAGATGGCTGCTGAATAAGCGCTCTCACTTTCAATTGAAAATGGCGGCCCATCTGGCCGCCATTTTTATTTGATGAAGAGAAACGTGATTGCAACAAACAACGGAATGAGAATAGCGCCAGACCAGAGCATATAACCAAAGAAACTTGGCATCTTCACCCCTGCGCGCCGCGCAATCGCATAGACCATGAAATTGGGCGCATTGCCGATGTAAGTGTTGGCCCCCATGAAGACCGCACCTAGTGAAACGGCCGCCAGCGTCATGGCCATATCTGTCATGAGTTGAGGAGCGTTGCCGCCCGCCAGTTCGAAGAAGACGAGATAGGTCGGCGCATTGTCGAGAAACGACGAAAGCGCACCAGTGAGCCAGAAGAAGGCGACATTGTCAGGTGTGCCATTAGCATTTGTCACGAGCGCCACGAGTGGTGCGAAGGCACCATTCTTGCCCGCAGCCAGCATCGCCATCACGGGTACAATGGTGATGAAGATTGCCGCAAAAAGTTTGGCGACCTCTTCAATGGGCCCCCATTCAAAACCATTCAGCTCGCGATCCGTATTTTTGGTGAGCGCGAGCGAGGCAAGGGTGACTGCGATCATCACCAACTCGCGCACCAGGTTCTGCAGATCGAGTTTCGTATCAAAAATTTCAAAAGAGACACCAGGCTTCCAGATGCCACTCAGGATGACAGCGCTGATAGCGACTGCGATCAGCACCAGATTGATCAGGCCGGTGACCGCCAGTTTTGATCCGGGAGTCGGATCAGCCGCAACCACACCTTCTTTGGCATAGAGCCAGGAGTCGAGTGCAAAAAACAGAGCCAGCAGCGTGATGCTGGCAAAGAGAGTCTCAGGCCACAGATGCGTCAGCGTCCAGCCAAAGGAGACGCCGCGCAGAAAACCCAGAAACAAAGGCGGATCTCCAATAGGTGTCAGCGAACCCCCAATGTTGGAAACCAGAAAGATAAAGAAAACGACGACATGTACATTGTGTTGTCGATTATCATTGGCGCGCAGCAACGGGCGGATCAGCACCATGGAAGCACCCGTCGTGCCGATCACGCTAGCGAGTGCAGTGCCCAGCGCCAGAAGCCCTGTGTTGAGAACAGGCGCCCCTTGCAAATTTCCGCGTAGAACCAATCCGCCCGCAGCGGTGAACAGCGCCGTCAGCATCAAGATGAAGGGCACGTATTCAAGTGCTGCCGTGTGAAAAATCACATGAGCGGTGGCATCAAAGCCATAAATGGCAGCCATCGGCACAATGATGAGCGCCGCCCAGAGAGCCGCGATCTTTCCATAATGATGGTGCCAGATGTCCGCGAAGACCAATGGCCCAAGGGCAATGGACAAAAGCATACCCGCAAACGGCAGCGCCCAGAGGCTTGACAGCTTTGCGCCATCCAGCCCTTCAGCTGCAAAAGCGGGAGAGGTGAATGCAAGGCCAAAAAGCAGAACTGAAATCAATTTCGTCACGCGCAATACCTCCACCGTCATTGCGAGGCGCAAAGTGACGAAGCAATCCAGAGGCCCGGCGTGAGAAATCTGGATTGCTTCGCTTTGCTCGCAATGATGGATAACTTGGCCGGAATGGCGGGCGCGATCAAGAGGCCCTAATGCGCCTCATCCCAATTGGCGGCAGCTTTTGCGTCAACCTGCAAAGGTACGGAGAGCTGTATAGCTGGATGAGGTGCCTCTTCCATCACGCGGCGCACGATTTTGATCGTCGGGTCAATTTCAGATTCAGGCACTTCAAAGACCAATTCGTCATGCACCTGCAAGAGCATGCGCGCGGCAAGGCCCGCCTCTTCCAGCGCTCCATCCATACGCACCATGGCACGGCGAATAATGTCAGCCGCCGAGCCCTGAATAGGTGCATTGATCGCAGCGCGCTCATTGAAAGCACGTTCCGAAGGATTGGATGAGGTGATACGCGGATAATGGCATTTGCGCCCGAAGATGGTTGTCACCAATCCCGTCTCGCGCGCTTGCTTCTTCACAGCTTCCATATAGTCGCGGATGCCCGGAAAGCGCTCGAAATATTTCTTGATATAAGCACCCGCTTCTTCGCGCGTAATGCCCAGCTGGTTGGCAAGACCGAAGGCCGAAATGCCATAGATAATGCCGAAATTGATCGCTTTGGCGCGGCGACGCACATCTGATGGCATTCCCTCAATCGGCACACCGAACATTTCAGACGCCGTCATGGCGTGAATATCGAGGCCTTCGGCAAAAGCACGGCGCAATTGGGGGATGTCAGCGACATGGGCCAAGATGCGCAATTCGATCTGCGAATAGTCGGCTGAGAGAATTTTGCGTCCTGGTTCCGCAATAAATGCGGTACGGATGCGTCGGCCTTCTTCATTGCGCACAGGGATATTTTGCAGATTGGGCTCTGAAGATGACAGACGCCCTGTCGTTGTCTGGGCCATCGAAAAATTTGTATGCACGCGTTTGGTGCGTGGATTGACGAAACCCGGTAGCGCATCCGTATACGTCGATTTGAGTTTTGCCAGCTGACGCCATTCCAGAATGCGCGAGGGCAGCTCATGTCCTTGTTCAGCCAATTCATCGAGCACACTGGCGGAGGTGGACCAAGCACCTGTGGCTGTTTTCTTGGCTCCCGGCAGGCCCATTTTGCCAAAGAGAATATCGCCGAGCTGTTTGGGAGAACCCAGATTGAAGCTTTCGCCAGCCAGTTCGTGAATTTCGGCTTCGAGCCGCGCCATGCTCTGCGCAAATTCACCTGATAGACGCGAGAGGATGGCTCGATCAATAGATACGCCGCGTGTTTCGACACGAGCGAGTACGGGGGAGAGTGCGCGATCGAGCGTCTCATAAACGCTTGTCATTTTTTCAGCGACAAGGCGCGGCTTGAAAACGCGCCACAGGCGCAGCGTCACATCGGCATCTTCGGCTGCATATTCGCTAGCCTTGTCGATAGGTACGCGCGCAAAACCGATAAAGTTTTTGCCTGTTCCCGCCACATCGCCGAACGGAATGGTTTCATGGCCCAGATGTTTGGCTGCAAGTTCATCCATACCATGCCCGTTGATGCCATTGTCGAGCACATAGGACATAAGCATTGTGTCATCATACGCTTGCACCTCAATGCCATGGGCATTGAAGACCTGCCAATCGAATTTCATATTATGCGCGATCTTCAAGACGCCTTGATTTTCAAGCAATGGACGAATTTTCTCGATCACGACTGTCAAGGGCAATTGATCAGGCAAAAGATCATTGCCACCAAAAAGATCACCTGATCCTCCATCGCGATGGGCAATTGGAATATAACAAGCGCGGCCCGGCGACGTGGCGAGAGAAATGCCCACAAGATCGCATTGCATGGTATCAAGTGACGTCGTCTCAGTGTCCACTGCAAAGACGCCAATGTCATAGGCTTCCTTGATCCAGGCTTCGAGTTGAGCCATATCACGCACTGTCTCGTAGCGATTACGCGCGATCGGTGCCTTTGCAGCTTCGCTCACGCGCGCGGCAGCAAACGCTTCCGGTGAGGCCTCGGCCGTATCATGCGCGCCAGGGTGCGCTGACACTGAAGCCCCTTCGGGGAGCATTGGCGTTGCAGACGCCGGCGGCGTGATTGCCTCGCCATTTCGGCCTCGCCAGCCACCTGCTCCAAGTAGCGCTGGATCGGCATCAATCGCACTGGCATCGACGCCATAAATTTCGCAAGCGCGCTTGGTGATGGTGGTGAATTCCAGCGCTTTCAAAAAGGCGACCAGCTCGCGACCGTCGGGATCGAACAAGGTGAGATCATCAATGGGTGTCACGGTCTCGACATCGTCAACAAGTTTCACCAGCTGCTGTGAGACGCGAATGAGCTGAATACTGTCGGGATCAGTCAAAGTCTCACGACGCTTGGGCTGCTTGATCTCGCCCGCGCGCGCCAGCAATGTGTCGAGATCACCAAATTCTGTGATGAGCTGTGCCGCTGTCTTCACGCCAATTCCGCGTGCACCCGGAACATTGTCAGTCGAATCTCCAGCGAGCGATTGTACATCGACCACGCGATTGGGCGGCACGCCAAAATAATCGACAACCTCTGCTTCACCAATGCGCCGTTCTTCGCGCGCACCCGCATTACCTTTTTCACCAGAGGCTGGATCAAACATGGCCACACTTGGCCCAATGAGCTGCATCAAATCCTTGTCTGCCGAAATGATCAGCACATCCGCGCCGCGTTCGCGCGCCTGGCGCGCATAAGTGGCGATGAGATCATCGGCCTCATAGCGGTCTTGCTCGATCGGCATGAGGCCGAAGGCGCGCACTGCGCTGCGCATCAGCGGAAATTGAGGCACCAGATCTTCCGGAGGATCTGAGCGGTTGGCCTTATATTCGGGATAGAGTTCTTTGCGGAACGAATTTTCCGACTTGTCGAAAATAATGGCGAGATGGGTCGGCTTGATGCCAGCCGCACCTTCGCGAATGAATTGAAACAGCTTGGTGCAAAACAGGCGCACTGCACCCGTTGGCAATTTATCTGAGCGCTGATTGTAGCGCGGGTCTTGCCGGATCGATTGGAAATAAGCGCGGAAGACGAAGTTTGACGCATCGACGAGAAAAATATGGTCGCCGGGGCCGATGGGCTTTGCTGCCTTGGTCATGAAAGGATTCTGCTCGCGCTTGTTCGTCTGTGTCACGACAATAAGGGTCTCGTGCTCATGCACCAACGAAAAAGGGCCGCATCAAGCGGCCCCGTCCCCGTGATCTTGCGAATAAATCAGATCGAGCCCGCAATCCACTTCGACAGCTCGCCCTTGGGCGCAGCGCCGACTTTCTGCGCGGCTAGCTGGCCATCCTTAAACAGCATCAGCGTCGGGATGGAGCGAATACCGAATTTTCCCGGGACGCCCTGGTTTTCATCCACGTTCATCTTCACGATTTTCACTTTACCAGCCATTTCGGCTGCAATCTCTTCAAGAGCGGGGGCGATCATGCGGCAGGGGCCGCACCATTCGGCCCAGAAATCGACCACAACCGGCACCGTGGACTGAAGTACGTCGGCTTCGAAACTCGCGTCTGTGACTTTCTCGGTCATGGCATCCTCTTTCAGTGAATCGCTTTTGAGTTGATCGGAACCTAGGAATGCGCTCGGGCAACGTCAAGGAGCGCGAGCTCTAGTGCCGCCGTTTGAATTTCTTCAGCTGTGGGTCCGTCCGTCCAGATGAGGATGCAGCGCACGGCCCGCCTAGGGTAGAGCGGGGCCACCGCTGCCCGATACATGGCAAGCTGTGCCAAATAGGCCGAAGGCATTGCCGTGCCCTGGTGCGGTTTGCCGGTCTTGAAATCGGCAATGATGACATGCTCTGCGCCGACAGCCAGACGATCGATCTGGCCCGAAATGGCGATGCTTTTGCCCCCGGGCAGAATGATTTGTCCCCCAACTGCTACTTCGGCTTGGGAATCGGGCCCAAACAGGCCCTCTAGCGCCGGCAGGGCCAGCGTGGCCATAACCTGATCTTTTAGCGCCGCCCGCTGGGCTTCGGGCAGGTCTGCCCCCTTTTGGGCGAGGTAGCGTTGCGCGGCGGCCGCTCGTCCCTCTGGCGCAACACCGGGCAAATATTGCAGGAGCTCATGGGCAAGACGCCCGGCCTGAGCGGCCTTTGCCGCAAAACCCTGTGGGTCGCGTGGTGTGGGCTCCAGACGATCCGCGGCTGACAAGGCATTGGAGGGCGACAGCGGGCGGGTGGGCATGGCTTCAACCGCCGCTGCTTCGCGCGCCCAATCGGGCAGACCGTCTTCCTCGTCGTCGCTTTCCAGCGGGGCACGGGCACCAAGGGCCGCGACATCGCCGGTGGTTCGACGCAGAACACGCATCTCCGCCTCACCCCATGGGGCGGAGACATCGAGCATGCCATCGCCCATTGTGTCTTCGATCACCTTGTACCAGCAGCCCTCGCGTGCGGGCTTGTTACCAAAGGCAGTCACATAGAGCCGCTCTTCCGCCCGCGTAATCGCGACATAGAGCAGACGACGATATTCCTGCATTTGTGCCAGGCGCGTGGCCTCGCGCGCCTCACCCAGCTTCTTTGGCTCATTCGACTTGCCCGGCGTCCAGGCAAGGCTCTTTGCATCGCTTCCCACTTCGAGCAGCTTGGGGTCATGGTGATGCGATGGCATCGTGCAAGTATCGCCCAGAAAAACGATCTTGGATTCAAGCCCCTTTGACGCGTGTACCGTCATCACGCGCACTGCATCTGTGCCGGCTTCCATGTCGCGCTTGATCGAAAGGTCCGAGTCCTCCATCTCCGCTAGAAATGCAACAAGCGATGGCGCTTCATGCATGTCATGCTCTAGCGCGAGCCGCAGGAATTCATCCATGGCATCGCCAGCTTCTGGCCCTAGACGCGCCAGCATGTCATGGCGTCCCCGCTCGGCCCCCAGCAAGCGCGCATAGAAAAAGAACGGCGTCTCGCTGGCCACCGATTTGCGCCAGCTATTGATCCGCGCGAATGCGGTTTGATGCGCATGAACGTTTGAGGTGCCTAATGCATCATAAAGCGGGCGGCCACCGCGTCCCGGCGCCAGCGCCAGCAAATCATCTTCGCCCAAGCCAATGAGCGGTGATTTCAAGACAATCGCCAGTGTCAGATCATCTTCCGGCAAAAGCGTCGCGCGTCCGGCCGCAATTAGGTCCATCACCGCAATATGCTGCGTGAGTTTTAATCGGTCTGCACCCGCTACCGGCACACGCGCTTCTTTCAAAGCGCGGATGATCGCATCGAAAAAGGAATTCCGGTTACGCACGAGGATCATAACGTCGCCCGGGCGGATCGGGCGGCGCCCGCCAGTGCCCTTATCCTCAACGCTTTCGGCCGAGCCCGGCGCAATCCAGCTGGCAATCGTGCGTGCGATACGGCGCGCGACAATGACAGGCGGATCACTTCGGTCGAGCATATCAACCGGCATTTTCCAGTCGCGCGGTTCTGCCGCTGGATTGTATAAAACCTCCGGCCAAATTTCTACAAGACCCGGCAGATTGCGTTTGATGGCTTCGTGTTGTGTCTTCAGATTTTCCGCAGAGAGCCCATCGAAATGCGCAGCGATGGAAAAGACAAGATCGACGAAATCCATAATAGCGGGGCTTGAGCGGAATGACGTCTTGAGTTCGACGGGTTCGAACCTCTGTCCGGCGGCCAGGGTTTTGCGTTCGATCTTGGCGCGCATCGCATCAAACAGATCGGGTCGTGCCCCCTGAAACGAAAAGATCGACTGCTTTTCATCACCCACGGCGAAGAATGTGCGTGTGACTTCGCGCTGCCCGCGTCCGGCGGTGAATTCTTCGGCAATGGCGTCCAAAATATCCCACTGCGCGGGTGATGTATCTTGCGCCTCGTCTACAAGAATATGGTCAATGCCGCGATCGAGCTTTTCTAATACCCAGCTGGCATCGGTACGTTTTAGCAATTTGCGTGTCGCCACGATCAGATCGCCAAAGTCGAGCAGTCCGCGGGCTTCTTTCTCGCGTCGATAAGTCGCGATAATCGCATGGACCACCGCAATCAAAATCTTCGTCCGTGCTACGGTATGCGCAACGCGCCGTTTTTCAAGAAGCGCACACACACGATCGCGCTCATCTTCCAGAGATGCAACAATATCCGGATTGGCTCCAGCCAGATTTTTAGTCAGAAATTTCTTCTGCGGCTCTCCTTTGGAGTCGAGAAAGAAATCCGTATAGAGGCGTGAGCGTTCGTCAAGATTTTTGGTTGTCAGCAGGAGCAAAATTTTCTTGGTAAATTTCTGGTCAGTCGATAGCCCTGTCATCAGGCAATCAGAAATAGCTTGCAGTTTTTCATCGCTCAGGCCGCCGTGAGCAATTTCGTTGTCAATGCTCTCGACGCTCGCTTCGCCAACTAGGCCAAGATCTATCGAAAGAAGCTCAGCAAAAGCGCCACCACCACGTTCGTCGTCGATCTGCTGCGCCAGAGTGAGAATTTCTTGCTTGTCCAGCGCCGCCTTTATGAGGTCGTCAAACGTGTAACCACTTGTTTCCTGCGCGAGCTTTTGTAGCGCTTGGCCGAGGGGGCTTCGTGCATCATGCAGCGCCCGCTCTAAGGTCACGCGCCGTGCGGCATCGAGTAATTCCTTGCTGCGATCCTCCTCAATCACTTCAAAGCGTGCGGCGACATTGGCTTCGAAAGGGAAGAGGTGTAACAGCTTTTCGCAAAATGCATGGATGGTTTGAATCTTCAGACCACCAGGCGTTTCAACAGTGCGTGCGAACAGGCGCCGGGCAAAGATTAGCTTGCCAGCGTCAGGTTCATCCTCGCCAGCTGCAAGAATTTCCGCCTTGAGATCGACATCAGAAATGCGCGCCCATTTCGACAGTTTTTCAAAGACGCGAATCGACATATTTGCCGCGGCTGCCTTCGTGAAAGTCAGGCAAAGAATACGTGCAGGTGGCACACCATTGAGAAGGAGGCGTACCACACGCTGCGTCAGCACATGCGTCTTGCCCGAGCCAGCATTTGCCGACACCCATGCGGAGAGATGAGGGTTTGACGCAAGTTTTTGGGCGTCCAGCGTTTCGCTTGGAATCGGGCGAAGGCTCATGTGTCACCTCCATCTTCACCCGTTCCGGCAGACCATTCTTTCACGCGCGCGAGATGATCGTAGGCGCTGAAGCGGCTCGCATATTGCGGGAAAGGGCGCGGCAGATAAGGCGTCGTGGGTTCGCGGAACTGATTGAGCAACTCAACGAGTCCATTAAAATTGCTTTCCACAACATCGCGGAAGTCTGCTGCATCAGCAATTACTTCGGATTTGATCGTCTCTTTCCCACCTATTTTGACATGCATGGCAATATGTACATCCAGAGGGCCGATATCCTGAAAGGCGCCTTCTTCGACCATTTTCACTTCAAGCGGTAATTGCGGTGCAAAGCCCGCTTTGATCATTTTCTTGGTACTGATCTCGCCACTCTTATAATCGATAATCTCCGCCATGCCATTGACTGTGAGATCGATACGATCAGCCTTGCCGCGCAATTCAAACGATGAACCATCGGCAAGGCTGATATTCATCCGTCCATAAAGTTCAACTTTGCTTTCGACCAAGTCTGCGCGTCGCCCAGCCTCCCATGTTAGCCAGCCAGCCAGCCCAGTCTCGATGCGCGGCCAGTTAAAAGCGCGGTAATTGGGGTCGGCCAGTAGACTTGCGAGCTTGTCTTGTGCCAGCGCGCGCAATTGATCTAGCGCATCGTCAGGCAAGGGGCCGCTTGGATAACGGGCGACGAATTCGCCAAATACATCGTGCAATTGCGTGCCTGCCTCGCGCGCGCCCGGCACCGCGCCAATTTTTTCAAGCGGCAGGATTTTAAGAATATGCCGCGCATAGATGGAATAAGGATCGCGCCGGAGCGTTTCGATTTCGGTAATGGATAGAGAGTGCGGACGCAGCTGCAAATCTGGGCGCGGTTCTGGCCTCGCGATAGCCTCGATCGTCTTGGGCCGATCGAGGCGACGGGTGAGAGCGAGAAGGGCCTCGCCTTTTTTTCGGGTTTGCGTGAAATGCTCGCCGGCGAGCGCTTCAAGCCGTTGCAGGAAGCGCGAGGGTACCGTTGGCGAGCCCCCCCGCTTGGTAGCGCGTGAGAGAATGACATTGCGCGTTCCCAATGCCTGCACAAAGTCGTGCGCAGTTTGCCCGATGCGCCGCTCGGGTGGCGTTAAGTCAAGTTCGGCACGCATGGGACGATTGAGGAAAGGCCCTGTTTCCACTTGCGGTGGCCAAATCGCTTCATCTAGGCCAGCCAGAAGCATAACGTCGGCATGGATAAGGCGCGCTTCCAGCAGCCCCAGGATTTTCAGGCGCGGATGGGCGCGCATCGGTCCGCGCACAATGGATTCTCGCATGACGTAGTCGGCTAGCGCCGCATAATCTGTGCTGCGCAACAAGGGTTCTGGCATCGCCTTGGCAGACAATTCGCCGAATACTTGCTCGAAAGTCTCAAAGCTTTCATCAAGTCGGGTCTGCATACCGTTATGGCTCTGCGTGAGCCTCTCAAGACAGGCCCGATGGGCGGCAATATGCGCATCCAGCGTAGCCGATTCGAGTTTATGAAGGGGCGCCAGCGCTTCGCGGAGGCGGCGCAGAAGTTCGCCAATGGCATCCCATTGCGCATTTGTTATGCGCTGCAATGCGGGATGGGCGTGCTGATCAGCGGCTACCAGCCGCGCTTGTGCCAGCATGTCCTGAGGCTCATCCCGCGCAGAGGCGATGCCGCGCAGAACGCCAATTTCGAGCAGGCGTGCCAGCTGCTCAAGCTCGTTGCGCTCATATCCAAGCTGCGTGAGCGGATGGGCCAGCAGCGCTAACCATTCGACCGGCTTGCAGGGCTCGCCTAAGCACGTCAGCGCCAATCGTGCGAGCACGCCATAGGGCGAGCTCGACAAAGGTTCGCCGCCGGAATCATCAATGTCGATATTCCAGCGCTTCAATTCCGCCCGAACACGCCGTGCCAAGGCGCGGTCCGGCGTCACCAGAGCCGCCGTTCCATCAGGGGAATCATTCAACGCTTTGCGCATGGCGAGCGCGAGCGCCAGCGCTTCTTCGCGTTCATCCGCCGCCACGATCATGGTTACTTCGGCTAGCGCTTCATTTATATCGGAGCTGCGATTGGCATCGGCGAGCCAGACCTGCCAATGCTCCGTCGTATCTGCCGGGCGGAAAGCTTGGGTGAGCAATTCCATACGCTTTTTCAGCGCCTCTTCCGCTTGCCCTAATTCATCAATGCTGTCGCGTCCGACGCGCAAGAAGGGCAGAAGGCGATGAAGGACCGCTTGCGGATGACCTCCAGCCGGATCAAAGCCCTTGTCCTTGTCGCCATCAATCATAGCCCAGGAGATGTTATCGAGCGTCAGATCGAGGCCGGGCAGAACAATCGCACCATTTTCTAGTTTCGTAATTGCTGCTAGCAATCGCGCCGTCGCGCTATTGGTGCCCGTTGAACCAATGGCAATCACTGCTTGTTTGGGATCAGACGTACCCAGCCGCACAATCTCGCGGTCAATAAGCAAGCGCTGGCGCATGGCAGGATCGACCAAATTCAGCGCTGCCCGGATATTAGGCCAGGCTTGCGAGGCAATTTTCAGAAATTCGATCGTGATCATCCAATAGCGGTCGAAACTTTCCGGCGCGAGCGTTTTGAGTTTGTCCCAATCGGCCCCTTCGACGATCATCTCATCAATCAGTGCAGCAAGATCGCCTGCCAGATGCCAGGCTTGTGCTGGTGCTTGCGCCACGAGCAGCGGCTCGCGCCCATCGGTGACGAGGCTGCCATTTTCATAGCGCGTGATGGCAGTGCCCAATTGCACAGCCCATTTGTGTACGAGCTGCATAAGAATGAGACGCCGCTCAATCGACGTCATTGCATCCGGTACGCCGTCGACTGGGACGTTGTCCCCCAACTCGAAAATCAAGCCGGTCTCGATGGCTTCCATCTGGCCCAGAGGCACGATCTTGGGCAGCAGAAGTGCGGGGCCCGCCAATCGCGCGATCAGCTCCTCGCGCAAAGCGCGCGCGGCGCGACGGGTGGGCACATAAATGGTCGCAGACGACAGAGCGAGCGGGTCAAGCGGTGCACGGATGACGGGGACGATATCGCCCGCAATCAGGCGATCAGCAAAAGTGCTTAGAAAATTTGCGCCGGGATGGATGGTGAAGACATGCGAACGTGCCATGTCTAACCTCAACTTCGCGCGCGCGAAAGAGCCGCTTCTGCCTCGGCAATGGCAGCAGGTGTTCCCACATGCAGCCATTGCCCATCGAGCACCTGACCAAAGAGGCGCCCATTCTTAGCTGCGTCAAAGAAGAACGGTGCCAGTTTGAAGACATCGCGCATATCGCCTTCAAACAAGTCCGGCTTGAGGATGCCCACGCCCGAATAGACAAAATCAGCTGTTTCGCCCACTGCCCGCTTTTTCAGATGCCCCTGCCCATCCATGTGGAAGTCGCCCTGCCAATCCACCCCCACGGAGGATGCAGTTGCGGCCACCAGCAACAGCGCATCCATGCGCTGGGGATCCCAAAATTCGGCGAGACGAGCAATATTCGACACGGGACCCTCAATCCAAAAAGCATCTGTGTTGCAAATATAGAATGGATGGGCGTCAAAAAGTGGCAGGGCTTTTTTGATCCCGCCCCCCTGATCGAGCAGCTTTGCGCGTTCATCGGAAATCACGATATCCGGCGCCTGTCGGGTTTTTAGATGGGCTTCAATCTGGTCAGCCAGATAATGCACATTGACGATGGCGCGTTTGAGGCCAGCCTTTTGGAACAAATCAAGGCAATGGTCGATCAGTGCTTTGCCGGCCACTTTTACCAATGGCTTGGGGATTGTATCGGAGATGGGCCGCATGCGCGTGCCAAGCCCCGCGGCAAAGACCATAGCCGTATCAGGCTGGTCGCTCATGCAGGCTCGCTTTCGAGCACCTGGGGCATGTGGGCCACAAACCAGGCGCGGATTTCTGCCAGTGCCGGATGGGCCAGATCTTTTTGAAGATAATGTTTCACGCGCGGAATATGGGCGAGATATTGCGGCTTGCTATCACGCTTATCGAGGCGGGCAAAAATGCCGAGTACTTTGGTGGCGCGCTGCGCACCCATGATCGCATAGGCCCGCGCAAAGGCTTCAAAATCGAAGGTCTCGTCATCCGCTTTGCGCTGGCGCAGATATTGGCCAAGCAATTTCATTTCCAGCACATCGGAAACGGTCACGCGTGCATCCTGCAAAAGCGAGGCGACGTCATAGGCGGGGTGGCCGATGGCACAATCCTGAAAATCAATGATGCCGACTTTTTTTATACCCTCGCGTTCTGGCAGCCAGATGATGTTGGGCGAATGATAGTCGCGCAATACCCATGTTTTTGGCCCCGCGATGATTTCCTGAAACAGATTGCGCCAGAGATTAACAAAAATGGCGCGTGCACCTGAAGCAGGAAAGGCTTTGGCAACATGGTGCGCATACCAATCGAGAATCAACTCGATTTCAATGCTCATAGCCTCCAGATCGTAAGGCGGAATCGCATAGGGTGCGGGCACCATGTCGATCGTGGTGGGCAAATCAAGCTTGTGTAATTCTGCCAGCGCAAGTGCGGCTGCGCCATAGCGCTCGGGGATTGGCCCTTGCGCATCAATTATGCCCTCAGTGCCTAGGTCTTCCAGAATGGCGAGCCCGTTTCCAGCGTCCTTGGCGAAGAGTTCGGGCGCAGAAAAACCTTCCAGCAAAAGCCCGCGCTGAATGGCGAAGAAGGGAATGACATCTTCAGCCAGATGCGCAAGTTGGCTGTAGGATTTGCCGAAACGCACCGGCGGCCCATCTGGCCGCTTGGGCGAGATCATCAAAATACATTTGCTGCCGTCGGGCTTTTCCAACCGCTCATAAGCGCGCGTGGAGGCATCACCCAGCATGAAGCGACGTTTTGCATCCGCCCAGCCAGCGCGCGCCAGTAGGGCATCCACTGACATAGCCCGCGATAGACGTCCGGCAAATGTCCCGCTACCGGTTAAAACAACTTTACGAAAGCCTTCACCCTTGTGTGGCGAGAGGAGCAGCATGACGTCGAGCTTGTCTTCCGGCAATTGATCGCCCGCGCGCTCGGCCCATTCGACAAGAACTAGAGCGCCTTCTGCAGCTTCATCCCAGCCCAGCTCGACCAATTCATCGGGTGATTTGATGCGGTAAAGATCAGCATGAACGATTGGGAAGCGCTGCCCATCATAGACTTGCATCAGAGTGAAAGTGGGGCTCGGTACTTCCAGCCGCGCGTCGCTTGTCAATTCGCGGATGAGCGCGCGCGCGAGCGTTGTCTTGCCAGCACCCAGATCACCTGAAAGCGTAATGAGATCGCCCGCGCTCACAAAGCCTGCAATGCGATGTGCCAGCAGATTGGTTGCGGTCTCGTCGGTAAGATCAAATTCGAAACGGACCGTCTGCGCCTGCGTCACACAAAACTCCTTAAGCCAAAGCAGCTTTTAAAACGTCAGCGGCATCATCGGGGAACAGACAGGTCACAATCGTGCCCTCGCCCGGCGCTGACTGAATCTGGACTTCGCCGCCATGTAACTCAACGAACGAGCGCACGATCGACAGTCCCAAGCCGACACCGCGATGGCGTGAGCCGACCGTATGCGTGTGGAACCGATCAAAGACACGATCCAGTACATCGAGCGGAATGCCGCGACCCTGATCAGAGACTTTAAATACAATCTGCCCTTGACGGCGCAGAGCGGCCAGTGTGACGGTTTGGCCAGGCTCTGAAAAGCCAATGGCATTGGAGAGCAGGTTGAACAGAATCTGGCGAATTCGTTTTCCATCCGCACGGAAGGCGCCAATTTCATCCAAAGCAACAACATTCAGACTGATGCCCGATTCCGCAAGCCTATCTTGAAGGCCTTCGGTTGCTGCTGCAATCGTCTCACGAATATCGACATCTTCAAGTGTGATTTCCATCGCATCTGTGTCGATGGAGGCGAGATCGAGAATGTCATTGATGATGGCGAGTAGCGCAGCCGAGCTTTTCAATACATATCCCGTATATTCGCGCTGTTTCGTATTGAGCGGACCAACAGCACCTTCTCCCAGAAGCTGGATGAAGCCGATAATATTGGTCAGTGGCGAGCGCAATTCGTAAGATACATGGTGCACAAAATCATTGCGTAGCTTTTCAGCTTCGAGCAAAGCCTGATTGCGTTCGGTCAAGGCGCGCTCGACAGACACGCTTGCGGAGACATCGATGAAGGTGAGTAGCGTCGCACCATCAGGCAATGGCGCGGTCATACAATCGATGATGGATCCGTCCTTGCGCGTCATGCGGCGCTCGAATCCGGTACGCGCATCTTGCAGGCCTGCAATCAGACTGCGCAGATCATCCCAGTCTTCGCTGCGCTCATAGAGCTCCATGCAGGCGCGCATCACTTGATCGAAATGCGGCTTTTCCGACAGGAAGGCAGCATCACAATGCCACAGGTCGATGAAAGCGGGATTGAACAATTTCAGGCGGCCATCGGTGCCAAACACCGCGACACCTTCCTTCAGCGAGTCGAGTGTTTCGCCCTGCACGCGCATCAGTGCATTGTAGGAAGATTCCAGCGAGAAGCGTTCGGTGACATCATCGAAGAGATAGGTCACGCCGCCTTGCGGATTGGGATTGATGACGACGCGCAATGTGCGCGCGCCTGGCAAATACCAAACCTGTTCGAGGGTCTCGACCGATTGATAGGCTTCCATGAGGCCTGATTTCCAGCTGCGGAAATCAGCTTGTTCGGGTAGGCGCCCTTCAGCGCGCAGGCGGTCGAGAATTTCTGGGTCGCTTGGTGTCTGGTCAAGAAAGGCCGGATCGAGATTCCACAATTGGCCATAGGCCGTATTGTGAAAGACAAGTCGGCGCGAGGCGTCGAAAATCGCGACAGCGGTTGAAAGTTGATCGAGCGTCTGGCGATGAGCATCCATCTGGCGGCCGAGATCCGCGCGCACTTGCTCAAGGTCAGATACGTCGCTGGCAATGCCGGCGGATCCAAATTCTGTCGGCACATCTGTGACATCAAGCATGCGCCGTTCGCCTGCCACGATGGCCGGCACGCGCCCGCGCCAGTTTTCGATGCGCGCACGCGCTTGTGCCAGCGTGTCCCGGACCGGTTGGTCGAGCAGTTCTACGCCCTTGGCAATCACATCTTCGCGGCGCTCGGATTCGACAGCATGGAGATAGGCGCGGTTAACCCAGCTCAAGCGGCCTTGCATGTCGCGTAGCCAAGCGGGGCCGGGCGCAGCATCAAGCATGGTACGCAACCCATCGCGCTCGGAGGCGAGTTGCGCATAAGCTTCTTTCAGCTTGGTGAGCTCAAGCCGATCGCCGGCCACATCGCGGATGCGCAACATAGCGCGTCCGGCAACCGGGCGGCCCTCAGCTTCGAGATGACGGCTTGAGAGTGTAAGTAGTGGCAGCCGAAAGGCTTCGCCTCTTTGGCGCAACCGTTCGAGCGCGCGCTCCAGGGGCTGTGCAGTTTGTGGCGTCAGCCAAGAACCAAAGGCCAGCGCGCTTCGTGGATTGTCGAGACCTGTGATGGCGGCTGCATCGCCTTCGATCGAGGCATCGTCAGAGGGCCCGCCCCAAAGAATGGAGATCTGGCTCGCGGCGCCGGAAAATGCATCGGCGCGATCAAGACGTTGGCGCAGGCGCTCAACTTCAAGCCGCAGGCTTGCTTCACGGCCTGCCGCACGGCGTTTGCCCGCCATGTGAATGAGTGTCCCAAGGGTCGCGACAGTGCCCAGTGCGAGAGCGGCGGAGACACCAAGAATTTCGGGATGATCCAGAAAAGAATCCGTTGCGGCATGCGCGGGCATGGAGAAGAGGGTTGGTACCGGCCAAAGTGTGCTTCCCGTGCGCAAGGCGCGACGCCAGACACAATTCCGACTTTTCATGCTGCAGTCCGTCCTTTGCGTGTCGCAGGAATCGCGGGGGGCGTCCGCACGACACGCGCGGACATTACGCAAGACTGACTGATTCCCGAATCAGGGCACTTTAGCCGTGCAACTTGCTGTGACAAAGGGTTTTGAAAATGAAAACGCCCCCATCTTGCGATGGGGGCGTGAGCTTGTTGCCGGGGGAATTCGCTTCAGTAGCGATAATGGTCCGGCTTGTAGGGGCCCTGCTCAGGCAGGCCCAGATAGGTGGCCTGCTCGGTGGTCAGCTTGGTGAGCTTCACGCCGATCTTGGCCAGATGCAGCATGGCCACCTTTTCATCGAGATGCTTGGGCAGCGTGTAGACCTTGCGCTCATACTGGCCCTGCTTCGTCCAAAGCTCGATTTGCGCGAGCGTCTGGTTGGTGAAGGAGGCGGACATGACGAAGGAGGGATGACCCGTCGCATTGCCGAGATTCACAAGGCGGCCTTCCGAGAGAAGGATGATGCGCTTGCCATCGACGAATTCAACTTCGTCCACCTGCGGTTTGATGTTCGACCATTTAAAATTGCGCAGGCCTGCAACCTGAATTTCGGAATCGAAATGTCCGATGTTGCAGACGATGGCACGATCCTTCATAGCGCGCATGTGATCGACCGTGATGACGTCGACATTGCCGGTGGCAGTGACGAAAATATCGGCGCGCGGGGCGGCCTCTTCCATCGTCACAACTTCATAGCCTTCCATCGCCGCCTGCAAAGCGCAGATCGGATCGATTTCGGAGACGATCACGCGGCAACCTGCATTGCGCAGGGAAGCAGCAGACCCTTTGCCCACATCGCCAAAACCCGCAACCATGGCCACTTTACCAGCCATCATCACGTCGGTGCCGCGGCGAATGCCGTCGACCAGCGATTCTTTGCAGCCGTAGAGATTGTCGAACTTCGACTTGGTGACGGAATCATTGACGTTGATCGCAGGCCACAGAAGCGTGCCATCCTTCTCCATATTGTAGAGACGGTGCACGCCCGTTGTCGTTTCTTCCGACACGCCTTTGATGGCCAGGCCATTGCGCGTATACCAGCCGGGATTGGACTTCAGGCGTTTCTTGATCGCGGCGAAGAGAATTTCTTCTTCTTCATTGCCGGGCTTGTCCAAAAATGCCGTGTCGCCTTTTTCAGCGCGCATGCCCAAGTGAATGAGCATGGTGGCATCGCCACCATCGTCGAGGATCATGTTCGGCGTGCCGCCATCACCCCATTCGAAAATGCGGTGCGTGTAATCCCAATAATCTTCGAGGCTCTCGCCCTTGATAGCGAATACCGGCGTGCCAGCAGCGGCAATCGCGGCGGCGGCGTGGTCCTGTGTTGAATAAATATTGCATGAAGCCCAGCGCACATCTGCTCCCAGCGCCTTCAGCGTCTCGATCAGAACGCCGGTCTGGATCGTCATATGCAGAGAGCCCGCGATCCGCGCGCCCTTCAGCAGCTGGGCGGCACCATATTCCGCACGGGTGGCCATGAGGCCGGGCATTTCCGTCTCGGCAATGGCGAGTTCCTTGCGGCCCCAATCAGCCAGCTTGATGTCGGCGACGACGTAATCGTTGAAATGAGCGCTCATGATGTGCCCCAGTTTGAGATGAGCGGTCTATAGCAGGGGTGATCCATGGCGGCAACGAGGATATAAAGAAATCTTTATATCGTGATCCGGAACGGCAGGATTTGCCTGACTTTACGTAAGCCCCTGTTTTAATTGTGATTTTAAGGTTCTCTTCAAACCTCTGGATTATTCTGAGGCTGTTTCAGGCGCATTTTGCGCGCAATTCCTTTTCTGTCCGGGGTTTTGGCATGTCCAACCTGAAGATTCGTGGCCGGCTGATCGGCGCCTTTTCGATCCTGATTTTCCTGCTCGGGCTGATCAGTGCCGGAATTTACGTCGAGACGCTGAATATGCGTTCAGCTGTTCAGGCAGGTGAGCGGGCCTCCTTCCGCCGAGAGGTGATTGAGCGGACGTTGGCCACTCTGGTGGATCGTCAGAATATGGTGCGCGGATTTCTGCTGACTGGGGATGCCTCATTCGAAAAGCTGATCAATGGGCTGAACGGCCAGCTTGGTGGCCTCCTGAAAAGCCTCGAAGAGACGACCACCACGGACGAGGAACGGGCGCTTGCCACAAAATTCCGGCCCATGATCGACAAGAACTTGGGCGAAGCGCGCGACCTGATGAAGGAGAGCGCGGATCCACAGACGCATCAGCAAGCTCAGGCCAAAGCTTTGACAAGAGGGCGTCTCACCGAAAGTCGTGTGGTTCTGGGCGAGTTGAAAAAGATTGCTGACGCGACCTCGGAGCGAAGTTATCTGGAACGCGATGCGGCGATCACTCTCCTTTCGCAATTAATGATAGGCGCTGCTGTTACTGCTGTAGGCGTTGCTATCCTTCTTGCATTGGCGCTCAGCCGCTCTATCGCAAAGCCCGTCTCTCAGATGGCGAGCATCATGGGGGAGCTCGCCAATGGTGCGACATCGGTGACGATTCCTGATCAGCAACGTCAGGATGAAATCGGCGACATGGCCCGAGCGCTCGCATTTTTTAATAAGGCTGTGCAGGAAAAGTTGGCGCTCGAGCGCAATGAAGAATTGCGCCATGAAGCAGAGGCTTTGCGTCAACGCACCGAAACTGAGCGCGCAGAGGCGGCCGCCCGCCAGGCGGCAGTCATCGATCAATTGGGCGCGGCGCTGGCAGCTTTGGAGCGTGGCGATCTCACTTGGCGTGTGCGTGATCTGCCTGCCGCATTCGCCAAACTGGCAGGCGATTTCAATGCCGCTATGCAAAAACTCGAAATTGCAATGTGCGGCGTGATGGCGAGTTCGGAAATGATTCACAGCAACACGGCCGAAGTGGCAAGCGTGTCAGATGATGTGGCGGCGCGCGCCGAACAGCAGGCAGCAAGCCTCGAAGAGACAGCGGCGGCCTTGGGTCAAATCACCACGACACTCAAAGCCACAGCTGAAGGGGCAGAACGCGCCAATACATTGGCCGGTGCTGCGCGTCAGGAAGTGCAAGGCAGCAAAGGCGTGTTGGATGAGACCATTGGTTCCATCCGGCGCATTTCGACTTCATCTGAGAAGATCAGCGCCATTATAGGCGTGATTGATGACATTGCCTTCCAGACCAATCTTTTGGCGCTCAATGCGGGTGTTGAAGCCGCGCGTGCGGGCAATGCGGGTCTTGGCTTTGCGGTGGTAGCATCAGAAGTACGCGCTTTGGCGCAGCGCTCTGCTGCTGCGGCCAAGGAGATCAAGGGACTCATCGAGGGTGCCCAAGCCGATGTGCGCGATGGTGTAACCTCGATCGGTCGCACGAGCGATGTGATGACGCGCATTTTCGATCAGGTGAGTGCGCTGAATGACGTGATCCGCGACATTGCACAAGGCGCGCGCGAACAATCCACCGGTCTACAAGAGGTGAATCTTGCTGTGAACCAGATGGATGCCCTTACGCAGAAAAATGCGGCTATTGTCGAAGAAGCCAATAATGTCAGCCAGCGACTCTATCGTGAGGTGACAAATCTCACCGGGCTCGTGCACCACTTCCGCACGAGCCGACCGACTGAAATGTCAGGACTCGCAGCCTAGATCCCCAGCTGACAGCCAGAAAACTTCGCCCGTGCTTTCTTCCGTATCGAGCCATAGGAAGGGAAGTTCCGGGAATTCGGCTTCGAGAATTTCGCGATCTTCGCCGATCTCGCAGAGCAGGCCGCCGCCGGGGTTCAGATGCTTGCCTGCGCCATGCAGGATGCGCCGGGTGATATCAAGCCCGTCTTCGCCGGAGCCCAAAGCCATGGTTGGTTCCTGCGCATATTCAGGCGGGAGGCTCGCCATCACCTGCGCGCTGACATAGGGCGGATTGGTGATGATCAAATCATAGCTGTGCCCTGCAAGCGGGCCGAAGAGATCGCCCTCGATCAGTCCGATCCGATCTTCGAGACCGCTATTTGCCAGATTGATTTTTGCCACAGCCAGTGCGTCAGGCGACAGATCGACTGCTTCAATCATGGCATGTGGGAAATGCTGCGCCATCAGGATCGCGAGGCAGCCGGAGCCTGTGCATAAATCAAGTGCGGAGCACACGCTTTCGGCTTCCATCAGTTGATGCCCGTCCGCGCCAGAAAACAAACCGCCGCGCAGCAATTCACCGATAAAGGAGCGTGGAACAATGACGCGTTCATCCACATAGAAGGGCACGCCGCCGACGTAGGCTTTGTTGAGCAGGTAAGAGGCGGGCTTACGCGTGATGATGCGCGCCAGAATAAGCTCTGCTAGGCGTTTGCGCTCGGTCAGCAAAAGACGCGCATCTAGGAAGGGCTCGAGCCGGTCGATGGGCAGCGATAATCCTTCGAGTACGATGAAAGCCGCCTCATCCAGCGCATCATTTGTACCATGTCCGAAAACGAGATCATGCGCCCGGAAGGTGCTGGTCGCATACCGCAGATAATCACGCAGCGTCACCAGTTCGCCAGCGAGACTTGTGGCATCGGGAAGGGGTTCCGGCTTCATGCATCAGCTCCGCTGCGACCTTTTTCAAGGGTTTAGCCCGTGACTTCTGTCCTGTCGAGGCGCAGGCTGGTGAAGGCCCGTTGTTCCTGCCATCCTTCGCACGATTCGTTTTTGATTTTTTAATTTTTTAGGTGGTGCATGACGGAGGCTTATTTAAAGCCCACCGCGGCCGATTTGGCGGCAGCGGTTCAGGTGGCAGATCGCGAACAGGCTGCGGGCCGTTTCGAAAATGCCATTGGCATTTACAAAGCCGTCCTGGCGCAAATCCCTGCTTATGTCGATGGCCGGGCCAAACTCGCGCGTGCGCTGTTTTGTCTACGCCGCTGGGATGACGCATGGGATGCTTTCGACATTCGTTTTCGCCTTATGGATGTGCCCCCGCAGGTGAATGGCCGCAACCGTGATGGCACGCCGCGCCCCATTCCGCGCAGCAAAATAGCGCCTCCGCCCAATAAGCTTCTGGTGATGTCAGAACAGGGCATGGGCGACACCATTCAATTCGCGCGTTTTCTTCCACGTCTCCTGCAGGCGGGCATTGATGTGCAGGTAGTTGTGCCACAAAAATTATTTGGCCTGTTGCGCACGCTTGATCCATCGCCGCCACTTCTGGCGGGTGAAATGCCCTCTTCCGTCACCAATGTCGAACATTGGACGACCATGATGGACCTGCCGCGTCTGCTCGATCTCAAGGAAGAAGATTATCTGGCGCGCGAGCCCTATTTGCGGGCTGATCCAGTGCGGGTGGCGCGCTGGCGTGACTGGCTAGAGGATCATCGCGGCAAGCATAAGGGGCCTGTGATTGCCATCGCCTGGCGTGGGAATCCACAGCACAAGCTTGATCCCAAGCGTTCGGCGCGGCTCGAGGATTTTGCGCCGCTGGCGGCCATTCCCGGCGTCACGCTTGTCTGCCTGCAAATCAACGCGACCGAAGAGGAGATTGAGGGGTGCGGGTTCAAGGACAAGATCCTCAGGCCCGATCCCGATTTCGATTCCGGCCTCGATGCCTTTCTTGATTCGGCAGCTCTGTTGCAATCTGTTGATCGGCTTGTCTGCGTAGATACGTCGCTGGTCCATCTGGCGGGCGCTTTGCATTGCCCGGTCGATATGATGATCACCAATGAATGGCCCGATTGGCGCTGGCTCGATATCGATCACGAAAATGTCTGGTATCCGACGATGAAAATCTGGCGGCGGCAGGTCGGCGATGCTGATTATGCGGTCATTGCCGCTCGCGTGGCGGCATCTTTGGGCAAAAGCTGAGACGCTCGCCCCCGCCGATAGACAGACAGCCCGCCTTGTCCTAGTTTCCCCGCCAACAAATCGGGAGGAAATACATGACTTTTTCGGGCACAACGCTCCTTCGCGCGCTTCTGGCGACCAGCGGTCTTTGCATTGTCTCCGCGCAGGCGCAGGAGGTGAATTTCGCCAAGAAGACGGTGACGATTTATATCGGAAATACGGCAGGCGGCAGCTACGATCTCTATGGTCGTGCCGTGGCGCGCTATTTTGGCAAATATCTGCCGGGTCAGCCGACGGTCATTGCCACCAACATGCCGGGAGCCGGCACGCTGGTCGCTGCCAATTACATCTATAAAGTAGCGCCCAAGGATGGCACGGCGATTGGCATTGTCACCGAGACTTTGGCGGTCGAGCAGGTCACAGGCAATCCGGCCGTGCAATTTGATGCCGCCAATTTCAACTGGGTCGGCCGCATTGCCTCCTCTAACAATATTCACTTCCAATGGCACACTGCCAAGGCTCAGTCGCTTGATGCTATTAAGACGATTGAAACGCCGGTCGCGGCCGCGGGCGCAGGTAATATTTCTGAAGTCGTGCCCAAGCTGCTGAACGCAACAATCGGAACGAAGTTCAAGATCATCTCCGGCTTCCCGGCGTCAGCTGAAGGCATGCTTGCCATGGAGCGCGGCGAAGTGGACGGAACAGCTGGTTCATGGGCCGCCGTTCGCACCGGCAAGAAGCAATGGTTGGATGAGAAGAAGATCAAGATCATCCTGCAAGATGTGCCTGAACGCGCGGCAGATCTGCCGGATGTGCCCGCCCTTGGCGAGCTTGGCAATAATGAAGCTGACCGTCAGTTGCTGCGTCTCTACGCATCAGGCGGCGCTATTGGCCGCGCCTTCATTGCGCCTCCCGGCACACCCGCACCTGTCATGAAGGCCATGCAGGATGGCTTTCTGGCGATGACTAAAGATGCCGAGATGGTCGCCGAAATGGCCAAGAGCAATCTCGATCTCGAATATGCGGCGCCATCGAAATTGGCTGATGAAGTCAAGAAGACGCTGGCGACACCGAAAACTGTGGCAGATCGCGCCAAGGAATTACTGGCGCGCTAAGAAGCGCTATCATTGCGAGGTAGTCGCGATGATGGATTATAATTTACTTGCCCATTCTCTCACCTCGCGCGCCATGCTCGCGAGGTGATTTTTTATTGTGAAGCCCGATAAGTTTTTGCGTGGGCGCAGATCGTGATCGCCATCTTCCATCCAGGCGATGCGAATGGCGGGTGAAAGCGCAAAGGTGCTCACCTCTTCGCATGTTCCGAACGGATCGCGGCTTCCCTGCACGATGAGTGTTGGTGTGCACAGGCGTTCCAGATGCTCGGTGCGGGTTTGTTCTGGCTTTCCTACGGGGTGAAACGGATAGCCCAGGCAGAGAAGGCCCGCAGACTGCATCTCGTCGGCTATCATTGAGGCAATGCGCCCACCCATGGATTTACCGCCGATGATCAGCTTGCCCGTCACGCCCAGTGCCGCAATCGCGGCCTGATATTCCGGTTTCAGTGTCTCGGCTTTTGGCGGTGGTCTTCGGGGGCCCTGGCGGCGGGCCGCCATGTAGGAAAATTCGAAACGGGCAACCCGCAACCCTTCTTGCGCCAAAGCTTCCGTAAGGGCCTGCATGCGGGGGCTATCCATAGCCCCGCCCGCGCCATGGGCAAGCAGCAGGGTCGTGTCGGCGCGTTCAGGACCGTCAAATAGGAATTCAGGAGTCATGAGGCACCTTAAAACAAAAAAACGCGGCCCAACGGACCGCGCTTTTTATGGTGCCCAGGAAAGGACTCGAACCTTCACGTCCTTTCAGACACTGGCACCTGAAGCCAGCGCGTCTACCAATTCCGCCACCTGGGCACGGGCGGTTTCTACGGGCGGGGGGTGCACCTGTCAATCTCGATAGCTTGACCGCGCAGGACATTTTTCCTCTTCCCCTGCCCCTGAAAAAGGAGAACACTCACCCCATATCTGGAATGGAGCAGAAGGGGTTTGTCCCTGCTCTTTTTGAGGAAAGCCAATGACGAAGCGTATCGAGCAGAGCCTCATCCGCCTTCTGGTCTGGAACGCGCTGGCCGGCGCTTTTCTGGGTTGCGTCTTTGCCGCCTTCCTCCTCTATATGGATGTCAGCAATATCGGGACTTTGCTGGCGCGCGCGCAATATCCGATGCCTGCCCTCTTCCTCTTCTTTGGCAGCTTCGCCGTAACTTTTGGCAGCGCTGTCTGCGGCACCGCCATTATGGCTTTGCCCACCGACGATCAGGATGACGGCCCTGGCGGTGGACGTCGCCAACGCGAGGATGAGGCCGATCTTGTTCTCATTCCGGTCCCGATCCGGTTGCGCCGCAAGTAGGCTTGCCCTTCGCCCTATAGCCCTCTAATCAGCGGTCGTGAGACGCAGGGCTGAACGGGGATTTTCCATGCTCGAGACAAGCGACAAGACTGGCCGTCTGGTAACGGTGTTTGGCGGCTCCGGCTTCGTCGGACGCCATGTCGTGCGTGCTTTGGCAAAGGAGGGTTGGCGCATTCGCGTCGCCTGCCGCCGACCTGATCTGGCTGGCCACCTCCAGCCATCAGGCCGTGTAGGCCAGATCCATGCTGTGCAGGCCAATCTGCGCTTTCCGGCCTCCATTGCTGCCGCGGTGCGTGGTGCCGATGCGGTCGTCAATCTGGTGGGTATTCTGACTGAGACGGGCCGCCAGCGTTTTGACGCCGTGCAGGCCTTTGGTGCCCGCGCTGTGGCGCGCGCAGCCAAAGAGGCAGGCGTGACGCATCTGGTGCAAATGTCGGCTCTGGGCGCAGATCCGCAATCTGATTCCGCTTATGCCCGCTCGAAGGCCGATGGTGAGACCGCCGCACTCGAATTTTTCTCCGATGCCACCATTGTGCGCCCCTCGATCGTCTTTGGTCCGGAAGATGATTTCTTCAACCGCTTTGCTGCGCTCGCGCGCATGCTCCCCGTTCTGCCTTTGATTGGCGCTCAGACGCGTTTTCAGCCGGTTTATGTCGGCGATGTTGCGCAGGTTGTTGCGCGTGCGCTGAATGGTGAGACAAAGCCTGGCGCTGTTTATGAAATAGGCGGGCCGGAAACGAAAAGCTTCCGTGAGCTTGTGCAATTTACGTGCGATACGATTGGCCGCAAGCGCGTGCTTCTGCCGCTGCCGTTTGAGGCTGGCCATTATATGGCGCTGGGTATGGAAATCGCCTCGGCTGCCTCTCTTGGGTTGTTTCCGAAAATGCTGCTCACGACGCGCGATCAGGTGCGCATGCTGCGCCATGACAATGTCGTGTCACCGGCTGCCGTGAGCGAAGGGCGTACACTCGGCGGCTTGGGGATTCATCCCGAAGCCTATGAGTCGATTGTGCCGACCTATCTTTATCGCTTCCGCAAGACGGGCCAGTTCGAGCGTCAGCGGCCTGCCTGAATCAATAAGCGGTCTTCACGTGCGAGCCTTGCATGGATGCGTACCATGAAGGCTGTGCCAAAGAGTGGCGTCAGCAGATTGAGGATGGGCACGGCGACGAAGCCCGCGATAAAAAGCCCGCAGATGAAAATATAAAAGCGATGACGGCGACGCAGCTCATGCGTCTCCTCGAGCGAGCGGAAACGCAAGGATGCGAGTTCGAAATATTCGCGTCCCAGCAGATAGGCGTTTGCCATAAAAAACACGAGGATATTGACGCCGGGCAGCAAGAAGACGACGAGCGCGAAAGCATTCACCAGCAATGAGACGGCCGCGAATTTGCTTGCAAGCCACATAGCCTGCCCAGCGGGCAAGGCGCGCCCCTGGATACCGATCTCTGTCTCCACTTCACCCGCCAGATCATCCAGATAAAAGCCTGCGACCAGGGAAGAAATCGGCGCAATGAAAAAGGCGAGGCCCACCATCAGGCCGATGCCTGTCAGAAATGACAGAATGCTCGCGATCCACGGATAGGGCAGAGCGATGTATTCGACGATGATCCTGTCTAGTCCCATCCACATGAGCGTAAGAAGAACAAAAGTGAGTCCAAGGCTCTTGATCAGCACAGCGCGGAATGGCGGCGTGAAGATTTGCGGAAAGGCGGCTTTTGCAGATTGAAGCATG
>CANJVX010000011.1 GCA_947478405.1 Beijerinckiaceae bacterium | reverse complement strand
GACATAATCTTGCAGAAGATGTGACCTATTCCGGCACGATTGCAGCTGCCATGGAAGGCACGCTTCTGGGCGTGCGCTCCTTTGCTTTGAGTCAGGGCTATCCGCCGGGCCAGCGTGACAAGGCCCCCTTTGATTGCGCTGAGGCACATGCGCCCGGCGTCTTGCGCGAGCTTTTGAAAGAAACGCTTGATCCTGGCATTCTCATCAATTTGAATTTCCCGAGCTGCTGTCCGGAAGATGTGAAGGGTACGTCAATCACAGTGCAGGGACGGCGCGACGCGACATATCTTGAATTGGAAGAGCGCCATGACGGCCGCCACAATCCCTATTACTGGATCGGCTTTTCGCGCCAGCGCTCGACGCCGCCCGCGGGCACGGATCTGGCAGCTATCGCCAACCAGCGCATATCCATCACGCCGTTGCGCCTCGATCTGACGGATAAAAAGTCAGTCTCGCGGCTTGCGGCACGTTTCTCCTGATCATCGGCTAGGGGATATCGGCATGACGGAGGATTTGTTCGAGTTTGTGGCTCGCCTGCCACCCGTAAGCGAGGCTGATCCGGCGCAGGCGACCATGCAATTCCTGCTGCGTCTGCGCGAGCGGGGCATTGCCAATATTGCCGTGCTGCGCGCGCTTGAAACTTTGCCGCGCGAACAATTTGTGCCCCATCGCCACGCTGATCTGGCGTGGCGTGATATTGCCCTGCCCATTGCGTGCGGCCAGACCATGCCCGAGCCCTTCATGGTGGCGCGTATGGTCGAGAGCCTGAATCTGTTGGGTGCGCATCGCGTGCTCGAGATTGGCACGGGCAATGGTTATTCGGCCGCGATCATGGGGCGCATCGCAAAGGAAGTGGTTAGCATCGAGCGCTTTCACAGTCTGGCGGTGGATGCCGCCACACGTCTGGCGGGTTTGGGCCTGGCGAATGTTCGTGTGCTTCACGGCGATGGATTGAACCTGTCTCCCGAGATCGGCCTGTTTGACCGGATTGTGCTGCAAGGCACGCTGGATGAGGTTCCCCCTGGCATTCTGTCGCTGCTCACCGAGGGCGGAGTGATTGTCTATGGATTGGCGGATGAGGGTGGCGCGAGCCTGATGCGCATGGCGTTGGCTCCCAATGGCTTCTTGAGCGAGCGCATTTGCGCCTGTCGGCTGCAGCCATTGGTGTCGGGCACCGTGGGCTGAGCCGCCACAAGCTTCGCGCGAGCTTTATGAAATAATGTCAAAAAGCCACAGAAGTTGTTCAAACACCGTTCATTATAAACGTAGTTTTAACCGCAAGGGGCGATGATCCACGCAGAGTTAATGCATAAGCGTGGGTTGCGTGATGAGTTTTTCGCTTCGTTCTGATCTTGCCCAGACTGCTTCCCGCCTCGCGCTGGCCGCGGCTGCCGTCGCATTGCTGACAGGTTGCTCATCTGACATGAGCCGTTTTGCCGATGCTGATCCGGGTCCGTTCCGGACCTCGCAGCGCTTTGACAATGGCTCATCTGGCTATAATGCGCCCGCTCAAGTGGCGTCTGCTCCGGTGACGCCTGTGCAGGCTGCGCCGTTGTCGGCTCCCGTTCAGTCCTCAGCACTTCCTGCGCCTACCTATTCGCAAGCCCAGCCGGTTCGTTCGGCCGCCGCCCCGGCGCCTGTGCAGCAGCCAATCCGTCAAGCTTCTGCGCAGCCCGCTCCAAAGGCGGCGCCAATTTCTGCATCGCTTGTCGCCGCCAAGGCTGAGACGAAAGTGGCCCGCACTGAACCCGCTCAAAAAGCGGTCGCGCTCGAACAGCCTGTGCGGACAGCTTCCTTGCAGCAGCCTTCGGCTAAATCCGATGCGGCCCCCATTTCTGCGGGATTGCCTGCTGCAAAGGAGGCCCCTGCGCCGACGGCGACAGAAGATGCGTCTCCAGAATTCCGCTGGCCCGCGCGCGGCAAAATCATTCAGGGATTTAAGGTCGGACAGTTTGAAGGCATTTCTATCGCCGTTCCAGAAGGCACGGCTGTGAAGGCGGCTGAGGGCGGCACTGTGGCTTATGCTGGCAGTGAGTTGAAGCTTTATGGCAATCTCGTGCTGATCAAGCACCCGAATGGCTTTGTCTCGGCTTATGCCCACAACGGCGAGCTGATGGTGAAGCGCGGTGAAGTCGTCAAGCGCGGCCAGACGATCGCCAAATCCGGCCAGTCGGGCAATGTTTCGTCGCCTCAGCTGCAGTTCCAGTTGCGTAAGGGCGCAACGCCTGTTGATCCGACCAATTATCTCGCGGGTCTCTGATCCCGCGATCGGCAATGCTCGCCGGTTTCCGCGAGACACGAAAACCGGTGCAGTCTATGGCGGGCCTTTGGGCCCGCCATTTTTATTATTCTTCTCCCCGTCATTGCGAGCGTAAGCAAAGCAATCCAGAGGCCTCACGTGTCTTCTGGATTGCCACGTCGGCCCTCGGGCTCCACGCAATGACGAGCTAAGATAACCGCTGCCCCAGCCGTCCGGCCAGGTCCTGAATATATTGAAACGCCGTGCGGCCTGAGCGCGCACCACGTGTCGCAGCCCATTCAATCGCTTCGGCACGGATCGCTTCATCTGAAGCTGTAAGGTTAAAGTGCCGCGCGTAACCAAATACCATGTCTAGATATTCGTCTTGCGAGCATTTATGAAATCCCAGCCACAGGCCGAAGCGGTCTGACAGCGAGACCTTTTCTTCAATTGCTTCGCCCGGATTGATCGCAGTCGAGCGTTCGTTCTCGATCATGTCGCGCGGCATCATATGACGGCGGTTCGAGGTCGCGTAAAAGATGACATTGTCGGGTCGACCTTCAATGCCGCCTTCGAGCGCTGCTTTCAGAGATTTGTAGCTGGTGTCGTCGCTGTCGAAAGATAGGTCATCGCAGAAGACGATGAAATGGAAAGGTGCATCGCGCAGCAGTCCGAGCAGAAGGGGCAGCGAGTTGATGTCTTCGCGGTGGATTTCGACGAGCTTCAAATGGCCGCCTGTCGCGCGGTTGGTTTCGGCATGGACAGCCTTCACCAGCGACGACTTGCCCATGCCGCGCGCGCCCCACAGTAGCGCATTATTGGCAGGCAAGCTTTTGGCGAAGCGCAGCGTGTTTTCGGCGAGCAGGTCGCGTACCCGGTCAATGCCGCGCAGGAGGGCCAAATCGACGCGGTTGACTTTGGGCACCGGAGAAAGGCGGGCACGCTCGGCCTGCCAGACAAAAGCCTCGGCCGCCTGAAATTCCGCACTGGCCAGCGCTGGCGGTGCCAGTCGTTCCAGCGCTTGAGCGATGCGGGTCAGGAGGGCGTCTGAGGTATGGGGGGCTGGCTGGGACATGTGGGCGTGCTCGGGCGCTGGCGGATGGTTTTCGATGTATCCGATCAGGGCTCTTTCAGGAAGCCTAGGGACAGCGGTCACGGGGCTGTCAACGGTCAGGCCGAGCCATTGCTTTCATGGGTGCGGCCGCTATAGTCCGGCCCCGAGTTAAGGGCGAAATCCGCCCCTTTTTTCCGATGCGGAGCACTGGTCCCTATGAATTTCATCACTCCCGCCTATGCCCAAGCCGCCGGCGCCACCCCCTCGGGTTCGGAATTTCTGATGCAGATGGCGCCTTTCGCCATCATTCTCGTCATCATGTATTTCCTGATCCTGCGCCCCCAGCAGAAGCGCGCCAAGAGCCATCAGGACATGATCGCCAATGTTCGCCGTGGCGACACGATTGTCACCTCGGGCGGCATTGTCGGTAAAGTGACCAAGGTCACGGATGATCCGGAAATCGAAGTCGAGATCGCGCCGAATGTGCGTGTGCGCATTCTGCGTGCCATGATTTCCGATGTGCGCACCAAGGGCCAGCCGGTCACCGAATAATCGGCTTTCGCCCCGAAATTCCTGAAACGCGCCCGTGTGCCCTTGAGGCGGCGGGGCGTCCAACAGATGGTCTGACATGCTCCGTTTCGCCCGCTGGAAGGTTGCGTCCGTTCTGGCCATGACAATGGTCAGTTTTTTTCTGATCGTGCCGAGCCTCTTGCCCGCCGATCTGCGCACTGCCATGCAAAAAGCCATGCCGAAATGGGTGCCGACGCAGGCGATTGTTCTGGGCCTTGATCTGCAGGGCGGGGCCCATCTTCTGCTCGAAGTGGATTCGGGCGATGTGTTGCGCTCGCAGGTGAACAATCTGCGCGACGATGTGCGCCGCATCCTGCGCGAAGAAAATGCCCGTCTGTCTGGCGGCATTGGCATTCAGGGTCGCACGGTGCAATTTCGCGTGCCGGAAGGCTCCGACCGTGGCCGCGCATTGCCCAAGTTGCGCGCACTCGCCAACCCCGCGGGCGCTTCCTCACTCGGCGTCTCCGGTGCGCCGCCCTTCGAAATCAATGAACAGGCGGACGGGCTTCTTCAGATTGTGGTCACCGATGCCGGTGTGAATGAGCGCGTGCGCCGCGCCGTGGACCAGACCATCGAAGTGCTGCGTCGCCGCGTCGATGCTTTGGGAACGACCGAGCCTAATATCCAGCGCCAAGGTGCAGACCGCGTCCTCGTGCAGGTGCCGGGCTTGCAGGACACCAACCGCCTGAAAGAGCTTCTTGGCACAACGGCCAAGCTTGAATTCCGTATGGTCGCCGATCCCGGTGCCAATCCGGGTGATGTCGATCAGCTCGACCAGACAGATCAGCCCGGAAAGCTACCGGTCGAAAAGCGCGTGATGGTGGAAGGTGAAGACCTCACCGATGCGCAACCCGGTTTCGACCAACGCACGGGCGAGCCCATCGTCAATTTCCGTTTCAACATTCGCGGCGGACAGCGTTTTGGTGAAGCCACCAGCGCCAATGTCGGGCGCCCCTTCGCCATTGTGCTTGACAATAAGGTGATCTCGGCGCCGCGTATTTTGGGGCCGATCACGGGTGGCTCTGGCCAGATCTCGGGTCGATTCACGGTGGAGCAGGCCAATAATCTGTCCATTCTGCTGCGCGCCGGTGCGTTGCCCGCCAAACTCTCCATCGTGGAAGAGCGCACGGTCGGGCCGGGGCTGGGACAAGATTCGATTGAGGCTGGAAAGCGTGCGGCCTATGTCGCTGGCGTTCTCGTCTTCTGCTACATGCTCATCACTTATGGCGTGTTTGGTGTTTTCGCCGATCTGGCGCTCGCCATTCACATCATCATGATCTTTGCAGGTCTTGTGCTGTTGCAAGCGACACTGACGCTGCCGGGCATTGCTGGCATTGTGCTCACCATCGGCATGGCGGTGGATTCCAACGTGCTCATTTATGAGCGTATCCGTGAAGAATCCCGCGCCGGACGGTCGGTTGTTTTAGCGCTGGATGCGGGCTTCAACCGCGCCTTTGCCACCATCATCGACTCGCAATCGACCATGTTTGTTGCAGCCGTGATCTTGTACTTCCTGGGCTCGGGGCCTGTGCGCGGCTTTGCCGTGTCGCTGGGCTTGGGCATTCTCACCACTGTCGTGACGGCCGTGACCATGACGCGCATGATGATTGCGCTCTGGTATCGTTTTGGCCGCCCGCAAAAACTACCAATTTGATTGGGGTGCGTTGAAAATGAGAACCTTCCGTCTCGCACCTGACAATATGACCTTCGGCTTCATGCGCCTGCGGCGCGTGAGCTATCCATTCTCCGCACTTATGTCGATCATCTCGGTGCTGGTGTTTCTCGCTTGGGGCCTGAATTTCGGCATCGACTTTGCCGGCGGCACGCTTCTGGAAGTGCGCGCCAAATCTGGCCAAGCTGATCTCGCGCAATTGCGCGGGCTTGGTGATCGCTTTGCATTGGGCGAAGTGGAAGTGCAGGCTTTCGGCGGCAATTCCGATGCGACCGTGCGTATTCGTCTGCAACCAGGTGGCGATGCCGCTCAGCAGGCGGCAGTGGAGCGCGTGCGCGAGACTATTGCCAATGATTATGAATTCCGTCGTATTGAAGTGGTCGGCCCGCGCGTTTCAGGCGAACTCGTGCAATCAGGCACGCTGGGCGTCGTGCTCTCGATCATTTCTGTGCTGATCTATCTGTGGTTCCGCTATGAATGGCAGCTGGCTGTCGCAGCCGTCATCGCGACCATGCACGATCTTTTGCTTACTGTCGGCTTCTTTGCCGTGACGCGGCTGGAATTCAACATCACGTCGATTGCTGCTATTCTGACAATTGTGGGTCTGTCGCTCAATGAAACGGTCGTCGTGCTCGACCGTATTCGCGAGATGATGAAGAAATACAAGAAACTGCCAATTCCGCAGATGATAGATCTGTCAATCAATGCTGTGCTATCGCGCACGATCATGACGTCGACGACAACAACGCTTGCTCTTCTGGCGCTGGTTTTCTTTGGTGGTCATGTTATCCAATCCTTCTCGCTGGCCATGATGTGGGGCGTGATTGTGGCGACCTATTCGTCGATTTTCATCTGCTCGCCGATCCTGATTTATCTGGGCGTTCGTGACGTGACTGAGCCTGCGGCTAAGAGCTGAACTCGGTATCGTCATTGCGAGCGTCAGCGAAGCCATCCAGGATGACGTTGATGACCCAAAAATACGATGCTTTCGTTCCAGGCATGCATGAGATCGAAGGATTTGGGGCCGGCGGCTTTCGCTTTGCCGATATGTCGCATCGCGGATCTGTCCTCGTTTTACCCAGCGGCATTTCAGCCTGGGATGCAGCGAGCCCGGCCGAGATCACACGGGAAAGCTTGAGGACGGTTCTGGCCGAACCCGCAGGCAGCATTGAATTGTTGCTCATTGGAACAGGCGATTTTCTATTGCCGATCCGGCCTGATCTGCGCGCGGCATTGAAAAAGGCAGGCATTGGTGTCGATGCGATGGCGAGTGCGCATGCCATTGCGACTTACAATATTCTCTTTGCCGAAAAGCGCCGCGTGGCGGCAGCGCTTCTGGCCGTGTCATGAGCGAGTTGGCAGACCATTATGCCGCTTGCGCTGACATGTTGCGCAAAGAAGATCCGGATCGTTTCATTGCCACACTCTTTGCGCCTGAAGACAAGCGTTCCCATTTGCATGCACTCTATGCCTTCAATCTGGAATTGGCTCGGATACGCGAAGTTGTATCCGAGCCGATGATGGGTGAAATCCGTATGCAATGGTGGCGCGATGCGCTGAGTGGTGAAGGTGGTGCCGTAACGGCTCATCCAATTGCGCATGTGCTGTTGGATACGGTGCAGAGGTTTCATCTGCCCGTGCAGGCACTGATGGATGTTATCGAGGGGCGCAGTTTCGATCTCTATGATGATCCTATGCCCACGCGTATGGATCTGGAGGGTTATTGCGGCGAGACGTCATCCTCACTCATCAGGTTGGCTTGTCTCATTCTAGCTGACGGGCAAGATCCCGCTGGTGCAGAGGCCGCTGGTCACGCGGGGGTTGCTTTCGCGCTGACAGGTCTGCTGCGCGCTTTGCCGTGGCATGCGGTGCGGGGGCAGCTTTATCTGCCTGCAGATGTATTGAACAAGCATGGCGTCACGCGTGAGGCGGTGATGGCGGGGCAGGTCTCGCAAGGACTTTGTGATGCGTTGGCCGAGATGCGCGCCTTAGCGCGTCATCATTACGATCGCGCCTTGTCGGCGGCACCGCAGATGCATGAGGGCGCGCGTGCGGCGCTTATGTCATTGGCTGTTGTGCCGCTGTATTTAGAGCGGATGGAGACAGGTAGCTATGAGCCGTTTCGCACTTTGATCACAGCACCCTTGTGGCGCCGACTTCTGGCCATGTGGACGTTTTCACGCAGGCTTTAGTCCGTCCTTGCGAGCAAAGCGAAGCAATCTAGAAGCACCATGTGAGGCTTTCTGGATTTCTTTAAAGACTGGCCATCCATGTTTCGAGATCGCGCATGGCACGCGCCGTCATCATTTTCTTTTTCGCGACGGATTTCTCTGCGCCCTTCAGACGCTTGCCGTCTTCTGCGCGCACCGGTTCGGTGAGTGGCGGGAAGAGACCGAAATTCACATTCATCGGTTGGAACGAGCGTGGGCCTGCGTCGATCACTTCCAGATGTCCGCCGGTGATGTGATTCATCAGAGCACCCATGGCCGTTGTCACGGGGGGCATGTCGAAGGTTTGGCCCAGAGCCTGCGCCGCAGCCAGACGTCCTGACAGCAAACCAACCGCAGAACTTTCCACATAGCCTTCGCAGCCTGTTATCTGTCCGGCGAAACGCAGGCGCGGATCGGCTTTCAGACGCAAAGCCTTATCGAGCACTTTGGGCGAGTTCAAAAATGTGTTGCGATGCAAGCCGCCAAGGCGCGCAAATTCGGCATTCTCCAATCCGGTAATTGTGCGGAAAATGTCTTGCTGGCCCCCATATTTCAGCTTGGTCTGGAAGCCGACCATATTGTAGAGCGTGCCAAGTTTATTGTCCTGACGCAGCTGTACAACCGCATAGGCTTTCACGCTTGGGTTATGCGCATTGGTGAGGCCCATTGGCTTCATGGGCCCATGGCGCAAGGTTTCAGGTCCACGTTCCGCCATGACTTCAATCGGCAGGCAGCCATCGAAATAGGGCGTGCCTTCCCATTCTTTGAAACTTGTCTTGTCACCTCGGATCAGCGCATCAATGAACGCGTAGTACTGATCCTTGTCGAGCGGGCAATTGATGTAATCAGCGCCTGTGCCGCCCGGTCCTTGCTTGTCATAGCGCGATTGAAACCAGGCTTTTGTCATGTCGATCGAGTCGCGATGCACGATGGGTGCGATGGCATCGAAAAAAGCGAGCTGGTCTTCGCCTGTTTTTTCGAGAATGGCTTGCGCGAGTGCTGCAGATGTCAGGGGGCCCGTGGCGATGATGACATTGTCCCAATCTTCGGGCGGCAGACCGGCGACTTCTTCGCGTGCGAGCGTGATCAGCGGGTGGCTGGTGATTTTCTGCGTGACGGCTTGCGCAAAACCTTCGCGGTCAACGGCGAGTGCGCCACCAGCAGGCACTTGGTTCGCATCGGCACAGGCCATGATGAGCGAATTCATCTGCCGCATTTCACGATGGATCAGGCCGACCGCATTGGTGGTCGCTTCATCAGAGCGGAAGGAGTTTGAGCAGACAAGCTCGGCCAGTTGATCGGTCAGATGCGCATCCGTGCCGCGCACGGGGCGCATCTCATGCAGGATGACGCTGACGCCCGCTTGCGCGATTTGCCAAGCGGCTTCCGATCCAGCGAGACCGCCGCCGATGATGTGAATGATTTTGGATTGTGCCATGGCGAGGACCATAGGGAGGCGGGTCGGGCTGCGCAACAGTCGAACGAAAACACCCGCCGGGGAGGAACCGGCGGGCGTTTTTTGAATGGTCCGGTGGGAGGGAGAACCCGGATCAGTAGTGGTTCTTAGAGGCCGGCCGAGCGGCGGGCGACATCGTCGACTTCCCAACGGGCAATGCCAAGGTCGGTCAATTCGCGATCGGTCAGGCTATAGAGCTCGCGCAACGAAGCGCGGTAGCGACGCCATGCGTTCAGCTTGGCGGAAATGTTCTGGATGGCTTTAGTCATGTGATTGCTCTTTGTGGGGACGGGGAGGAAACATCCCTCTGATGCAATGCAACATAATGAGTCGGCGGGAGCTTGGGCAGTGGGTCGCATGCACGTCAGGCATGCGTAAATTGCATAGGTTAAGGGTGATCCAGTTTCAAAAACAAGATTTCATCACAATCTTGTCACAGTTAATCCCGTATTCCGCGATTCGAATAGGGTGTAACCTGCGATTTACGCATTGCTAACTTTTGATGAAGGCTGATGCCGACGAAGCTGTCAGGTTCCCCCCAGAGGCGGAGCCTCCGGGGGCTGATCTGGCGCCAGATAGGTTGTCACTCTTCCTTGAACCCGTAATCGGGAATGCCCTGTTCATTGCCGTAATATTTGAACGGCAGGAATTTGCCCGACATGGTGATTTTGACGCGGTCGCCCTTCGGATTGGCTTCACGCTCAAAATCCATATTGAAGTCGATGGCTGACATGATGCCGTCGCCATATTCTTCTTCGATCAGCTGCTTCCAGGCTGGCCCGTTGACCAGCACCAGCTCGTAGAACCGATAGATCAGCGGATCGGTCGGGGGCATGGTGGTGCCGGTGCCGCGCATCGGTACTTCATTCAGCATGCGCTCTTCGGCGCCCGACAGGCCAAACAATTTGGCAGCCTTGGCCGCCAGCGGCTTCACCAGCTTGTGCTGACCAAGGATCGCACCGACGATCAGAACAGGCGAGACGCCGCCAATCTCGGTGCAGATATGAGCCCAGCTCCAGCCCTTCTCGCGCTTGATGTCGAGAAGCTTTTCGGTGAGGTCTTCGCGCTTCATAGGTTTCTCCTTTGAGTGGGTTTAGGCGGCCGACAAGGTGCTGTCGGTGGCAGAGGATGTTGAGGCAGTTGGGCGCACGATCGGCGGATGGCGCTTTGAATATGTTTCTGGAATCTCATCCTTGAAGGAGCGCGAGCGCGTGACGAGAAAGTCGATAAGATGATTGCGCAGGGCGTAATAATCCGGTTGTTTGTGCAAATCGATGCGGCCGCGATTGCGCGGGAGTGGATTGTCGACGATTTCCGCCACCATCGCGCCCGGGCCATTGGTCATGAGCACGATTTTATCGGCGAGGTAAATAGCCTCATCCACATCATGCGTGATCATGAAGGCGGTCTGACCTGTTTCCAGACAGATGCGGCGCACCTCATCCTGCAATGTGCCACGTGTGAGCGCATCAAGCGCGGAGAAGGGTTCATCCATCAGAAGGATTTTGGGCTCGATCGACAATGCGCGCGCAATGCCCACGCGTTGCTTCATGCCGCCTGAGAGTTCGGCAGGCTTTTTGAGTTCGCTGCCCTTCAAGCCAACCTTTTCGATACAGGCCATAGCCTGATCGCGCACTTTGTCAGCGCTCCAGTCCGGCCATCTTGAGGACACAGCAAATGCGACATTTCCGAGCACTGTGCGCCAAGGCAAAAGCGCATGGCTTTGAAAAATCACGGCGCGATCCAGCGAGGGCCCTTCAATGGCTCGGCCATCGACAACGGCAACGCCCTCGTCAGGCAATTCTAGGCCAGCCAGAATATTGAGCACGGTGGTCTTGCCACAGCCCGAATGGCCGATGATGGCGGAAAACTCGCCGCGGTTCATTGAAAACCAGAGGTCGTCGAAAATCGTTGTCTCGCCGCCGCCCGCTTTGGGATAGCGCCGTGCAATGCCTTCTATGGAGATGAAGCGGTCTTCATTCATATATTGGGGCATGACAATCAATCCGGATAGGTGACGAAACGCGCGACGCGCGCAAGCGCTTGGTCTAGCAACATGCCCACAAGTCCGATCACAAGGATGGAGATGATGACATTGACGATGGAGAGATTGTTCCATTCATTCCAGACGAAATAGCCAATGCCTGTGCCGCCCACGAGCATTTCAGCAGCCACGATCACAAGCCAGGCAATGCCGATCGAAATGCGCATGCCTGTTAGAATGGTGGGAGCGGCGGCGGGCAGGATCACAGTGAAGGCTTTGCGCAAGGGACGCACTTCCAGCGTGCGCGCTACGTTCAGCCATTCCTTGCGCACGCTTGCGACACCAAAGGCAGTGTTGATGAGCATCGGCCAAAGCGAGCAGATGAAGATCACGAAAATGGCGGAGACGGCAGAATCCTTAATGGTGTAGAGCGCCAGCGGCATCCAGGCGAGCGGCGAGATCGGCTTCATCAACTGTATGAACGGGTTCAGCGCTTTGTTCATCAAAGGCGACATGCCAATCACAAAGCCCGTCGGAATGGCGACGCATACGGCAATGAAATAGCCCAGCATCACGCGCCCGACAGAATAGGCGAGCTGGATGCCAAGACCTTTGTCGTTGGGCCCGCGATCGTAAAAGGGGTTTTTCAAATGCTCCCAGATTTTTGCCGCCACATCAAAGGGGCCGGGCATGGCAGATTTGCCAGTGGTCGCTGTGAGGCCCATCAGCTTGGCATATTCTGGATCCATATTGGCGACAGCGCCAATTTGGCGTGTGGCTATGTGCCAAGCCGCTATGAACAAAGCGAAGAGAACAAAAGAGAGGACGCCAGCGCGGAGCGTCAAATTGGAAGACATGTTTTTGCCTTGCTGTTTTAATTTGCCGTCATTGCAAGGAGGCTGCAGGCCGACTTGGCAATCCAGAGGCCTCACGTGAGGCTTGTTCGGATTGCTTCGCCCAGCTCGCAATAACGAGGATCAGGTCCGCTTGATGGCGAAGGAGGAGATATAATCCTCTGGCTTTGACGGATCAAAGGTCTTGCCCATGACCGAGAATGTTTTGGTTGTGGTGGTCGGTGGTGTGAGCCCGACTTCCTTCATGAGCTTTGTCGTGTCGGTGGCGAGATAAACCTGCTTGGCGATTTTCTGGTAATCGACATCGCCCTTGATCTGGCCCCAACGCTTCATCTGCGAGAGGATCCAGATCGCAAAGCTCTCATAGGGGAATGGATCGAAGTCGATGCGGTCTGCGGCCTTCACAACATTGCCCAGACCATCCGCGAAAGTCCCCGTGAGCACTTGTTCGACAACCGTCACAGGCTGGTTGAGATAATTGGCCGGCGAAATGGCTTCGGCGATTTCCTTGCGGTTCTCTGCCTTGCTCGCATATGCGGTGGCATCGATGATGGATTTGAGAAGAGCTGCATAAGTGTTTGGATTTTGCTTTACAAATTCTTGGCTTGCCGCAAAGCCGCAGCAGGGATGCCGATCCCAGATCTGTTTCGATAGCAAATGAATGAAGCCCACACCGTCATAGACGGCGCGCTGGTTCACGGGGTCGGGCGCCAGGAAGCCATCGATATTGTCGGCGCGCAGATTGGCAACCATTTCAGGTGGGGGCACAGCGCGGATCTGCACATCTGTGTCAGGATCGATTCCGTTTTCTGCGAGATAATAACGCAGCAGATAATTATGCATCGAATAATCGAAGGGCACAGCGAGTTTGAAGCCCTTCCATTGTTTCGGGTCGCGCTTGTCCTTGTGTTTCATGGCCAGAGTAATCGCTTGACCGTTGATGTTTTCAACAGCGGGCATTGTGTAGGGGATCGCATTGGCGCCAACGCCCATCGTAATGGCGAGCGGCATGGGCGAGAGCATGTGCGCGGCGTCATATTCCTTATTGATTGTCTTGTCGCGAATGACCGCCCAACCAGCGGCCTTGTTCACTTCAACATTTAAACCATGCTTGACATAAAAGCCCAGCGGTGCGGCCATGATGATGGGCGTGGCGCAGGTGATCGGAATGAATCCGACCTTCAGGTCCTTTTTTTCAAGCGCACTGGCTTGCGCAAAAACCTCTGTGGCTGTGGCTAGTGGGAAGAAAGAAGAAATGGCAGCTGCCGCTGTTGAGGCCCCGAGCTTGTTCAAAAAGGCGCGTCGATGTGCGTCGACAGGAAACATTTGGCGCAGAACAGTTTCCGCCACGAGATTTTCGTAGGTGGCCTCTGTATTCGTCGCAATCTCGGCCGATTGTGCGCGCAAAGCGGCTTCATGTTCGCCTTGCGAGGCATGTTGTCCGCACGCGCAGCTACGTGAAAGCCGGTTGCGGTGATCGAAAGGATTCTTGAACATGGAGCCTCCGCCTTATTCGGATAAAGACGAAAGAAGAAGAGCAACGAGTGTGCCAAGACGTCTGTGCCTGAGCATCTCTTAGGCAAGTTCAAAATCTGCAGCTTTTTTTGACAGGAAATGACTTAGGGCTGTGCGCTTGTTGCCGCCCTGCATTTTTATTGTGCAGCCTCACGCATGCGTGAGGACGCTATAGGCAAGAGCCCGATTTTTTCTCCGGCCTTGAACAGGCGCCTGGGATCGGTTGCCTCGCCATCGACGCGTAATTCGTAATGGAGATGCGCGCCTTTTGTGCGCCCGCTTGCGCCTGACAGTGCAATGGGCTGGAGCGCGTCGACGCGTTCGCCCTCGCGCACCAAGAGGCGGGAGAGATGGGCATAGCGGGTCGAGAGCCCATTTCCGTGGTCGATGTCCACGGACAGGCCATAAGCGCCATTCCAGCCTGTGGCGGTCACGTTTCCAGCGCCGGTTGCCAGTACTTGGGAGCCGGCGTCGCTGCGCAGATCAATCCCGCTATGCCAGGCCGCACGGCCGTGAAAGGGGTCGGCTCTGGCACCAAAGCCGGAGGAAATTTCGAGGCGTCCCGAGAAAGGCGCGCGCAGCGGCAAGTTGGGCAAATGTTCGGTCAGATGGGCATGGCGCATGAGCCAAGGCTCGGCGCCTGCGAGCCGGTCTGCGAAAAGGCCGGAAAAAGCTGCGGCGAGCGGAATAAAGGGGCCGCCGGCGTCGGAAGAGACGGTCGGCAATTCAGGCAGGCTGATGCGAGCCTCCGCCAGTGCCTTGTCGATTCGGATCGCCTCGTTTCGTCGGTCGTCGGCGAGGGTTGTCAGTTCGTTGATTTGCTGGCGCTCATGCCGATCCATCGCTTCTTCGAGCAAACGTAGCCGAACCGGTGCCGGCCGGTTGGGGGAAAGCTGGTTCAGGGCTTGGCCCTGACTTTCCAGGCGGGCTAGCCTTTTCTGTGCTTCAGCCAATTTTCCATTCAGAAGATCAGCCGTCATGGCTTGCTGGCTTGTGGCGCGTTCAAGCTCGGCCTGCAGAATGCCCATTCGGCGCTTGGCTTGTTCGAGCGTCTGCGGATCTGCGGGGATGCCGGGGAAGAGGGTTATGCCGAGGCCACCCACAAGTGCGAGGCCGCAGACGGCGAGCCTTGGAAGTGTGAGGCGCCAGCAGGCGAGGTGCTCCCCCTGCTGCAGGGTCAGGTAAATGGTTTTCATCAAAATCCCCGCCCGGCGGCAATGCAGGTGCCGGGCAGGGTTACGCTAGGGAGTTTATGGTTAGCGGCAGGTTAACGCCTTAGAGCGCCTTGGCCGCGGCCAGCACTTCTTTGGCGTGGCCGGGCACTTTCACCTTGTTCCAGACCTGCGCGATCTTGCCATCAGCGCCAATCAGGACCGTTGTGCGCTCGACCCCCATATATTTGCGGCCATACATGCTCTTTTCGACCCAGACGCCATAGGCTTCGAGCATGGCCTTGCTCTCATCCGAGATCAGACCGAATTCGAGACCGTGTTTGGCTTTGAACTTGTCATGGCTTTTGACCGGATCTGGCGAGACGCCGAGGATCAAGGTCTCAATCTTTTCAAATTGCTTACGAAGCCCGTTGAATTCTATGGCTTCTTGCGTGCAGCCCGACGTGTCGTCCTTGGGATAGAAGTAAAGCACGACTTTCTGGCCCTTGAGACCCGCGAGCTTGATGCGGCCTTCGCCGTCGGTTGGCAGGTCGAAAGCAGGAGCTTTCTTGCCGGGTTCGAGCTTGGCAGTCATGTCTGTCGCCTTCCTTTTGTCTTATTGCCTGTCCAGACCGTTACGAGAAGACATGGCGGGCGGATCGCGCCCGAGCCCATGAACTTCTATAGTTCGCGACGAATCGGAACACATGGGTCCGATTATTGGCGGGACAATCAGTTTGAGTGATCAGTCGCAGGATGAACAGGGCCTTGCGGACAACCTGAGGACCTCTCCCCCGGGAGTTGCGCCTCCGGATGCTCCGGTGCGTCTGCGCGCGACACGTCACCCGCGTCGGCGCGGACGTGTGATCTTCGTTTCGCTCGTCATCCTCGCGCTGCTCTGCCTGTCGCCGGTTTTTGTCTCGGCCTATGTTTTCAATCGTCTTTCGGAGGGGCCGATCGAACTCAACATGTTGCGCGCTCCCTTTGCCGCTGCACTCTCCAGCCGGTTGGGCGATGGCTACAGCGCCGAAGTCGGTCCCCTTGCGCTGGAAGATTCCGATCATGGTCCCCGTCTGGCCATGCAAGGGTTCACGCTGAAGGATTCGCAGGGACGCATTGTGATTGTGGCGCCTAAGGCTGATGTCTCAATCAATCCGCTGGCACTTCTCTATGGAGAAATTTCGCCGCGTCGTCTTGAACTCATAGATATGGAATTGCGTCTGTCGGTGATGGCCGATGGAGCAGTCGCCTTGTCGGCGGGCTCTGAACCTTTCTTGCTCACTGGCGCACATCCGATCTCGGCGTCCACACGAGCAAAAGCCGCTGGTCCGTCGCTTGATGTGCCCAGCGGCGATGCGATGATTGCCATTGGTGAGGCGCTGAAAACGCTGCTCGACAATGCCATGCGTCGAAATTCTGCGGCGGGCGCGCTGCGCCGTCTTGGTATTTCAGGCGGAAACTTGGTCTTCGAAGACCAGATCACCCATCAGCTGACAAGCTTTCAGGATTTCGAACTCGATTTTGATCGTGCGGAAGATTCCGCGGCTCTGCTTTTGTCTGCTCGCGGCCCCAATGGGCGCTGGCGTGGCGAGGCTTTGGCCAATGGGCGTCCGGGTGAGACGCGCACGCTCGATATTTCATTGACCAACCTTACGCTTGCCGAGTTGCAGCTCGTCACAGGCATGCGCGACCCCGGCTTCAGTTTTTCCATGCCCATCTCTGCGCAGATGAATGTCACGCTGGGCCGTGACAATCAGCTTGCTTCGGCAAATGGACGTTTTGCTACCGGCTCGGGCATTTTCAAACTTGACGATAAGGATCATGAGACGATCTCGATTGATCAGATCGAAGGCCTCTTTGAATGGAATGGGACGTCGCGGCGTTTCGATCTCAACCGCACCTTGTTGCAAGCGGGTGAAACGCGTTTTGCTGTTTCTGGCTCCGTGACGCCTCCAGCACCTGGCAGTAATGCCTGGCAGATTTCAGGTCGCACATTGGAGCGATCGGTCTATGGGCCAGAGCGCCCAAATCAAAAACCGCTGATTGTGGATCGTGGCATCGTCGACGCCCGTTTCATTGCTGCTGACCGTCAGATCTTGATTGACCGCCTTGAGCTGGCCGGACCTGACATTTCGCTGTCGGGTCAGGCTGAATTGAAATTGTCTGAGGCGGGTCCGTCTTTCCGTTTCACGGGCCGTGCTGCCCGCATGCCGGCTTTATCTGTTGTGCGCTTATGGCCGACGCCGGTTGCGCCGCGGGCGCGGGCTTGGTTCATACGCGTGTTGCAGGGCGGAACGCTGGAGGAAGGTTCGCTCTGGGTCGATTTTGATCCGCAGACCTTCGAGTTGTTGAAAAAAGACTTGCAGCCGCCTGATGACAAGATGCGATTGAATTTCAGATTATCAGGCACAACGCTTGAGGCCGTGCCGAGCTTGCCGCCATTTTCCGCCCTCGATGGGACTGGTGTTGTAACGGGACGTACTGCCAATTTCGTCGCAACACGCGGTCAGATGGATGTGTCGGGTCAAAAGCTCAATGTTGTGGAGGGCTCGATCAGTATTCCCGACATGCAGGTGAAGCCTGCACCCGCTACGATCAATCTGCGCATGAATGGACCGCTGGACGCTGTGGCTGATTTGTTCGAGCGTGAGCGCCTGAAGGCCTATGCGCAAGTGCCTATCGATGCGGCGACGGTGAAGGGGCGCATTGACGGCTCGATCGTCATCGATCTGAAGCTCTCCGATGACATCAAGCCGGAAGATACTCGTGTGCGTGCCAGCGCGGCGCTGACCAATTTCACGGTCGACAAACTCGTGGGGCAGGAAAAGCTGGAAGCGGGGACGCTCAACCTCACTGCCGAACGCGGCATGTTGCGCGCGTCCGGGCAGGGGCGTCTGTTTGGTGCGCCTGCGACGATTGAATTGCGCAAGCAATTAGAGACGCCAACCGAGGCCATCATCGGCATGATTCTGGATGATGCAGCCCGCACGAAACTCGGCCTTAATTTCGGCCAGACGCTCACAGGCCCGATCGGCGCGAAAATGACGGCCGCCCTTGGGCAACGCGAGAAGCAGCGCGCACAGGTTGAGATCGATTTCACACGCGCGAATATAGATAATCTCTTGCCCGGCTTTGTGAAGCCTGCGGGCAAGGCTGCGAAAGCGTCTTTTACTTTGATCAATGACCTTAATGGTCCGGATCTTGAAAATTTCGTCTTCGATGGCGGGTCGGCCTATGCGAAAGGCACGATTGAGCTTGATCAGATTGGCGGCATGGAGAAGTTGAAGCTGACGCAGGTACGCCTGTCGCCCGGCGATGACATGCAGATCATGGCTGAGCAGACGAAGGAAATTTTAAAATTATCAATCAGCGGCAAGACGGTTGATGCCAAGCCGTTTCTGCGATTGCTCACGACCGGCACCGCGCCACGTCCGGGTGCCGGCCCCTCAAAAGATTTCGATGTCGATCTGAAGGCCAATAATGTTGCTGGTTATAACAACCAATCGGCAACGAATGTGACTTTGCGCATGGGGCGCCGCTCTGGACAGATCCGCATTTTCACACTCAATGGCAAGTTTGGCCGTGATGTTGTTGCCGGCAATGTCGTACGCTTGCAGGGCGAGCCGCAGATCAACCTCACGACCAATGATGGCGGCGCGCTTCTGTCGTTCTTCGATCTTTATAAGCGTATGGAGGGCGGAAAACTGCAATTCAATGCGCTGTTGAGCGATGGCGAGATCAATGGCACGGTGAATGTCCAGAATTTCATTGTGCGCAATGAACCCGCTCTGCGTCGACTTGTGTCGGAGGGTGTCGCGCAGCGCGACCGCTCTGGCCAGATCAAGATTGATACGAATGCGGCCGCCTTCACCAAAATGCAGGTGAGTTTCACACGGGGGCAGGGCCGCATCGAATTGCGCGACGGCGTAATTTATGGACCGGAAGCTGGCACCACGATCGAGGGCACGCTCGATACGCTGAATGATCGGGTCAATGTGACGGGAACATTTGTGCCAGCCTATGGGCTCAACAATTTCTTCTCGAAGATACCGCTCTTTGGCGTGTTTCTTGGTGGCGGCGCGAATGAAGGTTTGTTTGGCCTGAATTTCCGCCTCAGTGGTCCTTCAACAGCGCCTGTGCTCACCATCAATCCGCTGTCAGCTTTGGCGCCCGGGTTCCTGCGCAAAATTTTCGGGGCAGGGGATTCGGGCACTGAACCGATGCCGCAGCCACCGGCGGCTACTCCGCAGCCGCAGCCACAGGATGAGGACAAAGATGGCGCTCCTCTACCATATGCGCCGACGCGCCGCCTTTCGCCATTGCGATAAGCGCGCTTAAATGGCGGTTCTTAAAAACGAGATGACTTGGTCGATGTCCTTATCTGGCGGGAAAACTGGATAATTGACGTGAATGATTCTGTTGTCCTGACAGATCAATGTCAGGCGCTTCAAGAGCGTCATGCCATTTGCTTCAAAAGTCGGCAACGAGATGGAAGCTGTGAGATTCAGTCCTTCATCGCTCAAGACTGCAAAAGGCAGGTGAAGACGTTCTGCCATTTCTTTTTGATAGTCGCGTGATTGCGTGCTCAGGCCATAGAGCTGGGCACCGAATGATAGAAGCTCAGAATAATGATCTCGATAGGAGCAGGCCTGAGGCGTGCAGCCGCGTGCGCCGGGGATAAGATCCCAATTCTGAGGCAACGCGATGTCAGGGCGGCCCGTCATTGGATAGGCGTAAATGACGCTGATGCCAGAAAGCACATCGAGCTGTACGGGCGCACCAAGCGTAGAAGCTAGCGCAATAGAGGGGAGGCAAAGCCCGACCAGATGTTTCGCAGCGCCATCGTCAATCGGGATCGGCAGATCGCTGGGTAGCGAATGCAGGTCCGTCATGTTGCCATCCCCTGTCTTTCTTTAAACCGGCTTGAGGAGCACGTGCTTCTTTTTGCCCATCGACAATTTCACCACGCCTTCGCTGGTCAGATCTGATGCAGACAAAGTCGCGCGCTCATCCGTCACAACCGCATCATTCAGGCGCAGGCCCCCGCCCTTGATCTGGCGGCGCGCTTCGCCAGTCGAGGCAACCAGTCCGGCTTTCACAAATGCGCTGAGCACACCCATGCCTGACGCATAATCAGCAAGTGGCAGTTCGATGGTGGGCAGAGCAATCGAGAGCACGCCTTCTTCAAACGTCTTGCGTGCGGTTTCTGCTGCATGATCGGCGCCCTCGCGCCCATGCAACATGGCGGTCGCTTCATTGGCCAGCATCTTCTTGGCCTCGTTGATTTCTGCGCCACCAAGATTTTCGAGGCGGTGGATTTCATCCATCGGCAATTCGGTGAAGAGGCGGAGGAAGCGACCGACATCGGCATCTTCCGTATTGCGCCAGTACTGCCAGTAATCATAGACGGGCAGCATGTCCGAGTTCAGCCAGACTGCGCCGGACGCTGTCTTGCCCATCTTGGCCCCCGAGGCTGTGGTGAGCAGGGGAGAGGTGAGACCATAGAGCTGGCCCGTGCCCATGCGGCGGCCCAGATCAATGCCCATGACAATATTGCCCCATTGATCGGAGCCGCCCATTTGCAGCGTGATGCCGTAGCGCTTGTTCAGCTCGACAAAATCATAGGATTGAAGGCACATATAGTTGAATTCGATGAAGGACAGTTCCTGCTCGCGATCGAGCCGCATCTTGACCGAGTCCATCGACAACATGCGATTGACCGAGAAGTGGCGGCCGACATCGCGCAGGAAGTGAATGTAGTTCAAGGCCGTCAGCCATTCGGCATTATCGCTCATGACCGCGTCGGTCTTGCCGTCGCCGAAGGTCAGGAATTTTGTGAAGACCTGACGGATGCCGGTCTTGTTGGCTTCAATCTGGTCGAGTGTGAGGAGCTTGCGGCTCTCGTCGCGCCCAGAGGGGTCGCCGACCTGCGTCGTGCCGCCACCCATGAGCGGGATCGGCTTGCCGCCCGTCTTTTGCAGCCAGCGCAGCATCATGATCTGCAAAAGCGAGCCTATGTGCAGGGAAGAGGCCGTCGCGTCAAAGCCGATATAGGCGATCAGCTCGCCAGCCTTGGCCTTGTCATCCACACCCGCAAAGTCGGAGCATTGGTGGATATAGCCGCGCTCTTTGAGGATGGCGAGGAAATCGGATTTGGGCTGGAAATCGGTCGACATGGTGGTCCTCGATCAGGTCGGCCGGGTTTAATCGACGGGGGGCATCTGTGCAACGCTGCTTGCGCTGTCGGTGTGGCTTCGCTGCGCTCGCATTGAAGGGCCCATTGGTTTAATTTGGTCTTATGACACTTTCCCGCGCCATAGGCCTGATGTCCGGCACCTCGCTCGATGGGATCGATATTGCCTTTGTTGAGACGGACGGGAAGACTCAGGTTCACCTCGGTGCCTTTGCCACGCGGCCTTATTCGGACCCCGAGCGCCGCTTGTTGCGCGCTGCGCTTGATGATGCGCGCGCCCTGACCAGCTCGGCAGCCCGGCCCGGCATACTGCCGCAGGCGGAAGCTTTTCTCACTCGTGCCCATGCCGAGGCTGTCCGGACCTTCTGCAAGACGCAGGCGATCGATCTGGCCAGTGTCGACCTTATCGGCTTCCACGGACAGACTGTTCTGCACCGTCCCGAAACGGGTCTCACCGTCCAGCTGGGTGACGGGCAGGCTCTGTCTGATGAAATTGGCCGTCCTGTTGTCTTCGATTTTCGTTCGGCCGATGTGGCCGCAGGCGGGCAGGGAGCGCCACTCGTTCCCGTCTTCCATCAGGCTTTGGCGGCGGGGGCAGATCTGCCCGCGGGGGTCGCTTTTCTGAATATTGGCGGGGTCGCCAATGCCACGCTGCTTTCGGCGGGTTCTGATCTGTTGGCTTGCGACACGGGTCCCGGCAATGCGTTGCTCGATGATTTCGTCTTGGCCCGAACGGGAGCGCCCTATGATGCTTGTGGGGCTTTGTCGGCTGCCGGGACGCCCAATGAGGCACTGCTGTTGCGCTGGCTCGCCCACCCCTTCTTTGCGGTGCCACCCCCTAAGAGTTTGGATCGCAATGCTTTTGATGTGAGCGGGGTCGAAAATCTGTCGGATGCCGATGGGGCGGCGACGCTCACCGCCTTTACGGCGCGGGCGGTTGCGCGCTTGCTGGCCCATGTGACCACACCCCCAAGCCTCTGGATTGTCTGCGGCGGCGGTGCGTTAAACGATACGCTTTTATCTTTTCTTGGTAACGAATTAAACTCGGAAGTTCGTTCATCAAATGAATATAGATGGGATGCTGGCGCGCTTGAAGCGCAGGCCTTTGCTTTTCTGGCGGTGCGGTCGGCTCGTGGGCTACCTTTAACTTATCCTGGCACAACGGGTGTCGCTCATCCGCTCACGGGCGGGCGGCTTGTCTGGCCCTTATCGCATTGACCTTACGTCAATCTCCGTGCGCTAGACTGCGCGCATTGCTTGATACATTTGAGGTTGAGCTATGCTAAAATTTATTTCTTATTCGCAGCGGTTTAAGGCTCTATACTCAACCAGATCGAGAGCTTTTTCTGCCCTTGATATTGTCGTGGGGCTCGCCGTCATCTTCGTGACGCTGAGTTTTTCACTGGCCGCCAAACGCGACATGATGAGCGCGGAAGCGCCCTTCACTCCCGCGCCCGAATTGCAGGCTGGAACGCTTTAGTCTTCGGTGCCCTTTTTGGCGCGGGCCGGGGTCGGTAAGCGGGGTGGATTGTCGAGGCGGCGGTCGAGATAATGGCCGACTTCGGCAATCAGCTCATCGACGCGATTTTCAAAGAAATGGTTGGCGCCCGGGATGACGGCATGTTCGATGATGATGCCGCGCTGGGTTTTCAGCTTTTCGATGAGGGCCATAACTTCCTTGAGCGGGGCAACACGATCCTGATCGCCATGGACGAAAAGCCCTGAAGAGGGGCAAGGCGCCAGGAAGGAATAGTCGAAGCGGTTGGCAGGCGGGGCAATCGAGATGAAGCCCTCGATCTCGGGGCGGCGCATTAACAGCTGCATGCCGATCCAGGAGCCGAAAGAGACACCCGCAATCCAGCAGGCGCGAGCTTCCGGATTGATGCCCTGCACCCAATCGAGTGCGGCAGCGGCATCCGACAGCTCGCCGGTGCCATGGTCGAAATTGCCTTGGCTGCGGCCCACACCGCGAAAGTTGAACCGCAGCACGGAGAAGCCGCGCTCGGCGAATGTGTAATAGAGGTTGTAGACGATCTGATTATTCATCGTTCCCCCGAATTGCGGGTGGGGATGAAGAATGACCGCGATCGGCGCGCCACGCTGCTTCGAGGGATGAAAACGGCCTTCGAGACGGCCAGCCGGCCCCGTGAAAATGATTTCAGGCATTGCGATCCTCAAGGAAGCAGGCCGAGTGTTCGACCGGGGCTTCAAAAATTTGTCAGCGCGGTCCCTTGGCTTGACTTCACAAGAGGGCAACCCCTATTAGCTGTTAGAACTATTCTAACTGCCAACACCCTCTCCCAAAGTGGGAGACCGACGCGATCCGGGGCGTTCTTAGCATGCCCGGGCAGTGTGATTGCAAGAATTTTGCGAGACCATCCCGGGACCTTGATGAGCGCGCAGCGAATTTACCTCGATCACAATGCAACAGCCCCCCTGTTGGCAAGTGCCAGGCAGGTCATGCTGAGCGCCATTGACCTTCCAGGAAATGCTTCTTCGGTCCACGCAGAGGGCCGCGCAGCTCGGGCGGCCATTGAGACGGCGCGGGCGTCTGTTGCGACCCTTTTGGGCGTTCGCCCTCGCGATATCACTTTCACCTCGGGCGGGACGGAAGCAGCCAATCTTGTTCTCTCGCCATCGCTGAGCGATGGCGGCAAGCCGCTAACTCGGCTCTTTGCAGCCGCGGGTGAACATCCCTGCGTGCTGCAGGGCCACCGGTTCGCCCCCGAATTTTTTGCCGCCGTGCCTCTGACGGGCGCTGGTGTCCTGGATCTGGTTGGCCTCAAGGCCATGCTGGACGCGGCCGGAGGCGAGCGCGTGTTGCTGGCTTTGCAGGTCGCTAATAATGAGACCGGCGTCATCCAGCCGATCGCCGAGGCGGCGGCGCTGGTCCATTTGGCAGGCGGGCTTTTGGTCTGTGACGCTGTGCAAGCAGCCGGGCGCCTTCCGCTGGCGGCCCTTGGCGCCGATGCGCTTTTCATCTCGGCCCATAAGATTGGCGGCCCCAAGGGTGTCGGCGCGCTGGCGTTTGCCAATGTGCGTCTCCATATGAACGGGGCGGCCCTCGTGAAGGGCGGCGGACAGGAAAAGGGCCTTCGGGCAGGAACAGAGAATGTTGCGGGCATTGCCGGCTTTGGGGCCGCAGCAGACGTCGCCCGACTGACTTTGGCGGAGATGGACCGGCTGAGCGCCTTGCGCGACCATCTGGAAGTTAAGGTTGTAGGGCTTCTGCCCGATGCCGTTTTCTTCGGTCAAAGCACAGCGCGTTTGGCCCAGACCAGCGCCTTTGCGGTGCCGGGTGTTTCGGCGGAGACCCTGCTGATCGCCCTAGATCTGGCAGGAATTGCGGTCTCCTCCGGCTCGGCTTGCTCGTCGGGCAAGGTGCAACCATCGCATGTATTGCGGGCCATGGGCGCGGCCGACGAGCTTGCGCGCGGGGCCTTACGGGTCAGTTTGGGCCCCGACAATAGCGAGCGCGATATCGAGGCCTTTTGCGAGGCGCTCAAGAACGCGGTAAAGAATATCAGATTGCGTTCGGACAAGAATGCGGCCTGAAGGATTGATCGGCTCAGCCATCTGGGCCGTAAACTGAAGTGAAGCCAAACCAGCGGTCCTTGAAACCGCCGAGGTGAGGAGAAGAGCATGGCGGCGGTCCAAGAGACAGTCGATCGGGTGAAGTCTGTCGATGTCGATGCCTATAAGTATGGCTTCGTCTCCGATATTGAATCGGAGAAGGCGCCCAAGGGCCTCAACGAAGATATTGTCCGGTTTATTTCGGCGAAGAAGAACGAGCCCGTGTGGCTGACCGAATGGCGACTGGAAGCCTATCGCTTGTGGCTGACTATGCGCGAGCCGGACTGGGCGCGTGTCTCCTATCCGAGAATTAATTATCAGGATCTCTATTATTATTCCGCCCCAAAAAACTCGCCGGGTCCCAAGAACCTCGATGAGGTCGATCCCGAATTGCTACGCACCTATGAGAAGCTCGGAATCCCGCTGCGCGAGCAGGAGATTTTGGCCGGCGTGCAAGAGCGCCGCGTGGCGGTGGATGCCGTTTTCGATTCTGTCTCTGTGGCGACAACCTTCAAGGCAGAGCTGGCCAAAGCCGGAGTGATCTTCTGCCCGATTTCGGAAGCGGTCCATTCGCATCCGGAACTGGTGAAGAAATATCTGGGCTCGGTTGTGCCGGTCTCCGACAATTATTACGCGACGCTGAATTCGGCTGTCTTCTCCGATGGATCTTTTGTCTACATTCCGCCCGGCGTGCGTTGCCCGATGGAATTGTCGACTTACTTTCGCATCAACGAGCAGAACACGGGCCAGTTCGAGCGCACGCTGATCATCGCCGACAAGGGCTCTTATGTGAGCTATCTCGAAGGTTGTACGGCGCCCAAGCGCGATGAAAACCAGCTGCATGCTGCGGTGGTTGAACTCATCGCGCTCGATGATGCCGAGATTAAATATTCGACCGTGCAGAATTGGTATCCGGGCGATTCTGAGGGCAAGGGTGGCATTTATAATTTTGTCACCAAGCGCGGCGATTGCTTTGGCGCGCGCTCCAAAATTTCATGGACGCAGGTGGAAACCGGCTCGGCTATTACGTGGAAATATCCCTCGTGCATTTTGCGCGGCGATAACTCGCGTGGTGAGTTTTATTCAATCGCGATTTCCAATGGTCGCCAGCAGGTAGATAGCGGAACCAAGATGATTCATCTGGGCAAGAATACGACCAGCCGCATCATCTCGAAGGGCATTTCTGCGGGACGCTCCAATAATACCTATCGCGGACAGGTCTTGGCGCAGAAGCGCGCGAGCAATGCGCGCAATTTCACCAATTGCGATTCACTTCTGATTGGCGAAACCTGCGGCGCGCATACAATCCCCTATATCGAGGCGAAGAACGCGAGTGCAGTGTTTGAGCACGAAGCGACCACTTCAAAAATTTCTGAGGACCAGCTGTTCTATTGCATGCAGCGCGGACTTTCGGCGGAAGAGGCGACAGCCCTGATCGTCAATGGATTCGTGCGTGATGTGCTGCAACAGTTGCCAATGGAATTCGCGGTTGAAGCGCAGAAGCTGATTTCCATTAGCCTTGAGGGCTCAGTCGGCTGAGGCATCTTACGCTTCGCCCCTTTGAAACGGACACGATAAAAATGATCGAAATTCGTAATCTCCACGCCGAAATTGACGGTAAGAAGATCATTAATGGTCTTTCGCTCATCGTGAAAGATGGCGAAGTCGCCGCTATCATGGGGCCCAATGGTTCGGGCAAGTCGACGCTGTCTTATGTCATTTCTGGCCGCGTCGGCTATGAGGTGACGGGCGGCGAAATCCTGCTGAATGGCGAAAGTATTCTGGAGATGAATGCTGCCGAGCGCGCCTCCAAGGGTGTGTTTCTGGCCTTCCAATATCCGCTCGAAATTCCCGGCGTCACCACCATGACCTTCCTGAAGGCCTGTCTCAATGCGCAGCGCAAGTCGCGCGGTGAAGCGGAATTGACGACGCCCGACTTTATCAAGCGTGTGAAGACGGGTGCCGATAAACTCGGCGTGCCGCAGGAGATGCTACGCCGCGCGTTGAATGTCGGTTTTTCGGGTGGCGAAAAGAAGCGCATGGAAGTGCTGCAAATGTCGCTGCTGGAGCCGACGTTCGCAATTCTGGATGAGACAGATTCAGGCCTCGATATTGATGCTCTGCGCATTGTCTCGGAAGGCGTGAACGCTTTGCGCGATCCCAAGAGGTCGTTCCTTGTCATCACCCATTATCAGCGTCTGCTCGACTATATCGTGCCCGACACGGTGCATGTGATGTCGAAGGGGCAGATTGTGAAGACGGGCGGCAAAGATCTGGCGCTTGAACTCGAAGCCAATGGCTACCGCGATTACGTCGGTGAGGCGGCGTGATGACACAGGCAGTGAAAGCATTGCCGACGGCAGCGGAGGCGAAACTCGCCGCCGATTTTGCTGATGCGCGCAAGGTGCTTCCAGGAAGCGGGGCTGTGCATGCTCTGCGCACGGCCGCCTTTGACTCGTTTGTTGTTGCTGGTCTGCCATCGCGTCGTGTCGAAGCATGGCATTATACGGATTTACGCGGCGCGCTCCGCGAAGCATTGCCTATGGCCGCACAGCCCCCGGCGTCGGCGACTTCGGCCCTGCGTGTGCGGCTTGAGAAATTAGTGCCCCGCATTGCTGGTCTTAAGACTTGGCGGCTGGTACTCGTTGATGGTTATTTTATCGCTGATCTGTCCGATGCCGCGGCTCTGCCGAAAGGCGTTCGCGTTATGTCGCTTGCTGATGCGTTGGTGTGCGGTGATGCGGCGGCGGTTGAATTATTGGCTGCGCGCGGATTGGGTGAAAGCGATGTAGCGCTCGCGCTGAACACGGCTTTCATGCAAGGCGGTGTGCTGGTCGATATTGCTCAGAACACAACTCTCGAGCAGCCGTTGGAAATTGTCTCTCTTTCGTCAGGTGCTGTGGGTCAGGCGGTCTATGCGCGTTCCGCCTTGCGCGTGAGCAAAGGCGCGCAGGTGACTTTGATCGAGTCTGAGGCTTGCGAAAGCATGACGGCCGAGCATCGCAATTGCGCGTTGGTGATAGCCGTGGGCGAGGGCGCCAGCGTCGAGCATGTCTTCGTGCCCGCGCCTTTGGCCAGTGGATCGACTTATGTCGCGTCTTTGATGACGACGCTTGCCGCATCGGCCAATTTCAATTCCTTCACATTGGCACTGGGTGGCGGGTTGTTGCGCCGTCAAGCCTTCATGCGGTTTGATGGCGCGCAGGGGCGCGGCCAATTGGCTGGCGCTTCGCTTCTCAAAGGCAAGGATCATGCGGATACGACTTTGATTGTTCAACATGTGGCACCCCATTGTCACAGCCGTGAATATTTCAAAACCGTGCTCGATGGTGATGCCACTGGCGTCTATCAGGGCAAGGTGAGTGTGGCGCCCGGCGCACAGAAGACGGATGGCGCGATGAAGAGCCATGCCATTTTGCTGTCTGATGGCGCGTCGATGAACAACAAGCCTGAACTTGAGATTTTCGCAGATGATGTCGTCTGCGGACATGGCGCGACGGTCGCCCAGCTCGACGATGATCAGGTTTTTTACGCCATGGCGCGCGGCCTGCCGAAAGAGGATGCGCAAGCCATGCTGCTTGAAGCCTTTGTCGATGAGGCAACAGACCGCGTTGAAAATGAAGCGTTGCGCGCCCATCTCACCACGCTGATCGGCGCGTGGTTGTCGGCGCGGAGGTCATGATGAATATGAACGCGCCCTATGATGTCGAAGCTATCCGCCGGGATTTTCCCATCCTGAACGAGCGCCCCTATGGCAAGCCGCTTGTCTATCTCGACAATGCGGCCTCGGCCCAAAAGCCGCGTCAAGTGATCGAGCGCATGGTGCATGTTTATGAGCATGAATATGCCAATGTGCACCGTGGATTGCATTATCTCGCCAATGCGGCGACCGAAGCTTTTGAGGGTGCGCGCGAGAAAGTGCGCAGTTTTCTGAATGCGGAATCGGTTGATGAAATCGTTTTTACCCGCTCCGCCACCGAAGCGATCAATTGCGTTGCAGCCTCCTTCGGTCAGGCCTTCATTCAGGAGGGCGACGAAATTGTGCTCACGATCATGGAGCACCATTCCAATATTGTGCCCTGGCATTTTCATCGCGAGCGCAAGGGCGCGGTGCTGAAGTGGGTGGGCGTGGGCGAAGATGGCTCGTTCTCGCTGGATGAATTTGAAAAGACGCTTACGGCCAAGACGAAGATCGTTTCCATCACGCATATGTCCAATGTGCTGGGTACAATTGTGCCGATCAAGGATGTGATCCGCATTGCACATGCGCGTGGCATTCCGGTGATGGTGGATGGCTCGCAAAGCGCCTGTCATCTTGATGTCGATGTGCGCGATCTTGATGCCGATTTCTATGTCTTCACCGGCCACAAGACCTATGGGCCCACCGGCATTGGCGTGCTCTATGGCAAGCGTGAATGGCTCGAAAAATTACCGCCCTTCAATGGTGGCGGCGAAATGATCGAGACTGTCGCCATGGATCGTGTGACCTACAACACGCCACCGCATCGTTTTGAAGCGGGCACGCCGCCGATTGTTCAGGCCATAGGTCTGGGCGCGGCGCTGGATTACATGCAGATGATCGGTCGTTCGCGGATCCGCGCGCATGAGAATGCGCTGGCTTCCTATGCGCAGGAGCGCATGGAACGGCTGAATTCCATTCGTCTCATCGGCACGGCGCCGGGCAAGGGTGCGATTGTTTCCTTCGAGATGAAGGGTGCGCATGCGCATGATGTTGCCACTGTCATTGATCGGTCAGGTGTGGCTGTGCGTGCGGGCACCCATTGTGCCATGCCGCTGATGACGCACTTTGGTGTGACTTCGACGTGCCGTGCATCATTTGCTATGTATAATACGCGGGCTGAAGTGGATGCGCTGGTAGATGCGCTCGCCAAAGCCGAAACCCTGTTTGCTTGAGGTTGCGAACCCAATGACAGACCTGTCGAACGATACGCAGCGCAACAAGCCCGATCTGGAGCTCAATCCCTCCATTCCGCCCGAGGAATTGGAGAGATTGACCGATGACATTATCGTCGCGTTGAAGACGGTGTTTGATCCGGAAATCCCGGTCGATGTTTACGAGCTTGGGCTGATCTACAAGATCGATGTTGATGAATCGCGTTTCGTGAATATCGATATGACGCTGACCGCACCCGCGTGCCCGGTAGCTGGTGAAATGCCGATGTGGGTTGAGAATGCTGTGTCGGCTGTCCCGGGTGTTGCCGGCGCGAAGGCCCGGATGGTCTTCGATCCGCCTTGGGATCAAAGTCGCATGTCGGATGAAGCGCGCGTCGCGTTGGATATGTGGTAGGTTTCAATCTGACTCATTCGCAGGGCCTTGAACCCGGCTGAGGGAGACGAAAATGGCAATTGCAGCACCAGGAAATCCAAGACCGCGGCCTCAGATTGTGAAGCTGACGGATTCTGCTGCGGCGCGGGTTCGCGAAATCATGGATGGGTCGGAAAAAACCCTCGCTGGTTTGCGCGTGGGTGTGAAAAACGGCGGCTGTGCCGGCATGTCATATACAATGGAATGGGCAGAGGCCGTTGGCCCCCATGACGAGGTGATCGAGGACAAGGGCGTGAAGGTCCTGATCGATCCCAAGGCCGTGATGTTCCTGCTCGGCACCGAAATGGATTTCAAAATGGACAAGCTCTCTTCGGGCTTTGTCTTTAACAATCCCAATCAGACGTCAGCCTGCGGTTGCGGCGAGAGTGTCGCGATCGAGCCTGCGAAGGCTTAGGCCCTAGATCTGCGACGAAGAAAGCTCAATTGTCGCAGGACAAGATTTGATTGCTTCGCTTCGCTCGCTATGAGCGTTTGAAAGGGAGGTCTTGATGCCATATTCGACGGCTAACGGTCTGCGCATCCATTATGAGGATAGGGGCGAGGGCCCGGCCTTGGTGATGGTTCATGCCAATCCCTATGACCGGCGTCTCTTCACCTTCCAGATGGCGCATTTTTCTAATTTTTACCGGTGCATAGCCATCGATCTGCGTGGCTATGGCCTGTCCGACAAGCCGACAGATCCGTTCACACTGGAAGATATGGTGCAGGATGTGCTCGGCGTCTGCGATGATCTGGGGCTCGTGCAATCCTTGTTTCTGGGCGTGAGTGTTGGCTCCGGCATTGCGCTGAAGATCGGGCTCGATCATGCCATGCGCGCGCGTGGGTTGGTTCTGGTGGGCGGCTCCAGCCGGCCTGGCGGAAATATTCAAAAACGAATTGATGCCTTCATCAAAATTGGTCCTGCCATCTACAGGCGCGATTACATGCCAGAGCTATTTGCACCGGGCTTTACCGATACCAAACTTGGCCGCTGGGTGATGGACATGTTTTGCGAGGACGCGCATTTGCTTGACGGCGCTTCCATTGCCCGTATTTTTGAGGCGCGGGGATCTGAAAACATGCTGCCTCGCTTGGGCGGGCTTGATATGCCGGTGCTGGTCATCAATGGCGAGCACGACAATTCGCTGGGTCGGGGCCAAGAGACGGCTCAGCATATTCCCGATGCGCGCCATGTCGTGCTGCCGGGTACCGGCCATGCTTGCTGCATTGAGGATCCTGCGGCTTTCGATTCTGCCATGGCTGGTTTTCTGAAGGACAGGGGGCTCTGGCCGCAGGGCTGAAGGTCTTGCCGGCCTGAGCTGTCCGGCCTAAAAGGCGGGACCGAGCGCTCGATTGCCTCGACTCAAGCCCCGCCAGAGGCCGGATGACCATAGCCCGCATTCTCGAGCCAGCCGTAGCGGCCCTCGACAACAGTCTCGTCTCGCATCGGCGGGCTGCAATCTCGCTTGTGCTGGTGTCGCTTGCGCTGTTCCTGCCGGGCTTTTTCACATTGCAGCCGATGGATCGCGATGAGCCGCGCTTTGCGCAGGCCACCAAGCAGATGCTTGAGACAAGTGATTATGTTGCCATCCGCTTCCAGGATGAGGCGCGCAACAAAAAGCCGGTTGGCATTTACTGGATGCAGGCCAGCGTTGTGGGTGCGGCAGAAGCACTCGGTGTTCCCCAAGCGCGCACGACCATCTGGCTCTATCGCCTCGTCTCTCTGCTGGGCGCGGTGTCCTGCGTCCTGCTGACTTATTGGACTGCGCTCGTCTTCGTCACGCGGCGCAATGCTTGTCTTGCTGCGCTTCTTTTCGGCTCAACCATTCTCATCGGTGTCGAGGCGCGTCTGGCCAAAACGGATGCTGTGGTCTTGGCTACAATCATGGCCGCCATGGGCGCACTTGCGCGCTTTTATCTTCAACCCGCTAAGCAACGCGGTTGGACATTGCCAGCCATTTTCTGGACGGCCATCGGTGTCGGGCTTCTGGTGAAGGGACCAATTACACCGATGGTGCCCCTCTTTGCTGGCCTTGTTCTGGCAGTGAAGGATCGTGGCGTAAAATGGTTTGCGGCCGCGCGGCCTCTGCCTGGGCTTATCTGGGCGCTGCTGATTGTTGTGCCATGGTTCGTGCTGATCATGATTGCGACCAAGGGTTCCTTTCTGGCCGAATCCGTTGGCAATGACATGCTGGGAAAAGTGGGTACAGGCCAGGAAAGCCATGGCGCTCCGCCTGGTACTTATTTTGCTGTGTTCTGGGCAACAGCTTGGCCGCTCGCGCCATTTGCAGCATTGGCAGCGCCTTTTGTTTGGCGCGCACGGCGCGAGCCGGGGATCGTTTTTCTCATCGCCTGGATCGTGCCGGTTTGGCTCTTGTTCGAGGCCGTGCCGACAAAGCTGCCGCATTATGTTTTGCCAGCCTATCCGGCGCTCGCCATTCTGGTGATGGTGGCGATTGAGCGCGGAGAGCTTGCGCTCACGCGCGTCTGGGCCCGTTTTGTCTTGCGTTTTGTACCATTGATCCCACTCATTCTCTTGATTGCCGGGATCGGCTTGTGCGTCTGGAGCGGGCGCTGGCCCGGCATCCCTGCCTTGGTTGTTCTGCCGTTCTTTCTCTGGCTTGTCGTGTTTCTGATGCGCGATATTGGCCGGCAGAGGATTGAGACCACGCTTCTATCAGGCGTTGCATTGAGCCTTTGCACTTATGTTTTCGTTTTTTCCGGGATCATGACGAGCGGACCTTTTGAGGCTTGGCGCATATCTCCGCGCCTTGCCGATGTCGCCCGCCAAGCGCTCGGGTCGCAATCATCTTGCGCGCAGGTGTCGGCTGCGACTGTCGGATTCAATGAACCGAGCCTTGTTTTTTTGACCGGCACGGACCTATTGCTGGCGAGTGGAGAAGAAGCTGCGCGTTTCGTGGTAGCCGCTCCGTGTCGTGTCGCTTTTGTCGATGCGCGTGGCGAGGCGGCGTTTAAGTCCGCTCTGTCTGCGTCGTCGAATGTTGCCCTCATCTCGCGTGTTGAAGGGCTGAACCTCAACGGTGGGCGCAAGCTCGACATGGGCATTTATGCGGTGAAAGTTTCGGCGCCATGATCGGCTCACTTCATATCGTTTCACGAGATTTCATCTCGCGGTGGAAGCGGTTGCATCGGTTTCATGCGCGCAATACGCGCCGCATGGAGGCCGGCCTTTCGTTGATTGTGTGCCTGTCCATTATTGTGGTCGCCCTTTATGGCGACGAGGCTATCGCGCGCAATATCAAATCCATCGCGCCACCATTCTATGATTTCTTTTCAACTATCACGCGTCTTGGTGAATCCGGTTGGATCTTCGCCACCTGCTTTGCTTGTATTGTTGCAGCACTCGCCCTGCGACAGCGTGGATGGGGCAGACGCGTTGATGCGATGCTCGGGCTTTTTGCTGGACGGGCTCTCTTTGTACTTTCCGTCAATGCAGTTGCCGGCTTGCTGTCTATTGCCTTTAAAATGTTTTTCGGGCGTGCTCGTCCGCGCTTACTCGATATGGTCGGTCCTTTCCATTTTGACATGTTTTCATGGAAGTCTTCGGTGTTGAGCTTCCCGTCTGGCCATACGGTCACAGCCTTTGCCACCGTCACAGCGCTTGCGTTTATGGCGCCGCGTCTGGGCACTTGGCTTTTTGTTCTGGCGGTTTTGATCGCTGCGTCGCGTGTCATCACGGGCGCGCATTATCTTTCCGATGTGATTGCCGGTGCAGCTTTGGGCTTAGCTACGGTCATTGTGTTGCGCCGCGCCTTTGCCGCGCGGCAGATTGTTTTTCGCTCGCGTAAAAGCGGGATAGAGGCACGCGGGGCGGGCCTGATCTCGAGCGCTTTTGCGGGCGTGACTGGAACTGGAGTGAAAATATGAGTGAAGCTCCCGGCGTCTGCGTCGTTGTGCCCGTGCGCAATGAAGAGGGGAATGTCGAGCCTCTGATCACCGAGATCGAGCGCGCTTTGGCTCCTGAAGGCGCGTTTGAGATCATCTATGTGAATGATGGTTCGACCGATGGCACAGGCGCGGAATTGCTGCGCTTGGCTGGGTCACGGCCCTGGCTACGCCAGATCCAGCACATGGTTTCCTGTGGTCAATCGGCGGCTGTGCGCTCTGGTGTGCGCGCGGCGCGCGCGCCTGTCATCATCACGCTGGATGGTGATGGACAGAATGATCCGGCCTTCATGCCGGCTTTTCTGGCTGCACTGCGACGGGCGGGCCCTCATTGTGGTCTCGTGCAAGGTCAGCGGGTGGGGCGCAAAGATACGCCATTCAAGCGCTGGCAATCGCGCATTGCCAATCGTGTGCGAGCGAGCGTGCTCAATGATGGGACGCGCGACACAGGGTGCGGCTTCAAATGTTTCCCCCGCGATGCCTATCTCGCATTGCCCTATTTTGATGCGTTGCATCGCTTTATGCCGGCCCTTGTGCGTCGGGAAGGGCTCGGCATTGCTTACGTGGATGTCATTGACCGTCCGCGTCTGACGGGTGTCTCTAATTATGGGTTCTTCGATCGCTTGTGGGTTGGCATTCTTGATCTTGTGGGCGTGCGCTGGTTGATAAAGAGACGCAAACGCCTTCCGATCGTGACGGAGGTCTGAGATATGATTTATTCTCTTTCACAAGCGGTCGGTGACTATCTCTACGACGTCTTCGTCACTCGTTTTGATCTCTGGCTGGTTTTCGGCCTACTCGCGCAATTGGTTTTTACTGCGCGCTTTCTGGTCCAATGGTTGGCATCAGAGCGCGCGGTCCGCTCTGTTGTCCCCATCGCTTTCTGGTTTTTGTCGATCGTCGGTGGCACGATGACCCTGGTTTATGGCATCCAGCGCCGCGAGCCTGTGATTATCATGGGTCAGTCGTTGTCAATTTTTATCTATCTTCGCAATGTGATGCTGATCTTTAAAAATAAATCATCTCAGAGTGAGAGCGCGTAATCTGCCTCACTTTTGTGTGCAGGTGTCTGTGACTTCACTACCGTTGCCGAAAAAGTTTTTGACCATTTGTTTCGAGCCAAAGAACACAAGAATATCGCCATGCAATTCTTTGGCCTGGCCCCAGACAAGCGCATCGCCGTTCAATTCGAATTGTGAGCGGACGATTTTATAACTTTGGATACCCTCACTCGTTGCGCGTTTCAGCTCTTTGGCCTCGGTGTCATAGGTGACTTTATAGGGTTGGTTGCGGCTGCTTTTGCAATCCAGCGCCAGCATATCGGCGTGCGTTTGAGGCGCAGTGCAAACAGCTAGTGCGAATCCCAACATGATCCCATTCAGGCGCATGGCATTCTCTCTGCAGAATTTGAAACTTGCGGGGTTTTGGTCGACCTCGCAAGTTGATCGTTTTAGCCCCAGACTTCCTGTGCCAACGAGACGACCATTTCGAGCTTGGCACGTTGGTCTGCCTCGGTCAGCGGATTGCCTGGCACGGAAGAGGCAAAGCCGCATTGTGCAGAAATGGCGAGCTGATCAATCGGCACGATTGTCGCTGCTTCATCGAGGCGTTTGCGCACAATACCGCGATCTTCAAGCTGCGGCACTTTGGATGAAATGAGACCGAGCACGACCATTTTGTCGCTGGGCAGATGACGCAGAGGATCGAAATTGCCTGCTCGCGGGCTGTCAAATTCCATCAGATAGGTCTGAATCCGCACTTTCTTGAACAGGCGTTCGGCGACAACATCATAGCCACCTTCTGCCTGCCAATGGCCGGCCTGATTGCCGCGGCACAGATGCATGGCGACATGCATGCCCTTGGGCGCACCATCCACGACGGCATTCAGGGCGTCTGTATAGACTTCAATCAGCTCGCGCCAATCATCCCCACGACCAGAAAGCGCGGTCTGGATTTTCGGATCGCCGAGCTTGGCAAGCGAGGTTTCGTCGAGCTGCAAATAGCGGCAACCGGCGTCGTAGAGCGCTTTCATTTCCGCATGATAGGCTTTGGCGAGGTCGTCCCAGAAATCCTCGAGCTTGGGGTAGACATCGCGCGAGATATTTTCCCGACCTGACCGGTAGTGAATATAGCACGGTCCGGGCAAGGTGATTTTCGGCAATGCTGTTTTTGCATTGGCATTCAGAAAAGTGAAGTCAGGCGCATTGACCGATTGCGACCAGCGGATAAGTGCGCCAACAACCGGCACGCGTGCAGCGCGCTTACCACCCTGTCCATCAGAATAGGCCCAGTCACCACCGCCCACATGTTCGCTGCGCACGCCGGTGAGGCCCTGCGTGGTGAAGTTTTCAGAATAGGTCGAGCGCCTAAATTCACCATCGGTGGCGACTTTGAGCCCGACTGACTCCTGCATGGCAATGACCTTGCGGATTTCTTCATCCTCGATCGCGCGCAATTGAGGGTGGCTGATGCGCCCTTCGTGATGGGCGTCACGTGCGCTTTTGATGGCATCGGGGCGCAGAAAGGATCCGACAATTTCAGCGCGGAAGGGTGGATTATGCGTGATACTCATTCGGATGTTCCATTTTTGTCTTATTTGCTACCAATGGCGGCGCGTGCAGCATCGATGGCGCTTTGTGGCAAATCGTAGATCCGGTTGACGATCTTTGTCATTTCAGCGCCCGATATTGGCGACACATCGAGTTTGAGACGCTCTGCTTCCGCTTTCAGGTCAGGATCGGCCATTGATTTCATGAAAGCTGTTCGTAGAGCCTCGAGGCGGTCAGCGGGCACTTCGGGTGCGGCAATGAAGGGGCGACCGAAGTTCAGAGGCTCGTAATGTACCTGCATCACTTGCTGCTGCTCTTTTGTTTTGGCGTATGAATAGGCGAGCTGCACGCCCGCCTTGTCGAGTTGGGGCTCGGAGCGCATACCTTCTTGCGCGACGATTCGGATGAAATTGTCTTTCAGCCATTGTGATTTTTGAACTGAGATCGTCGACCAGCCGACTCCGCATGTGCCTTGCACTTCGCCTTTTTCAATGGCGAGAAGAATTTCAGTTGAACCCGGATATCCGGACACGATCTTGAAATTTGCGTTGAAGACAGAATTGAGCAGGAGCGGGAAATCGCGTGTCGAACCGCCCGCCGCACTGGCGCCAATCAGCACATTACCCTTGAGAAAATCCTCAAATGTTTTTTGGGATGCATCGGCCCGGATGATGCAGACGTAAAGTTCGTTATTGGCGCTGCCGATAAACGACAGTTTGCGGGCGTCATATTTCACCTTGCCCTTGTCGCCGATCAGCGGCTCCATTATCGCACCCGGAAAGACAGCGCCCATCACTGTGCCGTCTTTGGGGGCGGCAATGGCAATATGTTGGGTCGCAACAATGGAGCCGGCGCCGGTCATATTGCTGACAATCACGGTCGGGTTGCCGGGGATATGTTTGCCAATGGCACGCGCGACAAGGCGGCCATAGAGGTCATAGCCGCCACCGGCGGATGAGCCGACGATCATCTGCACATTCTTGCCGCGATAGAAGCTGGCAATGTCTTCCTGCGCGCTGGCTGCACCCGCAAATAGCGTTGCTACCAGAGCGAGGCCGATGCCCCGTTGGGTCATGCTGCTCTCCCGAGAATCTGTGCGTCCTTGGAGCTGACGCTTGGGCGCACCATGCCATAAGGGGAGGGGAGGTCAACCTTGGCTTGACAGAAGCCCCCCAGGAATTGTTCCATGCATAAAAAGAGAAGGAAGGGCTGGAATTCATGCAGGTCGGCGTCTTCGATCATCTCGACAATGCGTTCCTTCCTATCGCGCAGTTTCTCGAAGAGCGGCTCACGCTGATCGAGGCCTATGATCAGGCTGGTTTCCACGCCTATCATCTGGCGGAGCATCACGGCACGGAACTGGGCATGGCGCCCTCGCCAAATGTGTTCCTGGCCGCTGTGGCCCAGCGCACGAAGCATTTGCGTTTCGGGCCGATGGTCTATGCGCTGCCGCTCTATCATCCGCTGCGTCTGGCGCAGGAAATCTGCATGCTCGACCAACTCGGGCACGGACGCCTGATTGTGGGCTTCGGCCGCGGCTCGTCGCCTGCTGAATTGCGTTTTTATGGCATTGAGCCAACTGAGGCCGAGGCCATCTTTCGCGAGCGACTGCCACTTGTGCTCGAGGCCTTGAAAACGGGTGTCTATCGCGAGCCGGGTCGTGCTGCACCGCTTGATGAAGTGGAACTTAAAGTCAGCGTGTTTCAAAAACCGATGCCACCCGTCTGGTATGGCGTGCATTCACCAGAAAGCGCTACGCGCGCAGCTCATAATCAATGGCAAACCATTTCGCTCGATGCCGCTGATGAGGCGCGCGAGTGTTCGCAGGCCTATCGTGCGGCATTGCCGGCGGGGGCGGGCACTGATTTGCTGTTAGGGCTTGGTCGCTTCATTGTTGTCGCAGAGAACGATGGAAAAGCGCACGAGATTGCCTGCCGCGCCTATCCATTCTGGCATAAAGCCTTTACGCATCTGGCGCGCAAACTTGGCTCAACTGCGCGCCATCCACGCCCCGATAATTGGCAGGCCTTGCATGGGCAGGGTAAGGGCATTGCCGGCTCGCCTGCCACAGTGGCGGATTTTTTGAAAGATCAGCTCGGCGTCTCGCAATGCAATTACCTTGTCGGGCAATTTGCTTTTGGTGATCAAAGCTTGCCAGAATTGCAGACGTCGCTGGAATTGTTCCGCAGCGAAGTCTGGCCAAAACTCTCATAAAAGAGTTATTGCGAGGAGCGTAGCGACAAAGCGATCCAGAGCCCTTGTGAGGCCGACTGGATTGCTTTGCTCAGCTCGCCATGATGGGCGTGTTGGGTAATTAGACGCGGTTTGTGCCGCGTTTGCGGCCTTGCTCGACATTGAGGAATAATTCGTCGAGCGACATTTTGTTTTTCATCAGACCCTGTTCGCGCGAATAGCCAACGAGCGTCTCCAGATTATGGATATTCTTGTCGGTCATACCATATTGCCAAGGGTCTTTGCCGAGCAATTCTTCCTGCTCTTCCCAAGCCTCGCGATACCAGACGACTGGGGCGATGCGCGGGTTTTCCATACGCCTCATGCCGATACGCTTGGCCTCATCAAATGCCTTGTAGAGTTCGACTGGCACCCAGGGATATTTTTCGACGATGGAATTGCGAATACCCATGACATGCATGATCGGAAAGATCTGCGTCTTCTTGTAATAAGCGATTTCATCATTCTTATAGTCGGGGAAAAGACGCGCTACATTCGGATTGCCTTCAAGGAATGGCTCGATCAGATCAGGATGCAGCACGGCGTCAAGTTCCCCTGAAACGAGCATCTTCTCGACATATTTATCGTCGGGCAGGCGCGTCAGTTTCAGATCTGCGGGTGGCACGAATTCGACGTCTTCGTCGATTTCCGAAAACCATTCGCAGCTCTTGTGCGGCACGCCATATTCTTGTTCGAGAATTCCGCGCAGCCAGAGAATGGCAGAGACCTGATACGACTTCACACCGATCTTCTTGCCGATGAGATCCTTGGGCGTTTTTCTGCCCTTATTGGTGTTGACGAAGATGAAGCCGTGACGGAAGCGGCGATGCAGGAAGACCGGCAGCGAATTGATCTCAAAGCCTTGGTCACGCGCAATGAGATAGGACGAGCTGGAGAGTTCGGCGACGTCGAATTCGCCGTTGCGCAGAAAACGCCAATGGCGGGTCGAGGAATCCTGCTTGGTCACCATGGTGAGCTGAATGCCATCGGGCTTGACCGTGCCCTCTTTGAGGGCTCGCACGATTTCATAATCGCCGCAGGCCAGTGTCAGTTCGATGTCGCGCGCCATAATGGCTCCTTCCTTGTCATTGCCTCCGGCCCCATCTGAGGGAACCGATCCCGCGCCTCTTTTCGGGCCACGGTTGGGGCGTGGAATGTAGCCTTTGGACACAAGCCCTTGCAAGCGCCGCCCCCGCGCATAAACTGACGATCCATGCCTCATGAAGGGCAAAAAGAATCAAGGAGGACGGCATGTTACGACATGCGGGGCTGGCGCTCGCCGGCATCATCGGGTTGACGGGTCAGGGCCAAGCGCAGGATTCGCTGGCACAATTTTACAAGGGCCGTAATGTTTCGATCATTATCGGCTCGTCGCCAGGCGGCGGCTATGACCTCTATGGGCGCCTGATTTCGCGCTTTATCAATCGTCATATTCCCGGCAATCCGACGATTGTGGTGCAAAATATACCAGGTGCGGCCTCCAACATTGCTGCCTCGCATATTTACAATGTTGCGCCCAAAGACGGCACGGTGATCGGTGCGCTGTTTATGGGAGCAGTTGTCGATCCTTTGTTTGGTGATGTGAAACGCCAGACGCATGACATGTCTAAGTTCAATTATATCGGCAATGCCAATAGCGATGCCTATGTCTGCCTCGTGCGCACCGATGCGCCGGTCAAAACCATGGCGGATGCGTTTGAAAAAGAATTGGTGATGGGTGCGTCGGCTGAAGGCGCGTCAACGCGTGATTTTCCAGCACTGCTGCGTAATCTTTTAGGCGCAAAGTTCAAGATTGTCGCGGGCTATCCCGGCACACGCGAGATCAATCTTGCGCTTGAAAAAGGCGAGGTGCAGGGCGCATGCGGCGAGACGTGGTCCAGTGTGGCAGCGACCTATCCGACATGGTTCAAGGAGAATATGGTCAAACCGCTCGTGCAGGAGAGCAATGTTGGCTATCCGCAGCTCGACAAAATGGGTGTTCCGCTGGCTCGCGAATTTGCCAAGACGAGCGAGCAGAAGCAGATTCTCGAATTGATCTATTCCCAGACAACCTTTGGGCGCCCGTATGTGGTGGCGCCCGGTGTTCCTGACGAACGTGTTGCAATGCTGCGCAAGGCTTTCATGTCAACGATGACCGATCCCGATATGGTGGGCGAAGCCAAGCGTATCAATCTCGATATCGATCCAATTGCTGGCGAGGAATTGCAAAAAATCATCGCCAAACTTTATGCCACGCCACAGGATCTTCTAGACAAAGCCAGAGCCGCGATCGCCTTCGGTAACAAGTAAAGAAAAGGCCGCCTCAAGGGCGGCCTTTTTTACTCCTGTGTAGCAGGGGCCGGTTTGGCCTCGTCTTCTTGATCGGCTTCGGTCTCGGTGGCTTTCAGCGGCTTCAGCATAACGGGGCGAAGTAGGAAGCTTGGCACATGGTCTCCAAGCCCGACCACGGGTGGGCCATCATCATCGTCATCGCGGTATCGACGACGCTCGCCATTGGGAGGGGCGTTGCGATCAGGGCGCTCGAAACGCTCTGGGCGTTCGCGGCGCGGCTGCTCAGGGCGCTCAGAACGGTCTTGACGTGCAGGTCGCTCCTGACGCACCGGTTGCTCGATTGATTCTTCACGCACGGGGGCAACCTTTTCCACTGCATCTTCGGCTTCGCGCGGTGCGCGAGGCGGGCGACGCTCGCCCCGTTCACGACGCGGTCCTCGTTCGCCACGTTCCCCGCGGCCACGGCCACGCGGACGCTCCTCTTCAGAAAATTCGCCTTCCGGCAATTCGCTGAGTTTGGGGCCGATCCAGTCGATCTTTTTGTTGATAAGTTTTTCAATATCGTCCGCATAGCGCTCATCGGCGCGGGTGACGATTGTATAGGCAACACCTGATCGGCCCGCGCGACCAGTGCGGCCAATGCGATGCACGTAATCTTCAGCATGTGTGGGCACATCGAAATTGAAGACGTGGCTGACATCGGGAATATCGAGCCCACGTGCTGCAACATCCGAGCAGACGAGCAGGCTGATATCGCCATTCTTGAAATTGTCGAGCGAGATCATGCGGGCCCGCTGGTCCATATCGCCATGCAAAGCTCCGGCAGCAAAGCCATGCTTTTGGAGGGATTTGTGAACGATAGCGACGTCGCGTTTGCGATTGCAAAAGATGATCGCGTTTTTGAGATCCACTGCTTCGCGGATGAGGCGACGCAATGTTTCGCGTTTCAAGCCGCCGCCGTGGGAGGCAACGAGGCCTTGCGTGATGGTGGTCGCGGTTGAGGAGGCGCGAGCCACCTCCACACGTGCCGGATTATGCAGAAATTGCTCCGTCAGGCGTGTGATCTCTGGCGGCATGGTGGCCGAGAAGAACAAGGTTTGGCGTGTGAATGGAACGAGTTTGCAGATGCGCTCAATGTCGGGAATGAATCCCATGTCGAGCATGCGATCAGCTTCGTCGATGACGAGGATTTCAATGCCTGTGAGCAGCAGCTTGCCGCGTTCGGCAAAATCGAGGAGACGGCCCGGTGTTGCGATCAGGACATCTGCACCGCGCATGATTTTTGTTTCCTGATCGGCGAAAGAGACGCCGCCAATCAGCAGAGCCACATTCAGCTTATGGTTGGCACCATATTTGACAAAGCTTTCTTCGACCTGCGCTGCGAGTTCGCGGGTGGGTTCGAGAATGAGTGTGCGTGGCATGCGCGCGCGCGCGCGGCCGGATTCAAGCCGTGAGAGCATGGGCAGTGTGAAAGCTGCTGTTTTGCCTGTGCCTGTCTGGGCAATGCCGAGCACATCTCGCCCAGCCAGTGCGAAGGGGATGGCTTGTTCTTGGATGGGTGTCGGGGTTGTGTAGCCGGATGCCACAACCGCTTGCAGGACTTTCTCGCTCAGGCCGAGTTGATCAAATGACATATGTGAGTTTGCCTAACGCAGCGGACTTAGGGCTGTGGGCCACCGCTGACTTGCGCGAATAAAAGAAATTCGGGAGCACGCTGCCGGAAACGGAGCGGAACGGGTAGACGGGCTCGCGCGGAGGCCGGTGCACCAAGGGTAGGAATAGCGTGAACGGCGGGTAAGTCAATGAAAAAGGGGTAGCCAATGTGTCTCACCTCTCCCACAGGCAGAGGCTTTGTCAGATATCGACCAATTCCTTCTCAGCGGCGAAGGTTGCCCGCTCCTGAATGAAGGCAAAACGGGCCTCTGGCTTGTTGCCCATCAGCCGCTCGACGGAGGATGAGGTCTCCTCCCGGTCCTCTGGCTGAATGACGACTTTCAGCAGGGTCCGCTTGCGCGGGTCCATCGTCGTTTCCTTGAGCTGGGCTGGCAGCATTTCGCCGAGGCCTTTGAAACGGCTCATCTCGACCTTGCCCCGTCCGGCAAAAATCGTGCGCATCAGCTCATCGCGATGGGCATCATTGCGTGCGTAGGCCGATTTGGAGCCTTGCGTCATTTTATAGAGTGGGGGCACGGCCAAATAGAGATGCCCCTCATCGATGAGTTTTGGCATCTGCCGATAAAAGTAAGTGATCAGCAACGAGGCAATATGCGCGCCGTCGACATCGGCGTCGGTCATGATGATGACCTTGTCGTAGCGCAACTCGGCACTTTTATATTGCGAGCCTGTTCCGCAGCCCAATGCCAGGGCCAAATCAGAAATTTGCTGATTGGCGGCGAGTTTGTCGCGCGTGGCCGAGGCTACGTTGAGAATCTTACCACGCAACGGCAGAATAGCCTGTGAGGCGCGATCACGCGCCTGTTTGGCGGAGCCACCGGCCGAGTCACCCTCAACGATGAAGAGTTCGGAATTGTCCGACGAGGCATTGGAGCAATCAGCCAATTTGCCTGGCAGACGCAATTTGCGTGTGGCAGTTTTGCGCGCAACGTCCTTCTCGGCGCGTCGGCGCAAGCGCTCTTCAGAGCGTTCGATCGTCCAGTCGAGCAATTTGTTTGCTGTGGTGGGCGCGCTCGCCAACCAATGGTCGAAGGCATCGCGCATCGTGTTTTCAACGATCTTCGCTGCTTCCACCGTCATCAGACGGCCTTTGTTTTGGCCCTGAAATTCCGGCTCACGGATGAAGACGGAGATCAGCGCCGCGCATGTCGCCATCACGTCATCGCTGGTGACATTTGAAAAGCGCTTGGTCTGATTGACGCGTTCTGCATGATCTTTCAGGCCGCGTAACAAGGCTGTGCGCAGACCTGCTTCATGCGTGCCGCCATCAGCCGTCGGGATGGTGTTGCAATAGGAATGGACGAAGCCATCATCCTGCACGAGCCATGAGATAGCCCATTCCAGTGAGCCATGGCCGCCGGGCTTTTCCACCTTGCCGGTGAAGACCTGTTCGACAACCTGTTCTTTGCCTTCAATATCCTGCGCCAGATAATCCTTTAGGCCACCGGGGAAATGAAATACGGCTTGCGCGGGAATTTCGCTGCCTGCGACGAGCGCGGGCGTGCAGGTCCAGCGGATTTCGACACCACCAAAGAGATAGGCTTTGGATCGTGACATACGAAACAATCGCGCCGGTTTGAAATGCGCCGCCTTGCCGAAAATTTCCGGGTCAGGTTTGAATCGCACACGTGTGCCGCGACGGTTGGGCGCCTTGCCGACCGTCTCGAGCTTGCTCTTTACGAGGCCTTTTTCAAAAACCTGGCGATAGAGAACCTGTCCGCGCGCCACTTCGACTTCGAGACGTTCTGACAGAGCGTTCACAACGGAAATGCCCACGCCATGCAGACCGCCTGATGTCTGATAGGCGCCGCTGTCAAATTTACCGCCCGCATGCAGCACGGTCATGATGACTTCGAGCGCAGATTTTTTCGGATATTTGGGGTGCGGATCAATCGGTATGCCGCGGCCATTGTCAGTGACGGTGAGCCAACCATCGGCAGCGAGATGAACCTCGATAAAAGTCGCATGGCCCGCCACAGCCTCGTCCATGGAATTGTCGATGACTTCGGCAAAGAGGTGATGGAGGGCCGCTTCATCCGTGCCGCCGATATACATGCCTGGCCGACGACGGACCGGCTCAAGCCCTTCCAGCACTTCAATGGAGGCGGCGGTATAGCCAGCCTCATCGGGCGTGCCGCTGGTTTTGCGGGGCTCTGCCGCGGGCTTGGCCGGCTTTGCCTTGCGGCTTGGGCCGCCTGTGCCGAAAAGATCGCGATCTGACGCCATGATTGCCCTGTTGGTGCTGGTGGGTGCGGGCCGTAGGGCCACGCCGGTTCACGTCCCCGATTCATCTTGGGGGTGATGCACCATAGCCTATCTGGGGCGCAACAGGGAACATATGTGGAACAGGACTAAATCACAGCGCTCTTGCCCGTTCGGTGGCATTCATCGCCTCGGTAATGGTCGGTTACTTGCCGCCAAGGTCGAGGATAAAGGCTGACAGGGCCTCTATCTGAACATTTTCCAGAATGAGATTGGGCATGTTGGCATGCGATGATCTGAGGAAGACGCGCAACGAAAGCGTCGTGGTGGATCGCATGGCACCGACGGCAGCCAAATCGGGTGCAGCATGATCGCTTCGTGTCTGCCCCCCCAACGTATGACAATCCGAACACATGGATTGTGCGAGTAGCCGTCCTTGGTTGACGAGTTCGGAATCCTGGGCGGCGCTCGCGCTTCCACCCGCGTGCGCAGACACAAAGATGAAACTTGCAATGAGGAGGCTCGGGCGCAGGTGCATGGCGACCATCCTGTTTGGTGACCGCGCTCTTAAACTTTTTGTGCGGTCAAGTGATCGTGGATTTCGAAATAATGGCGCGCATGAGCGAGAATTTGTCCGTCGGTTGGATGATCGGCCGATTCAATGCCTGTGATGTGCGACAGAAGGTGAGCATCGTGCTGGGCAATATGTTTCATCAGAGCTGTTTTTGTTTGGCCCGGCCCCGTGATGAGAACTTCTCCCGCATCAGCTAAAGCTTTGGCGACAGACTCGAAATTTTGTTCATCGATGTGATGTTTTTCTGCATGTTTTGGATGATGAGCCTCCAGCACCAGCTTTTCAGCAGCCTCACCATTGAAGCGGAAAACTTTTGCTTGTGTATGGTCGATCCAGACAACGGCATGAAAATGCGACATTAGCGCTCTCCTTTTGGGTGAACGCAGTGTTGCCCTGTTTGGGTCCATCAGCATTGACGGGGATCAACGGGAAGCGGAAGCGTGGGCTTTGGTCTGGTCTTTGGCGCGATCATTGCGGACAGGGCTAAGCCCGACGTGGTAATCCGAAGGCAGCACGCATGGCTTGTCTGAATTGCTTCGCTCACGCTCGCATTGATGCGGGGGCGCTGCTTTACAAAAAAAGGCCCGGATCTCTCCGGGCCTTTGTCGTCTCCTCCAGCGATACAATCAGCAGGAATAATACATGTCGAACTCGACCGGATGTGGGGTCATTTCGAAGCGCATCACGTCCTGCATCTTCAGTTCGATATAGCTGTCGATGAAGTCGTCGTTGAACACGCCGCCTGTCTTCAGGAAGGTGCGGTCCTTGTCGAGATTGCCAAGCGCTTCACGCAACGAGCCGCAAACAGTCGGGATTTTCTTCAATTCCTTGGGGGGAAGGTCGTAGAGATCCTTGTCCATAGCCGCGCCCGGATCGATCTTATTCTGGATACCGTCGAGTCCCGCCATCAGCATGGATGAGAAGGCCAGATAGGGATTGGCGGCAGGATCGGGGAAGCGCACTTCCACGCGCTTGGCCTTCGGGTTTGACGTATAGGGGATACGGCAAGAGGCAGAACGGTTGCGCGCCGAATAGGCGAGCAGCACGGGGGCTTCATAGCCTGGCACCAGACGCTTGTAGCTGTTGGTGGACGGGTTGGTGAAAGCGTTGAGCGCCTTCGCGTGCTTGATGATGCCGCCGATGTACCAGAGGCATTCCTGGCTGAGGTCAGCGTATTTGTTGCCAGCCATGACCGGCTTGCCGGCCTTCCAGATCGACTGGTGCACATGCATGCCTGAGCCATTGTCACCAAAGACGGGCTTGGGCATGAAAGTTGCGGTCTTGCCATAGCTCTGCGCGACCTGATGGATGCAGTATTTATAGATCTGCATATGGTCGGCCATGGTCGTCAGCGTGCCGAACTTGAGACCAAGTTCATGCTGTGCGGAAGCCACTTCGTGATGGTGCTTTTCAACGACGGCACCCATGGATTGCATGGCAGCCAGCATTTCGCCGCGCATGTCCTGCGCCGAGTCGATCGGGGGTACGGGGAAATAGCCGCCCTTGGTGCGCACACGATGTCCGAGATTGCCGCCTTCATAGGGCGTATCCATATTGGTGGGCAATTCGATATTGTCGAGCACGAAACCTGTGTTGTAGGGGTCCGCCATGAAACGCACGTCGTCGAAGACGAAGAATTCAGCTTCCGGACCAAAGAAAGCCGTGTCGCCGATGCCGGTCGTCTTCAGATAGGCTTCTGCCTTCTTGGCAATGCCGCGCGGATCACGATTGTAGGGTTCGCCGGTAGAGGGCTCGATAACGTCGCAGGTGATGACCATCGTGGAGGCAGCGAAGAACGGATCAATGCAGGCCGAGGTCGGATCAGGCACGAGCGTCATATCGGATTCATTGATCGCCTTCCAGCCAGCGATGGAGGATCCGTCGAACATTGTGCCTTCGGAAAACATCTCTTCGTCAACGAGCGATTGGTCGAAGGTGACATGCTGCCACTTGCCGCGCGGATCGGTAAAACGCAGATCGACATATTTAATGTCGTTGTCCTTGATCGACTTGAGGACATCCTTGGCGTTCTTCATCTTGAAAGTCCCTCTTGGTGTGGAATGAGCCGGGGCCGCTGCGGGCCCGGTAGTTCTCAAAGACCGGGACGCCGAGAGGCGTTCCGGCCAGGTGGCAGGCAAGTGGTTTGGGCGTTGTGCGCCCGAAAGATCAGATCGCGTCGGTTCCGGTTTCGCCGGTGCGGATGCGGATCGCGCCTTCTATGTTTGATACAAAAATCTTGCCATCGCCGATCCGGCCTGTCTGGGCAGCTTTGCGGATCGCTTCAACGGCGCGCTCGACCACTTCGTCGCCGAGCACGATTTCTATCTTCACCTTGGGGAGAAAGTCGACCACATATTCGGCGCCACGGTACAGTTCCGTGTGGCCCTTCTGGCGACCGAAACCTTTTGCCTCGGTGACGGTAATTCCCTGAAGACCCGCTTCCTGCAGGGCTTCCTTTACTTCATCCAGCTTGAACGGCTTGATGATCGCCTCGATCTTTTTCATGCGCGCTCGCAACTCCCGCAGGTCCGGCGGCTATGATCCCGCGACGGGACCATCGAACAGCACGGAATACGGATTTTCATTAGCACCGGCTATGGACCGGCGCCATGCCCATTTCGCATGTGGGGGCGGGCCCAATGATGCGCGTATGGCATCTTGAAGTGATGGGCTTGGGCTCTTAATCCCAAAAATAACAAGTGGTTGTGCTTATCGCCGGTGAAAGCGGACTGCGCCAAAGCGCCTGCTCGGGGTGCCCAATATCCGCACAATTTTTTGTGGTGAACATCCTGCCCCGCAATTTGGCGGGAGAGGGGAGCGGGGCAGGCGGATCAATTGGGTCAGATGCCTGTTGAAATAGGTGGCCCATCCGGTAGGCCCCATTGCGCCCATGATCCATCATAGAGCGCGCCGGGCTTGTGACCGGCTACCGTCAGCGCAAGAGTAATGATCGCAGCCGACACGCCGGATCCGCAGCTCGTGATGACTGGCTGGCTTGCGGCGATGCCCAGATCACGAAAGACGTCGCGTATTTTGTCAGGTGACTTCAGGCGTCCGTTATCCAGCAGAAGCGAGAAGGGCAGGCTCTTGGAACCCGGGATATGTCCCATGCGCAGGCCCTGGCGTGGCTCCGCCACTTCGCCGCGAAAACGTTCGGCGGGTCGGGCATCTAGGACCAGAACTGATTGGCTATCAAGCGCGCATTGCACATCACTCATTGTGGCCAGAACGGAATGGTCGAGGCGTGTGGTGAAAGGCGCTTCAGCGCGTTTTGTTTCGCCATCTTCAAGCGCGCGATTTTCTGCGTTCCATTTCGGCAGACCGCCGTCGAGCACATGCACGTCTTTGGCGCCAAATGCTTTCAACATCCACCAGATGCGCGGAGCAGAGAAAAGACCCATTCCGTCATAAATCACAATCTGTGCGCCATCGCCGATACCAAGCCTGCGCATGGAATTCGCAAAGGAAACTGGATCAGGCATCATATGGGGGAGCGATGTCTCTTGTGCTGAGATGGCATCAAGATCGAAAAAGACGGCGCCGGGAATATGACCCTCAAGATATTCCTTGCGCGGATTGCGGCTGAGCGCGGGCAAATACCAAGAGCCATCGAGGATCACCAGCGCCGGTGTACCAAGGCGCTCGGCGAGCCATTGCGTCGAGACGAGCGGGGCAGGTGGGAGTTCGGTCATGGCAATAACCTTTTATTGGAAATCAGGCTGAATGCTCGACGCGCGCGCCATCCAGCCTGGGACAGGCAGATTTTTGCTGCGCAGAAATTCCGGATTGTAGAGTTTTGATGCGTAACGGGCGCCACCATCGCACAAGATGGTCACGATCGTATGACCGGGCCCCATCTCTTTGGCCAGTCGCATCGCGCCAGCAATGTTGATGGCCGCGGAGCCGCCAAGCAACATGCCTTCCTGTTCGGCAAGATCGAAGAGGATCGGCAAGGCGTCTTCATCGCTAATCTGAAACGCCATATCGATGGGTGCATCTTCGAGATTGGCGGTGATGCGGCCCTGTCCAATTCCTTCGGTAATGGAAGAGCCTTCGGCTTTCAGGGAACCATGCGCATAAAAATGATAGAGTGCGGCCCCCATAGGATCGCTGATCGCAATCTTGATGTTCTTGTTGCGCTCTTTCAACGCCATGCCCACACCAGCCAAAGTCCCGCCCGTGCCGACTGCGCAAGTAAAGCCGTCGACCTTACCATCGGTCTGGGTAAAAATTTCCGGCCCAGTGGTTTCGTAATGACCACGACGATTGGCGATATTGTCGAATTGATTGGCCCAGATTGCGCCTTGCGCATGTTCTTTGGCCAAGCGTGCGGCGAGACGTCCGGACACTTTCACGTAATTATTCGGATTGGCATAAGGCACAGCCGGGACTTCGATCAGCTCGGCGCCTTGAAGGCGAAGCATGTCTTTTTTTTCTTGCGACTGCGTATCTGGGATAACGATGACGGTCTTGAAGCCGAGCGCATTGGCGACCATTGCGAGGCCGATGCCGGTATTGCCAGCCGTGCCCTCGACAATCAGTCCACCTGGATTGAGTAGCCTCCGGCCGATGGCATCCTTCACAATGGCGAGCGCCGCGCGATCCTTGACGGATCCGCCGGGGTTCATGAATTCTGCCTTGCCCAAAATCGTGCAGCCGGTTGCCTCCGAGGCATAGCGCAACTTGATCAGGGGCGTGTCGCCGATGGCAGCAAGGACGTCTGGAGCGGTCGTCATCAGGCAAAACTCGGTGAATTTGATGAGAAGGGTGTCTTTTTTTTCTTACATCTCGGCTGACAAATCATTTGGGTCACGTGATCCGTTTTGTAAAATGGCGCGTAACCGGTATGGATTCATTGACTTGATTGGGTCAGTGGCAATGAAGCTTGCGCGGAGGCGCTTGACTTGACTGCTTATAGCAGACGGGCACGAGATGGGCAGGGGCTTGATTTGAAACGTGAGACCAGTGGTTCCGAGGCTCAGGGTGAAGCCGTCGATGTACTTTTGGCGGCCTACGGAGCTGGTTCGCTCGATCCGAGCCTTCACGCACTTGTTGCCTCCCATCTGGTGCTGAAGCCTCAGTCGCGTCGTTTTGTGGCGGCGATGGAAGATCTGGCGGCCGAGGAGCTTCACCGCGGGGTCCCCGAGCCCCTTTCACATCGTGATGAGAGACTGGCCGCTATTTTTGCGACCGAGCCGGCCCGGCGTCGTCCTGCACCACTCGTGGCTGGATCAGATATTTTGCCCTCGCCCTTGCGCCATTATCTGGGGCAGGATCTGAACGCGATCCAATGGCGCGCGAAACTGCCGGGCGTGAAAGAATTCCGCATCGAGGACAAGGGTCGTGGCGACGCGAGCCTGCTCTGGGTGCGCGCAGGTCGTCGCATGCCCTCTCATACGCATGAAGGGTCTGAAGTGACACTCGTTCTGCAGGGCGGGTTTTCAGACGTGACCGGCCATTACGGGCGCGGCGACATTGCTGTCGCTGAAGCCGATCTCGATCACAAGCCGGTTTCGGACGCAGGTGAAGATTGCCTTTGCTTTGCGGTGACTGATGCGCCGCTCCATCTGACCGGCCCGTTCGGGCGGTTGCTGCAGCATCTGTTCGGAGATCGGCGCTGATTCCCTATCGCGCACGGGCGTCTGACGGTCTTGCGTTGGTAACAGGGGCCAGTTCGGGCATTGGTGCGGAAGTCGCGCGCCAGCTTGCTGTGAAAGGATTTCGCGTGGTCGCTGTTGCGCGGCGCGTGGAAGATCTCACCAGACTTGCTGATGAGCTGGCTTCTGCAGGCGGCATCATCATTCCCAAGCCCGGCGATGTGACAGACCGCGCAGCCATGCAGGCGCTGGTTGATGAGGTTGAAGCTGAGCTTGGACCGATTGCGCTTGCCTTTCTCAATGTCGGCACATTTTTTCCTGACAGCGATGACGATCTGGGCGGAGATGGGTTTCGCAAAACATTTGCTGTCAACGTTGATGGTACTGTTAATCTGATTGGCCCATTGGTGCGCAAGATGAAGGCGCGTGGACGTGGACAGATTGCGGTCAATTCATCTGTTGCAGGCTATGGCGGATTGCCTCGCTCCATCGCTTATTCATCATCCAAAGCTGCATTGATTACGATGTGTGAGTCTTTGAAGTTTGATCTCGACAGATTGGGCATAACTATCCAGATCGTCTGCCCGGGCTTTGTAAAAACACCGCTCACCGACAAGAATGATTTCCCTATGCCGTTCCTGATTTCGGTCGAGGAAGCAGGGCGCCGTATCTTGCGCGGTTTTGAACATGGCGGTTTTGAGATCGCTTTCCCCAAGCGCATGGCGTGGATGCTGAAAGCCATCAACATGCTGCCTTATTCAGCCTATTTTTGGCTGGTGGGAAAAACGACCGGGCGGTAAAGTGTTTCAGCGTGCTCTATTGCCTTCAATGGTCGCGCGCAATTGTGTCTGCGTATCGCGGTCCAGGGGAAATCTCCACATCAGCGCGATGGCGATGAGTTTCAAAAATATGGGCAGGCCCGCATAAAGAAAGCCCAGCATGGCTAGCCCGCTGCTTTCGCGTAGATTTGCCGCCGGATCAAAGCCGGCTGCGCCCAGCACTGGAAAAGCAAACCCCACCGCCAAAGCCAAAGCGAGTTTGGTGGCGAGCCCCCAGGCGGCGAAGTAGAGGCCTGAGCGTTGTTCGCCTGATGCAGCAGTGTCGACATCAATCGCATCCGCCTGAATAGCGGGCGGCAGAACGAGATCGGCTCCAAGCGCCAATCCAGTGCCGATGCATATGCCTGCGAAGAGGGTTAGATCGCCTTCGCCCAGAAAAGGGGCGGGTGTAAAACACACACATGCGAGCAACATGCCCATGCACCACGCGACATGTTTAGAGGTGCGGCGCGCGAGCCAGAGCCAGAAGGGCACCCCGGCAATACCGCAGAGAAAATAGAGAACGAGAAGCGGGCCCGCGGCATCAGGCGCACTCAATTTTTCGCCGACATAAAACAGAAAAAGCGTCGCTGGCAGGCCATTGGCAAAGCCATTGACGAGAAAGGCCGCGATGAGCTGCAAGAAGGGTTTGTTGGCGCGCATGAAGCCCAAGCCCTCGAACATGGAGAGGCTGCGCTGTGACAGGTCAACAGGCTCATCCACAAAGCGCACGCAGATGAGGCTCGTCAGCGGCAAAGCGATCAGGATGAACAGGGCGAGCGCCATCAGCACAGCCCCATCGCCCGTATATCCAGCCATCGGCACGAGCGCTTGGGCGAAGAGGGCGAGCAATGTGCCGATGAGCGCGAACATTTCGCGCCAAGCCGCAATGCGCACGCGTCCGGCATAATCGGGAAGGAGTTCTGCTCCCCAAGCTGTGTAGGGGACAATGGCTGCAGTCCAGGCCACTGATAGGGCCATGCCCCAGAAGATCAGATAGGCGAGACCCGCACCCGCGGCGGGAACAAAGAGCATGTAAGTGCAAAGCGCGGTGGGAATGCAGGCACGCGCCAGCCAAGCACGGCGGCGGCCAAACTCTGGTCGCCAGCGATCAGCAAAGAGGCCGACCAGCGGATCCGCCAGTGCATCAATGATGCGTACGATGAGAAGCGCCGAGCCAACGGCCGCAATAGGAAGCATTAGCTCGCGGGCATAGAATGCTGGTACGAGCACATAGAGGGGCAAGGTGAGAATGGCGAGCGGAACCGCTGGCAATGCATAGGCTGCCAATGTGGCGCGCGTCGCCTTGCTCATGTCAATCCTTTGCAAAAACCATTTGCCGCACGTCGATGGTGCCGGCGCGGAAACCGGCTTCGCAATAGGCGAGGTAATATTCCCACATCCGACGGAAATGCTCATCAAAACCGAGTGGAGTCAGTTGCGGCCAGGCCTTACGGAAGCTGTCGCGCCAATGAGCAAGCGTCTGCGCATAATCAAGGCCGAAAATGCGTTCGGCAGACAGCGCAAGCCCGTGCCGGTCGCCCATGTCGCGCATGATGGTGGGCGTAGGCAACATGCCACCGGGGAAAATATAGCGGCGAATGAAATCGATCTCGCCCCGATAATGGGGGAAGATTTCATCCTGAATGGTGATGACCTGCAATCCCGCTTTGCCGCCTGTTTTCAGGCGATCGCGCAATTGCCGGAAATAAATCGGCCAATATTCTTCTCCCACCGCCTCAAACATTTCGATGGAGGCGATGCGATCAAACGTGCCTTTTTCGTCGCGATAATCTTGCATTTTGATTTCGACGCGGTCTTGCAGACCCGCCTTGCGCATGCGCTCGGTGGCGAAATCAAATTGTTCTTTGGAGATTGTCAGGCCAGTCACGCGCGCGCCGATTTCTCCCGCCGCATATTCAGCAAAGCCACCCCAGCCGCAGCCGATTTCCAAAACATGCTGGCCCGGCTGCAGATCAATATCGCGGGCAAGAGCGGCATATTTTTCACGCTGCGCTTCAGCAAGGTCTTGTCCCGCACCGGTGAACAGCGCGGAAGAATAGGTCATCGTGCCGTCGAGCCAAGCGGAATAGAATTGATTCCCCAGATCGTAATGCGCGTGAATGTTGCGCAAAGATCCGGACTTGGTGTTGCGGTTTCGCCAATGCATCACGCGCTGGATGAGCCGAACCAGCGGCTTTCCCTCGAGCAATTTACGGATGACGGGTTGGTTCACGCAGAACAATTCCAGAAAGTGCGTGAGATTGGGGCTCTCCCAATGGCCCTTCAGAAAGGCTTCTGCAATGCCGACCTCACCTGCAGTAGCAAGCGAAGAGGCAAAGGCGAGATCATGCACGATCATCTGCGCGTTGGGTCCAATCTCCGAGCCTTGGAAGACGAGGGTGCGGCCATCGGGCATTTGGACATCAAGGCGGCCACGCTCCAGCATGAGCGCAAAAGATAACGCGCGACGAACTGCGAAAGGATAGGGCTGCGCGAGGCTGGCGACGTTGTCCTTGGTGACGATGATATGATCATGCGGAAAGGACTGGGTGCTCGTCATGATGTTCAAGGGCGTGCATCCGGAAGCGCGTTGGTGTTTTGTCCACGATAGCTCAGCGGCGCTGGCGGGACGGGGCGGGGGCGGATGCGCAGGCCTTTGATATAAAGGCGCAACGCTTCCCAATGAATAGCTGCAACAATCTTGAAGGTCATCAGGGGGATATGCAAGAAGTTCGCAAGCAGGCTGACGGTATTGGCCTCCTCGCGTGTGCCATTAAAAGTGGCCGCCAGGATCGGGCCCTGTGCGTCGGTCTCCAGAATTCGCAGCTTCAGAGTCTCGCCGGGGGGTTGCAAGCGGAAATGATAGCGCATCGACATGTCGAGGAAGGGCGAGACGTAGAAGATCTTGTCGCGTTCCTGGCGCACTTCGTGGCCCGTGGCCTCGCCCGGTGAGATCGGAGCGACATAGGTATGGGCTTCGCCAAATGTATTGCGTACCTCATAAACCAGAGCGGCCAGCGCGCCTTGCGCATTGTAACAATAATAGACCGACAGCGGGTTGAAGGTGAAACCCAATACGCGCGGATAGCACAAAAGCAGCACCCGCCCGGCCGGTATCTCAATCCCAGCCTTGCCCAACGCCCCATCGACATAGGCCCGCAGGTCGGACCCGTCGCGCGGACCATGATCTTCGGGCGAAAATGACAGAAGATTGAACCGCCCGACTGAAAAGATCGGCGAGAGGGACTTCAGCTCCGTTAACCGGTCGAGATCAATCAGGGTCGAGAAGACGTCATAGGTGAAACGATGCGTCACCGGCTTCATGCGCGCATGCATCACCGGCCCGCGATAAATCGAAAGGCAGGAGTCCGGCGGCATAAAGCGGGTTTCGCTCATAAAACGAGTTCCACTTTCTTGTCGGCTTCGACCGGCAGGGTCGAAATCGGCAGGGGGTCCGTTTCGCGCATATGGGCCCAAGGCGCCGGACAGCCAAGGCGTGCGGCCACCGAAATGCCCGATAGCAATCCATCTTCATGGAAGCCATGACCCGTCCAAGCGCCCGCGAACCATGTGCGGCGTACGCCCTGAATGTCATTCAGGCGCTTGCGTGCTGCAAGCGCGGCCGTATCAAATTGCGGATGCTGATAATTGAACTGAGCGAAGGTGAGTTCGGGCTTGGGCGCAAAGGGCGGGTTGAGCGTGACAAACAGCGGTTTGGCCGGATCAATGCCCTGCAGCTTGTTCATCCAATAGGTGACGGCACAGGCGCGGTCATCCACATTCCCTTCGCGCAGGAAATTCCATGCGGCCCAGGCCGCTTGGCGCTTTGGCATGAGTGCAGTGTCGCGATGCAGCCAGACATCATTGGGCGCATAGCGGCATGCGCCCAGAATGGCTTGCTCGTTTTCGTCCGAATCAGCCAACGCTTTCAGGGAATCGGGTGCATGTGCGGTCATGATGACTTGATCAAATGTCTCAACACCGCCGCGCGCATCGCGGATCGTCACACGGTCGGCATCGCGCGTGATTGCAATCGCTGCGCAATTGAGGCGCAATCGATCGCCAAAGAGATTGGCTAATTTGCGCAAATATTCGCGACTACCGCCGGTAACGGTTCGCCAGCGCGGTCGGTCCCACTGCAATAAGCAATGATTGTCGAAAAACTCGATGAAGCTGGTAGCCGGGAAATTCAACATTTCGCGCGGGCTTGTCGACCAGATGGCCGCCCCCATCGGCACGAGATAATCGCGGCACAGGCGCTGCGAATACCCATTTCGTGCGAGGTAATCTGCCAGCGTGCCCTCGCCAATCGCGGCGGCGCGCGCGTCTCTGATGGCCTGTTTCTGGAACCGGCCGATTTCAAGGAGCAGCGCGAGGAATGATGGGGATAAGATGTTTCTGCGCTGGGCAAAGAGGGCGTTCAAAACGCCTTTGCCATCCTGTCCGCACCATTCAAAGGCGCCGCGATCTGCTGACACCGAGAAGCTCATGTCAGACGCCTGCGTCTGAACCTGCAGGTAATCGAACATAGCTGTGAGATTGGGATAATTCTTCTCGTTGTAGACGATAAAGCCGGTATCAACCGCAATCGGCGTGCCGTCATAATCAATATCGACTGTGGCCGTGTGGCCGCCCGCCCGAGGCTCGCGCTCATAGAGCACGATGTCATGGCCATGGGCGTGTTGCGACAGCGCAAGGGCTGCCGCATGTCCGGTAATTCCTGTGCCGACGACGGCGATTTTCATATCAGGCCATATCTGTTTTGGTGGAAGCGAGGGCGGCAAGTGCACGGTCGCGTGCGCGCGCATGATCGACCATCGGCTTGGGATAGGTTTTGCCCAGAACAATACCTACGCTTTTTAGCGCGGGATCAGGCGCGTTCCAAGGTTCGTGAATCCAGTTGTCCGGCAGCTTTGCCAGTTCGGGTACCCAGCGGCGCACATAAGCAGCGTCAGGATCGAATTTTTGGGACTGCAATGTGGGATTGAAAATGCGGAAATAGGGCGCTGCATCCGCACCCGATCCCGCCACCCATTGCCAGCTCGCCGTATTATTAGCGGGGCATGCATCGCAGAGTGTATCCCAAAACCAGTCTTCGCCCAGACGCCAATCGCCGAGCAAATCTTTCACAAGGAACGAGGCGGCAATCATGCGCACGCGATTGTGCATCGTGCCGGTGTGCCAGAGTTCGCGCATGCCGGCGTCGACAATCGGATAGCCTGTCTGCCCGCGCTGCCAGGCTTTTAGCTCAGTAGATTTTAGATCGTTCCAGGGGAAGGCATTGAACTTTGCTTGGAAGTTTTTCGTGCCCAAGTCCGGAAAATGATAGAGCAGGTGATAGGCAAATTCGCGCCAGCCTATTTCGGCCAGAAATTTGTCGGCATCGCGTGCGGGCACGCCACCTGAGGCCTGCGCATGGCGTGTGGCATGCCAGACCTGACGGGGTGAGATTTCACCAAAGCGCAAGTGCGGCGAGAGATTGGATGTGCCGGGTTGATCGGGTCGATCACGCAGGGTCGCATAATTTTTGGCGCGTGTTTCGAGAAAGGAGGACAGTCGTTCCTGCGCACCTTTTTCACCCGGGTTCCATGTGTCGCGCAGGCCGCCCGTCCAATCAGGTTTTTTGGGCAGGAGGCCAAGCCTGTCGAGGGCGACGCGTTTTGGGGCCTTGGCCGGCCAGTTGGCGCTTTTCAGCTTTGTCGGGCGTGGTAGCGGGCCATCGGGCTCGCCCTTTGCCAGAGCTGCGCGCCAGAAAGGCGAATAGACTTTGAAGAAATCACCGCCCTTGGTCTGCACATCCCAGGGCTCGTGCAAAAGTTGGCCGTTGAAACTTTTGACAGTCAGGCCGTCGTCCGACAGGGCCGCCTTGATTTCGCGATCCACAGCAATTTCGGCTTGGCCATAGCGACGTGTCCAATAAATGGCGCTGGCATCGGCGGCGCGCGCCAGATCGGTCACGATAGGCTTGGCTGCCCCTTTCAGGATGTCAAGCCGGGCGCCGGTCTTCTCCAGCGCGGCCGAGAGGGAGTTGAGTGACTGGTACAGCCACCAGTGCGAAGCGCCGCCCAAGGAACGGATGCCGGGGCTCTCCTCGTCCAGAATATAGATGCAGATGAGGGGGCTGGCGCTTTCTCGGGCAGCCTGCAGAGCGGGATGGTCGGATAGGCGCAGGTCGTCTCGGAACCAGACGATGGCGGGACGGGAAGGGATCGGCGGCATTCTGAAGCTTTTGTCCTCGGTGGTCCTCAGAGCTACGTTTGGGAAGCACCGGTGGATTGAGTCAGTGCCGTTGGGCGGTCTTCGGGCGGCCATGGTTAAGATGTGGCGGCTGTTACGATTGCATGCGCTGGGAGGAGAATTGGAGGCCTCGCCCGGAATCGAACCGGGGTGCAAGGATTTGCAGTCCTCTGCGTAGCCACTCCGCCACGAGGCCTCAAGCTATGCCTGCGGGGAGTGCCGCAGGCTCGGGGGGTCTTAGCAAGGGCAGGGGATTGCGGCAAGGACATAGCCGTCCGACACGGCGAAATTTATCCTGTGTTCCCAGAAAGTCGACCTCTTGAGCTTTTTGCGCTTTGCAAAGCCGGACCCGCTTGCTATACGCCACCCCGTCGCAGCGCGACACGGTCCCCGATAGCTCAGCTGGTAGAGCATTCGACTGTTAATCGAATTGTCGCAGGTTCGAGCCCTGCTCGGGGAGCCACTTTCCTTCAATTTTGATCGTATGAACGGATAGTGCTTCGTTCACGGATTTGCGCGTGCCGTTCGGCCGGGTCCTTCAGGCGCCAAAAAGATCAGGCAGCTTGGGATTCTGAAGCGTCGACCTCGCGTACATTTTCAAGCGGGGCAATGATTTTCCAGACGACGCCGTCGCTTTCAAATCGATAATCCACGTCGCCGAAGAGTGAGCGCGCCGTCATGTCGGCGATGACAATATGACCAAAGCCGCGATGGCGTGGCGCGGAGACGGTTGGGCCACCATGCTCACGCCATTCCATATGGAAGAGCCGTGGCTCGCCGGCGTCGGGGACGTCCCATGTCACGAGGATGCGCCCATCGGGCGACGATAGGGCCCCGTATTTCACAGCATTGGTCATGAGTTCATAAAGGCCCATGCCAATGGCTTGCGCCGCGCGGGGTGACAATTTCATCGGCGGTCCGGTGGCGACAATCTGCCCGCCAGACAGATCCTGGAACTGGCTGAATTGCGAATGGACAAGATCGGCCAGTGAGGCGCCGACCCAATTGCTTTCCACCAGCGCATCATGGGCAGAGGCCAGCGCGGCGAGGCGATTGTTGAAACGGTCTTTGAAATCGTCGAGATCTTTGCCGGTGCGCGCGAGCTGTCCGGCGATGGACCGGATCACGGTGAGCAGGTTTTTGGTGCGGTGGTTCAGTTCCCGCATGACGAAAATCTGCTGCGCCTCGCGCTCGCGTCTTTCAGTGAGATCAAGGACGAAGCAAGTCCACGTAAAAGGATTGGTTTCATAAAGCGTAGCGCCGATCAGGACGGGCACGGTTTTATTGTCGTCTAGACGGATTTCTGTCTCAAGCGGCGGACAGGTGCCACGTTTGCGCAGCACTCCGGTCACGCGCCTGTCCCGCACCAGCTCAATACCATCCTTGCCAAGCCAGTTGAAGCCTGTCTTGAGAAACTGGCCGCGCGTCAGGCCCACCAATTCGAGAAAGGCATCATTGGCTTCTACAATCCGGTCTTCGCTGCAGGTGATGACACCAAAGACATTGGCCTCCATTAAGCGGCGCATGCGCAGATTGGCCTTGGTGACGGCGGCATGTTCGGTCGCTTCCACCGCGAGCTTGGCATAGGCGCGCTGTTCGCGCTGCGTCGCCGTTGCCGTGCGCCAGATCAACAAACACATGAAGGCAATGCTGGAGAAGCACAAAAGTGCATAGGGAAGAACGCGCCAGATCCACAAGGTGACGAGTTCAGACAGTGGCCGGCGCAAAACTAGATATACCGGGTAGTCGCCGACTTGGCGAACGACATAGGCCATCGAGGGTTTCAATCGCGCGCCGTTCTCTCGCAGGGTTGAATTTTGCAGATTGGCTTTTTTCAGAATTCTTGCAGGTTCTTCAGCCTCTTTAGCCGTTTCGGTTGCAGGGGGATGGGTGCGCGCCAACACCGATCCATCATCACGCACCAATGCAATCAGGTCGCCGGCATCGCGCCGGAGCGGATCGTAGAAGCTTGTAAAAAAGCTGGTATCGAAGGTGGAAAGAATCAGGCTTTCTTCATTGCCGCGCAGCAGCAGGCGGCGGGCGAGCACGAATTGACTGGCACCTTGTTCATCAGGCTCCGAGGCACGGCTGACAGCGATGCGGCGATTTTGATCGCGCAGGCTCTTGATCGCACCAGGATCGACCAGCCGTTTTGTATCGATCGAGATGGACTGGCTTGAAAGAACGAGCTGACCCGGCGGGTGAACCAGCGCAAGCCCTGCAACGGCGGGCGAAGAATGACGCAGGGCCGCAACAAAGGAGCCGAGATCGTCGGTTTGGGTGCGAATTCCGGCACGATCAAGCCCCGACAAGCGCTGGTCGAGCGCCATGATCATAGCTTCATGCGTTTCAAAGCTGCGCACAGCATGTTCATGAAGGAGCGAGGACACGCGCTCCATCGTCACCATAGCTTCTTCATCCGTGGCCATCCAAGCGTTGCTGGCGCCGATGACGAATAAGCCGAAGGGAAGAAAAATGGCGCAGATGACAAGGATCAGAAACCGCGTGTGGCGCGGGGGTGGTACGACCGCGTCATTCAGGGAATGATCAGTAAAAGACTTGGCCGCGTCTTGGGACAAGAAAAACAACTCCCATGCGCTTAAATGCAGCGCGCATGGCCTTTTATTTCCATTGCTAAGCCATCGGCGTCAAGCTGAGCTGTAGCCAGAGGGTAAGCAAAGTCTTTCATTTCTCGACGTTTGCGTCCGGACCGCAACAATAAATGTGTCGATTACGATTATAAAGCAGATCCTTGCAATGCCTCGTAGCGTTTTTGTATGAATGCAGCACCATATTTGAGTTCAAGCCGGCGGATGGCAAAATGTCCCTTTGCCAAGGATTGGAAATGTTGAATGAAGGCGTAATTGATGGCCGCACCTCCGGCGGCGCCCAAAAGCGGAACAGCCTGTGCCATAATTTTCTTTGTGACTGCTATGCCGTAACGCGCAGCGATCTGGTTGATTAAATTCAGGATGACGGGCGCTGTTTGGCTCGCCGTGGCGCTTGCCGCCACATATTGCGCCGCATCTGAAACACTTCGTGCCAGCAAGGCACGCATGGCGAAGTAGGAAGATGATAGGAAGTCATCGTCCTTTGAATGTGAGCCTAGCGCAAACACCTCGATGCAGGCCAAAGCAGCATCGGGGTGGGAGAGGTCCTCGCCTTCGGCGCGCGCGATATCTGCAATCGCTCGCAAAAGGATCATTGTTGAAATCGGCAACTCTACTGGCAGGCTCATGAAACCGAAGGCGCCTCCGGCTGCCCCGGATGTCACTGCCAGCATTTGATGGAGTCGTGGGGAGGGACGGCGTGGCGCGTGGCTTAAGCTTTTCAGCGTGGCCTTCATGGCCGATGACAGCGCGCGCGTCGCGGCCTTCCTTGCAATTTCGCGGAGGCGCTCAGGCAGAATCAGCGTGGCATCATCAATGCGGCGGCCAATGGCGGCGGTGAGACGGGCGCCAAAAGGCATGATCTCGAGGCGACGCCAAGCATCTTGCAAGACTAGCACATCTTCCGGGGAAAGTCCCGCTGCGCTGGTTTGCAATTCGTCAGACGTTGCTAAAGGGAGATTCACCATCGCACCTTTTTTTTGACTGAGGACGTTACCGGCGCCGTCGCATTAACCTTCTTGCATCACGCCGCGCTGGGAAACAGGCTTTGACGCAACGTCAGTTTATGCGTTTTTCTTCTTTAAATAGAAGCAGAAAAACAACCTAAGATTGTTCATCCGCTTTGATTTAACAATAATCGGTTGAATTCACGGTAAATGCGCATTGCGCAATTAGCTACAAGTGTTTCAACACCTCTCAAAGTCCCGCCGCCATATTGCCTCCATGCTGACAGGGGGCGATGGATGTTTTCGGGCTTCTTTAGATATTTCATTCTTTTGATGATTGCTTGCTTGTGTCTTGCCGCGGTGGAGCCGCCGGCGCAGGCGCAAGCTCAACTACGCAGCCCTTTTCTTGAACTGGGCCAAGCGACCTTGACGCCGTCTGGTTGGGCCGATTTTTGTTCGCGCTACAAGCAGGATTGCGAGAAGGCATGGGACGCGCGCAGCGATATACATGCGAGCGATGCGAATGTTGCGCTCATTAATCGAGTCAATAAGCAGGTGAATGCTTCAATTAAGCCTTTGTTAGATTATGATCATTGGCATGATATTGATCGTTGGGACTATGCAGAAGACGGCCAGGGCGACTGTGAGGATTATGCATTACAGAAGCGCAAGCGGCTGCTGGCCGAGGGCTTTCCGCAGGGCGCATTGCTGATCACGGTTGTGCGGGATGGAAATTTGGACGGTCATGCTGTTCTGACGGTGCGCACGGATCGAGGTGACCTTATTCTCGACAATTTGAGTGATGATCTGCATCTGTGGTGGCGCACACCTTATCGTTTCATGAAAATTCAATCACAACAGAACCCCAATGTCTGGGTATCAATTGGGGCTGCGCATGGACGTCCGCAGATTTCGTCACGCTAACGCTGCGTAAGTTGATCTTGTCGTTTCGGCGCGCAGGGGCTTTCATGGTGGCCTTCAATTTTGAAAGGCATTTCCATGTTTAAATCTCTTGTGGTTGGTGGATCATTGGTTTTTGTTTTGTCGCAGGGCGCGTTAGCGCAGGATGGGGCTATGAAAACCTGCGGGGAAAAGTGGCAGGCAGCGAAAGCCTCGGGTGCGACCCAAGGCGCGACCTGGCCCAAATTTCTTGCCGAATGTCGCGCCGGGCTGTCAGCTTCAGCGCCGGCCGCGGGTGAGAAACCGTCTGCCAATCCCTCGTCCAAACCCGTGAGCCAGCCACCAGCCATTGGCGTCAAAAACATTGCTACATTGGTATTCCCCGCCGCGGTGGCAGGAAAATTTGCCGATCTGCGGCCCGGTCAGGCGCGGCAAAAGACCTGCAGCGAGCAGTTTCAGGCCAATAAGGCCACAGGCGGCAATGGCGGATTGCGCTGGCAGGAAAAGGGCGGCGGCTATTGGAGCCAATGCAACAAGAAGCTGAAAGGCGCGTGATGCGCCTCTCGACTTCTTGTCAGAGCCGCTTGGAACGCATGGACAGCGGGCAGGGGTCTCGCCTATAAGCTCGTCCCATTCTGAGTCCGATCAGCGCGAATTCTTCGCGTGGTTCGCAGCCTTAGCCGGAGCGCCCATGAACGTCGCTGTCCAATCCGATTTCGCCACTCAACGCCAAACGATGGTGGATTGCCAGATCCGCACATTCGATGTGACGGATCAGGATGTGATTGGCCGTTTTGAGGCCGTGGCTCGCGAGGTCTTTCTGCCTGCAAGTCTGCGGCCGCTGGCCTATTCGGATGCCGCACTTGAGGTTCGCGCCAATGGCGCTCTGCGCATCATGCTGGCACCGCTCGTTCTCGCCCGCATGTTGCAGGGCGCCGCTGTGCGCGCGTCGGACCGTGTTCTGGATGTTGCTGGCGGGGCCGGCTATTCGGCAGCGCTTCTGGCCGGTCTCGCCCGCGAGGTTATTGCGCTGGAGTCGCTGGGTGAGTTATCGGCTGCCGCCGGGTCGAACCTGTCGGCAGCTGGCATTTCCAATGCCAAGACTGTTACGGGTTCTCTGGACGGGGCGACTGTCTCAGGACATTTTGATCTCATTTTTATCAATGGGGCGGTTGAAGACAATTTTGAGCCACTCTTGGGCAAGCTTTCGCCCGGAGGGCGGTTGATTGCGGTTCGGAAGATTGCCGGACAAACCGGAAAAGTGACACGGTTCGAGAAAATTGCTGGCGAAACCAGCCAACGGGTTCTGTTTGATGCGTCAGTCCCCGTGCTTGATGCCTTCGTGCGTCACCAGTCTTTTATTTTCTGATTATTCTAGGCATTACTATATGTATCATTGTTGCGTCATCACTTATGATTTGTTTCATTAATTGCGACTTTGGCTAGCGGTAGGTTTCCCCTCTTGGTTACGATTGGTCACCCCTGGGTTGTTTCCGTTGTTGTTTCAGTAACCAGTAAGGTTAACAATGTTTGAATTAGTGGTCGTGATTCGAGGAAAGAAATGCCGGGCAGGATTTTGAGCCGTATGGAATCCGGGCGTCTCCGCTCCCGGCTCCTAAACGTTGCGCTCTCGGCCGCTGTTGTCGTTTCGGTGGCCTGTTCGCCTGCAGGCGCTGAGACGATCTCCAAAGCGCTAGCGCGAGCCTATGTCATCAACCCCGATCTGAACCAGCAGCGCGCGAGTGTGCGCGCGGTCGATGAGAGTATGCCCAATGCTTTGGCGGGTTATCGCCCGAACGTTACAGCTACGGTTGATGTGGGTCGCGGCTGGCTAGGCCAGCATGCGGGGTCGTCTTATAAAACACCTGGGGATACGAAGTATTCGACTAACCCGCGTGGTAATGGTGTGTCTGTGACGCAGAATTTGTGGAACGGCAATCGTACCATGAATGGTGTGGATCGCGCTGAGACGCAGATTTTTGCCGCGCGTGAAACGTTGCGTTTAACGGAACAAAATGTGCTGTCGAGCGCTGTAATCGCCTACATGAATGTGTTTCGCGATACAGCCATTCTGAATTTGCGCCGCAACAATGTGGAAGTGCTGGAGCAGCAGCTTCGGCAGGCGCGTGACCGTTTCCAAGTGGGTGAAGTGACTCGCACGGATGTAGCGCAGTCTGAAGCCTCGCTGGCGCAAGCTCAGGCAGAAGCCTTCACAGCGCAGTCGACTTTGCAAAGCAGCATTGCGAACTATCGTAGCTATATTGGCGACGACCCAAAAAATTTGCAGCCGGCCCGTCCGCTCGACAAGCTGATCCCTCCGTCGTTGCAAGCGGCTATTGGCATGTCCGAGATGGAACATCCAGGTTTGCAGGCGGCGCGCTTCACCGCTGAAGCGGCGAGGATCTATGTTCGAGTTGTCGAAGGCCAGCTTTACCCAACAATTGGGCTCACCGGGACTTTTTCGCGCCGTAATGATGTGGTGACAACGCCGGATGTGAAAACCAATTCCGCATCGGTTGTCGCCCTTCTCTCAGTGCCGATTTACGAAGGCGGCGCTGTATATTCCAACGTGCGTCAGGCGAAGGAATTATTCCAGCAGTCGCAATTGCAGGCTGATTTGCAGCGCGAAACCATTCGCGGGCAGGTTGTTTCTGCTTGGGGTGTGTGGTCGAATTCGTCTGCCGTGATTCAGGCGTCACAGGCGCAGGTGCGTGCGGCGGAAATCGCGCTGAATGGTGTTCGCGAAGAAGCCAAGGTTGGTCAGCGCACGACGCTTGACGTGCTCAATGCCCAGCAGGCTCTCCTGAACGCTCGCGTGCTTCTTGTCACAGCTCAGCGCGAACGCGTGGTGGGTTCCTATTCGCTGACGGCGTCTACCGGTCGTCTTTCGGCCTCCATGCTTGGCCTTGAGGTCGACGTTTATGATCCGAGCGTCCATTATGCTCAGGTCAGGGGCAAGTGGATCGGGACGGGTACACCCGACGGTCGCTGATAGGGCCTCTTGCGGGCGCTTTTTACGCCTGTCCACAACAGCTTTTCTTTAGCCTTTGCTCTGTGCCTTGCTCTGCAGGTGCGCTGCGTTCAATGTGCGTCTGCGCACGGCAGATGTTTGCTGGCCCGCATGTGTTTCCGTGAGCGTTTAACAAGAGCACCATAGGCCATGACCGCTATGCCGTCCGCCATTCCGGAATCGAAAGCTGCCCAACAGCGGGCCCATGAGCCCTCGATGGAGGAGATCCTTGCCTCCATCCGCCGGATTATTGCAGACGATCAGGTCTTGCCATTGACAGCTCGCGCCCCGGTCCGTGAGCCGGCATTTGAGCCCCGCCCCCTGCCTCCGGTGCGCCCAAGCGGGGAGTTTAGCCTTTCGCCGCCGCCTTTTGCCCCGCGCGTGCCGCGCCCTGAGCCAGCCTATCCCCCTATTGCCCGTCAACCAGAGCCGCTTCGTACTGCGTCTGGCCCTCCGCGTCTGGTCGAGGCCGAACCGGTGCCGTTGACTGAGGTGGCGCCGAGGGTTGAGGTTGAGGAATTAGACCGGCCGTTGCTTTCCGTTGAAAGCGGCTCTGCCGTTGCTGCTTCTTTTCAGGCTCTGTCCACGGCGCAGGTTGCTATTCCCGACCCTGAGGCCCTTGATGCCATGGCGCGCGATCTGCTGCGGCCGATGCTCAAGGAATGGCTTGATGACAATCTGCCCACCATTGTCGAGCGTTTGGTGCGTGCCGAGATCGAGCGCGTGGCGCGCGGACCGCGCTGAGGCTGATCACTTTCATTGACAGTCTAATCCCGCTCGGGTTTTTAAGCTGACCCCCAGAGTCGCGCAGCTGCGCGCCGTCATTTGCATGAGCACGATAATCCCATGATGGAAAAGACTTTCGATCCCGCCAGCGTTGAGGCGCGCATTTCGTCTGTTTGGGAGCAGGCGCAGGCCTTTCGTGCGGGACGCGCGGATCGGGCACGAGCTGATACCTTTTCGATCGTCATCCCGCCGCCCAATGTTACGGGCTCGCTGCATATGGGGCACGCGCTCAACAATACGCTGCAGGACATTTTGTGCCGCTTCGAGCGCATGCGTGGAAAGGATGTGTTGTGGCAGCCAGGCACAGACCATGCGGGCATCGCGACGCAGATGGTGGTTGAGCGTCAGCTTGCTGAACGCCAGGAGCCCGGCCGGCGTGATATGGGCCGCGAAAAGTTTCTCGAAAAGGTTTGGGCGTGGAAGGCGGAATCTGGCGGCACGATTGTCAATCAGCTGAAGCGTCTGGGCGCGTCGTGCGATTGGTCGCGTGAACGTTTCACGATGGATGAAGGTCTGTCGCGCGCGGTGCTGAAAGTCTTCGTTGATTTGCACGCGCAAGGTCTCATCTACAAGGACAAGCGCCTTGTGAATTGGGACCCGAAATTGCTCACCGCCATTTCCGATCTCGAAGTGCAGCAGGTCGAGACCAAAGGGCATCTCTGGCATTTCAATTATCCGCTCGAAGGAAAAACCTACGATCCGGAAGATGCCTCGACCTTCATCACGGTTGCCACAACGCGGCCTGAAACAATGCTGGGCGATACGGCGGTGGCCGTGCATCCGGAAAATGAAAAGCTGGGGTATCTGATCGGCAAGAAGGTCTTGCTGCCCCTTGTCGGTCGTCTCATTCCGATCGTGGGCGACACTTATGCCGATCCTGAAAAGGGCACGGGCGCGGTGAAGATTACACCTGCCCACGACTTCAACGATTTTGAAGTTGGCAAACGTCACGCGCTGCCGATGATCAATATTCTGGATGCCGAAGGCCGTTTGCTTCTCGAGAACAATGAAGCGTTTTTGGCTGGCGTGAAAAGCTCGGACGATCTTGCCATTGTCATGGCTCTTCATGGCGTGGATCGCGCGCCTGCGCGCAAGGCCATTATTGCGATGATGGAAGAGCGTGGCCTGTGTCCGCTGATTGAACCCCATCTCAATCAAGTGCCCCACGGCGACCGCTCTGGCGTGGTGATTGAGCCGTGGCTCACAGACCAATGGTATGTGGATGCTCACACCCTTGCTCAGCCCGCGCTGAAAGCCGTGCGTGAAGGCAAAACAAGTTTCATCCCCAAAAATTGGGAAAAGACGTATTTTGAATGGCTCGAGAATATTCAGCCTTGGTGCATTTCGCGCCAGCTTTGGTGGGGCCATCAGATTCCGGCTTGGTATGCGCCAGAAGGCGAAGTTTTCGTCGCGCTGACGGAAGTTGAAGCGCATGCGAAGGCGGAAAAACATTTCGGCCATCAGGTTGAATTGAAGCGTGATGAAGATGTGCTCGACACATGGTTCTCGTCAGCACTCTGGCCGTTCTCGACACTGGGTTGGCCCGATGATGCGCCGGAAGTGAAGCGCTATTATCCCACAAGCGTTCTCGTCACGGGCTTTGACATCATCTTCTTCTGGGTTGCCCGCATGATGATGATGGGCATCCATTTCATGGACGAGATCCCGTTCAAGCATGTCTATATTCATGCGCTCGTGCGTGACGAGAAGGGCGCGAAAATGTCCAAGTCCAAGGGCAATGTGATCGACCCGCTCGATCTCATTGACACTTATGGCGCGGATGCTTTGCGCTTCACTCTGTCGGCCATGGCCGCACAGGGACGCGATATCAAACTCGCGACGTCGCGCGTTGAAGGTTATCGCAATTTTGCAACCAAGCTCTGGAATGCCTCGCGCTTTGCCGAAATGAATGGCTGCGCGCGCACGGTTGATTTTGCGCCCGAAAAATTGACGATTGATGTGAACCGCTGGATTTTGGGCGAAGCTCAAAAGGCGGTGGCGGAGGTGAGTGGGGCCATTGAAGCCTATCGCTTTAATGATGCAGCCAATGGCGCTTATCGTTTCGTCTGGAATATTTTCTGCGATTGGTATGTCGAGCTGACCAAGCCGATTTTGCAGGGCGAAGATGGTCCGGCCAAGGATGAGACGCGCGCGACCACGGCCCATGTGCTCGATCTGATCATCAAGCTCCTGCATCCGTTCATGCCCTTCCTCACTGAAGAGCTTTGGGCCATCAAGGGTGCTGAAGGCCCCGCGCGCAACTCCATTCTCGCTTTGGCTGTATGGCCGGTGCTGCATGGCCTCGAGCATGAGGGCGCGGAAGCCGAGATTGGCTGGATGGTTGATCTGATCTCTGAAATCCGCTCGGTGCGGTCCGAGATGAATGTGCCAGCAGGCGCCCAGATGCCGCTGGTTCTGGTCGGTGTATCGACGGATGTCCAGGCACGGGCTGGGCGGGCGCTTGATACGCTGAAGCGTCTGGCGCGCGTGTCGGAGCTCTCCTTTGCCGAGGTGCCCCCTGCCAATTCGGCCCAGATGATCGTGCGCGGGGCGCTGGTGGCTCTTCCGCTCGATGGGATCATCGACATTTCTGCCGAAAAGACCCGCCTCCAGAAGGAAATCGGCAAGTTCGAGGGCGAGGTGAAGAAGATCGACGCCAAACTCGGCAATGCGGATTTTGTGGCTCGCGCGCCCGATGAGGTCGTGGAGGAAAATCGGGAGCGCCGTGGCGATGCGGTGTCTCGGATCGAAAAAATGAAGGCAGCTCTCGACCGCCTCTCCTGATGCCCAAGCGTTGCAGTTGGGCAACAGTTTCCAGGGATCGTTTCGCGGGTTCTCCGGTCTGGGTTCTGTGCCGCGATTCAGCCATAAACCCCGCGCTATCTCGGCTGTGAACGGTCGCACTGATGTGGCCGGGGGCGCGGGCGGGGGCGGGACGTGGGACGTCGATCGACAGTGAAGAATTGCCTGGCTGGCCGGCCTATTTGCCCTGTTAACCCGTTAACTCTCTTTTCATTGCAGTGCTTTGGCTTGAGCTTTTGCGCGGCGTCGCCCCTTCCAAGGTTGTGCACAAGCTGTCAAGACTATGGCCCGCTGACCTTGTGTGAAGCGAACGAGATTGCGGTCCATGCGCGTGTTTGAGAAATTTGTTCTCTTCGCCCTTTGCTTAGGGCTTGCCAGTCCGGCCATGGCGCTGGATGGGTCAGAGAGTCCGGCTGGCGTGAAGCCGCCGATGCCGCTCTTCCAAACTCCCCTTCATGCGTTGAACGAGGCCATTGTTGGTTTGCGGGCAGGCGATTCCGCCTTTTCGATCGAAGCGTTGAAATATGCGGCGGCCGGTGGCCAGTCTTTGGCACAATGGAAGCTGGCTCGCATGTATGCCTCTGGCGAAGGCGTTCCCCATGATGACGCCAAAGCCTATGATTATTTTCTGCAGATCGTCAGCAATTACGACGAAGATACACTTTCTCGCCGCGAGATGGGTATTGTCGCAAGCGCCTATGTTGCGGTCGGTATTTATGCGCTGAATGGTTTGCCGCAGATCAAGATGAAGCCGGATGTATTCCGCGCGCATGAATTGTTCCAATTCGCAGCGTCCACTTTTGGTGACCCGAATGCGCAATATAATCTGGCGCGCATCTATCTTGATGGCGTGGGCATCAAGAAAGACCCGCGTCAGGCCGCTGGCTGGCTCGTACTGGCAGCCGACAAAAACCATTTGGAAAGTCAGGCCTTGCTTGGCAATCTTTTGTTCACCGGACAAGGTGTGCAGCGGCAGCGCGCCAAGGGGCTCATGTTTTTGACATTGGCGATCGAAAATGCGGGCGATGATCCCAAAAATGCATGGGTTGCCGAGCTGCATGACAAGGCTTTGAAAGTGGCGAGTGATTCCGAGCGCCAGTCAGCGGCCAATATGCTCACTGATTATGTGACGCGTCGCTAAATCAGACGGCACCATTTTTATTCTTGCGCAATTTCGGATGCACGGCGCGTGTCTCGATATCAAGCTCAGGCAAAGCGATGATGCGCGCGCCCTGAAAATCGGTGCGCAGAACGATCAATCCAATCTCTTCCATATTGGAAAGCAGACGCCGCGCGCGACTCGGCGAGTGGCTCCCGAAAAACTGCGCGATTTCGGCATCTTCGGGCGCGGGACGCTCAGCCACAGCTGCGCGGGCAATGAGCAGGAAGGGCGCGCGCATATCGTCCGGAAGTCTGTCTGATAGATTGATGGCCTTGGTCCAGAGTTTGGGATCGACTTTTTCGGGGGCGCTCATTTGCGCGCGCGTTACATGCAGTCGCTTTTGAAAGCTGCGCTGATCGGGGACGTTATTGCCCAGGCGTTTGATGCGACAGCGCGTCAGAAAGTCACGATGTAGATCGCCTGCCGGACGGAAAGCGCTTTGCTCATCCTGAGCCATTGCCAGAATGATCTCGTCCATCGCTTGTTGGCGCTGGCTGTCAGTTAGATCGGGCGCGGGGGCTGCGACAAAGGCGGGTCTGGGTGCGGTTTCAATCCGCGCCATCACGCGGGCTGTTTCATTGGCGCCTGCTTCGGCCTTCCGCTTGCGAGTGGGTTTGGGCGCGGGCGTATCAGCGGAAAAAATCAGATCGTGGGCGGGAGCATCTGTTGCCGCACCGGGCAGAGGGAGAAGTTTGGGCGCGCTGCCACGATCAGCGGTTTGCACATCACCTACCTGAATGGTCAACGGGCGGCGCGCAATGGCAGGGCCAAGTCCGACAAAGGATCCGCGCTGTAAATCGCGGAATATTTCAGCTTGACGCTTTTCCATGCCTAGCAAATCGGCGGCACGTGCCATGTCGATATCAAGAAATGTGCGGCCCATGAGAAAATTGGAGGCTTCGGCGGCGACATTTTTCGCAAGCTTGGCGAGGCGCTGAGTTGCGATCACACCGGCCAGCCCGCGCTTGCGACCGCGGCACATAAGATTGGTCATGGCGGCAAGCGACAAGCGACGCGCTTCATCTGATGCATCGGCAGAGGTTGCGGGGGCAAAAAGCTGCGCTTCGTCCACCACCACCAGCATCGGATACCAATAATCGCGGTCAACATCGAACAAGCCGTTCAAGAAAAGTGCGGCACATTTCAATTGCGCATCGACCTCGACGCCTTCCAGATTGAGGACGACAGAGACACGATGCTGGCGAACACGAGTCGCAATGGCAGTGAGCTCGGCATCATTGGATTGCGCGGCATCGACGACCACGTGGTCGAAGCGCTCAGCCAGCGTTATGAAATCACCTTCAGGGTCGATAACAACCTGCTGGACGAGGCCGGCACTCTGTTCGAGGAGGCGGCGTAGCAGATGTGACTTTCCGGACCCGGAATTGCCCTGCACCAGCAGGCGGGTTGCCAAAAGTTCTTCCAGATCGATCAGCGCCGGGCTTTGCGCGCCGGTCTGGCCGACGTCGATATGCGTTTTCATGGTTCACGGGCTTAGCACGGGCGGGCAGTCCATTCAGGCTTGGGGAATGTCTATGCACAGGGGAAACGCATTGACACCCACAATGACCCCACCTAATTCCGGCTCTCTCACGGGAGTGTTTCAGGAAATGCGCGCGCTGGCGCCTCTGGTGGCCCCTTTGGCGGCCCTTTTGGGCTTGATCGGGCTTGGGATTGTCATCCCGAGCCTCGCGTGATGGCGAGCCAATACAAGGTCTATGTCGAGCGCGCGTCGGCCAGTATCTTGATTGGAACGATAGCGTGCTTCGAGAGCGTGACGGGATTGCTCTATCTGATCGCCGTCGGTGGTGCGCCTTACAAATTATTCTGAGCCTGCATAAGGCGTGGCACAGGCCCTCGGGGCATCACACCTTCGCGCATCACCAGGCGTTTCAGGGGCCGGATGCTGGAGAGTGCAAGCAGGCCTACACCGCGCATAAAATCAACTGGCAGAAGGCCAGACAGAAGCGAGCGGTTCAGCATGTCAACGCCCGCCACGCGCGAGTGCACATCTGTGCGCCGCGCATTGTCGTAGCGCGCAAGTGTCATGCTGCTGCCTGGATCCTCGCCCAGCGTTAGTGCATCAACCAGATGCGCAATGTCGCGCATGCCCAGATTCAGACCTTGTGCGCCAATTGGCGGGAAGCCATGGGCGGCATCGCCCACGAGTGCGATACGGTTTTGTCCGAATGTTTGCGCAATCAAGCCGCTCATTGCAAAAGATCCGCGCGGGCCTTCGAGGCGCAATTTGCCGAGCATGTGATGGCTCTGGTGTGTCATCTCTAGCGCGAGTTTATCATTATCGAGACGTTCACGTCGGCGCGCTTCTGCGGGGTCCATCATCCACACAAGACTGGAACGGTGGGGGCCCGCGGCATTGCCGGGGAGAGGTACCAGAGTGAACGGGCCTTGGCGCGTGTGGAATTCGGTGGAGATTTCGCGATGCGGCCGGTCGTGCAGTAGAAGCGCTGTCAGCGCCACTTGCGGATAGGCCCAGTTGCGCGTGGCAATGCCCGCGATCTTGCGCAGCAGCGAGCTGCGACCTTCAGCCGAGACGAGGAGTTTTGCGCGCAGGATGCGGCCATCCTCGAGCGTTACTTGGGCGATTGTCTCATTGGCTTGTGCGTCCACAACTTTGGCTTCGATCCATTGGATGTGCGATTGTGCGCGCACGCCCTCGCTTAGATGGGCAACAAGATTGCGGTTCTCGATATTTTCACCAAAAACATCGAGGGCAATTTCAGACGCGCGAAAATCAACGGGCGGTGTACGAAACAGCGAACCCGTATCATCGACAATCCGCATGGTTTCCAGTGCTGCGAAATCCGTGCGCAGGCGATCCAAGACGCCCAGGTTTTGCAGCAGCTTTAGCGAGCCATCGAACAAGGCAACAGTGCGTGCTGTGGCACGCGTGTCGGCATGGCCGATCAATATGACGGGCCAGCCCGCCTGCGCCAGCCCGAGGGCCGCTGTAAGACCTGCTGCGCCCGCGCCCACGATGATGATGTCGCTATGTGCTGTTTCGCTCATGCTGGCTATTTAGGGCTCCGGCGCGCCTTTGGCGAGATCAATGCGCCTTTAGATGCCCCGTTCTTTGCAGGATGAGACCAAGCACCGCACCCGCACCTATCCCCACGATAAGGTCGACGAAAACAACCAGGAGGAATGTCAGAGTGATGACACTTGCCGCCGCCTTGTCATGCCGGAAGATCGCTGTAATCGCCTCCTTCTCGATCATGTTCCAGGCGACAAGGCCGAGCACCGCGGCAAGTGCTGCCAATGGGACATAGCTCGCCAAGGGGGCGGCCAAGAGCATGAAGCCCAGTAGGAAGAGGGAATGGAGTATGCCGGCAATCGGGCCATGGGCATGGGCGCGGATATTGGTGGCGGTGCGGGCAATCGTGCCGGTAGCGCACAGTGCACCAAACAACGCACAGGCAATATTGGCATAGCCTTGGGCGACGAGTTCGCAATTGGGGCGGTGCTGGCGCCCCGACATGCCATCTGCCACTACGGCGGAGAGAAGAGATTCCATGCCTCCTAGCAGCGCAATGGCAACGGCGGAGGGCAAAACTTCGATCATGCGGGCAAGATCGGCTTGGGGAAGGCTCGGAAAGGGAATGGAGCCGGGTATGCCACCAAACTTTGTGCCGATGGTCTCAAGGGGAAGGTGAAAGAACCAGACACCAGCGCCTGCCAGCACAACAGCGGCCAACAGGCCCGGAAAGCGTGGTGCCAGTCGGCGGAGCCCCACGATGATTGCCAGACAGAATACGGACATGGCGATAGCGGTCATATTTGCGCTCATGCGCACATCCCAGAGGGCTCCGATACGCTCAATCAGCTCCGTGGGTTCATGGGCGATGGTCAGCCCAAACAGGTCCCGGATTTCGCCCGCAAATATGATGACGGCAATTCCGGCTGTGAAACCCGTCAGCACAGGGTGGGGAATGTGGCGTATGAGCGAACCCAGACGCAGATATCCAATAACCAGCATGATGACGCCTGCCATCAGGGTCGCCAGCAGGAAGCCGTCGTAGCCAAAGTGCCCGATTGTGGCTGCCACCAAAGCGATGAAGGCTCCTGCCGGGCCGCCAATCTGGAAGCGGCTGCCGCCTAGTGCCGAGATGACGGAGCCACCGACCACAGCGGAGTAAAGACCATGTTCAGGCTTGGCACCCGAACCAATGGCGATGGCCATGGAGAGGGGCAAAGCCACGATTGCCACAGTCAGACCGGCCAGAACATCGGCCCTGAGTTCTGTTCGGCCATAGCCCTCGCGCAACATGGACACGAGCTTGGGCGTATATGCTTCTGTGACACTGGGGCTGGAATTCATCGGGCCTGATTTTCGGGGTAACGACTCATGACCGCTCTATCTAAGTGCATTCACAGCCATGATGATACCACCTGTTGCGCCATTGTGGGCGGGACCGCATGATGGGCGACCCCGCGCGCTAAATCAGGAGCTTTTCATGACCAAGGCCATTCGGATTCATCAGACCGGCGGACCTGAGGTCATGGTTCTGGAAGATATTGATCTGCCCAAACCCGCCAAAGGTGAGGTGCTGGTGCGCAATCATGCCATCGGGCTTAATTTCATCGACATTTATTTCCGCCAAGGCGCCTATCCAGCGCCGCTGCCATTCACGCCTGGCAATGAAGGTGCGGGCGAAGTTGTGGCAATTGGACGTGGGGTCCCAGACTTCAAGCCAGGTGATCGCGTCGCTTATGTTTCGACGCTGGGGTCTTATGCCGAAGCGCGCATTGTGCCAGCTAAATCTCTGATCAAATTGCCCAAGAGTATTTCCTACGAAATGGGCGCGGCGATGATGCTGAAGGGTCTCACCGCGCAATATTTGCTTCGCCGGACGTTTAAGGTGAAGCTAGGCGACACTATTCTGGTGCACGCGGCGGCGGGCGGTGTTGGGCTTATCCTGTGCCAATGGGGCAAGGCGCTGGGGGCAACCGTGATTGGTACGGTTGGTTCGGCTGAAAAGGCAAAGCTCGCCAAAAAAGCCGGTGCGAAACATGTGATCCTCTACAATGACGAAGATTTCGTCGCGCGTGTGAAAGAGATCACCAAGGGCAAGCTCTGCGACGTTGTTTATGATGGCGTGGGCAAAGCCACGTTTCCGGGCTCGCTTGATTGTCTGCGCCCGCTCGGCATGTTTGTGTCCTATGGATCGGCCTCCGGGCAATTGGATGCATTTAACATTGGCGTTTTGGCGCAAAAGGGCTCGCTTTTTGCCACACGTCCGACGCTGTTTTCATACATTGCAAAGCGCGAAGATTATGTAGCTATGGCTAAGGATCTTATGCGCGCGATTTCGCGTGGTGATGTGACCATTCCTATTCACGCGCGCTATCAGCTCGCGGATGCGGCCAAGGCGCATGAAGATTTAGGTGGTCGCAACACCACGGGCGCGTCCGTGCTACTGCCTTGAGCCTTTCGGGAATGTCTTTACTAAAATCCGATGCACCGCTCTTCTCGATACGCGGTATCGTGAAGCGGTTTGGTGCCTACTTAGCTAATGACCATATTGATCTCGATATTCGGGCCGGAGAAATCCATGCGCTTTTGGGTGAAAATGGTGCGGGTAAATCGACACTCATGAAAATTCTCTACGGCCTCCTGGAGCCCGGCGCCGGTGAGATTTTTTTTCAGGGCGAACATATTCGCTTGGCGAGCCCTGAAGCCGCGCGCGCTTTGGGCATTGGCATGGTGTTTCAGCATTTTTCTCTGTTCGACAATCTGACGGTCGCTGAAAATATTGCGCTGGTCCTCCCGCCCTCTGAGAAAATAGAGGTTGTCGCCACGCGCATGGCCGATCTCACCGCGCGTTACGGGCTGAAGCTTGAACCAGATCGTCCTGTCTGGAGCTTGTCCGCGGGCGAGCGTCAACGCATCGAAATAGCACGTTGTCTTTTGCAGGAGCCCAAACTCATCATTCTCGATGAGCCAACGTCTGTTCTGACGCCGCAGGAAGCTGAGAGCCTGTTCAAGACCCTAGAGATATTGCGAGCGGAAGGGCGCGCTGTTGTCTATATTTCCCATAAGCTCGAAGAGGTGCGTCGTCTATGCGAACGAGCCACCATCTTGCGAGCCGGAAAGGTTGTTGCAACCTGTGATCCGCGCGCGGAAAGCGTGCGGTCTCTAGCGGTGATGATGGTGGGCACGCATCTGGTGGATGTTCGATCCAAGCCGCATGACATTCTAGGCCCCGTTCGACTGGCCGTTGATGCTTTGTCGCTAGAGGCGGAGGATCTGCATGCCGTCTCGCTGAAAGCAATCTCGTTTGCAGTGCGCGGCGGCGAGGTTTTCGGAATCGCGGGCATTGCCGGAAATGGCCAGGATGAACTCTTTGCCGCATTGTCAGGCGAGCGTCTGGCGCGGCGTGCCGGCGTTCTTCATATCGATGGCATTTCCGTGGGACGTGAGGGCATCAATCTGCGCCGCCAATATGGCGCGGCCTTTGTGCCCGAAGAGCGTAATGGTCATGCGGCGGCGCTCGATTTTACCCTGTCCGAGAATGTCATTTTGTCACGTCATGCGACGGGTGAGGTCATGCGGGGCCTGTCAATTGATTTACCCGCAGCAAAAGAGCTAGCCCGCCAAATAATCACTGTTTTTGGCGTGCGTATGTCGGGTCACGATCCGTCGGCGCGTACGTTATCGGGCGGTAATTTGCAAAAGTTTTTGGTGGGGCGTGAAGTGTCGCGGACACCTTGCGTATTGGTGCTGAATCAACCCACGTGGGGAGTTGACGCGTCCGCTGCCGCCGATATCCGGCGGCGTCTGATTGATTTGGCGCGGCTGGGATCTGCGGTTCTTGTCATTTCTCAGGATCTGGATGAATTGTTTGAAATCGCAGATCGCATTGCAATCATTCATCAGGGCGAGGTAACTATGCTCGGCAATACGCGCGATGTGACGCGCGAGAATGTCGGTCTTCTAATGGGTGGAGCGCGGGCGCGTGCGGATGAGGGATTTGTCCATGCGCATTGAGCTGGAACGGCGTTTGGAACCCTCACCCCTTATGGAGTTTCTCTCGCCCCTGCTGGCGCTTGTTTTGGCTGTGATGATTGGCGGGCTTTTGCTGTCGGTGATTGGCAAGTCTCCGATACAGGCATTTTTTGTCTATTTTGTCGAACCCATCGCAGATGCATGGTCATTGCAGGAACTGGCTGTGAAAGCAGCACCGCTCATCCTCATCGCATCCGGTCTGTCTTTTTGTTACCGTGCAAATCTTTGGAACATTGGTGCCGAGGGACAATTGGTTGTTGGTGGCCTGATCGGTGGTGCGATTGCTGTTGTGACACATGGCGCTGAGCATGCGGTCGGCGGTTATTGGATTCTTCCAGCCATGCTGGTGTCTGGCGCGCTTGCTGGCATGCTCTATGCTCTGGTTCCCGCATTTCTGCGTGTTAAGCTTGGTGCATCTGAGATTCTGACGAGCCTCATGCTCGTCTATATCGCCGAAATTGCGCTGGATTATTTTGTCCGTGGGCGTCT